>CABRNM010000005.1 GCA_902472315.1 uncultured Collinsella sp.
TTTCCCTACACGACGCTCTTCCGATCTGCCTGGACTACACCGACTTCACCGTCTCGAGCTCCAACGAGATCCAGTCCGTCGTCGAATCTGCCGTGGGCAAGGTCGACGCGCTGTACTCTCCTACCGATAACACCATCGCCGCGGGCGCTTCGCAGGTCGGCCAGATCTGCAAGGAGAATAAGCTCCCCTTCGTAACCGGCGAGGAGGGCATGTGCATGGCCGGCGGCCTGTTCACCCTCTCCATCAACTATGAGGACCTGGGCTACGCCGCGGGCGAGATGGCCGTTAAGATCCTGAAGGGCGAGGCCAAGCCCGAGGATATGCCGATCAAGCACCTCTCGAGCAAGGACCTGGTCGTCGTCAAGAACGACGAGATGGCCGAGGCGCTGGGCATCGACCTTTCCGCTCTGGACGAGTAGCGCCATGCGCGGTAACGCGTCTAGGACCCGCACTCGCGCCATAGTTGCGTTATTCAATATCTGAGCCACAGGGGCGAACGCCAAAGACCGGCGTTCGCCCTGCTTGTTACGGATGAGACAAAACATCCGGCCGCAGCTCTTTTATGCATTGTTACCGCTATCATGGTGACTCACGTGTCCACCCTATCCTAGGAGGTATGAAGCATGCTTATTGCATTGCAGGGCGCCGTTTCGCAGGGCGTCCTCTGGGGCATTATGGTGCTTGGCGTGTTTATCACGTTCCGCCTGCTCGACATCCCCGATATGACCTGCGACGGCAGCTTTGCCCTCGGCGGCTGCGTCTGCGCCGTACTCATCGTCAATAACAACGTCGACCCGCTGCTCGCTGTTTTGGCCGGCATGTGTGCCGGTGCCATCGCGGGCGCCGTCACGGGCATTTTGACCACGGTCTTTGAGATTCCCGCGATCCTCGCCGGAATCCTCACCCAGATCAGCCTGTGGTCCATCAACCTGCGCATCATGGGCAAATCCAATACGCCCATCCTTGCCAAGGGCACTATCTTCTCGTCTGTCAGCAACATGACGGGCCTGCCGCAGTCCACCGTCGCCATCATCCTGGGCATCTTGCTCGCTGTGGCTATCGTTGCCATCCTGTATTGGTTCTTTGGCACCGAGATCGGCTCGGCGCTGCGCGCCACCGGCAACAACGAGTACATGATCCGCGCTCTGGGCGTCAACACCAACTCCACCAAGATGATCGCCCTCGTGCTCTCCAACGCCCTCATCGGCCTTTCGGGCGCGCTCATCTGCCAGAGCCAGAAGTACGCCGACATTGGCATGGGCACCGGTGCCATCGTTATCGGTCTTGCCGCCATTGTTATCGGCGAGGTGCTCGGCCGCCTGCTGCCCGGCGGCCTCACGCAGTTTAGCGTCCGTCTTGCCTCCGCCGTCTTTGGCTCCGTGGTGTACTTCCTCATCCGCGCCATCGTGCTGCAGTTGGGCATGGACGCCAACGACATGAAGCTGCTTTCCGCTGTGATCGTCGCCGTGGCCCTGTGCGTGCCCGTGGTTTGGGAGCGCTATAAGCTCCGCAGCTCCTACACGAAGGGGGGTGAGGCAGATGCTTAAGCTCTCGCACGTCAAGAAGACCTTTAATAAGGGCACCGTCACCGAGAAGCGCGCGCTCACCGGCGTCGACCTTACCCTCAATGATGGCGACTTTGTAACCGTGATCGGCGGCAACGGCGCCGGCAAGTCCACGCTGCTCAATATGATCGCCGGCGTGTATCCGCTCGATTCGGGCGTTATCGAGCTCGACGGCACCGACATCTCGCGCCTGAGCGAGTCGCAGCGTGCCAAGTACCTGGGCCGCGTGTTCCAGGACCCCATGCGCGGCACCGCAGCCGACATGCAGATTGCCGAGAACCTGGCACTCGCCAAGCGCCGCGGCCAGCGTCGCGGTCTTTCGTGGGGCGTCACCAAGGCCGAGAAGGACGAGTACGTTGAACTGCTCAAGCGCTTGGACCTCGGTCTGGACACGCGCCTCAACGCCAAGGTCGGCCTGCTTTCGGGCGGCCAGCGCCAGGCACTCACCCTGCTCATGGCCACGCTCACCAAGCCACGCCTGCTGCTGCTCGACGAGCACACCGCGGCGCTCGACCCCAAGACGGCCTCTAAGGTGCTCAATCTGACCGAGGAAATCGTCGACGAGTATCACCTGACCACGCTCATGGTCACGCATAACATGAACGACGCCATCCGTCTGGGCAATCGTCTGATCATGATGCACGAGGGTCACGTGATCTACGACGTGGCAGGCGACGAAAAAAAGTCGCTCACCGTTGCCGATCTGCTGCAGAAGTTCGAGGAGGTCTCGGGCGGCGAGCTCGCCAACGACCGCATGCTGCTGAGCTAACGACCTAGAAAACCACCACAAAGGGGGCAGGCACCTTTGTGGTGGTTTTTGTTAAAGAGTAAGGAGACTGCCATGAAAAGAATCCCCCGCCTTGCGTTAGCCACTGCGTTGTTAGCCGGCGCGCTCGCAGGCATCCCAAGTCTCGCTTTCGCGGAGAACCTGCCCGCCGCTATTGACGGCTCTGTGACCGTCATGCACACCAACGACATCCACGGCAGCTACAAGTACAGTTACAACGATAGCAAGGGCACCGGCACCATTGGCTTTGACGGACTGGCGGTTCTCTATAGCGCCCAAAGCAGCGCCCCCGATCTTCTGCTCGATGCGGGCGATACCTTCCACGGGCAGTCCTTTGCCACCATGAGCGAGGGCAAGAGCATCGCCGAGCTCATGGACACCTTTTATGCGAACGGCTACGACGCGACCACGCCGGGCAACCACGACTGGAGCTACGGCGCGGACAAGCTCCGTACCATGACCGGCTACAGCACCACCGGCACGCCCTTCGCCATGCTCTGCGCAAACGCGAAGTCTACGAGCGGCGTATGGAGCTCGAGCATCACCAAGACGCTCGACCGTACCTGGGAGGACAGCGAAGATCACTCCACATTCGACTACAAAATCAAGGTCGGCGTCGTGGGTGCCATGGATGAGTCACTGGGATCCTCCCTGCGCACGGACCTGGTCCGGGGCACGTCGTTCTCGGATGCGGCAGTCGCCATCAATGCCGAGGCCAAGCGACTGCGCGAGGATGAGGGCTGCAACGTTATCGTCTGCATCGCGCACACGCTCAACGCCAAGACCTTTGCTGCAAAGCTCGTTGGGGTCGATGCCCTTATCGCGGGCCACGAGCACATCAACTTAGACGAAAACGTGACGGGGGCTGACGGCAAGCCGGTCCGCGTCGTCGAGGCGGGCAGCGCCTTTGCCGAGGTCGGTCTGCTTTCCATTCCGTACAAGTACGACACGAATGGCACTGAGACGACCGACGATGACATGGTCACGGTCCCTGCAGACGACAGCGACGAGAAGCTCTACACCGCCAAGAACGTCAACGACCTTTTGGCCGACCCGAACAAGGGCTCCGACTACCAAAGCTGCCTTGAAGACGTCCGCAACAAAATCAAGCCACTCGACGACGCCTTTGAAATCGAGTCGAACAAGGTGCTCGGCACATCCGCCGCCGACTATTTCTACGGCGAGGACGCCGCGGGCACGCATGGTTGGGAAATGGTGCGCACCACCGATTTTCGCCCCAGCAAGGAAGGCGATACCACCAAGGCCCAGACCATCGGCCACGTGATTTGCGGCTCCTATCTTGCCCTGACGGGTGCGGACCCTGACCTGACGAGCGCGGACCTTGCTATTGAGAACGCTGGCGGCATCCGCGGCGGCATCGCGGCGGGAAACGTGACCGCCGGCGACGTCATCGCCATCTCGCCCTACGGCAACACCTTGGAGACCTGGACCATGACCGGCGCGGACTTCCTCGCAGCGCTTGAGCACTCGTTGGAAATTAGCGACAAATGCAATGACAGCTACGAACTTCAGCAAGCCTACGTCGCAGCCGGCCACACCGAGCAGGAAGCCCAGGACATGTACAAGTGGCCCGACGACTCCGGCAGCGTTCTTTCCTTTGGCGGCATCAACGTAACAATCGACTGGACGCAGTCTGAAGGCAAGCGCATCGTGAGTGCCACGCTCACCAAAGACGGCAGCACGCTCGACCCCGCCAAGACCTATACCGTCGCCACCAACAACTACATCATCACCAACACGACCGACTTCCCCACCTTCGCAAACGCCAAGAAGCTCACCGAGTGGGGTACGTGCGAGGCAGCGCTGAGGGCACTGATCGGGCAGGACGACTGGGAGCACAAGGTGGCCTCGCTCGCGGGCACCATCAGCTTTAGCTCCGCTGAGAGCCCCGCACCTCATCCGACCCCAACGCCTGAGCCCTCACCCAAACCCGGCACGACGACCACGCAGATCGCCACCAAGAAGACGGCCGGTAAGCTTGCCGCAACGGGAGACCGTACGCTGACCGTGGTCGGCGCATGCCTTATCGGCGGCATCGTCATCATCGTTCTCGGCATTATCTGGAAGCGCCGCCGCTAAGCTACACCGCCGGGCCTTGCAGCCCCGCCGTGCAAACCTTATATCGAGCGCAAAAGCCCGTCCGAATGTGATCGGACGGGCTTTTGGTGGGTATCATGGTTGGACGATCATGAGGAGGTCTTCCCAACATGGAATTGTTTGAACCGATTCTTCATTTCTTTGAACAACGGTGGGTCCACAACGTCATCTGGGCCGGCATCTTGGTAATAGGCACCGCCATCGCCACCAAGGTCGTATCCAAGACCCTGCGCCACCTGCTCAACCGCGACGACAACCCGCTTCCGGCATCGAGTATCTTCATCAACATTGCGCGCGCCGTCATCTGGATGATCGGCGGCAGCTTTATCCTCGACAACTGCTTTGGCATTAACGCAAACGCCCTCGTCGCCGCTCTTGGCGTCGGCGGCATCGCCATCTCGCTCGGCTTTCAGGACACGCTCTCAAACCTTATCGGCGGCATGCAGGTAACCTTTATGGGCATCATCAAGCCCGGCGACAATATCGAAGTCGGTGGCGTGTCGGGCGTGGTCCAGGACATCACCTGGCGTCATACGACCATCGAGGACGCCTGCGGGCAGACCATCATCGTCCCCAACTCAAATATCTCCAAGAACACGCTCGTGCATCTCATGCCCTTTGGGCGTGTGGCTGTGCCCGTTGCCGTAAAGGACACATCCAAGTGGGCCTCGCTCGACGCGCTGGCAGACGAGCTGACCAGCGCCACCAAGGCCGCCGTGCTTCCCATCTCGAGCTTTGACAAGGAGCCCTACGTGCTCTTTAGCGAGATCGGCGACTTTGGCATTAAGGGCAAGATCATCTTTATCGTCAGCGACGACAGCACCACTTTCACGGCGGCCGACGCCTGCATTCGCGCCATCGCCCCCATCATCGCCTAAACCACCACAAAGGGGACAGGCACCTTTGTGGTGGTTTTCATTCGTGGTACCATAGTTCATATAGTTGTTTAAACGACTAAGGGAGCAAAACTATGGAAGAGGCCTATCGTCAAGCACGCAAGCGCGGCGAGCAAGGACGTCGACGCGCCATTAGTCAAAGCGAGCATCCGTACCTTACGGACCTCGATAGCTTGGTTGCCCAGCTCCCCTTGGGCCAGCGAGAGAATGTCGGCCTGAGAGACATTCCGCTCGAAATGGTCGTCGGCACGGTTACCAAGGGCCGTCAGTCGGCCTTTTCATGCAACTTTATGCCCTTGCTGCCGTTTAGCACGGAGTTCGCCCGCAAGTGGTCCAACCTCTACGACATCCAGGTGACCGAGGGCTATCGCGATCCCGTCATCGTCACCGAGTTCATGCATCGGTTTTACGTCCAAGAGGGCAACAAGCGCGTCAGTGTCCTCAAATTCCTGGACGCCCCGACGGTTTCGGCCAAGGTCACCCGTCTCTACCCCGGCACATGGGATTCCGTCGAAAGCCGCCTGTACGGTGAGTTCTGCGCGTTTTGGCGCGTCTGCCCCCTATACGAGATCGAGTTCTCGCGCGAGGGAAGCTACGAGACGCTCGCCAAGATGCTCGGTCAGGACCTTATCGAAAAATGGCCGCAGAAAAAGGTCGACTACCTGCGCCACACCTTCCTACTCTTTAAGCGCGCCTACCTTCGCGCGGGCGGCGACCACCTGGACATTACGCCCGCAGACGCCATGCTCGTCTACCTCAATGTGTACAACCAGGACCGCCTGCTGGATACGCCGACGGATATCGTCGTAAACCGCCTGTGTAAGATTTGGCGTGAGCTGGTCATTGCCGGCAAAAATAACGAGGACAAGGTCGATCTTGTCGAAGCACCGAGCGTCGATGAGGAAGAGTCGCCCGCCAAGTCCACCTCCGGCGTGCTCAACTTCTTTATGGGCAAGACCGTCTATTCGGCGGCCAATCCCCTGCGCATCGCCTTTATCCATGAGTTCCCCTGTGCGACGTCGAGCTGGGACAGCCTGCACGACCAAGGGCGTCAGTATCTCGATGAGCACTTTGGCGGTATCGTGCGCACCGAGGCGTTCGAGGACTGCCACGATCCGGACGTGTTCTACGCCGCCGTGGAAACGGCTGTCAAACATGGAGACAGCGTCATCTTCTCGACCTCGCACCGCCTGATGGAATACACGCTCAGGGCTGCCGTTGAGTATCCCCAGGTTCGGTTCCTCAACTGCTCTATCGGCCTTCCCCACCAAAGCGTCCGTTCGTACTTTGGCAAGATGTACGAGGCCAAGTTCCTCCTGGGCGCCCTTGCCGCCAGCATGGCGGACAACCACCGCATCGGTTACCACGCGTCGGTCTTCGCCTCGGGCGCACTCAGCGAGATCAACGCCTTTGCGATTGGAGCCTCGCTACTCGACCCCCGTGCGCAAATTATCCTGACCTGGGGCGATGTGCCCGCCGGTGGCCTTGCCGAGGCCATGTGCCGCGAAGGCGTGAGCGTCATGACCGGTGCCGACATGTCCAAGTCGCTGGAGGACCCCACAGCCTACGGACTCCACCGTCTGGTCGATGGCAAGGTCGTCGGCATCGCCATGCCGGTATGGAACTGGGGCCGATACTACGAGCTTATCGTGCGAAGCCTACTGCATGGAACCTGGGATGAGACCAGTGACGACAGACAGGTTCGCGCCGTCAACTACTGGTACGGCATGAGCTCGGGCGTTATCGATATTCGCTACGCTCCGGGCCTGCCCTATCAGACGCGCAAGCTTGTTCAGCTTCTCCGCAATGGCATCGTCGAGGGCTCCATCAATCCATTTGGCGGCGAGCTCCATAGCCAAGACGGCGTGGTGCAGATCGAAGGCTTTCCCCCACTGCCGAGCACGCAGATTGTCGAGATGAATTGGCTGGCAGACAACGTGGTGGGCACCATTCCGCAGCTCGACGATGAGCCGAAAGTCCCTGCCCTATGAAAATCCTTGCCATAGCCGATACCGAAGAACGATGCCTTTGGGAGTGCTTTCGCAAAGAACGCTTTGAGGGTGTCGACCTGATTTTGTCCGCCGGCGATCTGGACCCGGACTATCTTGAGTTTTTGGTCACGGTCATCAACAGACCGCTCATCTACGTGCGAGGTAATCACGATGACCGCTATGCGCGTCATGCACCAGGTGGCTGCATCTGTGTCGAAGACGCTGTCTACGTGTACCGCGGCGTCCGCATTGCAGGCCTTGGCGGCTCCATGCGCTATCGAGATGGCGCCAACATGTACACCGAGCGCGAGATGGCCAAGCGCGTGCGCAAGCTGTCTCGTAAAGTGAGGATGGTCGGTGGCTGCGACATCTTGCTCACCCATGCGCCCGCCGCCGGCGTGGGCGATCTGGACGATCTGCCGCATCGAGGATTCGAATGCTTTAACACAGCGCTCGAGTCCTGGAATCCCGACTACATGGTGCACGGGCATGTGCACCAATGCTATGGTCGCGACTTTCAACGCGAACGTCAGCACGCATGCGGGGCAACGATCATCAACGCCTGCGGCTATACGCAGTTTGAGCTGGACGAAGAGCGCTACCCCATCCGTGGCTGGCAGGCAGCCTGGCTCAATTCGCAAACCATGCGTCGCGAACTCAAGCGCCACGAGGCTATCGAGTCCTCAACCGCTAGAACCCCCTGGTAACCACCTTTAAGGCTTGACGCTGCGCCGGCCCCAAGCACCCCATCTCGCCCCTCAAGCCGTCGCTCGCGTACCAAAGTACGCGTCGCTCCTCTTTCGGGGCGACCTGGGGCACTTGGAACCGGCTCGCTGCGATGCCATAACATTGACGCCAAAGTGCCAAAACCACCACAAAGGTGCCTGTCCCCTTTGTGGTGGTTTTGGCCCGAGATAGCAAGAAACCCGGTCCTGCACGATGAACTGGGTTTCTTTAGCAATGCTTGCTTTGCTCAGGCAGTAACTAAAAGTTACTCAGCCAGGAAGTCGCGCTGGATAGCGGGATCAACCTTGATGCCAGGGCCCATGGTGGAAGACACGGAGATGGACTTAACGTACTTGCCCTTAGCAGAAGCGGGCTTGACGCGCAGGATCTCGGTGTACAGGGCAGCGTAGTTCTCGACGAGCTGCTGCTCGGAGAAGGACTTCTTGCCCAGGGGCACGTGGCAGATGCCGTAGCGGTCGGCGCGATACTCAACGCGGCCGGCCTTGAGCTCGGAGACCATCTTGGCGACGTCCATGGTCACGGTGCCGAGCTTAGGGTTCGGCATGAGGCCACGGGGACCAAGGATCTTACCGATGCGGCCAACCTTGGCCATCATGTTCGGCGTAGCGATAGCGGCGTCGAAGTTGATCTCGCCCTTCTGGATCTGGGCGACGAGCTCGTCGGAACCGATGATGTCGGCGCCGGCAGCCTCGGCTTCGCGGGCCTTCTCGCCCTCGGCGAAGACGGCAACACGAATGGTCTTGCCGGTGCCGTGGGGCAGGGAGATGGAACCGCGGATGTTCTGGTCGGCCTTACGAGTATCGACGCCCAGACGGAAGTGGGCCTCGACGGTCTCGTCGAACTTGGCGGTGTCGAGCTCCTTGATGAGCTTGGCAGCCTGAAGGGGGGTGTAGAGCGTGGCGCGGTCGATCTTCTCGGCAGCGGCGTTATAGCTCTTACCATGCTTAGCCATGTGCATTACCTCCTGTGGTTAAACGGGCGCGAGCCCTCCCACATCGTATCGTGTGCCCTATTGCACACATTTAACGGGCGCCCCGGTCGGAGCAGCCGTCGTTACCTAAAGAAATCGCTACTCAGCGATGGTGACGCCCATGGAACGGGCGGTACCGGCGATGATCTTCTTGGCGGCGTCAATGTCGTTGGCATTGAGGTCCGGCATCTTGATCTCGGCGATCTTGGTGAGCTGCTCCTGGGAGAGCTGACCAACCTTGTCGGCCTGGGGCTTAGCGGAACCAGACTTGAGGTTCAGCTCCTTCTTGATGAGGTGAGCCGCCGGCGGGGTCTTGGTGATGAAGGAGAAGGACTTATCCTCGTAGACAGTGATCTCAACGGGGATGATGTCGCCCTTCTTGTCCTGCGTCTCGGCGTTAAAGGCCTGGCAGAACTGCATGATGTTCACGCCAGCAGCGCCCAGGGCGGGGCCGACGGGAGGAGCGGGGTTAGCTGCACCAGCAGGAATCTGGAGCTTAATGACGTTGGTAACCTTCTTCTCAGCCATGGTCATTCCTTTCGAATCACGAGTGTGAAGTACTTGCTATATCGTAAGCACGCACGTGTTAGAAGCACTCCTGAGATGAGCAGTCACAGAAGAAGCACGCTCGCGCGAACGGACGAAAACTTAAGCGATGACGGCGACCTGGTTAAAGTCGAGCTCGACCGGCGTCTCGCGACCAAAGATCATCAGCGTGACCTTGAGCTTGCCTGCCTCGGTGTTAACCTCGGAGACCTTGCCATCAAAGTCGGTAAGCGGGCCATCGGTGACGCGGACGGACGTACCGACCTCAATATCAACCGACGTACGCTTGGGCGAATCGCCCTTACCGGGACGACGAGTCATCTTATTGTACTCGTCGCGGGAAAGCGGAGCGGGCTTGCCATTGCCGCCCAGGAAACCGGTGACGCCGGGCGTGTTGCGAACACACGTCCAAGCATCGTCATCCATCTCCATGCGAACCAGGACATAACCCGGGAAAATCTTGGAATCCTTGGTCTCGCGCTTGCCACCCTCTTTGATCTCGGTGACGCGCTCCATAGGAATCTCGATATCAAAGATACGGTCCTGCATGCCCATGGTCTCGATGCGATGCTCGAGATCGGACTTAACACGGTTCTCGTATCCAGAGTAAGTGTGAACGACGTACCAACGCTTAGACATGGTTTAGCCCCTCAATCCGGAGAACAGAGCAAGAGCCTCGCCAAAGCCAGCATCGAGCAGAGCGATGACGACGCCGACGACGATCAGAGAAGCGCAAACGACGACCGAGTAGTTCACGAGCTCCTTCTTATCGGGCCACGTGACACGCTTCATCTCGGACTTCACCGAAGCGAAATACTTCTTGGTGCGGGCGAAGAAACCAGGCTTCTCGTTCTTCTTGGACTTCGCAGCCTTCTCGTTCTTCTTGGCAACGGCCTTCTTGGCCTCAACCTTGGAGTTGGCGGCAGCGTTGTTGGCAGGTGCCGGCTGCTGAGCCTTCTTCTTGTTCTTCTTGTTGGCCATTTGGGTTACCTCCGCGCAATGCGCTTATACATGAGTAAACCGTAAGCCCCCAATTGGGAGCTTACGGAATAATGACTGGCACGCCAGGAAGGACTCGAACCCTCAACACTCGGTTTTGGAGACCGATGCTCTACCAATTGAACTACTGGCGTATGTGACTAGAGACTAGCGAGTCTCTTTGTGCAGCGTGTGGTGACGGCACCAGGGGCAATACTTCTTGATCTCCATACGATCAGGCATGTTCGACTTGTTCTTGGTGGTCGTATAGTTGCGGCGCTTGCACTCAGTGCACGCAAGAGTAACTAGAGTACGCATTTATCCTGAACCTTTCATTTCCGCCCCGTACGGGCACGAGTTGGTACTTTATCAGCTCTACGTAAGTGCTGTCAATGAAAACCTCGAATCAATTGGTTCTCGCTGGATCCATTCATATTTGGAACACATCAATGAAGCCAGCGAGATCTAATCGATCCCTCACGCTCGGCTTAAGGGCAAGCGAAGCGCAATCGGCAGGGAATAAGCCCCGCGTAGAAAAGAACCCGGCACCCTATAAGTGCCGGGTTCTCTCTAAGTCAGCTAAATCAAAGAGCTAATTTACTCAATGATCGTGGAGACGATGCCCGAACCGACGGTGTGGCCACCCTCGCGGATAGCGAAGCGCAGGCCCTCCTCCATGGCGATCGGGTGAATGAGGTCGCCCTCGATGGTGATGTGGTCACCAGGCATAGCCATCTCGGTGCCCTCGGGAAGCTTGACCGTACCGGTAACGTCGGTGGTACGGAAGTAGAACTGGGGACGATAACCATCGAAGAACGGAGTGTGACGGCCGCCCTCCTCCTTGGTCAGAACGTAGATCTCGCCGGTGAACTTGGTGTGCGGGGTAACCGAACCGGGCTTGCAGAGAACCTGGCCGCGCTCGATGTCCTCGCGCTTGATGCCGCGGAGCAGCAGACCGACGTTGTCGCCAGCCTCGCAGAAGTCCATGGACTTACGGAACATCTCGATACCGGTAACGACGGTGTTCTGGGTATCCTTGATGCCGACGATCTCGACGGGCTCGTTGAGCTTGAGCTCACCGCGCTCGACACGGCCGGTAGCAACGGTACCACGACCAGAGATGGTCATAACGTCCTCAACGGCCATCAGGAACGGGAGGTCGTTGTTACGAGCAGGCGTCGGGATGTACTCGTCGACGGCCTTCATGAGCTCGCGAATGGCGTCCATCCACTTGGCGTCGCCCTCGAGAGCGCCCAGAGCGGAACCACGGATGACGGGGATGTCGTCGCCGGGGAAATCGTACTCGGAGAGGAGCTCACGGGTCTCCATCTCGACGAGGTCGATGAGCTCGTCATCGTCGACCATGTCGCACTTGTTCAGGAAGACGACGATGTAGGGAACGCCGACCTGACGGGCGAGCAGGATGTGCTCGCGGGTCTGAGCCATGGGGCCGTCGGTAGCGGCGATGACCAGGATAGCGCCGTCCATCTGAGCAGCACCGGAGATCATGTTCTTGACGTAGTCAGCGTGGCCCGGGCAGTCAACGTGAGCGTAGTGACGGGCAGCAGTCTCGTACTCGACGTGGGAGACGGAGATCGTAATGCCGCGCTCGCGCTCCTCGGGAGCCTTGTCGATGTTCTCGAACGCAGTGAAGTCAGCCTTGCAGCCCTCGGTCTCGGAGAGAACCTTGGTGATGGCAGCGGTCAGCGTGGTCTTGCCGTGGTCGACGTGACCAATGGTGCCGATGTTAACATGCGGCTTAGTGCGCTCAAACTTCTCTTTGGCCATAAAGCCCTCCTCTTAACAGGTCGTCCCCGGACGGGACTTTGCCTTTATACCATAGTGGCCTCTCAACATACTATTGAGAAGCCACCGTGTTACCTATGGTAGCGGTGACTGGATTCGAACCAGTGACGCCACGGGTATGAACCGTGTGCTCTAACCAACTGAGCTACACCGCCGGATGGAGCCTGCAACCAGACTTGAACTGGTGACCTCTTCGTTACCAACGAAGTGCTCTACCGACTGAGCTATACAGGCACTTGACGGGTGGGAGCTATAGGATTCGAACCTATGTAGGCAGAGCCAACGGGTTTACAGCCCGTCCCCATTAACCACTCGGGCAAACTCCCAATCGTTCAAGTATCCGCAGGTTCTTTGGTCTTTTGGACCGCCGCCCCCGCGAACGAAGAAGATAATACGATGCCACCTTGGGGGCTGTCAACGAAAACCTCTAGATACACGGTGCCGGGCGTATCTATATGCTTTTGACCTGCGGTTTTACTGAGTTTGGATATGAAGGACGGTGGATTTCGCTACGCTGGTGACATTTCCCAAGGGAACACTTTGGCACGGTGGAGTACACCTAGAGCATCGACCTTTGATAACGACCCTCTTGCACTATTACATAGGCTGCGATCGGGCTTCCACGGCACGATCGAGCGTGGATAATCTCCCTCTTCTAGCACGGCTTCGAACCCAAAGTGGCAGATTATCCACGCTCATTCACTAAGCGGGAGATTTTCCACGTTCGTACGTCCAGAAATCCACGCTCAAGGTAAACGGCTGGGCCCGCTCCCGCCTTTGTCTCTATCTGTAACATTTAGAGAACATTTTCTCCCCTATCTGTTACAGATCGAGATGTTTCGCAGAGACTCTGGCTTACGTCTCATTCTGTAACAGTACGAACGGTTTTCCGCCCCTTCGTGTTACAGATCGAGACATTTATCTATTCTCGCCTTACATCCACCACATCAGCCCAGTCAATAACATCGTAGTCATCATCGCTTCGCCAGACGACACACTTGGGTCGTGAATCCGCTTGGACCGCATTGCCCCTCGCCGCTTGAGGACGACTCGCAAAGAAGCGCTCAAGCTCAGCTCGCGGCAAGATAACCCCTTGCACGCTCCTGCCATCCTCAAGACACACCCGTGCGCGGCGGCCAGCCTTTTCATATAAGAGCCAATTGGCAACCTGCGAAGGCCCGCCCCCGGGCACTTTATCCCCTGGAATATCAGGAACAAACATGGGGTCAACCTCTTCCAGTTGAGCAAAGCCCATCCCCTTTAGACGCGAACCAAGTTTCTCCTTAGCGTAACCGCTCAGCTCGCGCTTGATCATGCCTGCAATACGCCGAGCCGTCCTACCATGGGGATCAAACCGGCTGCATCCGCGCTCATAGGCAGCCAGCGCATCCATAAGCACGTAGACCTCGCTCAAATTGAGCGGCAGCGCCAGCGGGTGTACCGAGGACCTGAATTCGCCGCGATACCCAAACTCCTCGGCTACGCACATGCCGCCGATACGCACGCCATCGCGAATCCTGGCACGGCGCTCCCCCACCGCGTTCTTGCTGCACAGCAAAACGTTATAGGCGATGTCTTCCTGCGAGCGCTCTTCGTGGGAAACGGTGAGCATAATCAGGTCTGCCTCTTCACCGCCAATAAAGGAATCCTTGAGCTCGTAGCCCTTCATGCCTTTGTTGGACGGCTCGGCTGCAAGCAGCGCAAAAAGCTCGTGCACCTGATGGTAGAGCGCAAGGCGTCCCTGCAAATATGGACCATCGGGACCATTTGCATACGCCTTGATATGCATGCGCAAGCTCCCCGTATCGACGGGCGCAGCCTCCATCTGGCTAATAGCATATCCCTCGCCTGGATGGGAAACCATGTCGTTAAGCTCGACCGCATCTGGCATGTTTCTTTTTATGTACTGTCCAAGCAGCATTGGTGGCGCCCGCCTTTCTAATCTTTAACCTATCGATATTTTCTCTTCGAGTCCATCTCAAGATAGCGCTGGATTTTGTCGAGCGACAGATTGGTCCGGCCCAGGGACTCTGCCGCCGTCAAAATCTTCTGTGCAAGATTTGATCCAAAGTAGTAAATCACATCCCCGTTGGCGATTCGCTCAACGTATTCGTCTCCAATTTTGTTAATGAGAGAGAAAAACTCGGGGCACAGCAGGGGATAGCGCTCAGCTATTTCCGTAATCCCCGCATGGCCAAAATCGGCAACGTCCTCGCACTGCCGCTCAAGATCTTCGATACCGTGGCCATTAAGGCCGCGCCCGCAGGAAAAAGCAAGGCCGCGAGACAGGGCAGTTTTGACGCGTTGCCCCTGCTCGTCCGATAGCTTTCCACCCAGCAGGGCTCGCATCATGATCTGGCAGCAAGCGTACGTAGGTCGATAGAGAAAATCGACACGTGCATCACTGGGCATATGGCAATCGCTGCTCAGAGGAAAACAACCGTCTTCTCGTTGCGACTCGAGAATGACATCGAGGGACTCGCGCCAATCCGGATCGTCATCCAAACCATAATCGCGAAAATAGCGCAGCAGCTGCATCTGCATATCCATGACACAAGTACTGACGATCGGCTTACCTGTTGCCCTGTTCCTGCCGGCAATGTCGCAAAGAGGGTAAATCATGGTCTTCTTCCTTTCCATAGACCTGATGCCAGCGATTCCGTTTCGCTGACCTTGTTGATTCCATTCTCTTTTGTGGGGCCATATCAAACGACCAAGCAGTGCTTGGTTATTGCGGGCTGGAGGGCTAACTGGGCGGAATCATCTACCTTTGCAGGTGCACTCATACGCAACGTCGCCGGGACGCCCCACCCTCCGCCTTCCGCATGTGCGACACTTCACAAGCAACAAATCATCGCCAGAATGTTTTACGGAGATAAGGTCAATCAGCTCGGAGAATTTCGCAAGAAGGCACGCTTGGTCACGTACTGCGCCCTTGCCATCGCCGTCGTATTTGCCCTCATTGCGGGCGGATTCTCCAATAGGCTCAGGAGTGTCGTGGCCGTCGACAACGCTCGTGCCATTATCGAAAGCTACCACGGTAAGCGCCCGCTTATTCGACTGACGCTTTAGGCGATACAAAACGAAAGCGTGTCGGCAGCCACGGGTTGTTGCTCAACAAATACACTGCCGCCTGTGGCATACTTTATTCACTAATGCATCGATAGCATCGAGAAAGAGAATGTCATGGTCCCTTCGGGTAACGGCTGCAGCCAGATCATCATCATCGCTTTGGGCATTTGCCTTGGCCTGACTATGTTTGCGGTCTGTGGCTAAACGATTCAGATCTGCGCTTATTTCCAGCGCAAATCTTCTGCCGTTGCTTGCCGGCATCGTGTATCTCGTTAACAGATACATTGCGAGCTTCGACTTTTTCCTCCCCTACAACTTCGCCCATTATCAGCTCGGAGATCTGTGCGGAGGAATCATTTTCCCCGCCTACGTAAACGTCCTCTGCGAAATGGTAAGCGGGAAAACGCCGATATGCAGCCTTGCAAGCAGTTTGACATTATCGGCGGGATGCTCAATCTGCTGGGAAGTACTTGCGCCCATGGTAGTCGAGTTTAGTACCCCAGATCCACTTGATGCCTGCATGTACGTTGCCGGCGGCATCTTGTACCTCGTAGCTTTTAAGCTAACGGCGGACAGTCGAATATAGCCACATATACAAGAAACGGGCCCTGTCCCATATAGAGACAGAGCCCGAAACTCTCATGGAGCCAGTGACAGGAAGTCCGCGTATTCGCTTCGCGTATCCGCTCCGGCTTCGGATGCCTGCCGGCATCCTTGCCCGCTCGCTACGAACGCTCCGCGTTCGCTTGACGCTCGCGCCCTCGCAGGTTCGATTCCGGCACATACAAGAAACGGGCCCTGTCCCACAAGGAAACAGAGCCCGAAACTCTCATGGAGCCAGTGACAGGAATCGAACCTGCAACCCACTGATTACAAATCAGTTGCGCTACCGTTGCGCCACACTGGCACACTTGGCGCTTTCGCGCGAAGCCTGTTTAGAATAAAGGAATTGCGGACGAGGCGCAACAGGCCCGCTCGGCGTTATGCAAATATGCAAAATCCAGCAACAACAGGTACCAGACCCGTTCATTTCTGTTGGTTCGCCCTCAATCTTAAAACCATTCGCCGAAACGAATAGTTTTAATTACAATTGGCTATATAAAACTATTCGTTCTGGCGAAGGGTTTCGCGATGCTTACTACCAAGGAAGCCGCCGAGCTGCTCGGCATCACCCCGCGCAGGGTGCAGGAGCTCATTAAGAACGGCGCGCTGACCGCCCGCAAGGCTTCTGGCGTGTGGCTTATCGACAAAGACAGCGTAGACACGCGACTCCGCTCCGCAACCAAAAGAGGGGGACGACCTCGTCGCGGGCATGGGAAAAGCGAAATCGCATTTACTCTCATGAACCGCACGCACGAAGTCGCTCGGCTGGTCTACAGCACATCGCGAAAAGACTTTACCCACATCGGCGCCGACATCGATTACACCCACGCCCCTATTGGAGTATTTGGCCCTAATAGCCCCATATCGCTCGACTCCTTCCGCATCTGGTGGCGCGGCCGCGGTATCCCGCTCGCACGCATTGGGCTAGCCTCCCTGCTTGCAGAAGCCGCAGTCGATGTTCCCGATGAACTCGTACAGCGAAATCTTGGCCTCTCCTTATCCGACCAGTATTGGATTAGGCCCCAAGACTCCGGTCTCGCGTGGGAAGATATCAATTTCTTCAATAATGCCTTTGATGACGTCTCACTGTCCATTGCGCCCTTCGCCCCAGAGGGCAAGGCGGCTGCCGCAAAGCCCGACAACACCTCGGACGGCAATCTTCAAAAGTACTGGACATGCGAGGGCGGGCGTCGAATTCTGCATAAGGCAGGAGCACACCTGAACCAGGAACCTTATAACGAGCTGGTGGCGACTGCACTTCACCGTCGCATCCTAAACGCCAGCGATTTTGTGCCTTACTCGCTCGAGGGCACGGGCACTTCCGCCCTGAGCATATGCGATGTCTTCTTAACTGATGAAGAAGAGTATGTCCCTGCGTTCTATGTAAACCAGTACGCAAACGCAGGTGAACGACTAACCGACTACGAGCGATACGTAGCAAACTGCGAGGAGCTCGGGGTGACAGGCGTCAAGGATGCCCTTGACCGCATGATCGTATGCGATGACATCATTGCCAACTACGATCGTCATTGGCGCAACTTCGGCCTCGTGCGAAACGTCAACTCACTGGCCTGCAGACCAGCCCCCATCTTCGATTCGGGCTCATCACTCTGGTGCAACATATCACTAGAGGAGCTTAGGGCGGGAGAGCACAGTTTTACCAGCGCACAATTTCATTCAAGCCCCGCCAAACAAATGTTGCTCGTCGAGGACATGGGCTGGTTTGACGGCGACAAACTCGAAGGCTTCGTTGACGAGGCGATCGAGATTCTGTCTAAAAACGATGCCCTAGCAGCGAGACTGCCTTATCTAAAAGAGGCGCTAACGTGGCGCCTCGAAAGAATGATCGACATCGCTGAATGGAGTTAGCGAGGCAGCATTGCCCCGCCAACTCCCCTACCTCCCGCGCAGGGCCTTGAGCTTGGCCAGGGCATCGGGGCTCAGGCGACTGCCCAGAGTCATCTTGATCTGCGGGGCTTCCTCGGCCTCGTGAACGTCGTTATCGATCTGTTTGATCTCGTCCACCAGCATACGGCTCGAGATGCGCGTGACGCCCTTGCCCATGACGACGGCCTGGATCGTGCCGTCACTCGACACCACGGAGCACGCGCGGCCTTCCTCGCGTGCCTCGATGCAGAGCTTCTGCACCACGGTATCGGCAGAGACGCCCGTCGGCGAAAACTCGATGCGCACGCCGCGGGCCGGCAGGTTGGGGCGCTCGCTGGAGATATTGCCCGCGCCGTCGAACACGATCACGGCCTCGTAGCGGCCCTGGGCAAAGGCGGCGACGTCGTTGATGAGGGCGGTGCGCGCCATATCGTGAACGTCGCTGGAATACGGATCGTCGGAATGGTCGTATACGAGCTTTTCGTAGCGCGGCGTGCAGTGGATCACGTTGTAGCCGTCGACCACCAGCAGCTCGGGCTTATTGGAGTGCACCGTCGAGACTGGATCGGCGATGGCCTGCGCAAACGCATTGCCGCCCACGCCATAGGTCGCGGCCGAGACAATCGGCTTAGCCGAGCCTTCGCCAAAACGCTTGGCCTTGGACTTGGCGCGGTTCTTCTTGGACATGCGCTACTCCTCCCCCATGAGCTCGCCGGCGTTGCGGCGCAGCCACTCAAAGCACAGGGCCGTCGTTGCCTGGGCAACGTTGAGGCTCTCGGTCATGCCACGCTGGGGAAGCTTGGTCAAAAAGTCGCATTTCTCGAGCACCAGGCGCGAGATGCCGTCGCCCTCGGAGCCCATGACGAGCGCCACGCGGCCCTCGAAGGGAGCATCCCAGCAGCTGCCCTCGGCGTGCTCGGAAGCACCGCCCACCCAAAAGCCGGCGGCCTTGAGGTCATCGAGCGCACGGGCGATGTTGGGCACCTGCGCGATAGGCAGATGCATGACGGCGCCGGCTGAAGTCTTGTAGCTGCCCACGGTCACGCCGGCGGCGCGCTTGTTGGCGATGATGACGCCGGCCGCACCCACAACCTCGGCGGAGCGCACGATGGCGCCAAAGTTACCGTCGTCGGTCACATGGTCGAGCACGATGACGAGCGCCGGACCGTCGCCCGCGCGGTCGAGAATATCGGCAACATCGGCATAGGGGAAGTTGCCTACCTCGAGTGCGATGCCCTGGTGAGCGCCATGGCTCGACAGCGCATCGAGCTGTGCACGCGGCACGTACTTAATGCGGACACCCGAAGCGTTGAGGTCATCGACCAAACGCGACAGGGCAGCATCGCGCTCCCCGCCCTCGGCGATGAGCGCGCACTTGATGGGAAAACCGGTGCGTAGCGCCTCGGCGGCAGCACGACGGCCTTCGATAAACTCGCCCTTGGGAGCCTGAACGTTGTCGCGGCCACGCTCGCGCTGCGGACGCGCTGCTTGGGTGCGCTCGCGCTGACCCTTGGGAGCGGCAGCGCGGTCATTACGGCGAATCGGACGCGAGCCAGAAGCAGCCTGCTTGCCGCCACGAGACGCGCGCTTGCGATTGTCGGCCATAAAGCGACCTCCTTAAATAGATAACAAACAAGAATCGACCGTCCGAGCCACGGCACCTTGCCTTTCAATCGTCGGGCATGACCACCAGGTCTATGCCCTCCTCTTTCAAGGCAATCTGCCGCACCTCGAACGGTCGACAAATACTAGAGAGTCTTAATACGAGTGCCCGCGGCAGTATCCTCGATCGTCAGGCCCAGGTCCTTGAGCTGGTCGCGGATGGCATCGGCCAGATCCCAGTTCTTGGCGGCGCGGGCCTCGGCGCGGGCCTCGAGAATCTTGGCAGCGGCCTCGTCCACGTCGTCACCCGTGTAGGCAACCAAACCGGCGGCAACGCCCAGCAGGCCCAGCGGCAGCTCGACCTTGGGCTCGGGAAGCTCAACGCCAAACGTATCGAGCAACTCGGCCAGCGTGTCGGCGGCGGCAAGCGCGGCGGCCTTGTCGGCAGCGTCGCCCGCCTGCTCCAGGTACTGGTTGCACTCGGTCACAAAGCCAAAGACGGCACCCATGGCACCGGCGGTGTTAAAGTCGTCGTCCATGCACTCCTTAAAGGCAGTACGAGTCTCGGCGGCCTTGGCGACAAACGCCTCGGCGGCAGCCTCATCGGCGTCGGCCGTCGCGTGGCTTGCAGCCCAGCGCAGGTTCTCGACCGTGCCGGCGATACGCGTGAGCGAGTTCTCGGCACCCTCCAGGCGCTCCCAAGAGAAGTCGAGCGGCGAGCGATAGCTCGTCTGCAGCATCAGCAAGCGCAGAGCCGCGGCAGAGTGCTGCTCGAGCACCTCGGCCAGCGTAAAGAAGTTACCGAGCGACTTGGACATCTTCTCGCCGTCAACCAACAGCATGCCCGTGTGCATCCAGGTGTTGGAGAAGCCCTGGTGCCAGGCGCAGGTGGCCTGGGCGCACTCGTTTTCGTGATGCGGGAAGGCAAGGTCGGAGCCGCCGCCGTGGATGTCAATCGGGGTGCCCAGGTAGCGGTGCACCATGGCGGCGCACTCGGTGTGCCAGCCGGGACGGCCCTCGCCCCAGGGGCTCGGCCAGCTGGGCTCGCCAGGCTTGGCGGCCTTCCACAGGGCAAAGTCGAGCGGGTCGTTCTTGTCCTCGTTCTCCTCGATGCGCGCGCCCACCATAAGGTCGTCGATGTTGCGGCCCGAGACCTGGCCGTAGTTGGGGTCGCTGCGCACGGCAAAGTACACGTCGCCGTTATCGGCGGCATAGGCATGGCCCTGCTCGATAAGCGTCTTGATCATGGCGATCATGGGGCCGATCTCTTTGGTGGCGCGGGGACGCACATCGGGATCGAGCACGTTGGCAGCGCGCATGACGCCAATGAACTTATCCGAGAACTCCGTCGCGACCTCGGCGGCCGTACGGCCCTGCTCGTTGGCGCGCTTGATAATCTTGTCGTCGACATCGGTGAGGTTCTGGGCGAACGTGACCTCGTAGCCGCTCGCGATGAGCCAGCGGCGAATCACATCGAAGCTGATGAACGTGCGGGCGTTGCCGATGTGAATGTTGTCGTAGACCGTGGGGCCGCACACGTACATGCGGACCTTGCCGGACTCGATGGGCTGGAACTCTTCCTTTTTATGGGTAGCGCTGTTGTAGATACGCATTCGTTACTCCTTAACAGTTTTCTGTAGCAGGCAGACGGCCCAGGCGCCAATTCCCTCGCCTTGACCTTCCCAACCGAGCTTTTCGGTCGTGGTGGCGGCGACGCCCACGTTTTCGACGTCAACGCCCAGAGCATGGGCGAGGTTGGCGCGCATGGCATCGCGGTGCGGGGTGATCTTGGGCTGCTGGCAGGCAATGGTGCAGTCGGCATCGACAAACTCAAAGCCCAGCTCGCGCGCATAGTCCATCACACGGGCAAGCAGCACCATCGAATCGGCACCCTCATAGGCAGGATCGGTGTCGGGGAACAGTTTGCCGATGTCTCCCCCGCGGCAGGCGCCCAAAATGGCGTCGGCCAAGGCGTGCGCGAGCACATCGGCATCCGAGTGGCCCAGCAGGCCGCGCTCGTAGGGAATGTCGACCCCGCCGATGATACATCGACGCCCCTCCACCAGACGGTGGACGTCGTAGCCATGGCCAATGCGCAGGTTACTGAACATGGGGAAGGTCCTCTCCCTCGGCCATGCGACCGAGCAGAATCGCGGTTACGGGACGCAGGTCCTCGGGCACCGTCACCTTAAGGTTGTCACGTGGGCTCTGGACGCAGCGGACACGCCCGCCCATGCGCTCGACCAGCGACGAATCGTCCGTGCCGATAAAGCCCTCGGCAATCGCCGCGGCATGGGCGCGCTTCATAGCGTCGACACTAAAGATCTGCGGCGTCTGTGCAGCCCAATAGAGTTCGCGCGGCGGTGTCTTAACGATGTTATCGCCATCGACGATCTTGAGCGTGTCAATCGCGGGCTGACCGCACACGACACCGTCGAGCGAGCGGTCACCCATGAGCACGTCGATAGCGTGGTCGATGGCCTCGGTCGTAATGAGCGGACGAGCGCCATCGTGGATGGCGACATATTCGAAACCCGCCGGAACCGCATGCACGCCGGCACGGGTGGAATCCTGACGGGTATCGCCGGCATCGGCAAAGCTGATGGGCGTGTCATAGTCAAACGGGTCGATGGCAAGTCGGCGCATCTCGGCACGGCGCTCGGCAGGACACACCACCACGATGTGGCCGACCTTGTCGCTTCGATCGAACGCGCGGATGGACCAGCTCATGAGCGGACGGCTCGCTACATTGACGAGCTGCTTGCCACCGGGGTTACCAAAGCGCTGGCCGCTGCCACCGGCAACGACCACGGCGCATACGGGCGCCATTATGCGTTCCCCTGTTTGGTGCCCTTCATGCGGTACAGCGAGTCCGCAAGAATGGCAGGGTTGTTGACGCCAAAGTCGCCCAGGCGCTCCGGATCCTCGCTGATGTCGTCCATGAGCTCCTGCAGCGAGCCGTACTCGTCGACAATCTTCTCGGCCACGCCGTCGCGCACGACGGACACGCGCGAAAGCGTGCGCAGGCCCAGCGGCGTCATGACAGAGTCCTCATCCAGGTCGTCGTAGCCCAGAACCGCCGCCACATGCTGCGGGTCGGACAAGTCCTTGGGCGTCATACGGGCAAGCTCAGCGCGAATTTTCTCGGCGTTTGCCTCGGAGGAGTCACTCGCGTAGTCGCGGATCATCAGGTCATACTCGGTATCCATACTGGAGCCGGCGAGCTGCTCGAGCTGCATCTGCACGAGCTTGCCCTGGTTGCCCAGCTTGACAATGCAATCCTTAAGCTCGGTCTTTG
Source organism: uncultured Collinsella sp. (assembly GCA_902472315.1). GTDB lineage: Bacteria > Actinomycetota > Coriobacteriia > Coriobacteriales > Coriobacteriaceae > Collinsella. The sequence goes on from CABRNM010000005.1 coordinate 22,867, forward strand.
CCTGCTGCATGATCTCGAAACTCGAGAAAATGCCGGTGATGTCAGCGAGCGTAACGTAGTCATCGAGCTCGAGGGCCGTCAGACGCAGCAGGGAGCGATCGAGCGACTGACGGGTGGTCTGGAGCGTGGCGACGAGTTGGTTGACCGAGCTCATGATGGTGGTAACGGGCTGGATCTCGTAGCTCTTGCCGTGAACGTACACGTTGACAACGGCACGACGGGCCGAGACCGAGATCACGATGGCATCCGTGAGCACCGACATGCGAGCGGCGGTGCGGTGACGCATACCCGTCTCGCTCGTGGCAAGCGAGGGATCGGGATTGAGGTGGAAGTTGGCGCGCAGGATCTGGGTGAGGTCACCGTCGATGACGATGGCACCGTCCATCTTGGAGAGCTCGAACAGACGGTTTGAGGTAAACGAAATGTTGAGCGGGAAGCCGTCGTTACCGGCGGCGAGCACGTTTTCGGTGTCGCCGACGCAGATAAGGGCGCCCAGGTGACCGGCAATGATCATGTCGAGGGCGGTGCGGATCGGCTGGCCAGGTGCCGTCAGACGAATGGCCTGTTCCATACGCTTTTGCAGCTCGTTCTTATCCAAGGCATCGCTCCCATCGTATACGCTCCATAAACGCTAAATAGTTTCTCACGGTTTGTCCCCGCAGCAGCCACGAAATCCGATGCTTACAGAATGAGCGAACACCGCTTAGGTAGCTCATTTGGGACGGGGCTCCTTTGACTGCTCATGTGGTAGCATCGGGTCTCATATAAATGAGGGAGTAGTCGCGTAATCGGGCTCGCCCGCAGAGAGGGAGCCAGACTATGGGACTCGCAGAGCTCGTGTTGCTCGCCGTTGGCCTTTCGATGGACGCCTTTGCCGTTTCCATCTGCAAGGGTCTCGGCATGAAAAAGATCAACCTTAAAGTCGCCGTGGTGCTCGGCCTGTTCTTTGGCGGCTTTCAGGCCGGCATGCCCGTGATCGGATGGGCGCTCGGCAGTCAATTCATGGGCATCATCGGGCCCATCGACCATTGGATCGCCTTTATCCTTTTGGCCTTCATCGGCGGCAAGATGCTGTGGGAGGCCTTTACCGAAGACGAGGATGAGGACGAAGGCGACGGCAAGGATGCCGAGAAGATTGACCTGGTAGAATACCTGATTCTCGCCATTGCCACTTCAATTGACGCCCTGGCCGTAGGCATCTCGTTTGCGGCGCTCTCGGTCGATATCGTTCCCGCTGTATCGCTTATCGGCGTCACAACGTTTATCTTCTCCGTCGCCGGCGTAGCGATCGGCCACACCTTTGGCGCGCGCTACGAAAAACCCGCCACCATCGTCGGCGGCGTTGTGCTCATCCTCATCGGGCTAAAGATCTTGCTTGATCATCTGGGGATCCTCGCACTGTAACGAATAACGGCCGCCCGGCATTACGCCAGGCGGCCGTTTTCATAGCCAGCCGTTTTAGAGCGGCCTAACCAAGGCGACCTTTACGCGGCAAGGCGCTTGAGGACGTCGATGAGCAACTCGTAGAAGCGCTCGGCAGAAGCGAGCTCCATGCTCTCGTCCGGGGTGTGGACATCGGAGAGCGTCGGGCCCACGGCGATGGCGTCCAGGCCGTGCAGGGCCTCGGCAAACAGGCCGCACTCAAGGCCGGCGTGAATGGACTCGATGCGCAGCTCGGAGCCAAAGAGCTCGCGATAGCTCTCGACAAAAACGTCGCGGACCGGCGAATGCTCGGCATAGCTCCAGCCGGGATATTCGAACTCAAACTTGGCGTCGAATCCCAGGACATCGGCCAGCGTCTGCAGGCGGTCCTTGAACTCGTTCTGCAGCGAGGTGATCGAGGAGCGCGGGGACAGCATGATCTTGACTTGGTCGTCAGAGGTGACAACCACGCCGATGTTGGAGGAAACCTCGACGGAGCCGTCGGTGGCGACATTGCGGCGGATCACACCGTTGGGGGCAAGACGCAGAGCGCGAATAAGGGCAAGTGCGGACTTCTCGTCCATGGCCTCGACCTCAGTGTTGTCGGCAATCTCAACCGTGCAGGTAAAGCCGGGGTCGAAGACCTCGAGCTCGGCAGTAACGTCGGCGATGATGCCCTTTGCGATCTGGGCCGCGGCCTCGGCGGCAGCGTGGTCGGCGTAGACCAGAACAGCCTTGCACTCACGGTTGATGGCGTTGTCCTTGGTGCCGCCGTTAAAGCTAACGATGGCGGGCTCGCCGGCAACCATCAGGCGGTCGATGATGCGGGCCATGATGAGGTTGCCGTTGCCGCGCTCCAGGTTGATATCGCTGCCGGAGTGGCCGCCCAGCAGGCCGGAGATATCGAGCGTGAGGGTGCTACCGGTCTTGTGCTCGCGCGCGATCGGGCAGGTGTAGGTAACGACGACACCGCCGGCGCAGCTGACGGTAGCAACGCCCTCTTCCTCGGAGTCAAGGTTAATCATGGTGCGGGCGCTAATCTGGGACTTGTCGAGCGTCTCGGCGCCGACCAGGCCAGTCTCCTCGTCGGTGGTGAATACGCACTCGAGGGCGGGGTGAACGATCGAATCGTCATCGAGAACAGTGAGCATCAGAGCGACGGCAATACCGTTGTCGGCGCCCAGAGTGGTGCCGTTAGCGGTGAGGACGCCGTCCTTGACGACCAGGTCGATACCATCAGTCGTAAAGTCGTGCTCAACGGAGCCCAGCTTGTCGCACACCATATCGATGTGGCCCTGCAGCATCACGGTCGGGGCATTCTCGGCGCCGGCAGATGCGGGCTTGCGAATGATGACGTTGTAGACCTCGTCCTGATACACATCGAGACCGCGCTCCTTGGCAAACGCGACCAGGAAATCGCTGATGCCCTTCTCGTTGCCAGACCCATGGGGGATCGCGCTGACCTCCTCAAAGAAATGGAACAGCTGGGCGGGCTCGTAGCCGGTAATCTTGTAGTCCATGGTGCCTCCTTGGCGCAACTGGTTAGACAGTAAGACATGCGACTTGTATATTCCCAGACTTTGCGTGCATAAACCAGTCGAAAACGCCGAGCGCCCTCGCATCATCGGCTAACGGCGAGGAAACGCCACTTTATCAAGATAAAGCAGGTTAGACGGGCCGTGCCGAAGGGACGTTGGACCCTTCAACCAACTTCAACGCCTGTTGAACATTAATGCATACACCATTGGTATGTTTGATGAGATTTTTGTCCTCGGTCACGACGTAATCGGCATCAATGCGATTGGCGACGCCCAGCATCAGGTCGTCCTCAAAGTCGTTGTGATGATACTTGAACACAAAGGAGTCGAAGACCTCGTCTGCACCGACCGAGGCAATGATCGACTTTTGCCGAATCAGGCGAACACACGCCCACGCTGTCTCGTCGGCACCGGCGATGGCTTCGGGAGTGAGAGCCCCCTCACGGCGGGCGTCGGCCTTCATCGTCCTTCCCAGAATGTAATAGACGTCTTTGACAGACAGGGAGGACGAGAAGAGGACGATATCCTCCGCTTCCGCCGCGCGAGAAAGGAGCTCGACTATCGGCCTGGTCGCATTCGTACGAGCGAGAAAGTAATCTAGCCAGACGTTCGTGTCGATCAACAGCTTGAGCACACGTTTCGTTCCGACGCCGCTCATGATTCGATCCAATCGCTGAATCTCTCGCTCATCATCTGATCGTATAACTCGTCGTAATCAAAGGCTTCATCGGGGCTCGGCCTCTGAATCGAGAACCGCTCATAAAAATTCGAAATTAACGCAGTCCCTTCCGAGACGCGGGACGAACTCGCCTTCGATCGTATGTCGTCAGGCAGGACTTCGTCATCATTCTTTTTTGCGACGGGCATATGACCGTTCTCGGTCAAGTACTGCCACAGCTCCCTCACAGCTTGTGACGGCGTCATGCCAATATGAGTCAGTACGGCGTCTCCTGCCTCTTTGAGCTGGCGATCTATACGCACGTTCATCTGAACTGGCCGCGTGTCGAGTATTGATGTAGGCATATCAACTCCTTTGCTATACTGAATCTCAATTTCAGTATAGCACGGCAGATTGAAGCACATTTCAATAGAAACGGGGGCGCCTCCTTATCGGAAACGCCCCCGTTATACAAGGTATGTTTAATCCCTACAGCGCGCCGGAACCGGCTTGCATCATGCCGCCGGGGCCCGAGGTCACGCCGCCGCTCACGGGCGCGGCGTTGCCGGTGTGCGGTGCCGCCGGGGCGGTATCGCCCCCGAGCGCACCTGCCGGACGCGGCGCCGGGATCTCGCCCGTGCCGTGGCTAAAGACAAACTTGCCGTCGGCCACGTCGCACAGGACGGTATCGCCCTCGCCCCACTCGCCAGCCAGCAGTTCCTCGGACAGCGGATCCTCGATGAGCTTTTGGATGGCACGGCGCAGCGGACGCGCGCCGTTGGTGAGGTCGGTACCCTCCGCCACAATCTTGTCGTAGGCCGCATCGGTAAGCTTGATGTTCATGCCGTTTGCGATCAGGCGCTGGCGCAAATCGTCCACCAGCAGGTGCGCGATCTTGGTCAGGTTCTCGCCCGAGAGCTTCTGGAACACCACAATATCGTCGATACGGTTGAGCAGCTCGGGGCGGAACAGGCGCTTGAGCTCGCCCATCGCACGGCCCTTGATTTCACTCGAGGTGAGGCCCTGCTCGCCGGTGGTGCCAAAGCCAACGCTCGCATCCTGCGCAATCTCGCGGGCGCCCACGTTGGACGTCATGATGATCACAGTGTTGCGGAAGTCGACCGTCTTGCCCTGGCTATCGGTCAGGCGGCCCTCCTCCAGCACCTGCAGCAAGATGTTGAAGATATCGGGATGCGCCTTCTCGATCTCGTCGAACAGCACGACTGAGTACGGGTGGCGACGAACGGCCTTGGTGAGCTGGCCGCCCTCGTCGTGACCGACGTAACCCGGAGGGCTACCGATGAGCTTGGAGACCTCGAACTCGCTACCGAACTCGGACATGTCGAAGCTGATGAGTGCATCCTTGCTGCCAAAGAGGTACTCGGCGAGCGTCTTGGCGAGCTCGGTCTTGCCCGTGCCGGTGGGACCAAGGAAGATAAAGCTGCCGCCGGGGCGACGCGGATCCTTGAGCGGCGAGCGGCTGCGGCGCACGGCCTTGGCAACTGCCTCGACAGCCTCATCCTGACCGATGATGCGCGTCTTGAGCACGCTTTCGGCTTGCAGCAGGCGACGGCTCTCGCTCTCGGTAAGCGAGGACACCGGCACGCCCGAGGTCACGGACACGATATCGGCGATCTGACTCACATCGATGGTGAGCGGACTGGCGTCGAGCTCGGCGGTCCAGGCAGCCTTGGCCTCGGCGAGCTCAATCTCGGCGGCCTTCTGCTGCTCGGTGATCTCGGCGGCCTTGTTCATGTCGTCGCTCTCGGTGGCCTCCTGCGCGGCGGCCTTAAGCTCCTCCACGCGATGCTCGGCCTCACGCACCGGCTCGGGCGCGCGATTCGCGGCGATGCGAGCGCGGGCGCCGGCCTCGTCGATGAGGTCGATGGCCTTATCGGGCAGGAAGCGATCCTGGATGTAGCGGTTGGAAAGGTTCGCGGCGGCCTCGATAGCACCCTGCGTATAGCGCACATGGTGGTGCTCCTCGTAGCGCGGCTTGAGCGCGGTCAGGATCTTGACCGTGTCCTCGACGCTCGGCTCCTCGACATCGATGGTCTGGAAGCGACGCTCGAAGGCCGGGTCCTTGGTGAGGTACTTGCGGAATTCCTCGGCCGTGGTGGCGCCGATAATCTGGAAGGCACCGCGCGCGAGCACGGGCTTGAGCATGGAGCTCGCGTCGATGGAGCCCTCGGCAGAACCGGCACCGATGATAGTGTGCATCTCGTCGATAAACAGGATGACGTCGTCGGCTTCGGTGGCCTCCTGGATCACGTTCTTGAGGCGCTCCTCAAACTCGCCGCGATACTTGGCACCCGCCACGAGGCCCGGCAGGTCGAGCGTCCAAATATTCTGGTTCATGAGGTTCTCGGGCACGTTGCCGGCTGCAATCTGCTGAGCCAGGCCCTCGACGATGGCCGTCTTGCCCACGCCGGGGTCGCCCAGAATGAGCGGGTTGTTCTTGGTGCGGCGCGAAAGAATTTCCATCATACGCTGGACTTCCTTTTCGCGACCAATTACAGGGTCGAGCTCGCCGTCGCGCGCCTTCTGCGTGAGGTTGGTCGCGAACTGCTTAAGCGTATCGGTGCCACTCCCCTTTTGCTGAGAGGCATCCGAGCCGCTAAAGAACGGCAGGCCCGCACCGGGACGACCAGCACCGGCGCCGGCGAGCGGACGCTTCTTGTCCTGGTCCTTGGCGGTGAGTTTCTCGATAGCCTTTTTGATGGAGGCGGACGACACACCCAGGCGCATGAGGATGTCCATGGCCATGCCGTTGCCCTCTTCGACGATGCCGATTAGCAAGTGCTCGGTCGACACGTAGGTCTGGTTGTTCTCACGCGCCACGCGGAATGAACGCTCCATCACACTAATGACGAGCGGCGTAAAGGCGAGCTTGGCCGCCTCGGTCTCCTCGCTGGGCTCGGGAACCGTGGTCTGGACCTCTTTGAGAGTATCCATGATGTCATCGTAGGAGATGTCGAGCGAACGCAGTGCCTCGGCGGCAATGCCCTCGTCCTCCTTGGCAAGCGCGAGCAGCAGGTGCTCGGTGCCCACCTTATTTGAATGAAGATCGAGCGCCTCCTGTTTGGCCATCGACATGACCTTGCGCGCTCGATCGGTAAATCTATCTAACATGCTCGTTTCCTTACATGAGTTCATCGAAATCAAAACGCCCGCCCGTCGGCGGCGCTTTTGTCTCTTTACCCACAGGTTGTCTATGTTAACAGCTGGAGGAATATCTATAAACCCGGCTCACATGAATGCAGGTTATGACCGCATCGCGGGACTCACCGCGCGATGCGCGACAGGCGCCCCGCAAGAGAAACCCTAGGCGTCTTTCACCACGTCGGGACTCGTCGCACGCGATGCGCGATAGGCATCGGCCTCCTTGGAGACGCGTTCGAGCAGCTCGGATGTATCGACGCCCTCGACTTGCGCGACCGTTTCCACCGTCTGCATGGCGACCGCCCTCAGGTACTCGCACGCGCTGTCCCCCAGCTGCTCGAGGTCTATCTCCTCGCCGCCCTCCCGGGCAAAGCCGACCGCCATCACAAAGCCCATGATGCCCGAGACCAGAAAGCCCACCGCAAAGCTCGAATCTGCCTTGAGCTCTTCTCCGTCGGGGTGGACGATCTCTCTCACGCGGTCGATGATGATCGTATGGATGCCCTGCACGACCTGCTCGGCGGCACCCGCCCTCATGGTGATGACGATGCGCCGCAGCAGGCAGCGGACGTCGCGCCGGTCGAACGCCGAAAGGTCGCCCTCGCTCGAAAAATGCCAGAGGGCATCGGTGATGAGCTCGTTATCCTGCAGCAGCTGGGCTATGGCGATGGCGACGAGTTCATCGAAATCGTGAAAATAGTAGTAAAACGTTCCGCGATTGCACTGGGCGGCGCGGGTCACCTCGCCAACCGACAGCTCGAAGATGCTGTTGTTCTCGATGAGCTCCCAAAACGCCTCGATGATACGGGTGCGTGCATCGGGCACATCGGCGTCCTTACGCGGTCTCGCCATGCGCCTCACCGCACCCCTGCGCCTTGGCGTTCATGATGAGCATCTGAAGACGGTTCTCCACGTTGGCGAAGCTCACGTCGGGATCGTAGTCGAGCGGCAGGAACTGCGCCGTGGGATACTGCTCCTTGAGCGCATGGATGAGCCCGCGCCCCACGACATGGTTGGGCAGACACCCGAACGGCTGCAGGATCACGAAGTTGCGGCAGCCGCGCTTGGCGTGCTCGAGGATCTCCGCCGGAATCAGCACGCCCTCGCCCGCATCGAACGTATGGTGCAGGATCTTATCGCTCGCGCGCACGAGCTCGGGCATGCGCGTCGGCGGCTCGTAGAGCGGGCTCGCCGCGCCCAGGCGGTCGCAACGGTCGTGCGCGAGCTCGAACAGGTTGTCCGCCGTGGCGTACCAGGCCTTTTCGGGCAGCGACAGGTCGACGTGGAACTCGCGCGACTGCGCATGCTTGTAGAAATAGGTCTTGCGGATCACGTCGGTCATGCGCGCCTCGATGACCTCGAGCCCGTTGTCCTCGAGGTAGCGCTCGATCTCGTGGTTGGCGCCGAGATGGAAATTGAGCAGGTACTCGCCCACGATGAGAACGGTCGGATGCGGGTTCGAGCGGTCGTACGGAACGGCGTCCATGATCGCAAGCGCGCGTTTGAAGCCCGTCGCCTGGCCTCTCAGCCCGGAGCGCTCCATGCCCTCGATAACCTCATCGAGCGCGCGGTCGAACGCAGCGTCCGCCGCGCCCTTCTCGAGCTCGTAGGGACGGATGCGCCTAAGCATGGCCTCGAGGGCATCGATCATGGGAAGACCGTAGGCGATCTGGATGCTCGGGCCAAGGCCGAGCTTGAAGCCCGGATGCGCATTGTGGGCATCGACGTCGTCGTTGGTGAGCACCGGGACATAGTCGTATCCCGCGTCGTCGAGCGCGCGGCGCAGCAGGGGCATGTAGTGCGTCAGGCGGCAGTCGCCGATATATTTGCCAGTCACCACGGCGACGTCGTGCGGGTCGTACTTACCGCTCTCGAGTGCCGCGAGCGCCTCGCCGATCACGATTTGCGCGGGGAAGCAGATGTCGTTGTGCACATAGCGTTTGCCCAGGCGGATGGCATCCTCGCGCCCGATATCAAGGGCCTCGGCGCGCACGCCCTGATTGCGCATCGCCGCGGTCATGAGCCTGCAGAACGCATGGGAGGTGTTGGGGACCAGCGCGATCTTGTCGTGCCGGTCGCGCTTGGTGTACTTGACCTTATACGGGTCGTCGAGCGGATGGACCGCGTGCACCCGGGCGCCCTCGGCACGCTCCTCCGCGCGACGACGGTTGACCGACTCGATAAACGAACGCACGCGAATGCCCATGGGACCGGCGACGTCGCTCTCATCGAGCTTGATCATCATCGGAACCTTGGAGCCCATCTCGCCCATCATGCGCGCGATCTCGTCGGTGAGATACGCATCGTGGCCGCAGCCGAAGCTGCCCATCTGCACGAGCTCGAGCTCGGGCGTCGATGCGACGATGACCGCGCACGACAGCATGCGCGCATGGTAGTTGTTCACGATGTCGATGCGGCTGTTGGAAAGGTCGACGTTGCAGACCCCCGGCACCGCATCGGGCGTCAGCACGGGGATGCCGCGCTCAGAGAAGAGCTTGGGCAGCCCGTGGTTGACCAGCGGGTCGTTGTGGTACGGGCGCGAAGCGATCACCACCGCGTAGCCGCCGTCCTCGCGCAGGTTCTCGAGCACCTGCCTGCCGCGCAGCTGCAGCTGGTTCTCAAACGTCTGCTGCGCGCGGTCCGCCTGCTCGGTCGCCTTGGCAACCAGGTCGGCATCGATATCGAAGGTCTCCTTGCACCACGCCTTGAGCTGGCGGTTTCGGTCGCCCTCGTCGTACCAGTGGAACAGCGGCGTATCGAACGGAACGCCGAAACGCTCCTCCGGGTTATCGGAATTGCGCATCACGTAGGGGTATCCCTTTACGACGGCGCACATCCACTCGCTGGTAGAGGCGGTGTTTTCGGTGGGCACCGTCGTGATGATGGGCATGAAGATGCGGTCGACGCCGGCGTCGACGAGATTGCGGATGTGCCCGTGGACGAGCTTGGCCGGGAAGCACACGGTGTCGGATGTGACGTGCGCCAGACCGCGCTCGTACATCGCCTTGGTGCTGCGTCCCGAGACGCGCACCTTAAAGCCGAGCGTGCTGAAGAACGTCGACCAGAACGGCATGGTGTCCCAGAACTCGAGCACACGGGGAATGCCGATCGTGACATCGCGCCCCCCGCAGACGAGAACCGTGGGGTACGACTCGAACAGCAGCTTCTCGCGGTCGACAAAGAGATTGGGGGCAGCCGCGGTCCGGTCGCGCCCCGTGCCGGGTGCCTGTGCCTCGCAAGCACCCTGCGGACGCAGCTCCTCCGCCGCGGGAACCTCGCGCACGAGCTCATCCCATGAGATGGCGCCGCCGCGCGGGCAGCGATTGCCCGTGACGTAAAGCGAGCCGTCGCCAAATGCCACGACCGCGCGCTGGCAGCGGTTGTTGCACCGACGGCAGGTAACGCCGCCGAACTCGCGATGCTCGAAGCGCTCCACGGCATCGAGCCCGATAAACGACGTGCCGGCGTCGCCCTTGCGGCATTCCTCGCGCGCGAGCAGGGCGATACCGATAGCGCCCATCAGCCCCGGGTGGGGCGCACGCGTGACGGGTTTGCCCAGATACTGCTCGAATGCGCGCAGCACCGCGTCGTTTCGGAACGTGCCGCCCTGGACGACGACTTTGTCGCCCAGACGGTTGAGATTTGAAACGCGAATGACCTTGGTGAACACGTTCTCGATAATCGAACGGCAGAGACCGGCCATGATGTCGCCCGGACCCTTACCGCGCCGCTGCTCGGAAACGACGCTGCTGTTCATGAACACCGTGCAGCGGCTGCCGAGAACGGCGGGGGCTTTGGACGAAAATGCCTCGGTCGCGATATCCTCAACGGCTATTCCGAGGTTTTTGGCAAAACCCTCGAGGAACGAGCCGCAGCCCGCAGAGCACGCCTCGTTGACGACGATATCGGTCAGCACGCCGTGGTTGAGCCAGATGGCCTTCATATCCTGTCCGCCGATGTCGAGCACGAAGGTCGCATCGGGAACGCATGTGCACGCGGCGCGGGCGTGCGCGACCGTCTCGACCGTATGGTAGTCGGCGTGGAACGCGCGCGCGAAAAGCTCCTCGCCGTATCCCGTGGTGCCCACGGCATCGATCGCAAGCGTGACTCCCGCTGTCTCCCAGCGGTTCTTCAAGCTGACAAGACCCTGTTGGGCGACGTCGAGCGGTCTGCCGTTATTAGACGCGTAGAACGAATCGACAAGCTCACCCGCCTCATCGACCAGGGCGAACTTGGTCGTCGTGCTCCCCGAATCGATACCGAGCGCCACACGCACCGTCTCTCCGGGCGCATACGCATCCGGACCCTTTGCCGGCGTCTCTTTGCCATGGCGTGCCGTAAAATCCGCCTGCTCGGCAGGTGTGGCAAAAAAGGGCTGGGAAAGACGTCCCTCCCCGCTTGCGGGCGCGACCGTCTCGATCTTATCCAGCCGGACAAAAGCGTCGGGAAGGTCGATCGGTTGGGACGATGCGAACATGTCGGTCAGCGACAGGGCGGCACCGCGCGCGACCATGATCTGCGGATCGCGCGGGACGATAACCTGATCGTCCGATAGATTCAGTTGCTCCCGGAACACGCGGACCAGCGTGGGGTTGTAGGCGAGCGTACCGCCCTCGAAGATTACCGGCGGCTCGATGTCGATACCCTGGGCCAGACCGCCGATCGTTTGGCGGGCGACCGCGTGAAGCGCCGAAAGCGCCAGGTCGGTGGTAGGAATGCCCTCGTTGAGCAGCGGCTGGATATCGGTCTTTGCGTACACGCCGCAGCGGCCCGAGACCTCGTGGACGGTCGTTCCCCGGCTTGCGAGCTGCTCGAACTCGCCCGATTCGGTGCCGACCCCCATGAGCTTTGCCATCTCGTCGATAAATGCACCGGTACCGCCTGCGCACGAGCCGTTCATGCGCATGTCGGCAACCTCGACGTTTCCCTTATCGTTGGTGCGGAAGAAGATCATCTTGGCGTCTTGGCCGCCCAGCTCGATGGCGCAGCGCGTCTGCGGATAGAACCTGCTGATCGCGAGCGCGTTGGCGACCACCTCCTGAACGTACGAGGCGCCCAGCGCGGTCGCGATATCGCGCGCACCCGAGCCGGTCACCGCAACGCGCAGCGACTCATGGGGAAAGCGCTCGGCGAGCTCGCCGAGCATGGCGCGCACGCTCGCTGCCTGACACGCCCCGTGGCGGCGATATCCCCACCACGCCTCGGTCATATCCTCGTGCATCGCGTAAACTTTGGTCGTCGTCGACCCTACGTCCAGTCCTACTAGCAACGCCATAATGCTCCGTCTCTCGCATTTTTCCTGCTAGAGATTTACCACTCTACGTAATACAACAGACTGTTGTATTTAAACTCCGTATAAAAAGCGGCTGCCGAAACGCTTCAGCAGCCGCCGAATGCACCAACAGATTGTCTGCGCGCTAGCACGTCGGGCAACGGAGCAGCACGGGCCCTCCGGTCATGCGCACCGCTCGCGCCCGCGATGTCGCCGAGCGAGCTATCCACGCTTAGGGCTCCAACCAAGCAAGTCGCCCGCGCTCAGCAGGTCCCTAAGCGAGCTACTCGCACTCAGAAGCCATAGCCTGCTCCAAGAGCTCGGCATGCTCCTCCTCGAAAACCGTCCCCACAGGGAAGGCGCGACGGAAGACGAAGCGGGAAATCGGACCGGCTACCAAAAGGTTCCACGGCAGCGCCATCACAAAATTATGCGGGATGTTGATCATCCAGATCGCGGGCACGGAATACAGGTTCGCAAGGATGCCGCCGGGCATGTGCGTCAGACCCTCGCACGCGCCGTAGAGCGACATGATGATGACCATGGGAACGACCATGCAGGAGCTGACGGCGAGCGTCATGGCAAGCGGTGAGCTCTTGCCCGGAGTAACTAGGAACTTGAAGGCAAAGCCTTTGGCCAGCGGGCTGGCAACAAACCAGTCGCAGCACATGGCAAAGACGTAGGCAACGGGGAAGCCGAGCCACGCGGCGGCAATAACCTCGCCGTTGATGGCCCCATACTGCAGGGCGACGTTGTAGACGCTCATCCAGAGCACCATGCAAAAGCACATGATAAAGGTGAACAGCAGGCTCTCTCGTTTGTTGATAGGCATAAAGGGCATGGTCCTTTCTGTGTTGCGCCGCGGCGCACAACAAAAACGGGCGGGCGAGATGGAGCTGTTGGGACTTCATCTCGCCCGCCCGTGATACGTGCGTCTGCGACTACTTATGTGGTGGAATCAGCCTAGCACGAAAAGCACGTGCTTCGTAAGCGTTGAGTTTATGAAGATGCAGGGCATCAATAATCCCCCGACCCCATAAGTTGCGGTGGAATACGGACTGTTTTGACCCTTTAAACAGCAATTCAGTCCCTATTTCACCGCAACTCATTTGGTGCAAAGCAACCTGTTCCCCTTGCACCAATTAGCTGGTGTGGCGCCAGCGAGGGTCGGTGAGCGTACGCGCCACACCCAAACCAACGGGCAAAAACGCCACGATGAGCACTGCACGCACAAACCAGCCGAGCATATTGACCGTGTCGAAGGTGCACATGTAATACATCGAGCGATACAGATACAAGCCCGGCACCATAATGACAATCGATGGCACCGTGAGGGCGATACGTGGGTAGGTGAGCTTGATTTCGGCTAAGCTCGCGAGCAGTCCCGATACCAGCGCGCCGATAAACGCTGCTGCCTCGGGAGGCATACCTGCGCTCAAGCCCAGGAACGGAAGCATCGTCGGCGCATCGACGAGCGTAAGGCGCAAGGTATTGGACACAGCGCCGATGAGCCCTGCCGCCGCGGCCATCTTTACCGGGCTGTTGAACATAACCGAGAAGCCAAATACACCGATAAAGCTCATCAGTATACGCAAGAGCGTAAGAGCCAACGGTGAGAGACCGAGCGGGGCGAAGTCATCCGGCGCCAGCCCCACACATTCGGCAACCATCCAGCCTACGAGGGTCGCCATCACAATAATCGACACAGCATACGAAAGACGCTCGATACCGCTTCGCATATCGAGCTTAGCGATGTCGAGGCCTGCCGTAATGAGGGGAAAGCCGGGAATCACAAAGAGCATGGCGCCAATATAGCCTTCTTGGTGCGACATTGCCCCTGGAATGACCTGGCCAAGGCCGAGCAATGCCAGCAGATACGAAACGCAAGCGAGCGCAACACCAGTCGTCAGCGCGCTAAACTGGCCAAGACCCTGCTTGAGAATATGGGAGCGAGCAAAGTTGCCGACACCAGCGCCTACGAATGCGCAGGCCATCTCGATAGGGCCGCCGCCGAGCAAAAAGACGAAGGCGCCGCAAGCACAGGCTGCCGCAAGGCCCTGTTGCCAGGGAGCGTAATCGGGCTTTGAGCTCTCAACGGTCTTGAGCATCTCGTGGTATTCGTGCACGGTAAACCGGCGGCCGTATGTCTCGATTTCCTTTAGGAAGCTCTCCATCATCCAAATGCGATGAGTATTGACCCCCGTTGTGGGTAGGCTGACGACCTCGTTAAAGCAGTGGCCATCTTCGATGCAGGTGCACTCAAACGACAGGAGACTCAGGTCGATGTGAATCGTGACGCCGAGTACAGCGGCAACACGATTCATGGTATCGCGCACGCGCCAGGCGCCTGTTCCGCTTGCCAGCATAAGCATGCCGGTGCGGCAGATAATGGATGACTTATCGGTGAGCGGCGCATCGACGGCAAGTTCATCGCCTGCCGTCACGATCTGGTGCCAGTCAGTTTTCATATGGAGCGCGCCGGCACGAGCGCCGTGGTGCATAGGAACTCTCGAAAGCAGCGAGTCCAGGCGCGAAGACTGTGGGGGCTCCGTTGATTCGCCCTCGTCCTCGTTGGGCTCTTCATCGACCAGATCAAAGGAATCAAGCGGCGCTGGCTCGCGACGATCGATTAGCTCCTCATCCTCATCATCAAAGTAGTTGAATTGATCGAGCATGTCCTCTTCGATTGCACGCTCGCTCGCGTCGTCCATACAGGCGCTCCTTTCCTACCGACTAACCCCCATCCTAGGCAGCAACGGCTAAAGGAAACATAAAAGAGACGGCTGTCATGCATGGAAGGCGCAAACCCCCAATGCGCCGGTAGGCCCGACGAAAAGGACCGTCCCCAAGTGCCACATCTGGACCAAGGCAACGCCGATGTTTCGGCAACGCCAGCGAGCGCCGTCCAGAGCGAACAAGTTGGCATGAAAAAGGCAAGGCATAGACCTTCTGGTCATGCCTTGCCTTTTGAATGACAAATTGTCGCTCTGGGCGGCGCGCAGCGTCGAGCCGTTACGCGGTTCGTAGAACCGCGTAACTAGTTAGCACATCTTTGCGCCGGCGGGGATGGAAGCGTCGAGCTGGATCAGGTTGAGGCGCTCCTCGCCCTCCTCCTCGTGGATGGCGCTGATCAGCATACCGCAGCTGGGAATACCCATCATCTTGCGCGGAGGCAGGTTGGTGATGGCGAGCAAGGTCTTGCCGACCAGGTCCTCGGGCTCATAGTAGCCATGGATGCCGGAGAGGATGGTGCGATCGGTGCCGGTGCCGTCGTCGAGCGTAAAGTTCAGCAGCTTCTTGGACTTCTTGACGGCCTCGCATGCCTTGACCTTCACAGCGCGGAAATCGCTCTTGGAGAAGGTATCGAAGTCGACGAACTCCTCGAACAGCGGCTCAACGGCGATCTTGGAGTAGTCGAGCGTGGGCTTGAGCGGCTTGACGAATGGGCTTGCGGCGTTGCCGGCCTCGGCAGCCTTGGCAGCGGCGGCACCGGACTGGAAACCCTTCTCGGGCTTCATGTGCGGGAACAGCAGGACGTCGCGAATGGAAGCCTGGTTGGTGAGCAGCATGACCACGCGGTCGATGCCGATGCCGATGCCGCCCGCGGGAGGCATACCGTACTCGAGGGCACGCACGTAGTCCTCGTCGTACTCCATAGCCTCGTCGTCGCCGCCGGCCTTCTCGGCCATCTGGGCGGCAAAGCGCTCGGCCTGGTCGACCGGGTCGTTGAGCTCGGAGAATGCGTTGGCGTACTCGTGGCCGGCGATGACCAGCTCAAAGCGGTGCGTCAGGCGCGGATCGTCCTCAAAACGCTTGGCAAGCGGGCTGACCTCGATGGGGTAATCGCATACGAAGGTCGGGTTGACGATGGTGTCCTCGCCCAGCTCATCGTAAATCTCGGCGATGATCTTGCCAGCAGTCCACTCGGGCTTAATCTCCAGGCCCTTCTCGCGTGCGGCGGCGGCAAGCTCCTCGACCGGCGTGCCGATGGTGACCTGCTTGCCGAGCACATCCGAGACGATGTCGGTCATGGGACGGCTTGCCCACTCACCGGACAGATCGATGGTCTGGCCCTGATACTCGATGACCTCGGGATTGCCGATAGCCTTGTTAGCAGCCTTGATGACGCCCTGTGCGAGTGCCTTCATGCCCTCGAGATCGGAGAAGGCACGATAGGCCTCCATCGTGGTGAACTCGGGGTTGTGGGTGAGGTCCATACCCTCGTTGCGGAAGATGCGGCCGATCTCGAAGACGCGCTCAAAGCCACCGACGATGCAGCGCTTGAGGTGCAGCTCGGTAGCAATGCGCAGGTAGCACTCCTGATCGAGCGCGTTGAAGTGCGTGATGAACGGCTTGGCCGTAGCGCCGCCCTGAATGGTCTGCAGGATGGGGGTCTCGACCTCCATGTAGCCGTCAGATTCCATGAAGCGGCGGAAGGTGGAGAGAATCTGCGAGCGCTTGCGGAAGGTCTCGCGAACATCGTCGTTGGCAATCAGGTCGACATAGCGCTGACGATAACGGGTCTCCTTATCGGAAAGACCGTGGAACTTCTCGGGCAACGGACGAACGGCCTTGGAGAGCAGGGTCGCGCTCTTGGGGGCAACGGAGAGCTGGCCGCGCTTGGTGCGAACAACCACGCCGGTCACGCCCAGGATGTCACCAAGGTCGAGAGCCTTGAGCGTATTCCAAGCTGCCTCGTCCATGTCGTTAATACGGCAGAACAGCTGAATCTCGGCGGTAGCGTCGCGCACGACGATAAACATGATCTTGCCCTGACCGCGCTTGGCGACCACGCGGCCGCCGATCTTCACGACGTCCTCAGTATCCTCGCCATCGGCAAGATCGGCATATTTGGCCTCAATGTCAACGACATAGTCCTCGATCTCGGAGTGCTCGGGATAGGGGTTCTGGCCCGCCTCGAACAGGGCGGCGCGCTTTGCCAGACGCGTGGCGCGCTCGTCGTTGAGTGTCGAGGCCTGATCGGCGACGTTCTGGTTCTCTGCCATAAGTTAGCTCCTCAAACTAAAACGCTCCCCAGGATTCGGTCCCAGGGAGCGAAAACATACCTTTACGCGGGACCGTGGTCTAGCGTGCGATCTTGGCGATGGTGTAGACGCGGGTCTTGCCAGAAGGCGTAACGACCTCAACGGAGTCGCCCTCGCCGTGACCGATGATGGCGTGACCGACCGGAGACTCGTTAGAGATCTTGTGCTCGAGCGAGTTGGTCTCGGTGGTACCGACGAGTGTGACTTCCATGACCTCACCGTTGGGATCGATCAGAGAAACGGTGGAACCGATGGAGACGGTCAGATCGCCCGTGGTGGCAGCAACCTGAGCGTTGGCGAGGATGGCCTGAATCTCGGCAATGCGAGCAGCATTCTGGGCCTGCTTGTCCTTGGCGGCATCGTACTCGGAGTTCTCCGAAAGGTCGCCGAACGCGCGGGCTTCCTTGATGTCCTCGACGATCTCCTTGGCATAATCGCCCTCACGCCAAGCGAGCTCCTCGACGAGCTTCTGGCGGCCCTCAGCGGTCAGTACGATCTGGCTTGCGTCCATACGGATATCTCCCCAACTATGATGTAACGATCAACTGTCAACAAAACGAAAAAGACCGGCTAGCCTGCGGGCAAGCCGGTCAGGTGCTCACCCCAAAGGGATGGGACTACTCTGCGTCCGCGTCGCTGTCCTCTGCCTGCTTTTTCTTGGCAGCAGCGAGCTTGGCCTCGAGCTCTGCGATCTCCTTGTCCTCCTTGGACTCCTCGACCACAACGTCCTCGGCCTGCTTGGTTTCGCCCTTATCGTCGCCCTCCATACCCTCGCGGATATTCTTGACGGTAGAGCCGAGAGACTTGCCGAGCTTCGGCAGGTTCTTAGGCCCGAAGATGATCAAGACAACGACGAGAATAATGATGAGCTCAGGAGCCCTCAGTCCAAACATGTAGACCTCCACAATACAGCGAGACAAGCTCGAATGAGTATACCGCGGGTGCCGCGGTATCACAACAATAGCTAAAAAAAGGGACCGCAAGAAGCGGTCCCTCCTCATGCTCTGGTCGGGTTGACTGGATTTGAACCAGCGACCCCTGCGTCCCGAACGCAGTGCTCTACCAAACTGAGCCACAACCCGTTAGCTCGACTATAGTAACAAAGATTTTCGCCGCGTGCTAGAGAAATTTTTATTTCTTTGGCGCGTCGATTTGAACCGTGTTGGGAATAAGCTCAGTCGTGCAGGCCCACCAGCCATTTTGCTGGGCAGCTCCCGCAAGATGGGCTGCTGCAGCGACGGTATCACAAATGGCAAACGAGCAGGCACCCGAACCGCACACGTCCACGGCAACGGTTCCCTCCTGTGCGCGCAGCCAGTCGAGAACCGCCTGGATCCGCGGCTCCATCTGCGCGGATATGACGCCCAGATTGTTATGAACGAGCGCATATGCCGCCTCGGCATCGCCGGCGCGTAAGACAGAAGCAATCGCATCGGGTTTTTCCGCGGGCACCGGGCTCTCATCAAATCGTCGATACGCTTCAACCGTTGAAACGCTCGTCTCGTGCGGTTTGACCAATACGACAGGTGTCGCCGGAAGCACAGGATACTCAGTGGCCAGCACATCTCCCCCGCCGACGTAGAGTGCGGGACTCGTGTGCAAAAAGAACGGCACGTCGGCGCCGATACCGCGAGCGATGTCATCGAGCGCGGGGTCGGCACGGTCGATACCCCACAGCTCGGCCAAGGCAACAATGACCGCAGCGGCATCCGTCGAAGGACCTCCCAGGCCGGCGCACAGCGGGATACGCTTTTCGATCGTCACGCACACGTTGGCATCGCGACCGTAACGCTCGGCCATAGCGATTGCCGCCCGATAGGCCGTATTTTTTTGCATGGGAAAATCGGATGCCGGAACCGTCTGGACGGTCAACGCCTGCGCCGGCGTGACCGTCACGGCATCGGCTAGACCGACGGCTGCCATCAGGGAATCGACCCTGTGATAGCCGCGGGCGTCGCGCTCGGTATGAACCCCCAGATAGAGGTTAATCTTTGCCGGCGCGGTAAGGATGAGGGACCGATCGGTCACCGTTAGTGCTCCTCGAGCTGGTTGCCGAGCGGGGTAAAGATATGTTCGCCGCTCTCGGGGTCGAACAGTTCGACCTGGCCGGTAAGGACATCGATGTACTGGTAGGACTGACGCGATTTGCGGCCGCGACGCTCGTCAACCTCAACGATAAAGACAGCGGGGTGGACGCTCTTGATGGTGCCCATGCGCTCGATGACGCGGGTACGGCCCATGTTGGCCTTAACCTTGACGCGATCGCCCACCATATCGGTCAGCTTCTCGTGGATGTCGTCGACGTGATTGACTTCCATCTCTTCCATGAATAGGGCCTCCAGAGGGTGCAATTCAAAAAGGGGATAATACCCCTAAGATAGACAAAACTCTAATACTATAGCACCCTGTTGCAGCCATACGCAAGCAGCTAAAAAAGCCCGGTCCCAAATTGACTACTTACAGACTATCGGTGTCGAGGACGATGGTGAACGGACCGTCGTTGACCAGGTCGACCTTCATATCGGCGCCAAAGATACCGTGCGCCACATGCTCAACGTCCTGAGCGACGAGTGTCAGAAAGTACTCGTAAAGTTCGTTAGCGACATCGGGCGCGCCGGCGTCCGTAAACGACGGACGGCGGCCGTGGCGGCAGTCGGCAAACAGCGTGAACTGCGACACCACGAGCACCTCGCCGTCGACATCCGCCAGCGCCAAGTTGGTCTTGCCGTTCTCGTCCTCGTTGATACGCAGCCCGCGGAGCTTGCCCCACAGCTTGTCGGCTTCGGCGCGTGTATCGCCGTTGCCCACGCCCAGCAGCACCAAGTAGCCGCGTCCAATACGGCCCACGCACTCGCCGTCGACTGTCACGCTGGCGTTGAGCACGCGCTGCACCACCGCACGCACGGTCTACTCCTCGCCCGTCAGCTTGGCGGACAGATGCTCGAGCGCATGGAAACGATGGCTGATGGCGTTCTTCTCGTCCGCCGTGAGCTCGGCCATGGTCTTGCCCGGCGTATCGACCGGCAGGAACAGCGGGTCGTAGCCAAAACCGTGTTCGCCGCGGCCCTCGTGCGCGATAACGCCTTCGCAGGCGCCCTCGCCATAGGTGACCAGGCCGTCCGTATCGATAAGCGCGACGACGCTCATAAAGCGCGCGGTACGGTCCTCGTCTGCCACGCCTTCCAGGTTAACGAGAAGCTTGGCGTTGTTGGCGGCATCGTCGCCATGCACGCCCGCATAGCGCGCGCTATACACGCCCGGCTCGCCGTCCAACGCATCGACGACCAAGCCGGAGTCGTCGGCGATGGCCATAAGGCCCGTCTCCTCGACCGCAGCCTGCGCCTTGATGATGGCGTTCTCCAAAAACGTCGTGCCGTTTTCCTCGGGGTCCTCAAAATCGCCCAGCTGGCCGAGCGCCACAAAGCGCACCTCGGGCATGACCTTGCCCAAAATGGCCTCGATCTCGGTGAGCTTATGGGCGTTGCCGGTTGCCACGACGATGGTCGCCGCCGGGTCGAGGGTGTCGATGTCAATCTTCTCAAGTGCCATAGCTGGTCTCCTTTGTCTCTATAGCAATGCCGAGTTGAGGACGACGAGGACTTCGGCCTCTCTCCCGTCTCAATCAACGGCAGTCTTATACTTCGACGTTTTCCCAGATAAAACCTGCCAAAATAAACCTGTCCCTTTTTGGCAGGTTAGGCGAGGGCTTGGCGCTGAAGCTCGATGAGCTCGGCGATACCCTTGTCACCCAGGTCGAGTAGGGCGTTGAGACGCTTGCGATCGAAGGGCGCCTGCTCGCCGGTACCCTGGAGTTCGATCATCTCACCGGAATCGGTGGCGACGAGGTTCATGTCGACCTCGGCGTGGCTGTCCTCGGAATAATCCAAGTCGAGCAGGGTGTTGCCGTCGACGACGCCCATGGAAATGGCGGCAACCTGGCCCGTGAGCGGGATGCGCTCGAGTTTTCCCGCCTCGACCCACATGGCAAGGGCGTCGTGCAGCGCCAACCAGGCACCGGTAATGCTCGTCGTACGCGTGCCGCCATCGGCCTGGATCACATCGCAGTCGACGGTAACGGTGTACTCGCCGAGCGCCTTCATGTTGACGACGGTACGCAGGCTGCGGCCGATAAGCCGCTCGATCTCCATGGAGCGGCCCTTGCGGTTGGCATGCTCGCGCTTGCAGCGTTTACCGGTCGAGGCCGGCAGCATCGCATATTCCGCCGTTACCCAGCCGGCCTTGGCGCCCTTGCGCCAACCCGGCACACCCTCCTCGATGGTGGCGGCGCACAGTACGCGCGTGTCGCCGAACTCGGCCAGGCACGAGCCGTGGGCGTGCTTCATGACGCCGCGGGTGAGCTTAACGGGGCGCAGCTCGTTGGCGGCGCGGCCGTTGGCGCGGTTGACCTGCATGTATTCCATGGAACTATCCTTTCGGCAAAAGATGTGGCGAAGACTCCGGCGACATTGCGAGCCTAACCGAGTTCGTCGATATCGACGTGCTCGATGCTTTTGAGCGGCTGGCCAAAGATAAAGCTACCCGCCACCGCAAACTCGGCAATGTTGTCAGACGTGGTGGCAAAGCGATGCTGTGGCTCGGCGGTATCGCCCGCCAGCTGCTCACGGCGCGTGAGGATATCGGTCAGCTCGCGGGTGGTCTCCTCGGCGGAGCTCACCACGCGCACCCCGGGTCCCAGCGCATGGCGGATGGGACCCACCAGCAGCGGGAAGTGCGTACAGCCGAGCACCACGGTATCGATGCCGCGATCGTGCAGCGGATCGACTGTGGCGCCGACCAGCGCGCGAACGGCTGGCGTATCAAAAATATCCTCGTTCTCGAGCCACTGCTCCTGCAGGTGCGCGCCCGAGGCGAGCTCGTGCTCGACGACCTCGACAAAGCTCGAGGCCGGGCAGCCATACACATCGACACCAGCATCCAAGTCCTGAATGGCGCGCGTGTAGGCACCCGAGCGAATGGTGAGGTTGGTGGCGAGCACGCCCACGCGACGCGTACGCGTGCTGTTGATGGCAGCACGTGCGCCCGGAGCGATCACGCCGATCACGGGAACGTCAAGCACTTGCTGAGCCAGACGCAAGGCCGCGGCGGTCGCCGTGTTACAGGCGATGACCATGATCTTAACGTCGTGCCTCGATAGCCAGCGGCCCGCCTGCAGCGCAAACGAGCGAACCTCGTCCTCGGTGCGGGTGCCATAAGGGCAGCGCTTAGTGTCACCGAAATAGTAGACGGACTCGTGCGGAAGCGCCGTTGCAATCGCGCGCGCGACCGTTAAGCCGCCCAGGCCCGAGTCGAACACGCCGATCGGACGCGTGTCCCCGGCCAGATTATCGATATCGGACATTACCTCACCAGATTCTCTCTCGAAAAATGCGACCATGCGTGATGCGTCGCGCTACGAACGGGCCGCGACCAACAGCTCGGCCGTTGCCACCCAACCGTCGACAATCTTGCCGCGCGTAATATAGGCATTGTCGCAGGCATCCAAGAACTCCGGGGCACCGGCGCTCGTCAGACCGTTCTCGACCAGGCAGAACATGCCAACATGGTCGGCCATGTAGAAGTCGGACTCGGAGTCGCCGAGCGCAAGCGTCTCCTCGCGCTCGATCCCCAGGTGCTCGCAGAAGCGCGCAATGGCAACGCCTTTGTTGAGACCCGCCGGATTGATGTTGAAGGCGCGGCCGTCCTCGACGCGATTAAGCTCGAGCGTCGTCGGCTTGGACAGGTGAGTCAGATGGCCGTTGCAAGCCCAGACCAGACCGCAGCCGGCCTCGTCCAGGATGGCCTGGACCTCATCGTCGGGCACATCGCCGCGCATGCCGACGGTGACCTCACGGTATTTGTAGCCGGTCGACATGTCGTTGTGATACTCGATCTTGTGCGGCCAGCGGGCGAGGATCTTCTCGCACACACCGGTCTGCTCGATCACCTGGTGCGGCGTGAGGCCGCAAGAGGAGTCGTAAGGCATGTCGCCGGTCAGATACTCCCAATCGTTGGCTTTAAGGTCGTACATGACCAGGCCGCCCATCTCGCCGATGTAGGAGTTGAGGCCGAGCACGCGCGCGTCCTCGTGGATCATGGTACGGTTGCGGCCCGAGGTGGGAACCACCTGAATACCAGCGCGAGCGAGCGCCACGACGGCCTCGACGAGTTTGGTCGAGGGGTTGCCGTCGTTGTCGCGCAGCACGCACGAGCCGGGTGCGAGCATCGTGGCATCCAGGTCGGTAAAGACGTACTTGACCTTGGCCAAGCGCTCGCGCATCTCGCCCGAAAGCTCAGCGACGGTCGGCAGGGTATTGTGGGACATGGTTACTCCGTTTACGTAGAAGGGTTTGGACTTGGACGGCATGTTTTGATTGAGGGAGCACGCTTATGGCAACAGCGCACTCAGGGCGCCGCCATCATGGTTCATTAGTCAAACTGGGTAACATCGATCAGGCGATTGGCCAGCGAAAGGTCGCTCTCGATGGGTACGAACTCGTCGCCCACGTGCATGAGCTCCTCGTCACCCTTTGCCAACAGCAAGACAATGGTGGGAGCATCGGGGTTGACGTACTCCTCGCGCGCCGCCTTGAACGCCGCATGCACAGCGGCTTCGCGGTCGAGGATGATCCTGTTCGGCGTATCGTCGGGAACATGTTCGGCAAGCTCGCGACAGACCTTCATCGGGTCCTCGTGAGCCGGGTCCTCGTTGGCAAAGATCATCAGGTCGGAATATGGTGCGGCCTCGCGCGGAAGCTGCTCGCGGCGCTCCTGCGCCTTGCCGCCGGCAGCGCCAAACACTGCGATGACCGGGCTGGCGGGAAACGCGCGCTTCACCGACGAGAAAAGCGAGCGGAACGAAAGCTGGTTGTGCGCGTAGTCGACGACACAAATCACGCGGCCGTCCTTCGACTCCACGACCTCCATACGGCCCGGCACACGCAGTTTGGAGAGGCCCTTCTTGATAGCCTCGATACCGATGCCGATCTCGCGCGCGGCGGCGATAGCGACCAGCGCGTTCTCCACGTTAAAGTCGCCCGCGATGCCCAGCAGGACCTTCTCCCCCGCCTCGGACTCGTCGGCACACAGGCCATGCAAGTTGAACTCGATGCTAAAGCCGACCATGCGTACGTCGCTCGCCCACAGACTTGCCTCGGGATGCTCGACGCCAACGGTCACCAAGCGCTCGGCCGTCGACGCTGCCTCCAGCACACGGTCGACCTCTTCGGTGCCCAGATTCACCACGGCGGTCTTTGCCTGGTCAAAGATCCTGAGTTTGCTCTCAAAATAATCCTCAAACGTGGGGTGTTCGATCGGCGAGATGTGGTCGCGGCCGATGTTGAGAAAGCACGCCACGTCAAACGGCAGATTCTCGACGCGTTGGTACTTGAGCGCCTGGCTCGAAACCTCCATGACCATGGACTGGCGACCGGACGTGCGGCAGTTGGCGATATGGCGCCAGACCTCGGGGGCCTCGGGCGTAGTATTGGTGCTCTCGTAGCACTCGATGCCATCGTCGGTACTCACCGAGCCGATCATGCCGCAGGACTCGCCCGCCGCTTTGATAATCGACTGGAGCATAAAAGCGGCCGTGGTCTTTCCCTTGGTACCGGTGATACCCACGATCTTGACGTCGTGGTCGGGACGGTCGTAGACCTCCGGCGGCAACAGGGCCATGGCCGTGCGAACGCTATCAACAACCAGCATCGCAGCACCGCTCTCCTGCGCCAGCGGCTCCAGAGACTCGACCAGTGACTCCTCGCACACAAATGCGACGGCGCCCGCATCGAGCGCCATGCTCAAAAACACGGGCTTAAAGGCAGCACCTTTGCAGAAGAACACGTCACCTGCCGAGACCGCGCGCGAATCAAACGAGCAGCCGGTCACGGCACGCTCGTCAACCTGCTCTGATGCGCGCAGCTCGCCGCACACATCGAGAAGCTTGGCAAGCGTATCGACCGTGGTCACGGTCGCGGAATCCGAATGGTGCATCTTTCACCTTTCTCAGCCATTTGGCAGGGACGGTTTTATAGTAACTGAAACGCACCCACGCAAAAACGGCTCCCGGAGGAGCCGTTACGCGCAGGCGTTCGTCAGCCGAGGCTAGGCAGCCTGAACAGCGGGCTGGTCCTCGTCGATAAAGAAGCGCTTGTACCACACCAAGAACACGAGCGGCGTATAGATCTTGCGCTGGAAATCGCCCTTGCCCGCAAAGTGCAGATCTAGCAGGTGCATGAGCTCGTCGGTATTGAAGAACTCACTTGCCCACGGCGCGGTGAAGTACTCCTTGACATAGTCGTACCACTTTTGCTCGCGCAGCCAGTAGACAATCGGCACCGGGAAGCCCACCTTGGGACGGGTGGCCCACTCATCGGGCAGCGACTTGTTGGCAGCGTGGCGGAGTACCTGTTTGTTGCCGTTCTCGTTGATGCGGTAGCGGTCGGGAATGTGCTCGGCGAACTCCATGACTTTGCGGTCCAGGAAGGGCACGCGCAGCTCCAGCGAGTGTGCCATGCACATCTTGTCGGCCTTGAGCAGAATGTCGCCCGGGAGCCACATGTTCATGTCCAGGTACTGCTTCTTGACCAGTTCGGGCTGACCCTTCACGCGTGCGTAGATGGGTGCAGCGAGCTCGAAGGCGCCGTCACCGGTGTTGTACTCGGGCTTGAGCACGCCGTCGACCTCGCGCTCCGGCCATACCAGAGCCTGTCCCAGGAACGACTTCTCGGGGATCTCGGCACCCTTGACCAGGAAGTTATGTCCCTTGAAGTACGGCATATGCAGCGCCAGGTTACCGAGCGCGCGACGGACGGGCAGCGGCACCATCTTTTTGTACTTGCGCACCGGGACCGTATCCTCGTAGTAGGCGTAGCCGCCAAAGAGTTCGTCGGCGCCTTCGCCCGAAAGCACGACGGTAACGTCCTTGCGGGCCATCTCGGCCAAGAACCACAGCGGCACGGAAGACAGGTTGGACTGCGGTTCGTCCATGTGATACTGGATGTCCTCGAGCGCACCGAAGAACTCGTCGGCGGTAATCATCTTGCGAACGTTCTCGACGCCGAGCTTATCGGAAAGCTCCTTGGCGTAGTTGGTCTCGTTAAAGTTCTTGTAGTCAAAGCCCACCGAGAAGGTCTTGTCGGGCATGAGGCAAGCGGCGATGTAGCTAGAGTCGACGCCACCGGAGAGGAACGACGCGACCTTGACGTCGGCGATGCGATGGGCCTCGACGCTCTCGTGCACGACTTCGTCCAGCTCATCGACATACTCTTCGAACGGCTTCTCGACGGCAGAGTAATCGCAATCCCAGTAGCGCTCGATGTTCATCTTGCCGGTCGGGATATCGACGGTAAAGTAGTGCGCCGGCGGCAGCTTGTAGACACCCTCGAAGAAGGTCTCCTCGGTTGCCGAATACTGCAGCGTCATGTACGGACGCAGAGCCTTTTTGTTGACCGCCTTGTGGAAGTGCGGGTAGTCCAGGAAGCTCTTGATCTCGGAACCAAAGAGCACGCCCGGAGCGCCGTCGCCCGCATCGGCCATGGGATAGTAGTAAAGCGGCTTGATGCCAAAGATGTCGCGGGCGCCAAAAAGCTTGTTCTTCTTTTTGTCCCAGATGACGAAGGCGTACATACCGCGCAGACGATCGAGTACGGCCTCGCCCCACTCCTCGTAGCCGTGCAGGAGGCTCTCGGTGTCGGCGCCGCAGTGGAACTTGTAACCCTTGGCCTCGAGCTCGGAACGGAGTTCTTGGAAGTTGTAGATCTCGCCGTTGAAGACAATGACGACGCTGCCGTCCTCATTGGCCATGGGCTGAGCGCCGGCCTCGGTCAGGTCGAGGATCGACAGGCGGCGGAAGCCCAGGGCAACGCGGCCGTCGATAAACTGACCGCCCATGTCGGGACCGCGATGGACGATGCGGTCCATCATCTTGGTGAGCACCTCGGATTGGTTATCCGTCCCACCGACAAAACCGACAAAACCGCACATATACTATCCCCTCTGCTGTTGCTGGGCATCAAATCGAATCAGTAGCTTTTGAGTATACCCGAGGGCGTAAAGAGGGACGGTATGTTCAGGCAATCTCAACTGAATCAGCTCCGCTGTGACACGCGCGAGTTACCTTTAATGGATATGAGGTGAATGAGGCGATTGTTTTGTTATACTCTCTCCGCACGGGCGATTGGCGCAACGGTTAGCGCAGGTGCTTTACACGCACAAGGCTGGGGGTTCGAATCCCTCATCGCCCACCACGGAATTGGAAACGGTCCTCGAAAGGGGACCGTTTTTGTTTGGGCCCATCGCAGAGGGATTCGAACCCGCAAGGGTGCGGAGCTGAGGAAACGCGAAGCGTTTTCCAGCGCAGCACGCGAGGGCCGTAGGCCCGAAGCGGATGCGGGCGGCGCCAGCCGCACGCGACATCCCTCATCGCCCACCACTGAATTGTTAGGCTCCCAGCAATGGGAGCCTTTCTTTTCTGGGCCCATCGCAGAGGGATTCGAACCCGCCAGCACATCTATCGCAAAGGCCGTGGTCAAAAAATGGCAAAAATGAGTACTGCTGCTTTGTTTGCAACATATAAAAAGATAGTATTTGCTTAGGTTACACAACATATGTCCATTATAAGGACTAACAGTCAGATCAAAATCGTGTATTCATCGCCATTTCGACTTGCCATCTGGCCTTATTAGTCCAAAATTGCTGCTACCAAATCGGTAACAGTACTCATATTTGATGTTTTTTGACCAGCAGGTCTCCCTGCCTTAGCAAATCTAAGGCAAAACGGGCTCCAGACCGCTGAATCATGCCGCATAGGGCACGTCCGCAGTCCGGAACTCGGTCCAAATTGAGTTATTGCGCCGCGTTAGCCCAAAACACCCGACAGGATCTCGATCAGACTGTCCACGTCGGCTTCCTCGCAGACGAGTGGCGGCAGGAAACGCAGCGTATGCGCACCCGTAGCGTTGATCACGGCACCGGCGGCCAGCGCGCGGGCAACAACATCATGCG
Organism: uncultured Collinsella sp.; assembly: GCA_902472315.1. Lineage (GTDB taxonomy): Bacteria > Actinomycetota > Coriobacteriia > Coriobacteriales > Coriobacteriaceae > Collinsella. Next base: position 50,965 of record CABRNM010000005.1, read on the forward strand.
CGTCGCCCGCGGCATCATCCAAATCACAGCCGAGCATCAAGCCGCGGCCACGTACCTCGGTCACGTGCGGCAGCTTGGCGAGCTTTGCCTCCATATAGGCACCCACCTTGGCAGCATGGTCGGCATAATCGCCGCGCACGAGCGCGGAGAGCGTCGCGGCACACGCCGCGATGGCCAAGCAGCTACCGCCAAAGGTCGAGCCGTGGTCGCCCGGCTTAAACACGTCGGCAATCTCCTTCTTTGCCACAACGGCACCCATGGGCACGCCATCGGCAATGCCCTTGGCAAGGCTCATGATGTCGGGCTCCACGCCATAGGTTTGGAATGCAAACGGCTTGCCGGAGCGGAAGATGCCGCACTGGACCTCGTCGGCGATAAGCACGGCGCCCACTTCGTGTGCCAGGTCGCGCGCTGCCGCCATAAACTCCTCGGTCATGGGGTGCACGCCACTCTCACCCTGGATCGGCTCGAGCATCACGGCACAAATCTCGCTCCCCAGCTGCTTAAAGATCGCACGCAGTTCATCGACATCGTTGGGCGTGCAGGCCACAAAGCCACCCGGCAGTGGGCGGAAGCTGTCCTGCAGCCAATCCTGCATGGTGGCGGCAATGGTCTCGAGCGTACGGCCGTGGAACCCGCCGCGCATGCACACGATAGTGTTGCCGCCATTACCGGCACGCTTGGCGTACAGGCGCGCAAGCTTCATCGAGCCCTCGTTGGCCTCGGCGCCGGAGTTGGCAAAGAACGTCTCCCACACCTGCTCGCCCGCAGCCGGGGCACCAAGAGCAGCTGCCGTGGTCTCATCGCCGGCGGCAATAGCATCGGCAAGCACGCGCGCACCATCTACGTCGTCGTTAGCAAGCTTGGACAGCAGCGCCGCGACCTGTCCGCGCTGCTCAATGTAGAAGTAATTAGAGACATGCATGAGCTTTTTGGTCTGCGCCTCGAGCGCCGAGAGCACAGCCAGGTTGCCATGACCTAGGCTGCACACGCCGATGCCGGCAAGAAAGTCGAGGTACTCACGGCCATCGTCGCCGGTGAGCTTCATGCCGTGACCCTCGACAAACTCGACCGGAGAGCGGCCAAAGGTATGCATAACGTAATGGGATTCAAGCGATTGCTGAGCTGCAAGTGACATGGGATGCCTTTCGTTGGGCGCCAGACGGCGCGGGGCTATGGGTGCAGGAATGGGGCGGCCGCGGGTCAGCTAGACCGTCTGAAGCTTCTCGACCTCGTCAAGGTTCTCGGTCAGACGCGCAGCAAACGTCGAAAGCGGATGCGGATGCGTATCGAACTCGTAAGCCGTCTCGGTGGAATGGATCACGGTGCCGACGCCGGCATCGGTCAGCAGCTCCAGGAGCAGCGAATGCGGCGTAGTACCGTTAATGATGTGGGCACGAAATACGCCGCCGGTAAGCGCATCGACGGCCGCACGCAGCTTGGGAATCATGCCCTTATCGACCTCGCCGCCGTAGAGCATTTCGTTAACCTCGTCGAGCGTTAGGTTGGAGATAAGCGAGTCCTTGTCGCTAAAGTCCTTGTACAGGCCATCGACATCGGTCAAAAAGATCGCCTTATGCGCGTGGAGCGCCGCGGCAACGGCACCGGCGGCGGTGTCGGCGTTGATGTTGAAGAAACCGCCGTCCTCCCCCGCCGCGACGGTAGCGATGACGGGGATGTACTCGCTATCGAGTAAGCGCTCGATATAGTCGGTGTTGACGTGCGTCACTTTGCCCACGCGACCGAGCTCGGGGTCGAGCGGCTCGGCGATGAGCGTGCCGGCATCACTGCCCGACACGCCCACGGCCAGGTTGCCGTGGTGGTTGATGGCAGCAACCAGCTCTTGGTTGACCTTGCCGCCCAGCACCTCGCGCACGATATCCATAGTCGCCGACGTGGTCACGCGCTGGCCGTTCTTAAACTCGACGGGGATGTCGTAGTGGCTGAGTGCCTCGTTGATGGCCTTGCCGCCGCCGTGCACGATAACGGGGCGCATACCGATGATCTTGAGCAAAACGATGTCGCTCATCACGTCGCGGCGCAGCTGCTCATCAACCATGGCGGCTCCGCCATATTTGATAACAACCGTCTTGCCGGTCAGGTTCTTAATCCACGGCAGCGCTTCGAACAGCAGCTGCGCGGTTGCTTCGTTGGATTCGCTCGAACGACAATCGCGTGCGAATTTCATAATCTGCCTCGTCTTTCGTGTTGCTATCACGCCGTGCCTCGTTGCCCGCAATCGCGGAGGAACGCACGGCGCATCCAAAATCTAGGAACGGTAGTCGCCGTTAATGGAGATGTACTCGTGCGTGAGGTCGCAGGTCCACACGGTCGCTGCCGCGTCGCCTGCGCCCAGGTCGGCCGAGATCACGATCTCGGGCGTCTCAAAACGTCGCAGAGCCTCGTCCTCGTCAAAGGGAACGGTCAGACCGTCGCGGCAGACGGGCATGCCCATCATGTCGATGGAAACGTCTTCCTGATTAAACTTCACGCCGCACTTGCCAAGCGCCATGGCAACGCGGCCCCAGTTGCAGTCGTGGCCAGCGATGCAGGTCTTGACGAGCGGCGAGTTGGCGACGGCACGGGCGGCGATATCGGCTTCCTCGTCGTTGGCGGCGCCGGTAACGTTAACCGTCACGAGCTTTGACGCACCCTCGCCATCGGCCGCGATGTTGCGCGCCAGGCTCTCGCACACCTCGTGCACGGCAAATGCCAACTCGTCAAAGGCATCGGAGCCCTCGACGATAGGTTCGGCATCTGCGGCAGCGGCGCCGGAGGCAAGCATGATGCAGGTGTCGTTGGTCGAGGTGTCGGAATCGACCGTTACCTTGTTAAAGGTCTGCTTGACGGTCGAGAGCAGCAGGGCATGAAGTGCCGCAGGCTCGACGGGGGCATCGGTAGTAATGACCGCGATCATGGTGGCCATATTGGGCATGATCATGCCCGAGCCCTTGCACATGCCACCCACCGTATAGACATTGCCTGCATGACCCGCAGCCTCGCTGACATAGGACACGGCGTACTCCTTGGAGTGCGTGTCAGTCGTCATGATGGCGCGAGCGGCATCGGCGCCACCGTGGGCGGAGAGCGCCTCGTAGGCAGCAGGAATGGCGGTCTCAAACGTGTCGATCGGCAGAATCTGGCCAATCACGCCCGTGGAGGCAACCAGAATCTGCTGGGGCTCGCAGCCGATGACCTGCGATGCGATGCTGCACGTCTCGCGCGCGCATGCAAGGCCGGTCTCACCCGTGGCGGCGTTGGCATTGCCAGAGTTGACCGAAACGCCGGCGATGATACCGTAACCCTTGTCCGCACCGCCCAGGTTGGCACGGCTCACCTGCACGGGCGCCGCGCAAAAGCGATTGGTAGTAAACACGCCGGCACCGGGACAGGGCTTATCGGGCACGACGAGCGCGTAATCCAGACGCTCGGGATTCTTCCGAAATCCCGCATGGATGCCTGCGGCCTTAAAGCCGGCCGCTGCCGTAACGCCACCCTCGACGGCGCGAATCTTGATATCAAACAGCTCGGTATTCATCGTCTTTATGACTCCTTATGTCAAACAAAAAACGGACATCGGTTGGTGCGCCATGCCAGTCGTGATCATGAGACCAGCTTAAGAGTGGCGCCCCACTCGATGCCCGACTACCAAATCGTTAACAATCGAATGTGCTACACCGGGCACGCCACTGTGGGCAAGCCTCGTCGCTCGTCAAAGCCAAAGACGATATTGGCGCACTGGACTGCTTGGCCCGCAGCGCCCTTGCACAGATTGTCGATGGCGCCCGTCGCCACCAGCACGCCCGCGCGCTTGTTGAGCGCGAGGCCAATCTGGGCGGCGTTGGTTCCGACGACCGAAGCCGTCTTGGGCTGCTGGCCGGCGTCGAGCACACGCACAAAGGTGCGTCCAGCGTAGAACTGCTTGTAATAGTCGACAACGTCCTCAAGGGTCAAGGTATCGATAGCCTGCGGCGTAAGCGGCATCGTCACCGTGGAGAGCAGGCCGCGCTTGAGCGGTGCCAGATGCGGGGTAAAGACGACGCGATCGGTTAAGCCAAGGATTTGCTCAATCTCGGGCGTATGACGATGTTTACCCACGCCATAGGCTTCCAGGTTCTCGTCCGCGCTGCAAAAGTGGGTGCGGGCGTTGCAGGACTTGCCGGCACCCGTCACACCGCTGATGGCATCGACGATCACAGGGCCACTCTGGGCAACCCAGCCGGCACGCTCGGCAGGAGCGGCAGCAAGGCTCGTTGCGGTGGGATAGCAGCCGGCGCAGGCGACCAGCACGGGCCTGCCAGCGGCATGGCTGGAAGCAGCGGTCTCCAAGTCCTGGCAGAACAGCTCGGGCAGGCCAAAAGCGCGGGTCTTGAGCAGCTCAGGGCTCGTGTGCTCGGCGGCATACCATGCCTCAAAGACGGACGCGTCGCTCAGACGGTAATCGGCAGACAAATCGAAGCAGGAAACGCCTGCGGCAAGGAGCGCGGGCACCTGTGCCATGGCAGCCGTGTGCGGCACGGCAAGAAAAACCGCATCGCAGCTCTTGAGCTCGGGGGCGTCGTGCGTGGTGAAAACCAGATCGCTCACGCCAGCAAAGCTCGGATACACCGCGGACAGCGGCTGGCCGGCATCGGCGTTGGACGTAATGGCAACAAGTTCAAACTCGGGATGGCCGAGCACGAGGCGAATGAGCTCGGCTCCGGCATATCCAGCCGCGCCGACGATTCCAACCTTCAAAGACATATCAGACTCCTTGTCTGCGATTTATGCACCGATGCGCATTTCGCAGCGGTCGTTATGAAGTAAGTTGAAACTTTAGCACCAAAAGATGCATGAACACGTAAATGGCTTGCATATTCATGCATTGAAACATTCCCGACACATTCGCTTGAAGGAATTGACAAATGGAGCGGGCCCCGTATTGACCGGCGCTCCTAACGGCGCCGGGCAATACGGGGCCCGCCCATGCGAAAACCAAGTTGTTAGGATGCGCCAGCTGGCTAGAGCTCGACCGGCACCCATTCGTCGTGATTGCAGATAAAAGCCTCGGGATCCTCGACGCTAAAGAAGACGAGCGTGGGGTCGTTAGGCCCCTCATAGTGCTCGCCCAGGCGCTCTAGATGCTTCCACCCGGCTTCGCGCATTTCGTCTAAAGCCCGGTCATCCAAGCCGGCACGCCCGCGCAAGATGAGCCAGCCATGGCCCGGCCACCAACTCGTGGCCTCAAAGCGCTGATTCTGCAGCAGCTCCTGCCACACATCTTTGGTGCGCGCCGTTACAAACCACAGCTTGCCGTCCTGAATCTGTGCAAACGAGAACGGACGCACATGTGGCTGTCCGTCCACGCTCGTCGCCAGATACCACGCCGGCACCGACGTCAGATACTCCAAAACCGTATTCAATCCGTCCACGTTTCCTCCTGTACTAGTTAGTTTGGGAACCTGGTTTGTGCGAGCTAGAGCTCCAGGCGCTCCTCGCTGCCGTCGATATCACAGAAGCGCGCGGCAATATTGCGGACCGAAAAGAAAGCAAGGCGGCCGTCGTTGGCACTCTCGTGTTCCTCGCCAATGCCCACCATGTGCTTAAAACCCGCTTGACGCACCTTGTCGCTCGCAGCTGCGTCGTCCTCAAGTGCGGCTTCGCCGGTCAATACGATCCAACATTCCCCCGGCTTCCAGCCCGATACCTCAAACTTGGGATTCGCACTCAGCTCCGCCCACACGTCCTTGTCGCGCGACGTGCAAAACCACAACTTACCGTCATCGACCATGGCAAACGAAAACGGCCTCACGCGAGGCTGATGCCCGTCGGCCACATCGGTCGTGGCCAGATACCACGCCGGAATGCGCCTGAGATATGAACAGACGCGCTCAAGCTGAGCCGTGCGGTCGTTGTCGGTCATAGGGACCCCTTTCTTGCGCTCGAATCGCGCCTAAACAAGTTGAAGATTGATGACGATGACGCAGATGAGCAGCAACGCCGTCACCATCGCCGCCAAAGCATCGCCACGGCCAAATGCAAGCGCATGCAGACGTGTGCGGCCCTGCTCGCCATGATAGCAACGGGCATCCATGGCGGCAGACAGCGTCTCGGCATGGCGGAACACGCCCGTGAACAGCGGAATCGCCACACTGCCGAGCATACGCACGCCGCCGAGCGGGCCTCCTGTCACGCGCGCACCGCGGCTCGCCTGCGCGTCCGCCGTCTGCTTCATCTCGGTGGCAAACTGCGGCATAAAGCGCAGCGCGATACCCATAATCATGCCGAGCTCGTGCGCAGGAAGTCCTACACGCGCAAACGGCGCGAGCAGTCGCTCAAAGCCCGCGGTGAGGTCGAGCGTCGGCGTGGTGAGCGTAATGGCGCTCATGCCGGCCATCATCAAGGTCAGGCGGCACGTCATAAAGGCGGCGGAATGCAGCGAGCCCTCGCTTATCTGCAAAAAGCCGAGCTGCCACAGAATGCGCCCGCTCTGGTCGGTAAACAAGTTGAGCACCGCGACCACGACGACGATTGCCAGCAGCGGCGCCATCGACGACAGAACGCGACGAACCGGCACCCGAGACACGGCATAGATCAGCACGACGAAAATTGCGACAGGGGCCAGTCCGCGGAAGCTGCTGACTGTGAGCGTCGTGATCAGAAACACAAAGCCCAAGAGCAACTTAGTTCGCGGGTCTAGGCGGTGGAACGCACTATCGCCGGGATAGTAGCTGCCAAACGAAAACGCCTCCATCAGCAGCCCTCCTCTCGCGCGACCGTCTTGGATTTAGCAATGTCCGAGACGTTAGAAGAGCCGTCTGAGCGACCGATCAGCAAATCTGCCAACTCGTCGGCCAACGACTCAACCGTATAGAGCCCGCCGCGACGCAGCGGCACGCCCGCCTCCGTAAGCGCCAGCGCCATACGCTGGGCGGCGGGAACGCCCAAGCCGATCGACTTGAGCTCATCGGCATGCGCAAACACCTGCACGGGGGTTCCCTCGGCAAACACCGCACCTTCGTTCATTACGACGATACGGTCGCAGCAATTGGCCAGGTCATCCATACTATGCGAAACCATGACAACGGTCAGGCCATCGCGGTGAAGTCGATCGATAAGCTCAAGGAAATCCCTGCGCGCAGCCGGATCGAGCCCCGCCATGGGCTCATCGAGCACCAGGACTTCGGGCTCCATGGCGAGCACGCCGGCGAATGCCACACGCCGTTGCTGACCGCCCGAAAGCTCAAAGGGACTCTTGTCGCCGACCGTGGAAAGGTCGAGGCCCACGCGTGAGAGCGATGACTCGACACGACGGTCGACTTCATCTTGCGGCAAGCCAAGGTTATGCGGACCAAACGCCACGTCCTGCGCCACGGTTTCGGCAAACAGCTGACGCTCAGGATATTGAAACACCACGCCGACCTTGGCCTTAACCGCGGCGGCGTCTTTCTTGTTTGACAGATCGAGCCCCAGCGCGCGAACGGATCCCTCCTGGGGGCGAATCAAACCGTTGAGATGCTGGACCAGCGTCGACTTACCCGAACCGGTATGACCTGCCAAGCCCAGGAACTCGCCGCGACGCACCGTCAGCGATACATCGCGCAGCGCCCACGGGCTGCTGGGGTCGTTTCCCCAGAGAGCCTGTTTGCTCGATTTGTCCGCAGTGGCCGAGCGCTTATGCCAGCGGCGGCGCTCGCGCGGACTGAGCGAATAACTGTACGAAACATGGGATAGCTCGATGACGGGCTCCGACGCGTTCCCCTCGTTGTCTACCGGAACAGTGCCGTCAGCGATTTCCGACTGGGATACGGAAGACTGCCTCGCGATGCCTGCTCCACTTCGCTCGGCATAAGCTTGCGCAATCTCAGCGACCATATCCGCCTCACGCACCTGCGCGCAAACGGACACGCCCTTCGCACGAAGTGCCATGCCCAAACGGCACGACTCTGGCATGTCAAGGTTGAGCTGAACGAGTTCATTCGCCCGCGTCAGAATCTCATCGGGCGTACCGAGCATGGCAACGCGCCCCGCCCGAAATACCGCGACACGATCGGCCTCGGCGGCCTCCTCCATAAAGTGCGTAATCATCACGATGGTCATGCCGCGATCATGCAACGCGTGGCAAGCCTTCATGAGGCCCTTGCGTCCACGCGGATCGAGCATCGAGGAGGCCTCATCCAAAATGAGAACGCGCGGCTCCATGGCGAGCACGCCGGCAAGCGCCACGCGCTGCTTTTGTCCGCCCGAGAGCGCATGGGTCTCGTGGCGCTCAAAGCCCACCAGGCCCACGCCCTTCAGCGCCTCGCGTACGCGCTGCGCAATTTGCGCCGATGGCACGCCAAGGTTTTCGGGACCGAACGCAACGTCATCTTCGACAAGCGTTGCCACCAGCTGATCATCGGGATTCTGGAACACCATGCCCGCGGTCGAACGAATGTCGTAGACCAACTCGGGATCGGACGCATCAATGCCGTTGACGCGCACCGTGCCCGCATCGGGCTGCAGCAGCGCATTCAGATGCTTGGCAAACGTCGACTTGCCCGACCCATTGCCACCGAGGATGCAGAAAAACTCCCCGTCCTTAATGCTCAGATCGATGCCGTCAAGCGCCTGGGCGGCACCGTCATAGCTAAAGGAAACGCCCCGACACTCAATCATGCGCGGCCTTTGACCTGGTCCTTCTTGGGCGTGATGAGATTAGAGACCGCCTTGTACACCGCCAGCGTGAGTACCGAGTTAAGCACAGTCTTGATGAGGTTAAACGGCAAAACAGCGGGAAGCATGAGCGGCAGAATCACATCGGCCGAGCCATACCAGAACCATACGCCAATAGTAAGGTTTGCGACCATAGACAGCGCTGTAGCGGCAATGACGCCGAGCACCAGGCCAATCACGGCACCCTTATAGGTGTGCATCTTCTGATAGACGATAGCCGCAGGCAGAATATAGCCCAGCGTGGCAACCAAGTTCATAAGCGCACCGACCCAATCGCCCGTGGTAAGCGCATGGATAACGATCGCCATAGCGGCAACAGCTGTGCCGGCACCAGGGCCATACGCAAATCCACACACCATCGCCGGCACCAGCGACGGGTCATAGGTCAAAAACGGCGCCGAAGGAAGGATGGGCAGCTGCACGTACATAAACAGGGCGCCCAAGGCACACATCAGCGCCATGGTAACGAGCTGTTTGGTGCTCCACCTATTCGTGTTCTCAAAATGGATATGCTGCGACTGTTCAGACATAAGATCACCTGCCTCTTTCATCCGGACTCTAACCGTTGGTACTGGGATCTCACCAGTTCAGCCGGCATGCGAACCAACGCACACACGGGTCGCGGACTCATCGGCTCGGTCGCAGGCATCTCACCTGCGCCACGGCGTCCCTTTGACACCGCCCGATTTACCGCCAGTGGGGAATTCCACCCCGCCCTGAAACAGCAATTGCAAGTGTAGCACGAGCAGGTTTTCGCGCAAGTATGCCGAGGGTAATTTATGGTGGGGATCAGCTGCCGCAACAACCACGTTCCCCACCCATCCCAAAGTAACGCGCTTTTCGCGGCAAAGCCGCGAAACAGCGAAAGGGACACGTATCCCCATCAACCACATTCTCCGCCCACGCCGACCTCAAGGCCGTAAACGCAGGGGATCCGGGGGCGTGACGGGGTTTCTCTCCGGAACATTCCGCAGGACGCAAAGAGGCTCCGCAGCGCGAAGCGCGATGCGGAGCCTCTTTGCATGTCCGAGGACGTTCCGGAGAGAAACCCCGTCACGCCCCCGGATCCCCGGTGGGAGTTCTAGACCTTGTCGGCCTTAGTACATACCGCCGCCCTGCTGACCAGCGGTAGCAGCAGCGATTGCGTCCTCAAGCTGAGTGTTCTTGGGGACATCGGAGACGGTAGCCTCGGTGATGAGGATCAGGCTGGCGACAGAAGCAGCGTTCTGCAGGGTGACACGGCTGACCTTGACGGGGTCGAGGACGCCCATCTCGATCATGTCGCCCCACTCGCCGTTGGCAGAGTTGAGACCCTGGCCGGCAGGCAGCTCGGCAACCTTGTCGACCACGACAGCGCCCTCAAAACCAGCGTTCTTGGCGATGGTAGCGACCGGAGCGGTCAGAGCCTTCTTGACGATGTCGACACCGATCTTCTCCTCGGGGTCGTCGAGCTCAACGGCGTCGAGCGCAGGAGCAGCATCCATGAAGGCGACGCCGCCACCGGCGACGATGCCCTCCTCGACAGCAGCGCGGGTAGCCTGCAGGGCGTCCTCGACGCGGTGCTTGATCTCCTTGAGCTCAGACTCGGTAGCAGCGCCGACCTTGATGACGGCAACGCCACCGGAGAGCTTGGCCAGGCGCTCCTGGAGCTTCTCACGGTCGAAGTCAGAGGTGGTGTTCTCCATCTCACCCTTGATCTGAGCGATACGAGCGTCGATGGCCTCCTTGGAGCCAGCGCCGCCGACGACGACGGTGTTGTCCTTAGAGATGGTGACGGACTTAGCGGTACCGAGCATATCGGCGGTGATGTCAGCGACCTTCACGCCCAGCTCGTCCAGGGCAGCCTGGCCACCAGTGAGGACGGCGATGTCCTCGAGGATGCGCTTGCGGCGATCGCCGTAGCCCGGAGCCTTGACGGCGCAGACGTTGAGGGCGCCACGGATCTTGTTGAGGACCAGGGTCGGCAGAGCCTCGCCGTCGATGTCCTCAGCGATGATGAGCAGGCCGCGGCCAGCGCGCTGGACAGCCTCGAGAACGGGCATAATGTCCTGAACGCTGGAGATCTTCTGGTCGGTGATGAGGATGTACGGATCCTTCATCACGGCCTCCATGCGGTCGTTGTCCGTGACGAAGTAAGCGGAGACATAGCCCTTATCAAACTGCATGCCCTCGACGGTGTCGATGGTGATGTCGAACGTCTGGGAATCCTCGACGGTGATGACGCCGTCCTTGCCCACGACCTCCATGGCCTCGGCGATCTTCTCGCCGACCTCGGGGTCACCGGCGGAGATGGTACCGACGGAAGCGATCTGCTCCTTGGTCTCGACCGGCTTGGCCTGCTTCTTCATCTCGGCGACGGCGGCGTTGACGGCCTTATCGATGCCGCGACGGATGGCCAGCGGGTTGGCGCCAGCGGCGACGTTACGCAGGCCGTCGTTGACGATGGCCTGGGCGAGCAGGGTTGCGGTGGTGGTGCCGTCACCCACGGTGTCGTTGGTCTTGGTGGCGACCTCCTTCACCAGCTGAGCGCCCATGTTCTCGATGTTGTCCTCGAGCTCGATCTCCTTGGCGACAGAAACGCCGTCGTTGGTGATGGTCGGGGCACCGAACGTGCGCTGCAGCGCAACGTAGCGACCCTTGGGGCCCATGGTGACGGTAACGGCGTCGGCCAGAGTGTTGACGCCCTTGGCAAGCTTAGCGCGGGCATCGGTGTTGAACGTAATGTTCTTTGCCATGGTAGGTAATCCTCCAAAAGAAATGTGACTCGCGTCGCCGCTTCCGAGTCCTGTGCGGCGGGCGCGTTCAAAGACGAATCAGAGATTCTGACGAGACTAGGCCTCGACGACGGCGTAGATGTCGTCGGCGCGCATCAGCAGATACTTCTCGCCGTCGACCTTGACCTCGTTGCCACCGAACTTACCGTAGATGACAACGTCGCCAACCTTGACGTCCATGGGGATGCGCTCACCCTTGTCGTTGACCTTGCCGGCGCCAACGGCAACGATGGTGCCGCGCTGCGGCTTCTCCTGAGCGTTGCTGGCGATATACAGACCAGAAGCGGTCTTCTGCTCGGCCTCGTCGGGCTTGACCAGAACACGATCTGCAAGCGGCTTCAAAGACGACATGCTTGTCTCCTCCTTTTTGGGCCGCGTGGTTATGCCACGCGAATTAACCCTTTTTGTTTGCGTACGCGTTGAATGGTACCCACGAATGGCGGGTTATACAACACAGAGTCAAAAAATCTTATTTTTTGGCACTTAGATTTTCTGAATGCCGGGGGATAACTTAGCAGTGGCTCCCGGGGTGGACCGGAGGGCATGAAGTTTGCTGCTCTACAGTCCTGCGCAAGACGGAAAGCACATTAAGTGCTTTCCTTTGCGTGCGGAACTCGCGACAAACTTCATGCCCTCCGGTCCGCCCCGGGAGCTAGGTTAACTAATTCGAGCCCGGTATTCAGAAAAGTCAGTGCAGCAAAATGGCGATGCGGGTAGCGACATAGACATGATTTTCGCTGCGCGCACGGGTCCCTTGGGGAGCACCGTGCATTTTTGGGAGTATTCAGCAAGCTAGGACGGCTGCATACGCGCCGGACATACCTTATTGGTCCCAAGAACGCCTTCAGCGGGCGGTTTTGGTCGGTGGGCAGACCCCGTTGGGACAAATGGGCGTACTTCGCGCCGTACCGGAGCCCAAAATGACGTCAATCTCCGCAACGTTACTCAGCCGCAGCGGCACCGGCAGAGCTCGTGGTGCTGAATACTCCGTTTTTTGCACGGCACGGGCGGGGGTACATCAGGATCAGGAAGAACATCCCAGCCTTTTTATGCAATCTGTAATGGGAAGTATGCAAAACACCAAGAGACAGCATTGCTGATGTCCAAATTGAGCGCACGAGGCAGCAGCACCTCAACCCCGCGCCCAAATCCAGCAGAGCGGGGACGCTCCTAACGAACCCCCATCGGCAAACAAATCCGGCTCGAGCGCCATCCCAAAATAGACTGCCCGAGCCGCGTTTAACGGTGCGGTATGAACGTCAGCGCTCGTAAATCAAGTTGCCTGCCAGGTAGGTCGCCTGAACCTTGGTGGCCTGGAGCTCTTGGGGGTCGATGGTGAGCGGGTTTTGGTCCAGGACTACCAGGTCGGCGTACTTGCCGGGCTCCAAGCTGCCGAGGTTTTGCTCGTCGCCCGCTGCATAGGCGCTGCCCAGGGTGTAGTTGCGCAGGGCTGTTGCTGCATCGATGCGCTCGCTCGGTAACCAGCCGCCCTCGGGCCAGTGGCTTTTGGGATCCTGGCGCGTGATAGCCGTGTAGAGCACGTTCATGCTTGTAACAGCTGTGATGGGGCTATCGGTGCCGAAGGCTTGGCGGATGCCGCGCTGTTTATAGGTCGCAAACGGCCACATGATGCGGCTGCGTTCCAGGCCCAGATCGCGCTCGGGGCCGCCCGGGTCGAGTGTAATGTGACAGGGCTGGCTCGAGGCAACGACGTTAAACTTGCGCAGGCGGTCAATGTCCTCGGGCAAGAGGTTCTCCAGATGCTCGAGCGTGTTATGGCCGTGCTGGGGCAGGCCGTACAGGTCGGCGGCCTCCTCAAAGATATCAAGCGCGGCATGGATGGCACCGTCGCCGATGACATGGATGCGCACGGTATGGCCGCGCTCCGCGGCCGCCAGAACCAGCTTGCGCATGCGCTCGGCAGGAACCGTCAGGCGACCTTGATCGCCCGGGAAGCGCGGGTTGGTATAGGGCTCGGTGAGATAGGCCGTGTGTTCGCTCGACACGCCGTCGAAGAACTGCTTAAAGCCTGGCGCCGAAAGCAGCGCGTTGTTCGCGTAACGTACCTGCAGCTCTTCCAAGCGCGATTGGTCATCCAGCAGCGTGGGAAACAAATGGGCTCGGATGCCCAACTTGCCGGCTGCCTGCAGTTTGTCGTAGACGTCGTCGCGGATAAAATCGCAGCCCGGCATGGGCATGAGCGACATATCGCATATCGAGGTGATGCCCTGCTCGGCCATACGCCTCATTTGATCGGCGTAAGCACTTGCAATGCGATCCTCGCCCAGCCATTCAAGACAGCGCGGCAGCAGCTGCATAGCAGCTGCCTCGTGGGCGATACCCGTAAGCTCACCGTTTGAGTCTTTGTCGTAGCTACCGCCCGCTGGTGGCTCGCTGTCGCGCGTGACGCCGAGTGCATCGAGTGCGCGGCTGTTGAGCCACAGCGTGTGTCCGTCGCCCGAGTACATAACACAGGGACGATCGGGGAATGCCGCATCGAGCGACGCCTTGGTAGGATGCTCGGGCGGGTCCCAACGGTAGTCGCGCCAGCCCTGCGTCACAACCCAAGCGTCGTCGGGCAGGCCCTGGGAAAACTCGAGCGCATGTTGCACCAGCGCCGCCTCGGACGTGCCCATATCCATGAGCATGTACGGCGAGGAACCGACCGAGGTATGGAAGAAGTGCAGATGAGCGTCATGGAAACCGGGGCAGACAAACTGCTCGCCGTAGTCGATAACCGACGTAGCGGCAGGAGCGGCGGCGATCACGTCATCGGGCGCACCGACTGCGACGATACGGTCGCCTGCGATGGCAATCGCCAGCTCGCGGGTGGTATCGATGCCGTCTTGCGCGGTAAAGACGTTCTTGGAGCGGATAATCCGATCGATATGTTGCATGGGCATCCCCATCTCTGGCAGGAAATTCAACACCCCCGAGTGTACTCCCCCGCCCTTGTAACAAAACCCCAAGCGGCAAACGGCAACTTTACCAGCCCTAGCGGCAGGTGGCATACTGGAGAGAGCCTGTACGATTTTGCGATCAACCCAGCAAGGAGCAAATCGACCATGACGAAGACCAAGGCACAGCAGATTATGGCGGCGACCGAGGCTCGCGCGGCTGACGACGTCACCGCAGCCATCAAAGATATCGCTACCGAGTTTGAGCCCTATATCATCAAGCAGCGCCGCCACTTCCATAAGCACCCGGAGCTGAGCCTCGCCGAGGAGCGCACGACCTCCGACATCGCCAACCAGCTTGACGCCATGAATATCCCCTACGAGCGTCCCCTTAAGACGGGCCTTGTGGCGACCCTTCGCGGCACCGCGCCAGATGCCTATCGCGAGGACGGCACGCCACGCCGCCGCATCCTGCTGCGCGCCGACATCGACGCCCTGCCCGTCACCGAGCAGACCGGCGAGGAGTTCGCCAGCGTCAACGAGGGCTGCATGCACGCCTGCGGCCACGACTGCCATATCGCCATGATGCTCGGAACGCTGCAAATCCTGCGCCATATGACCGACGACATCCACGGCGAGGTCCGCATCGTGTTCCAGCCCAGCGAGGAAAACGGCCAGGGCGCCAAGCTCATGATCGGCACCGGCGTGCTCGACGGCGTCGATGGCGCCTACGCCGCGCACATCTGGAGTGAGGTCGACGCCGGCACCGTGAGCTGCGAGCCCGGACCGCGCATGGCCAATACCGACTGGTTCCGCATCGATGTCCGCGGTACATCGTGCCATGGCGCCATGCCCCAGCGCGGCCACGACGCCGTCATGGTTGCCGCCGAGATCGTCAACGCCCTGCAAACCATCGTTTCGCGCGAAATCAGCCCCTACGAGCCGGCCGTCATCACCGTCGGCGAGCTGCACGGCGGCACCGCGCGCAACGTTATCGCCGGCACGGCCTACCTCGCCGGCACAGTGCGCACCTACGGCGATTCGACCCACGAGGAAATGCCGGAGCTCATGCGCCGCATCGTGGAGCATACCGCGGCAGCTCTGGGCGCCGAGGCAGAGCTCACCGACTACACCATCGCCAACTACAAGGTCGAAAACGACGCCGCCTCGAGCGAGCGCTGCCGTCAGGCTGTAATCAAGTGCCTGGGCCCCACCGGCCAAGGCCATTATCGCGGCACGCTTTCGGGCGAGGATTTTTCGGAGTACCTGCGTCGCGTACCGGGCGTGCTCGCCTTTGTAGGTACGCGCAACCCCAAGATTGGCGCCACGTACGCCCAACATTCCTGCTTCTACAAGATCGACGAGACCGTGCTGGCAAAGGGCTCCATGGTGGCCGCCCAGTATGCTATCGACTTTTTGGCCGAGCCCACGCAAGAGGAGCTCGACGGCCCCGCGATTACCGCGGTTGCCGAGACCAATCCCGACCTGGCAGCCAAGCTACGCTCTGCGAAGGCAACGGCCGCCGAGGCCCGCGACGCCATGCACGACGCCCGCACCGCCCGCCATGCCGCCATCAAGGGCATCCACGACGCACGCGCTGCTGCACGCCGTGAGGAAAAGCACGACGAGTAATCGATTCGCTGGCATCTCGCAGTCATAGCCACATCGCGATGTCAAAGCGGGGGCGGACGTTTCGACACGTCCGCCCCCGCTCATTCTTCAAGCGCTATTTCTACTATTTCTACCCCGTCCCCAAATGGCAGACGGCATGGCTACTCGTCCTGAGGTTCCTCGTCGGAGCTTGGCTCGGACGCCGGCTCAGGTGCAGGTGCCGACTCAGGCTCAGGCTCAGGCGCAGGCTCGGGCTCGGGCTCAGATGCCGTCTCAGGCTCGGGCGCCGGTTCAGACTCGGGCGCCGGCTCAGGCTCGGTCGCGGGAGCGGATGCAGGTGCCGGCGAAGCATCCGGAGCACCGTAACCCGAAGAAGCGGACTTCTTCTCGAAGGGCAACACAAAAGTCAGGACGTCGTCCTTATCCTCATCGGCCCACTCGCTTGCATAGCGTGCGGCCCAATAGCCAACGGCACGGTGCTTGAGTATCTTGCCAAAGACCGTAAGAAATACGGTGACAAAAGCGACCAGCACCAAGAACAGCGCGAGCGTGACGCCACCGCCGGTAACAATTGCCTCAATACCCGTAGGACGATAGTAGTAGCTATACATACCGACAGAGGCAATGGCGCCAAAGACGACCGTCAAGATCCATGTGACAACGTTGGCGACCAGGCCCGTCAAAAACTCGGGAAGGAACGAAGCACAGAACAGCTTGGTCTTGTTGTGCTTAAACGCCGCCCAGACCTTATCGAGCGAAAACGCGCTCTCGACGCGACCGGTCACCGCAAAGTGCATCACGGCAATGTCGGCGAACATCTTAAAGAAGACCCCCAGGACCGCCGTGGCAATCATAGCCAGAACGAGCAAGCCAAGCGAGCCAAACAGCGCAGCCTCGAGCGCATAAGAGCCGTAATAAGAATACGAGCCCGCAGCGCCAATTACCACGCCCTCCACCAGCGAAAGCACTACACCGATCACGGGAATGGCAGCGATAACCTCGAGCACGACCGAAATAACGCTCGAAAAGACTCCGAGGCCAAACGACGTGGAACGCATCAACGGACGCTCCATGCCGTCATCGATCTTAAGCGACAGATCGCGACCCCACTCGATGCCAAAGCCCGAACCGCACACGCTCGCCACGTAGGCAGCCAAAAAGCCGATGGCAGCTGCAATACCGCCGATAACGGGGATGAACAGAACGAGTACCGACACGACACAGATAAGCGCCGGCAAAAAAGCGATCTGGCACACGCGCTGCAGCACGCCCGGAGTCTTGGTCATATCCTCAAACGCCTGAGCCACACAGCCCTTTGGCGCATTCGCCACGGGCGGTTGCGGAACAAACTGCTGGGGCTGAGGCTGTCCCTGGGGAGCGGGGCCAGCGGCACCGGCATTAGGAGCACCACACACGCCGCAGAACTTGTCGTTATCGCCCATGGGGGCGCCGCACTGCGAGCAGAACATAGAATCATCCCTTCGTATCTTGAACGAATCACTTGGATCGCAAACGTTGTCTTTAGCATCATTATTGCCCAATGTGGGGTCAAATACTCAAAGATGACCGATTTGCAAGGTACACGGCGCCAGCAGGCGGTTCGTTGAATACGTCTGTGCTAGTTCGTTCCGCGGAAACCCTTGCCGACGATCTCGGAGCTGTCGACGATCGTGATAAAGGCACCCGGATCGACTTCGCGCGCATAGCGGCGTAGTTGCACGGCCTCGCGACGGCTTAGCACGCTCATGATCACCGTCACGCACTTGCCCGAGAAGGCACCGTAGCCGCGACTGATGGTCGCTGTGCGGTTGAGATGCTTGACGATAAACTCCTCGACCTTAAGGGGTTCGGAGCAAATGACCGTGCAGACCTTACGAAGATGGATGCTCTCGATGGCCTTGTCGACCACAAGCGTCTTGGCAAACAGGCCGAGCACGCAATACAGACCGACACGCGGGCCATACAAAAAGGCCGCGATGGCCACGATGCCGATATCGACCAACAGCAGTGCGCGACCAATCTCGAGCGTGGTGCGGCGTTTGAGGATCATAGCGAGAATGTCCGTGCCACCCGTCGAGGCGCCGATGTCAAAGACAATAGCGCTGCCGAGCGCCGGCAAGATGACGGCAAAGCACAGGTCGAGCCACATATCACCCGTCAGAGAGACATCGGTCGGAATAAAAAGCTCAAACAGCGAAACATAGGCGGACAGCGCAAACGAGGCGAAGACACTCCAAAGAATCGCCTTGCGCTCCAAAAAGATAAAGCCCAAAACGACGAGAACCGCGTTGATAATCCACATAAAGACGCCGACGGGCAGGGTCGGGAACAGCGTGGACAGAATGACCGACATGCCCGAGGTGCCGCCAAAAGCAAAGTGATTAGGGGTTTTAAACGCAACGATGGCAAAGGCCGTAAGAATCAGACCCAGATTGAGCTCGGCAAAAAAGCGCGGGAAGCCTGGCTCCTGGCTGCGCTTTTGGCCGGCACGCTCGCCGCGCTCGATATCGGTGCGATCGACCACGCGCTCCATCGGCACTACGGGAGGACGATGCATCTCCTCGGCAGCACGCGATGCCGCCTCTGCCGCGGCGGCCTCAATCGCCCATGCCTTGCTTTCTGTTTCGTGCTCGTCGGCCATTACGGCAACCCCTCGTTAACAATTTGGAAACAATGCGCCCATTAGGGTAACGCGGAACGCGACGATTGCAACCCCTAGTTAGACGAGCGGTATGCCTACATCGGGGGGCATACAAATAACGGCCGGCCACGCTTTTGCTTGCGCGGTCGGCCGTTTAACGTTTTCGCAGATAAAACCTGCCAAAACAAACCTGTCCCTTTTTGGAAGGTTATTCGTGCTGGCTGGTGCGGTGCTCGTACTCCTCGGGGGTGATGACGTCCTCGATACGCAGGTTGACACCCGCCACCTCAAGGCCGGTCATCGCGGCAAGGCGCTCGGTGACACGCGCCTTGACATCGTCGAAGATCGCGGGCGCATAGGCGCCGTACTCGATAATGACGGAGATGTTGACGACCACGCGATTGTCATCGGTGACCTCGACCGTCACGCCCTTGGTCAGATTCTCGGCACCAAACTGCTCCTGCACAAAGTGCATAAGGTTACCCTTCATGCCCAGAACGTGCGGAACCTCGCGGGTGGCCATGGCAACGATCTTCTCGATCACACCGTTGGAATAGGTCAGCGAGTCCTCGGACTCGTCCGCCTCCTCGTCGTCCTCATCCTCATCGGACTCGACCTCGACAAGAGCCTCGTCCTCGAGCGTCACATCCTCGGCTTCGGCGACGACCGCCTTGTTCTCCTCGAGCTCGGTATCGGCTACATCGACCTTCGTATTAAAAGCCATGGTTCCTCCTTATGCCTGCCGCGGATGCGACAGTCGAATACATATTAGCGGCCGCTAAACAGACGGCCGAAGAAGTTGACGATCCCGTTCTCGCCGTCGCGAATTTGGCCGATCACGGCGCCGATCAGCACGAAGAATGCAATGACGAGCGTGTCCCACAGGCCGAGCGTGAGCACCAACACGGCGAGGATAAAGCCAGCGACGGCGCCGAGCGTGGTGTTGGGATGACGCACGGCATAGCTCCAGATGGCAGCGCCCGTACCCTTGATGAGACCCATAGCCTCGTCAAAATCCGCGGCTGCCGCGTCTTGTAACTCGGTTGCCTCTGCTTTGGAATCAACAGGTTCGCTCGCCGGTGTGGCGCTCTGGTCAATCGTCAGGCGCGGCGTACGAGCGGTCTTATCTTGATTGGTATCACTCACCGGAAACCTCCACGGTCTGGACGGTAGTCTTGGACGGCAAAAAACGGACGCGCGCGGTCGTACCCGGCGTGCCGAGCATGGTGTCGCAAGCTTCCTCGATGCGCCGCTGCATCGCAGTAGCCAGAGACGCCACGTCCTTATCGTCAAGCGCGATAGCCTCGACCTTAAAACGGACATGCGAATCGTCGGAACCTTGGACGCGGGCCTCGACATGCTCGATCATCACGCGATCGTCGCGCTCTGCAGCAGCCCTGGCGCACGAAGAAAGCGCCGCGAGCGTGACCTCGATATTGCGCTCCCCCGCCGGATGCACACAGGACGGCTCGCGACGAGCAAACATCAGGCGGAAGAAGCTTACCAGCACGCCGATTGCCACAACTCCGCCGCATGCCGTCACGACAATGCGCGGCATGGGGTCGCGCATCAGCAGCATAAAGCGATACGTATACGGCCCCCAAAACTGGCAGACAAGCGTACCCAGCGCCACGATGGTGGCGGCAAGATACACGATCGCTAGGGCTCGTTTGAGTACGCGCACGCGGCGCTCCCTTCAAATCTCGGCTCTCGAAATGCAAAACGGTTCGCATCATTATAAAAGAGCCGGGTCCGGTGCTCTACGCACGCGGATCCGGCTCATCTATTCCACGAGGCTTGCATGCTCGCTTCATTATGCCCAGATATGCACGGCTTAACCCGTGCGGGCGCTACTCCTCCTCGAGGGCAGCGATGACCTCGTCGGTCATGTCCATGGTGCTGTAAACATCCTGGACGTCGTCGAGCTCCTCAAGACGGTCGATGAGGCGCTGAACCTTCTTGGCATCGGCGCCGGAGACCTCGGTCGGGGTGGTCGGGACCATGGTGGTCTCGGAGCCCTTGACCTGGACGCCCTGCTCCTCGAGCGCCTTGGAGACAGCCATAACGTCGTTGGCAGCAGTCCAGACGATCCACTCCTCGCCGGCGTCCTCGTAGTCCTCGCCACCGGCCTCGGCGATGGCCATCATGAACTCATCCTCGTCACCGGCAGCACCGTTGGCGATCATGGTCTCCTTCTTGGCGTTCTCGTCCAGGATCTCCTTGGCGACGACGATCTGGCCCTTGCGCTCAAACTGGAAGGCGACGGAGCCGGAGGTGCCCAGGTTGCCACCAGCGTGGGAGAAGGCGGAACGGACATCAGCGGCGGTACGGTTGCGGTTGTCGGTCAGGCAGTCGACGTAGACGGCGACACCGGCGGGACCGTAGCCCTCGTACACGATGTTCTCGTAGACGGCGGCATCGGCACCCGAACCAAAAGCCTTGTCGATAGCGGACTTGATCTTGTCCTTAGGCATGGACTGAGCCTTGGCCTTGGCAACGGCAGCGGCGAGGCTGGCGTTGTTCTCGGGCAGCGGGTCACCGCCGAGACGGGCAGCAACGGTGATGTTGCGGCTGAGCTTGGAGAAGAGGGCGGAACGCTTGGCGTCCTGCGCGCCCTTACGATGCTTGGTTGTGGCCCACTTAGAGTGTCCGGACATACGTGTCTCCTATCGGTTTCGACCTAAAGCCCAGCGCAGATGCTCGGGCAATATAAACAAACGTCGTTATGATATACCTACTGGCTTGCGAGATAAACCCCAAAATGAAGGCGTCGTGATGATGCAACCCTTTGGAGCAAAGTAACCTGTCCCCTTTGCACCATATTAGGACCAGAGGAGGTCGCTGCGGGTGATGGTGGCGCCAATGGCAAAGGGCATGCAGGCGATGACCGGATACAGATAGCGCATGTAGGTCGAGCCGTTGCAGGGACCGATCAGGCACACGGCGAGCACGCCCAGCAGCGGCACCCAAATGGCCAGCCCGCGCCACGAATGACGACGTAGCAGATAGACCACCACGGCGATCATGATCCACACATAGGTGGCCGAGCTCATGGCGAGCGAGATAAACGGGATGCGTTGTACTGCCACGCGATACAGGTTGATCAGGTGGTCGCACCAGCGCACAACCTTGCTATCGACCGGATGGAAGTCGAAGTACTTGAGGTTATCGGGCTTCGCCATAATCTCGGCACTGCGCGCCGTGCTGTAGACCCACGCATCGCGGGCACTCGGATAAAAGTAGCCGTAGTAGTTATTGATGAGCGCCGAGATATAGCACTCGGGATCTTTTTTGAACATCTGGGCCCACACCTCAAAATAGGCCTTGATGTCCTCCTGCGAGGCGTACTCGTTGAAGCAATTTTTGACGGCGTCCGACTTATCCGGGTTGTAACGGCGGCCCAGGTTCTCGTACTTGAGCACCCGGTCGATCACGGCTCGCTCTTCGTCGGTCACCAAACCGTCGCAGGGTGCCTCCACGACGGTGCCGTCCTCCTTAACCGTGGGGTTGACGCCCGAGTTGAGGCCGTCGTGCTTTTGGACGAAACGAGCCGTCTGCTGGAACGGAATCGAGAGGATTTCGCGCTTGGAACCAGGCGTGATATCGTGCGCCGGCATAAAGACCTTGGTGAAGTACATATTAGAGGCAAGGCAGAGCGTGAGCACCGCGAGAACGCCAACCCAGCGGAAACGCGGGATGGTGCCCGAAGGCGCAGCACCAGTCTGCTTGGCTGCACGACGAGCCACATGCACGTCCCATACGCAAAACCCCGCCGCGATTACGCATGCCGCCAGGGGAAACACCAGGCCGCCGTTGCGCAGAAACGTGGAACCCATGGCGCCCAGAGCGAGCAGCAGCCAGTCGTGGCGCGCAAAGAGCACGGGGGCTTTCTCGCCCGCTCGCTCGGCATTGGCATCACGACGGGGCAAGCCACATGCCACGAGCTTGACGGTCTGTACCAGCAGCACCAAGAACGCGTCGGCAAAGAGCACGTCTTTGGTGAGCAACGCCGCGTAGTTAGAGAACATCGGCATAAACGCAAAGAACAGCAGGATCGCACCGCGAACCGGCAGGCTCACGCCCAGTTTGCGCAGCGATGAAATGGAATAGGCCATGCAGGCGGCCGTGATGACAAATTGAGCGCAGGTGTAGATGACAAGACCCGCGTTAGCGCTGTTGAACAGCGAAAGCCCCAGCTGAACGCACGAGCCGATAATGGCCGTGTGCACTACAGGATGATGCCCGTTGAGCAACACATTGGGATTGAGCAGACGCAGGTAGTCGCTCGTGCCGTTGGGATAGTTGAACCACTGGCGAATCTGCGCGCCCGTATCTCCCATAAAAAGGCCAGGCAGCGAAGCGATGAGCGTGGGCGCCCAGGCGATCATAAGCACCAGGAAGGGCCCGGCAAAGGGATGGACCGAGAGCACGGCGTGAGTCACACGCCATACGCGGCCAAAGTGCGCTTCCGAAAACGGAATGCGTCGGGAGCTCAGCCAATCTAGACACTCAAAGGCAAGGTAGAAGGCAACGACCGCCAAGAGCATCCAGCCCGCGCCGCCAATCCAGGCGCAGATGATGCGGGCTTTGTCGCCAAGGACAATCTCGGCCGAGTCGGTGAGATCGTAGCTGCGGCCGAACACCATGCAGATGGCGAAGAACAGCGACGGCAGAACGATCGATGGGCGCCAGGTGTCGCCACGGCCAAAGAACACGTAGCGAAACGGCAAGGTGAGCAGGCAGGCAAGTGCAAGCAGCATGACCGCGTCGGTATGGCCGGCAAACGAGAGGAGCACCTCGTAGCACACGTACAGCATGCCCGAGGCTTTGGGGTCAATCGCCAAGACTGCGTTGCTCGACACCGGGGCGGGATCGATGGAAAACGCCGTGGTCGCCAACAGCGCGAGCAAAAATGCGATGAGCGTCTGCTTGGCGGGGTAGCGCTTAAACCAGACGATGCGGGCAGCGTCGCGCGCAGCCGTTGTGGAGAGATCGGAATCCTTCACAGTCCAAAGAGCCTTTCTAGAAACCTGCCAAAAAGGGACAGGTTTATTTTGGCAGGTTTTATCTGGGGAAACGTTACGGTTCTGTCATCGTTGCCCAGCGAATCACCACAAAGGTGCCTGTCCCCTTTGTGGTAGTTAGGCGTCGAGGTAGATGCGCTGGGGTTGGTTGCGGCGACGAGCAAAGATGATGAGCGCCAGGCCCGCGATTACGAGCGGCAGGCTCAGCAGCTGACCCATGGTGATGACGCCGCCCAGCAGATAGCCCAGCTGCGCATCGGGCACGCGCACAAACTCAATGAGGAAGCGAACGATGCCGTAGCCCATCACAAAGACGCCCATAAACGTGCCTTGGGGCAGTAGCGGCTTTTTGCGGCTGAGCACCTGCAGAATGCAAAAGAGCACGATACCCTCAAGAAATGCCTCGTAGAGCTGGGAGGGGTGACGCGGCATATCGCCCGCGGTGCCACCGAAGACCACGCCCCAGGGCAGATCGGTCGGCTTGCCCCACAGCTCACCGTTGACAAAGTTGGCACAACGGCCCAGGCACAAGGCCAGCGGCGCGCCGATGACGGCAAGGTCTGCCAAAGTCCAGGCATCGAGCTTATACATGCGGCACACGATGATGCCGCCGATGATGCCGCCCACCAGGCCGCCATGGAAGCTCATGCCGCCCTCGTTGGTGGCAAAGATCTCGAGCGGATGCGCCCAGTAGTAGCCGTCGCCGTAAAAGATGACGTAGAACAGGCGGGCGCCAATGATAAGGCCAAAGACCACGCCGACCACGACACTCGTCAGGTCGTCGACCGTAATGTCAAAACCCCAACGGCGCTGCGTGCGGTACATGACGACCGCCGTGAGCAGAGCTCCGACCACATAGGCCAAGCCGTACCAGTAGATGGTGATGGGCCCCGCCGAGATCGCGACAGGATCAAGCATATGGTAGAAGTCGTTGAGCATGTCGACCCTCCTACTCCCTACATACAAATGCGGCCGCGGGCCTTGCGCTCGCAGCCGCATATTTGGGCGTAACGTCTATGCGGAGTATGCCGTCCGCAGCTTTCGCAGCTTAGAACGGCGCGTACTCGTCGTACAGGTCCTCGGCCTCGCCGGAAGCATTGACCTGCTCAACGCGGGTAACGCCGGGCACATGCTCCTTCAGGATACGCTCAATGCCCATGGACAGGGTCAGCGAGCTCATGGGGCAGCCGGCGCAAGCGCCCTGCAGCTCCAGCTTGACGACACCCTCGTCGTCGACGCCCACATACTCCATATCGCCGCCGTCAGCCTGCAGGTTGGGGCGAATCTCTTCAAGAACCTTCTTAAGCAGCTCTTCGTTAACAGCCACAGGGGCTCCTTTCTCACAATTACGCGGGCGCGCCCGCGGACAGAAGCTATGTTACTACAGCCGTGTACCCGCTCACGAGCCGTCCATGCGCACAGACGCGACTTTCACGAGTAGTCAATTTGGGACGGGGCTCTTTTGGCTGCCTTTTGTTGCCAGCTGGCGTTGCCACGCGCTACTGCTGAGCCTGCCCCTCGGTGCCGATGTGAACATCGACGATAACCTGGCGGTAGCTGATGCCACAGGAGTCGAGGATGCGGCGGCTGATGCGCCCATCATCGGTGTCGGCGTACTTGTTGTCCAGGTAGACAACCTCGCCCACGCCCACCTGCGCCAAAATCTTGGCGCAGTCGTGGCACGGGAACAGCGTGACGTAGACCGTGGAACCCTCGAGGTCCTTGAGCGAGCCACGGTAGTTAAGCACGGCGTTGGCCTCGGCATGGACCACGTAGTTGTGCTTGTCCTGCAGCGGGTCGTCGCTCGTACCCCACGGGAAAAAGTCGTCGTTGAGCGCCGAGGGTGTACCGTTGTAGCCCACCGAAAGGATGCGGTGGTTGGTGTTGGCGATGCACGCACCCACCTGCGTGTTGGGGTCCTTGCTGCGGCGCTGCGCGGCGATGGCCACGCTCATAAAGAACTCGTCCCAGCTAATGACGTCCAGGCGCTTGCCTGACGAAGTTTGATGAAGATCGTCCGACATGGCAGACACCTCCGTAATCGCAATAGTTTGACCCATTGTAGCAGGTGAAAGGTGGAGGCGTTTGTCCCACCGGCGCCCTCACTCTTACACGCGGCGGGGCTTTTGGTTGATGCGGTAGAGCTCGGCGAGACCCCGCAACGTCAGCGCATCGTCGACCGTCAGACTGTGACCGACCAGCGACGCGAGCGCCTCGACATCGTCGCCGGTGATGACAATGGGCACGCTGCCCTCCCCCGCCGCCTTGGTCGCGCGCATCTCGGCAAGCACCATGTCGAGCATGCCGTCGATGCGGGCCACCTCGCCCAAGACCACGCCCGAGCGCATGGCTTCGCGCGTGTTGCGGCCGATCACATGTGTCGGTGCCGAGGGCTCGACCTGAGGCAAACGCGCCGCAGCGGCCGAAAGCGACCGGGCACCGAGCGCCAGACCCGGCGCGATGACGCCGCCCACAAAGGTTCCGCACGCGTCGATGACCTCAATATTGGTCGTCGTGCCCAGGTCGATCACGATGCACGGAGAGCCGTAGACGGCACGGGCCGCCACGGCGTCGGCAATGCGGTCGGGGCCGATCTCGGCCGGGTCGTCGTAGTGCACGGGCATGCCGGTCTTAAGTCCCGGTCCCACCGTGAGCACGCGTCCCGTGCAGGTACGGGAAAGCGCCGCCTTCCACGGGCGCTCGAGCGCCGGCACCACGCAGCTCAGCACTGCGGCCGCGGGAACGAGTGCACCCGGCATGCCCGCATCGGCTGCCAGTGCGCACATGACCTGCGCGAGCCTCATGCGCGCTTCGTCGGCCGTAATGCTCGACGGCGTCGTGATCTCGCACGTCGCAAGCGGGCATTCCTGCGCCGCAGCCGAATCCTCGGCAAACAGACCAAAGCGAATGAACGTGTTACCCACGTCGACCGTCAATATATATGCGCACCCATTAAGCATCGTCGGCGCTCCTTTCGTCTGCCCAGCAGTATATCGCCTACCTAAACCAGTCATCCCGAAATGGCTAGCTTGCGGTTATACTGGTGCGCGGTCGCGCGCGAGCTCACGCGGCGGCCCTTGGTAACCCGACTTCCCGCGCCGTATCCGTAGCGGCGCTCCCGGGGGAAGCGGATATACGCAAAGGAGTTTTATATGAGCAATCCCTCGAACCGCGCCTCGATGCGCGGGCAACTCACGCTGCGTGGCGTCGTCATCGGCGTCCTTGGCTGCGTGATCATCACGGCAAGCTCGGCCTACACCGCCCTCAAGATGGGCGCACTCCCCTGGCCGATCGTCTTCGCTGCCGTCATCTCGCTGTTCTTCCTGAAGCTCATGGGTAACGCCAGCCTCAACGAGGCAAACGTCACCCACACCATCATGTCCGCAGGCGCCATGGTCGCCGGCGGCCTAGCGTTTACCATCCCGGGCGCCTGGATGCTGGGCTATGCCGACCAGATCAGCTGGCTCGACATGTTTATCGTGGCACTCGCCGGCACCATCCTGGGCCTGCTGGCCACCGCGCTCATCCACCGTCACTTTATCGTGGACGCCGCGCTTGAGTTCCCCACCGGCAACGCCGCAGCTCAGACCCTGCGCGCGACCGAGGCCGGCGGCAAGACCGGCAAGCAGCTCTTTGGCTCCATGGCCATCGCCGGCATCTACAGCGTGCTGCGCGATGCTCTGGGCATTGTGCCCAGTATGCTGTGCACGCTCAACATCCCTGGCGTGACCTTTGGCATCTACAACTCGCCCATGCTGCTCTCCGTCGGCTTCCTCGTGGGCTTCGCCCCCGTCGCCTTCTGGTTTGCCGGCGCGCTGCTGGGCAACTTTGGCATCATCGTGGGTGGCACCGCTGCCGGTCTGTTTGACGTTATGACTGCGCAGGGCATCGTCAAGTCCCTGGGCATGGGTCTCATGATGGGCTTTGGCGTCGCCGTCGTCCTCAAGGACATCCTGCCGCAGGTCGCCGGTATCGTCCGCGGTCTTGCCGCCGACAGTTCCACCGACACCGACGAGCAGTCGCTCATCTCGGGCTCCCTTAAGCTCGACGCTGGCATCATCGGCCTGGGCGCTGCCGCCATCGCCGTGATCATCGCCATCGTGCTTGACCTTGGCCCCATTCCGGCCGTCATCGTGACGCTGTTCACCTTTGTCACCACCATCATGAGCGCACAGAGCTGCGGTCAGACGGGCATCGACCCCATGGAGATCTTTGGCCTCATCGTTATGCTCATCGTGGCTGCCTTCGCACAGATCGCTCAGGTCAAGCTGTTCTTTATCGCCGGCATCGTAGCCGTGGCGTGCGGCCTTGCGGGCGACGTCATGAACGACTTTAAGGCCGGCGCCGTGCTGGGCACCAACCCGCGCGCGCAGTGGGTCGGCCAGGCCATCGGCGGCATCGTGGGCGCCCTGGTCGCCGCCGCTGTCATGGTCGCGCTCGTCACCGCCTATGGTCCGGACGCCTTCGGCCCCGACAAGAGCTTTGTGGCCGCGCAGGCAAGCGTGGTCGCCACCATGGTCTCGGGCATCCCGAGCGTGCCGTGGTTCGTTGGCGGCTTTATCGCCGGCATCGTCATGTACTGGCTCGGCATTCCGGCCATGATGATCGGCCTGGGCGTGTACCTGCCGTTCTATATGTCGCTCACGGCTTTCCTGGGCTCCTGCGTTAAGCTCGCCTACGACAAGTGGGCCGCTCACCGCGACGCCGAGGCCGGTCTTTCGGACGAGGAGGAGGCCGCCAAGGACGCCGCCTTCCAGGAGCAGGGGCTGGTTGTCGCCAGCGGCCTGCTCGGCGGCGAGTCCATCGTCGGCGTTATCCTGGCGTTTGTCTCCGTGGGCTTAAGCCTGCTGGGCTAAGCTGAGCAGCTGCTCGACAGCAACCATATTGCCTACGGCTTGCCCGGCCGGTAGCTTTCACGGCTGCTGACCGGGCTTTTTGATATCGAAACAAAGAAAGGCCGGCGCGCTGCGTTTAACAGCGCGCCGGCCTTATCGGTTAAGCTATCGAAGCGTTCCTGCTATGAACCGAAGTTCGTTGCAGAATCTACGCTCGAAACGCTACATCTGCTTGCGACGACGATCGCTCAGCGTCACACCAGCGGCCACGAGGGTGATACCGCCGATGACGAACACCTCGCCCGCAAGAGCGGAGTCATCGCCAGTCTGGGCGAGCGCGGCCGACGTGGCCTTCTTCTTGGCGACAGGAGCCTTTGCAGCAGCCTGTGCAACCTGAGGCTTGGCCTGCGGCTCAGCCTTGGGATGATACTTGTCGTACTCGGCCTGCGCGGCAGCCAGAGCATCCTTGGCATCGCCAAGCTCAGCCAGCGCGGCGGCATAGGCGTCGTTGGCATCGGACAGCTTGGCATCGGCATCGCTCAGAGCAGCCTTGAGACCAGCAGCAGCATCGACGGCGGTCTTATAGCGAGCGTAGGCAGCGTTCAGCTTGACCAGCTTCTCGTTGCCCGTCGTGCCCGCGGCAAGGGATGCCTTGTGGTCGACAGCCTCAAGATCGGCCTTGAGTGCCTCATCGCTGGCAAGCTCGGCCTTGGCCTTGACGATCTCGAAATTCGCATCGACGACGGCTTCGTTGGCGGCCTCGAGCTGCTTCTGGGCATCGGCGACACCGGCGACGGCAGCGTCATAGGCGGCCTTGGCGTCGTCGACCGCCTTCTGGGCGCCGGCAAAGCGCTCGAAGGCCTTGTTCGCGGTAGCCAGCTCACCCTCGGCAGCCTTGGCCTTGGCCTGCGCATCGGACACAGCCTGCGTCTTGGCGGCAACTGCCTGCTTGGCGTCCGAAAGAGCAGTCGCGGCCTGGACATCTGCGGCCTGGGCCTTGTCTACACCAGTCTGGGCGGCATCGTCGGCCTTCTTGGCATCGCCAAGCGAGCCTTGCTTATTCGCAAGGTCCGCCTGGGCGGCATCGCGCTTGGCGGCAAGGTCCTTGACCGAAGCGGTAGCGTTGTCATACGCCTCATTGGCCTGTTCGGACTTTGCCTTGGCGGCATCGCGGGCGCTGCGAGCCTTCGCCTTGTGAGCAGCGGCGTCGGCTGCCTTCGTCTTGCTGTCAGCAAGCGTGGCGTTTGCCTTATCGAGAGCTGCCTGGGCAGTAGCGGCCTTGCTCTTTGCGGCATCGAGGTTCTGCTTGAGGGACTCGATGTCGATTCCGCCGAGCGCGTCCTTCGCGGCGTCGTATACCGTCTTCGCGGCGGCGGTGCCGGACTTGGCCTTCTCGTACTCGCCCTTGGCGGTGTTCACGTTCGTGTCGGCCGCGGTATAGGCGTCTTGCGCGTCCTTCTGGTTATTGAGAGCAGCGAGATATGCCGTATCGGCCGTGCCCAGCGTCTTCTGCGCCTCGGCGAGCTTGCTCTGGAGCTCCTTGAGTTGCGCCTTCTGCGCCTGCGTGCCGCCAGCGTTATAGGCAGAATCGATGTAGTCGTTGACGAGCTTCTTGAACTCGGAAACAGTGAAATCCTTCTGCCCCGTGCTCCCGCTATAGTCGAAAACGGTTACCTCGGAATCGGTATTCTTACCGCTACCGGTCGCGATGCCGATAGCCTTCGCGCCGGCATCGATGATGTTTAGATAGTGCCCGCACTCATGGTAGATGCTGTTGTAGTGCTGGTAGATATAATAGGAATCATATCGATGGCTTCCAAGTGCGTCACCATACTGCTCGACGTACTTATCGAACGCCTTTTTCTCCTGGGTGTAGAGACCGGTATATGGCCAGCCAAGCGTATCCTCGGTCTCGCCTCCGGTGTATGCCCCGCCGCCGCCTGCAAGATTCTCACCTTGATCGAAATAGCAGTTCGAGTGTCCCCAGATGTTCGATGAATATGATGTATTGAGGGCGGCTGCCGCAGTCATGCGGAGGCTGACGCTAAGCTCAGACTGGCCGTTCGCCTTGCGGAGGTTGTTCTGGGTATCGAGGTAGGTCAGGGCGTTACGCATCTGCTCCAAGGAGAGCGGATTGGTGTCGCGAGACATGTCCTGATCGACGTAATTATCATACCAGTCCTGTTTCTCTGTCGTCCCCATGAGCATCGACGCGGCAGTGCTTGCGTTCTTTTTCTGCGTGGCTGTGAACTGGCTGCCGCCGATGATGTAGTTCATGAAGCCGAACATACCCTGACTGATGACTTCCTGGTCAACGGTCATGTTGGACTTTAGGTCTGCAATCTGCTGCTCAAGAGCCTCAACCTGGGCATTAGCAGCGTCATAAGCCTTTTCCGCGGCGTTCGAAGCAGCGCAGGCTGCCTCCCACTCGCTGCGCTTCTGCTTGCGAACTTCGACAAGCTTATCGTACGCGGTCTTCTTGTCTGCTTCGGTCTGCTGCGCCTTCTCGTATGCGGCCTTGGCGGCGTCGCGCTTGCTGGCGGCGGCGTTGTACTCCTTGTTTGCCGCATCGTATGCAGACTGGGCAGATGCCACAGCAGCGTTGGCGGCGTTGGCCTTCTCCTGCGCGGCAGCGACGGCAGCCTGGGCGGCCTGCAGATTTGTCTGTGCGGTGGCGTCGGCATCCGTCGCGGCATTGAGCTCCGCCTGCGCGGTCTTGAGCTCACCAGCAGCGGCGATCTTGGCGGCCTCAAGCGCACTCAGGTCGACACCCGTACCCGAGACGGCAGCATCGAGCGCGGCCTGCGCCTGGTTGAACTTCTGCTGGGCGTTATCGCGCGCAGTGGTTGCAGTGGCGAGGGCAGCGGCAGTCTCCTGCTTCTTGGCCTGGGCAGTCGTCAAAGCTGCCTCGGTATTCTGCTTTTCCTGCTGGGCGCTGGCCTCGGCAGCCTTGGCCTGGTCCAGATTGTCCTGTGCAGTAGTAACGGCCTTATTGGCGTCATCGAGCTTTGCCTGCGCGTCCTCGACGGCCTTCTTGGCGGCCTCGTACTCGTCCATACCCATGGCCTCGAGCTTGGCCTGGGCATCATCGAGGGCCTTCTTGGCCTCATCCTGCTTTGCCTTGGCGTCCTTGAGCGCCTGGGTCTTATCCTCGACACTCTTGTTGGCCTGTTCGAGCTGATCGTTCAGGTCGCCCAGCTTCTTCTGCTGCTGCTCGGTCTTTTCGACGGCCGCTTTGAGCTCGTCAATCTTCTCCTGGAGCGCGGCGACTTCTGCTGCGTTCTGCTCGATTTCGTTGTCGCTTACTGCCTGCGAGGCCTGATCCTTTTGCTGCTGAGCCTGCTTTTGAGACTGACCCGCCGCGTCGGCCTTCTTCTGGGCGGCATCGTAGGCGGCCTGAGCGTCCTTGAACTGCTTTGCCGACTCCTCGGCCAGCTGGGCAGCCGTCTTTACGACCGCTTGGTTACCGGCGGTAACGGTATTCTCTACAGAACTACCCCCCCCCCTGAACAGAATCGCCGTTACCGGTTGACGGTGCGGCGATTGCCGCCAGCGGCGACATGAGCGGCTGAGCGATGAGGCCCGCCGTCAAAACGGTTGCGACGGCGCGGTTAGCAACGCCCTTGACGTTGACAGTCTTGGCCCGAGGCTCAAAGTGTTGTGGACTGTAGTTTGCCATGGCTTTCTCCCTTTGACACGGATGTATCTATACGTATCAAACGGTAGCTGTCGATTTTTGAATTCTGTTGCGCAACATTGGCGACCAGCGTATTTTTTGAAATTCACGCTCTCGTGCTTCACAGTTTCGTCACATTTGAAGGAGCTGGTGCATCATATTCTCGCGGGATGGAATTGAGCCTGTGATTTGCATTTGCTCCCGCGTCATCCGCCCTATCGGATTCCGCATCCAACAGACACCCCACCCGCCACGGTGTAGAGTTAGGACAACGGGCGCGTTGCGCGGACCGCGCTGGAACGAGGTGGACATGGAACTCGACAAACAACAGATCAAGCGACTACGCGAACGCCATCACCGGCGCCACGGCATCCGCCCTGCCCATAGTGAGGCTGCCGAGCAGGCTGGTCGCTTTTTAAAGCGCGCGCTCAACATTCGCGAGGGACGCGCGCCCTATCACGTGATCCGCAAGCGTTTTGTAAACGGGGCGCGTCTGACTGGCTCTCACCTGTGTATCCTCATCATCGCCATGCTCATCGCAAGCATCGGCCTCGATATCGATTCGGACATTGCCATCGTGGGCGCCATGCTCATCTGCCCGCTTATGGGATCGGTCCTTGCCATGGCATATGGCATCGCCACGCTCGACCGCGAGATTACCGTCGAAGCCGTCGCCAGCCTTGCGCTGCAAATGGCCTTTTGCCTGGTCACATCCACGTTGTACTTTAAGCTCTCGCCCCTCGGCACCACTACGGCCGCCATTATCGACAACTCGACACCCACCGTCTGGGACCTTACCGTCGCACTCGCAGGCGGCTTTGCAGGCGGGCTGGGCAACTCGCGCGACCAGGAACCCGCCACGCTCATCGCCGGCGTGGCCGTGGCGACCGCGCTCATGCCGCCCCTGTGCGCGGCGGGCTACGGCATCGCCATCGCAAGCGGGTCACTGTTTCTCTCGGCGCTTTATGAGTTTGGCATCAACGTGGTCTTTATCGCACTGGCTGCCGAAGCCGTGCTGCTTCTTTTGCGCGTGCCGCTCAAGCGCGACCTGAACGGCGACGGTATTGTGACCGCTGAGGAAGACGCCGAGGTCGACGAGCTGTCACGCAAAGTGCGCCGCCGCATCATCGTGGGAACGGCCATCTTTGCCATCCCCTGCATCGTTATGACCGCAGGCTCCATTGGCTCGGCGCAGGCCGGCGTACAGGACGGCTACGGTGTCACCGAAACCACGCGCGAGCTTGCCGCGGTGCTGCCGGGCTTTAAGGATTACACCGTCGCCGTCGAGACCTCGGTCACCGAAGGCGACGAGGAGGGCATCGTCGAGCGCCAAACTGTCGCCCATGTGACAACGAGCGAGGCGCTCGGAACGCACGACCGCCACGTCGCCCGCAAGCTCATCGACCTCAACGTGCCTGAACTCGACCGCGTGGAATTTGACGTGAAGTGATGCCGGCGCGGGATGAATGCTCGCACGGACGCAAGTTACAACGAGGCGCAGACGCGATACGGATACGAGCAAATAGCGGGGTGCAGTTCACACCCGCACCCCGCTTGCCGTTTTATTGCCGTGAATCAACTGTCCAGATCGACATCGCCAGACTCCACCGTAAACGCAGGTTTGGTGCTCACCAGATAAAATCGGGTCACTTTGCTATCTCTAAATAGATAGAGCTGGCCCTGCTCGCGTCGGCGTGACATATACGCCACGTGGACCGTACCGAATTCTTCGCCGTTTTCCTTCTTTAATATCAGGATGTTGGGGTCATCCGTACGCTTAAACTGCCCGTCAACGCAGCTGCCGTCTTTGTCGACCAGTTGCCACCGATGGTTATCCTCTTCAAGAAAGGCCAGGGTTTCCAGACTCGTCTTGTCGTCCTGATAGTAACCGTCAATGGCAAACCCTTCGGAAGCGCATTCCTGCATATAGGACGTTTCTCGGCTTATAGCAAACAGCCCTGTAGCGCCCAGGAGCACAGCCAGGCAGACCACTGCAAGGGTTATCGAAATAGCACGGCGACCCATGTTAGCCCAACCGATAGTTGTTTAACGGAGCGCGAAACACACCTGGAACCTCCGATATCAGGGGGAACGTCGCCAGCAGGCTGTCGACAACTATATGCTTCTGACATCAAACCATATGGCTGCCACTCGCGGAGGGGGCATCGGCGAACGGCGTGTTTTCATACTCCATTGGTCAAACCTAAGCGCAGCGCTACAGCTCGTACTTGTACACGCGGTAGATGTACTTCTCGGCTTCCATCTCGTAGGTGGCGATGGGCAGTCCATAGCGATCGTACTCGGCAAAAGTCTTGGCCATGCCCGATGCCACGAGCATGCTATTCGAATCGCCGACGCGCTGCGCACTGCTCGCATAGCCCGAGAACGGCACGGCGATCTGGTCCACAAGCTCGTAGGTGCGCACGGTCTCGTCCACCGTAAAGATGCGCCCAAACGAATGCGTTCCCTTGCTGTAGTCGGTCACCACCGCGGCGCCCAGCTGGCCCCAGTCGAACTTGGGATAGCGCTCGGTCGCACCAAAGTTGTTGTCGTATAGCAGCACCTGGTAGCGACCAGTCGCTGCCGTGTCAGAACTCGGCAGATACGTCACGCTGTGCTGGCCTGCATTGAGCGAGAAATCACCCTGGGCCTGCAATAACTTGTCTTCAAAGCCCGAGCCAGCCCATTGCCACTCCTTTCTATTTCTGGGTCCATCTTCTCACTGCTGGCGGCCGAAAATGATCCGTTTTCCTCCGACCCCGAGGGATCGTTCTTAGTACTTGAAGAAGCCCTCGCCCGAGCTTTCGCCCAGCTTGCCTTCGTCGAGCATTTTCTTGAGAACGGAGGCCATGGCCTTAAAGTTGTAGGGCATCATCATCTTCTTGAGCAGCGGGCTCACCAGGCCCGGCACCTTCTGATACTGCATGACGATGTTGTAGGCCGTCTGGATACCCACCGTGTCGAATACGCGGAACGGGCCCTTGGGAGCGCCGGTGCCACGCGTCCACGCGAGGTCGATGCTCTTGGGATCGCTCACGCCCGAGACGTACAGATCAAGGCCCGAAAGCAGCCACGGTACCAACATGGAGTTGAGCAGATAACCGTTCTTTTCCTTGTTGACGGGCAACGCCAGCATACGGATGTCGTTGGCAAAGTCGACGAGTTCATCGAAGTAGCGCTTGTCGGTCTGGTCCTGTGCCATGACCTCGGTCATGTTGTTCTTCCAGATAGAGTTGGCAAAGTGCAGCGACAGGTACTTCTCGGGGCGGCCAGTGTACTTGGCAAAGGTACTCGGCAGTAACGTGGAGGAGTTGGTCACGACGACGGTCTTTTGCGGAAGGACCGGGGCGAGCTTCTTGTAAAAATCGATTTTTGCCTGGGTGTCCTCGGCCATAGACTCGATGACCAAGTCGGCGTCGGCCACTGCCTTGGCAAGATCGAGCTCCAGCTTGAGTGTGGAGTAGGCGCGCTCAACGGCGGCGAGTGCCGCCTCTTTGTCGAAGGGCTTGCCGCTATCGGCGATACCGGAGCACCACTCGCCCGTGCCGTCCGCCATACCCTCGATTGCCGCGATGTACTCCTCGCGCACATGATCGATCTTGGGCTGGGTGCGACCGATGCTGCCCTCGCTGCGCAGCCAAATCGTTACATCGAAGCCGCAGTAGGCAGCCTGAAAGGCAATCTGGCTTCCCAGCACGCCGCCGCCGGCAACGCAAACGGTCTTGTAGCTCATAGGAACAGTCCTCTCTTACGTAATTCCATAGATGTGTATTTATTCAACCGTAAGAGGGCTGCACACTGGGGGTGGGTTCTATAAACGGACGGTAATTTGCGGCGAACGGCTACATCTGTTCATTATCTCAGGGTTCCGAGGGCGATTTTTTGTGCCACCGAGACGTCGTTTGCGGAAGTATGCGGCAAATTCCGGAACCCTTGAGCACCCCCCGATTTTCCGCCAATAAAACCGCAGGTACAGGGCTTGGACATATTCGGTGTGCTCGGTCTATTCAGATTTTGCCGCATACTTCCGAAATCTGAGTTCGCAAAGGGTGATAGTCGGGGCGTTTACGCAACATATGTCCAAGCAAAAACGGGTGGTAGCCGGTACGACTACCACCCGTTTGTCTCATATCTAGCCCATAGCAGGCAAGCTACTTCTTAATGCCGCGTCCCAGGCGCTCAGCGACCGACGCCACAGCACTCTCATCGACCGAGCCGCAGCTCACGCAGCCGTCATGGGCACGCATCTGGCCGGTGACCTCGTCCATCGCGAGCGGCGCCACCTTCTCGAGCTTAAAGCCCTTGCCGGCGCGCATGTTCTCCTTTGCCACGCTGATCATAAGCTTAATACGGTTGAGCTGGTTGACCTCGGATGCACCGGGGTCGTAGTCCACCGCAACGATGTTGCTCTCAGGATGTTGACGGCGCAGCTCCTTGATCACGGCCTTGCCCACCACGTGGTTGGGCAGGCACGCGAAGGGCTGCGTGCAGATAATGTTGGGCGCGCCATGGTCAATCAGGTCGAGCATCTCGGCCGTGAGCAGCCAGCCCTCGCCCATGTTGTTGCACACCGAAAGCACCGTGCGGGCCTTGTCGGCCATGGTGCCGATGCGCTCGGGTGCCTCGAAGCGGCGGGACTTTTCGAGCATCTCCTCCACCGGTGTGCGCATCCAGTCCACGAGCTTGATGAGCGCCTGCATACCAGCGCGCGTGGTAGCAGAGCTTCCCAGCTCGTCCTTCTGCAGCTCGGCGTTGCTCATGGAGTACAGGAAGAAGTCGAGCAGGCCCGGCACCACGGCCTCGCAGCCCTCGCGCTCGATAACGTCAACCACGTGGTTGTTGGCCGTAGGGTGGAACTTGACCAAGATCTCGCCGACCACGCCCACGCGCGGCTTGGTGCCCTCGCCCACGAGCGGCATGGTGTCGAACGCGCGGATGGCCTCGCGGCACAGCTTGGTGTAGTTGTGGCGGTTGAACTTAGGCGCCAGCTTGCGGGCACGCGCCATGTACTCCTCGTAGAGCGCGTTGGCGGCACCGGGCGTGGCCTCGTACGGACGGCAGCGGTAGAGCATCTGCATCATCACGTCGCCAAAGAGCACCGCGTAGACTGCCTGCTTAAGCAGCGCCGGCGTAATCTTAAAGCCGGGGTTGTCCTCGCCGAGCGCCACGGCCGAAAGCGAGATCACTGGGATCTCGGGGTGGCCGCTCTCACGCAGGGCCTTGCGGATGAGTGCGATGTAGTTGGTGGCACGGCAGCCGCCGCCGGTCTGGCTGATAACCACGGCCGTCTTGGACAGGTCGTACCGGCCGCTCTCGATGGCCTCCATAATCTGGCCCGTTACCAGAATCGACGGGTAGCAAATGTCATTGTTCACGTAGCGCAGGCCGGCCTCGACGGCGTCGTGATCGGTCGAGGGCAGCAGCTCCAGGTTGTAGCCGGCACCGCGGAATACCTCTTTGACCAGGTCAAAGTGGATCGGCGCCATCTGCGGGCACAGGATGGTGTAGTCCTCGTCGCGCATCTGTTCGGTGAAGGGCACCTTGGGCCACGCGGTCGATGCGCTCTCACGCTGCGCCTCGAACGTGTACTTGCGGCTCGCAAACGCGGGAGCATCCGTGGAGGGAGCCACCGGCGCGGCATCGCCCTGCTCGTAGGCCTCGCCCGCGGCCGTGGCCTCGGCCAAGCGCTCTGCCTCCTGGTCCTTGAGCGCTGCCATGAGCGAGCGAATACGGATACGCGCGGCACCCAGGTTGGATACCTCGTCAATCTTGAGCACGGTGTAGATCTTGCCGCTGGCTTCCAGAATCTCCTGAACCTGGTCGGTGGTCAGGGCATCCAGGCCGCAGCCGAAAGAGTTGAGCTGGATCAGGTCCAGGTCGTTGCGCATCGTCACAAAGCGGGCGACGGCGTACAGGCGGCTGTGGTACATCCACTGGTCAACAACGCGAATCGGACGCTCGGGCTTTACCAGATGCGCAAGCGAATCCTCGGTAAAGACCGCAAAGCCAAAGCTCGAGATAAGCTCGGGCAGGGCGTGGTTGATCTCGGGGTCGTTGTGGTAGGGACGGCCGGCGAGTACGATGCCGTGACCACCGTGGTCCTCGACCCACTTAAGGGCCTCCTCGCCCATGGTCTGGATGTCCTCGTGGAAGCGCGCATCGGCCTCAAAGGCGGCGTTGACGGCGGCATCGACCTCGGAGCGCGTGATCTTGGGACCACGCACGCGGCCGCGACCAGCCTCGGCATCGGCCACACGGTCGACGGCGAGCACCTGATACAGGCGGCGCTTGAGCTCGGTCTTGTCGTGATAGGGCACAAACGGATACAGGAACTCGATGTTCTGCTCGCGGATCTCGTCGATGTTGAGTGCCAACGCCGTGGGGTAGCTCATGACGATGGGGCAGTTATAGCAGTTACCGGCAGTCGGGTCCTCCTTGCGCTCCCAGCGCACGCACGGCATCCAAATGAAGTCGACGTCGCGGTCGATAAGGTTCATCACGTGGCCGTGGCTCATCTTGGCCGGATAGCACACGCTCTCGGACGGCATGGACTCGATGCCCGCCTGGTAGGTCTTCTTACTCGACTGGTCGGACAGCTGCACGCTAAAGCCCAGGCGCGTAAAGAACGCATGCCAGAAGGGGTAGTTCTCGTACATGTTGAGCGCACGGGGGATGCCGACGGTGCCGCGCGGGGCCTCGTCGGGGCTCAGCACCTCGCGGTTAAAGAGCAGCTCGTTTTTCTTTTTGAAGAGGTTGGGGGCCTCGGTCTTCTGCTTTTTGTGGCCGGCGCCCTTCTCGCAGCGGTTGCCGGTAATGAAGCGCCTGCCGCCGCCAAAGTCGTTGACGGTGAGCTGGCAGTTGTTGGAGCAGCGACCGCAGCGGACATGCTTTTGCGTCACGGTAAGGTGCGCGATGTCCTCAGCCGAAAGGATGGTCGAGGTGCCATCGGCACCGGCGCGATCGCGGGCGAGCAGGGCCGCACCATAGGCGCCCATGCAGCCGGCGATGTCGGGACGCACGGCGTGAACGCCAGTGAGCTGCTCAAACGCACGCAGCGTAGCGTCGGACATAAAGGTGCCGCCCTGGACGATCACTTGGCTGCCAATCTCCTTGGGGTCGCGCAGCTTAATGACCTTGAACAAGGCGTTCTTGATGACGGAATAGGACAGGCCGGCCGCAATGTCGCCCACCGTGGCGCCTTCCTTTTGCGCCTGCTTGACGCGCGAGTTCATAAAGACCGTGCAGCGACTGCCCAGGTCGACCGGGGCCTTGGCATGGATGGCGGCGTCGGCGAACGCGCGCACGTCCATGTTCATAGAGACGGCGAAGCTCTCGATAAAGCTACCGCAACCCGACGAGCAGGCCTCGTTGAGCATGATGTGCTCGATAACGCCGTCCTTGACGCGCAGGCACTTCATGTCCTGGCCGCCAATGTCCAGAATGAACTCGACGCCGGGCAGGAATGCCTTGGCGCCGCGCAGGTGCGCGACGGTCTCGATCTCGCCGGAATCGGCCTTGAGGGCCTCGATGAGCAACGCCTCACCGTAGCCCGTGGTAGTCACGTGGCCGATGGTACAGCCGGCGGGGATGTGGTTGTAGAAATCGGCCATGATGACCTTGGCCGTGCCTAGGATGTCGCCGTTGTTGTTGCCGTACCAGGTGTGCAGCAGCTGACCGTCCTCGCCCACGAGCGCGGCCTTCATGGTGGTGGAGCCGGCGTCGATGCCGATGAACACGCGTCCGGTGTAGCCGTCGAGCTTGCCCTTGGGGACGACTTCCTGGTCGTGGCGGGTCTTGAACTCGGCAAAGTCCTCGTCGGTGGCAAAGAGCGGGTCCAGACGCTCGACCTCGGCACCCTGCGTGTCACCCAGGGCATCGATAGCCTCGATGAGCTGCGGGAACGTGCTGAGCTTGTTGGACTCATGCGCCATGGCGGCGCCGCTCGCCACAAACAGGTGGGCGTTTTGGGGCACAATGCGGTGCTCCTCGTCCAGGTTGAGCGTGAGGTAGAAGCGATGGCGCAGCTCGGAGAGATACTGCAGCGGGCCGCCCAAGAAGGCGACGTTACCGCGGATGGGACGGCCGCACGCCAGACCCGAGATGGTCTGGGTCACGACGGCCTGGAAGATGGAAGCGGCGACGTCCTCGGGACGGGCGCCTTCGTTGAGCAGCGGCTGCACGTCGGTCTTGGCAAAAACGCCGCAGCGGCTGGCGATGGGATAGATGGTGGTGGCGTTGGCCGCGAGTTCGTTAAGGCCGCTGGCGTCGGTGTGCAGCAGAGTGGCCATCTGGTCGATGAAGGCGCCCGTGCCGCCGGCGCAGGTGCCGTTCATGCGCTGCTCGATGCCGTTGTCGAAGTAGATGATCTTGGCGTCCTCGCCGCCCAGCTCGATGGCGACGTCGGTGGCCGGGATGAGGGTCTCGACAGCGCGCTTGCTGGCGATGACCTCCTGGACAAACTCCAGGTCGAGCCACTGGGACAGCAGCAGGCCGCCCGAACCGGTAATGGCGCAGGTCATTTGGGCCGTCGGCAGCACGGTCGCGGCACCCTCGAACAAGTCGCGGGCGCAAGCGCGGACGTCGGTGTGGTGACGCTGGTACTTGGCGTAGACAATCTGGTTGTCGTCGTTGAGCACAGCGAGCTTAACGGTGGTGGAGCCCACGTCGATGCCCAGGTGCAGGTTGCCGCGGGCGGCCTCGGGATTGAAGATCGCGCCTTCGGGGGCCTGGGCGGCGGTGGCGGCTAGGGGCTCAGCGGCGGTGGCGGGCTCGCTAGCGACGGACGTCTCCCCTGCCGCGTTCTTGGCATCGGCAACTGCCTCGGCAACTTTCTCAGCAGCCGCGGTCGCGGCCTTCTGCGCGGCATCCACCACGGCGGGTGCAGCCTCACGCGCGGCAGCGACCATACGGTCCTTAATACCCTCGACGAGTTTGCTCATTGTCTCTCCTCTTAGTTGTTGGACTCGACGGCTGCGGCGGTGTCGGCCGCGTCCTCGAGCTGTAGATTCAATAGCTTCATGCCGTATTCCGGCACGTTGATATCGATGGGTTGGCCATACAGGTCACCAGGGCGCACAAAAGCGAGCACCGTCATAATGCGCGCCATGGCCTCGGGCGATTCGGTGAGCCCACGCTCAAACCAGCGCTGAATCAGGCCGACCTCGGCACTCACGACGTAGGTAACGTAGTAGTCGAAGAACGTGCCCAGCGCCAAGCCCAAAATGCCCGTCTGTGCGCGCGGCACCACGGCCTCGCGTGCGGTATCGATGATCTTTTTAATAAAGGCGGGGTCGCCGCCCGGACCCAGCAGTGATCCGATCAAATCGCGGTTGGCCGCAAGGTAGCGCAGCAACTCAACCGAACCGGGCGCCGGCTCGAGCTCATCGATGTTGTGATAGAGATCGGGCAGTTGAGCTGCGGTGATGAGCTCAATGCGCTCACGAATCTCGGCCAGCAAGCCGTCCTCGATTTGATTGATAAAGTCGGGAATATCGCGGTAGTGCGAATAGAACGTGCGGCGCGTAAGGCCAGCGCGCTCGGTGAGCGACGCGACATTAATGCGCGAAAGGTCGCCGCTTTCGGCAAGTTCGCTGGCAAGT
Source organism: uncultured Collinsella sp. (assembly GCA_902472315.1). Classification (GTDB taxonomy): domain Bacteria; phylum Actinomycetota; class Coriobacteriia; order Coriobacteriales; family Coriobacteriaceae; genus Collinsella. The sequence continues at coordinate 92,716 of CABRNM010000005.1, forward strand.
GCCTGGCGAAGGGCACGCTGTGAGCGAAGGGACCGGCGATCGCATTTCTCGAGCTGGGACAAGCGTCCTCCTTGTTACTCAGCCTGTGCGCTATTGCACAGTGCGAGTATTATTGCACACCGTGTGCATCAACACGTAAAGGCATTATTTGGGATGTGACAAAGGGGCTGCCCCTTTGTCACAACCCACCTGGCTTTTGGAGCGGCATTACCGATTGTCCAAAATGTCATTCGTGGGTAGAATAATGTCGACGGCAGCCCAAGTTCTGCAAAGCTGGGCAGCGCCGTTGTTTGCATTAGGGGGTCAACGCCTTAGCGGCGGCGACCCCTTCTGTTGCGCTTCGAACGCTGCTTGAGTGCCTCGGAAAGGCCGACAAGCGCCGTGAAGAACGAGACCAAAGCGGTCAGAAGTCTCACGAAATCAATCAAATCGGTCATGGGCATCACCTCCCATCAGATGGAGGGCGTTGCCCGGCACATGGAACTGCCGCCAACAGTATCAATTCTATCAAAGCGCAGTTAGATATGCGAATGTTTGTTCGTATTTCAGAAGATCGGAGCTCGGGTACGGCGAAGGAACAGTTCCTTTGCCGTACCCGAGCTTGTCGCCGAACTGCCACCTACATTTTTCGAGTTATTCGGCCACGCTGCTAGTTCTGTATAAATGCACCGCCGGGATTATCTGAGGGTTTTTGTCCTTATTTGAGCGCATACATGCCCATTTGCGCACTTACGACACCGAATCAAACACCATTAGAGGTATGAATGTTCCCGAGAGGGCATCTTTAGCCATTTAACGACCTCCGACAGGCCGAATAACTCGAAATTTGTTGGTGGCGAAAGCGAGACAGTCCTATACGCCAAAAGCCGGCATCTCCCATGTGACAGAGGGGCTGTCCCTTTGTCACATTATTCGATGACGGTGCGGGAGTTTTGCTTGCGCATGGTGGCGAGCATGTGTTTGGGGACGGCGTGGACCATGCAGCTGCCGATGGTCGCGCTCGCGGCGGCCTTGGCTGCATCGCTTGCGTTTTTGGTCGCGTAGCTGTGACGAAAACGATTGAGCATGGCGATATCGTTGCCGCCGTCGCCGTAGACCGCGACCTCATCCTCGGCAATACCGTAGTAGCCCGCCAGCCAGGCCACGCTCTCGCCCTTGTTGCACGCCACGTCCGTGATCTCGAACATCACCGGATCGAACGGCGCGTTGACCACGCGGTCCGATCGCTCGGCCAAATATGCTTTAAGGTCACGCTCCAGCTCGGGCGAGGTCACGCGGCAGTTGATCTTGCACACATCGTGGCGCAGGATGTCACCGATCGACTGGTCGAAATATTGCTCCTCGTGATACCCGCCACGTGCACGCATGCCACGCATCACGATACGCTTGATAGGGCTGTCCTTTTTAAAGCCCGCCTGATGCATCTCGAACGAGCCGCTCGAGAACATGCCATCGGGCGTGGAGCAATCAAAGCAAATGTCCGGAAACTTCTTGAGCAGTTCCTCGGTGATCTGCGGGTCAATGGTCCAGGTTTTGAGCACCTCGCCATGACTGTCGCGCACGATGGATCCATTGGAGCAGCAGGCGTCAAGCGCCAGGCCCGTAAAGCCATGCTCGCCGATCGGCAGCGTCGAGCGTCCGGTCGCGGGAACCACATGCAGGCCAGCTTCGGTCAGCTCGCGAATGGCACGGCGGATGGTCCCATCCGCCTCATGCAGGGCGTTCAGCAGCGTTCCGTCTAAGTCACTCGCAAACATCTTGATCATGGGCGTGCCTCTCCTTCGTCTGCACGATATTGTAGACGAAGGAGAGGCACGCCCAAACAATGCCGTCACGACGCGACGTGCCACTGCCTTCACAAATTCACGGTGCCCCAGCGCGCTAAGACAATCGCCACAAGCGACTTTTCAGCCGATAAAACAGCGCCGTCGTCAACGTCAGCACCGCCAACATGCCTGCGAATACAATCGCCGGTGTCCATCGATCATATGCGAGCCCGTAAACCAATTGGCCAATAGGCGTTGCACAGGAAAGCGTCATATAAACGAGTGCCAGCACTTTTCCGCAGAGTTCCTTTGGCGCTGACCGCTGAACAAATGAAACGATTTCGACCGATGTAATGCTTGCCCACGCCATGACCCATGCCGAGCCGGCCGCAAGCGCGGCAAACGCTAATTCATCAGGACCGCTCAGTAGCGTGACAATAATCGGCACGACTCCAAAACAGATCATCGCAACATATCGACATATGCCCTTGAAGGAAAAACGATGCGGCCAAATACCGACCAAACCACTGCCGACAAGACCACCTAAGCCCATAGCCACCTCAATAATCCCAACGAAGGATGACTGCATTCCGAGATGCTTTGCAACAATAACGGGAGCACCAATCGTTAACCCAACTAACGCAAGGTTCAAAATAGCCGCAATCAAAAACACAACGAGCAATGATGAGTTTTGAGACAGGTACCGAATCAACTCCCGAAAATCGTTTCGGCGTGTCGTACGAGTCGCGCCGTCTCCCATCGTTTCAGATGAGGCATTTTGCTTGAGTGCGCCCCCGAACAGCAGGGCTGAAATCGTAAACGTCAACGCCGCGGTTTCGCATAGAGTATCGATACCAAAGCACCCATAGACTGCCGTCCCGACTACAGGCCCCAAGATATTGCTCATCATGATTATCTGCGAGACCAACGCAGTGGCACGCTCAACCTTTTCTTGGCCCGTCATGCGCACCGCCTCAATTTGAAGCATCGGTTTCAGCAGCGATTGGATGCCATATTGGACGCAAAGCATTGCTGCCACGACAACCGCAAGAGGCAGCGAACGCTTCATGGGGATAAACAGCAGTGATGCAGCCATCAGAACAATGCCGAGTACCACAAGAACCCCGCGATGTCTTCCCCGATCCGCCAAAATCCCGCCAACCGGAGTCGCGAGCACGCCCGGTATGAACGCTATCGCCGCGACGGCGCCATATAACGTTGAGGAGCCGCTGCAATCGAACAAGTAGAGCGGACACGCAAAGCACAGTGCCGACAGCATCGAATACGCACACAGCTGTGCAACAAGAAGACCAAATAGCCTGATAGATCGCACTGTTTTTGGCGCCAATGAAACGCTAATTCTTCGCATCCCAGCCATAAGCCTGCCCCCAAATACATACTGTCAGTATGTATTTAATGACTTGAAAAGGGCAGCCGTGGCTACCCTCACAAATCAATTACATACCGTTGGTATCTATATTACCACCCGGCACGGTTCCATACGTCCCAAATCTGGGCCGTTGTCTGGAGCACTTCATTACCCAAATCGAGCCCCACCGCTGCCGCCATCTGTGCCAAACATTGTGCGCGAGCGAGCATTCGCTCCTTGGGCTCGAGCGGACGGAACAATGGCAGCAGCCAAAGATTCGCTAACAACGATACGGCCTCCGCTGCTTCGCGCGGGCATTCGCACGCAATGGAGCCGTCGGCGATGCCCTCCTCGATTACTGGCAAGAGATTGCCATCGGCCGACTCGTCAAACGAACCTTGGTACTGCATCGCCAGCAGCCGCGAGCTTTTTACCGGATCTGCCGCAGGATGCATGCGAGCCCATAGCTCGATTTGCGGAACGACGGACTCGGGCGCATAAAGTCGTTTGAGCTTTTGAGCTCCCGTCATATTGCCAGCACCGAGTGTCGCGCGACGGTGTTCAGCAATCGGAGCCGTTGCCCGATCAAATGCGGCGTTGAAAATCTCCTCTTTGCTCTTAAAGTGATGATAGACAGCACCCTTGGTCATGCCATCGAGGCGGTCGACGATGTCTTGGATGCTCGTCCCCTCATAACCCTGTACGCAGAATAGCTCCAGCGCCGCGTCGAGAATCTTCGCGACAGTCTCCTCGGGATATTTATTACGACCCATAATCCGTCCATCCACAACGCAAGTCTTGTGCCTCATTGCAGCATTTTAACGTTGCGGATGGTAGACGGTCGATTCTACACCGCAGAAGGGCCGTGTTCGCCGGTACGGATGCGGATAACTTCCTCGACCGGCTCGACCCAGATCTTGCCGTCTCCAACGGCGCCGCAATCTTGGAAACGGCGCGGCAACGGACGCGAAACGAACGGGAAATACGCGAGCAAGGGAGCCGTGAGCGCGCCCATCCCGGCTAGCGCCGAAACAGCTCGTGGGCGCGGTCGCGGAGATTAGTTGCTCGAATGACACCTTCGTAGCGATTGATGCGCAGACGCGGGAAGGCATTGAAGAAGCGCAGGTCACGACGACTGAGTGACACGCTCGGTACCGGACGGCTCATGCGCTTACCGGCAAGGCGACGGCTGAGCGACGGACGCGGCATGCTCGGCGCGGCATCGGCCACGCGGCGGGCAGCGAGCGCCAGGCCGCGAGCACCATCCGAGATAAACGTCGGCATCGAAGCCTTCTCGCGCAGGGCATCGAGCGTCGCGTCGCCCAGCTCGGCCAGCCACGCGTTAACGGCACGGCTGCGGATATGCGTCTGCGCCACCGAGTCGATCGCCGAATCGGGAATACGTTCGAGCATGGAGTCAGACGCGTCGGCAAGCGACTCGTTGATGCGGTCGGCAAGGTCGGCGCGCACACGCTCCAGCTGATCGGACAAACGGCGCCAGCTGGCCAAAGAGCACACCGCATCGACCATCATCGCGACCGCGACGATAAAGGCCGCCAGCCGCACAATCAGCACCGGCAGATGGCCGAGCAGCCCCAGCAATGCCGGCTCCACTAAACGGCAAATGCACAGCGCACCCAGGCCAAACGCGCAGGC
>CABRNM010000006.1 GCA_902472315.1 uncultured Collinsella sp.
TCCGATCTAGCGAGCCGCCGTCCTCAACATAGGCCGCGACCTTGTCTTTTTGAGCGAGCAATTCATGTGCCACAGCCAACTGGTCGCGGTCGGAGCCACCGCCCATCATGACGATATCGGCGTCGGTGAGATCGAGCGACTCGCCCATACGGACCTCGTCCACGCGCACGGGGATGCCACGCCAGGCGCAGCGGCGCTCGAGGGCAATGACGTTGCCGCCGTCGCCATAGAGGTTGAGGGCATCGGGATACAGGTAGACGATGCGCAGGGGGCGCGAGAGCTCGACCGGCGCAATATCGGTGGGGACGGCGCTGCCATCGGCGCGCGTTGCGGCGTGGGAGGCAACCGAGCTCGCATCGGTGCCCTTAAGCTCGTCGAGTTCCTTGACCAGCGGCGGGAAGGCCGTGTAGTTGGCGACGGCGTAGAAGGTGTCATCGGCGATCTCGTCTGCCACGGCGCCGATCGCCTGCTCGATATTCGAGATGATGGCGGCGTCGATGCCGGCGTACTTTAGACGTACCTGCATATCGTGTGCACGCGTGCCGCCGGCAAAGGCGACAAGCCCTGGGGTATCGGCGATGCGCTCGAAGTCGACGTCGTAGATCCACGAGACATCGTGGCCGTCGGCGTCGTTGTCGTTCAGGAAGAAGGCGCAGAGTCTGCCGCCTGCCGTTTTAATGGACTGAATCTGGCGATCGAAGCCCACGGGATTTTTGGCCAGGTTTGCCTCGACGGTGCGGCCGGCAATGTTCCAGCGGCCCATGCGTCCGCCGGCGGGGACGTAGGCATCGAGCGTGGGCTGTAGATGCGCCGCGTCCACGCCCAGCTCGCGCGCCGCAAAGAAGGCGGCGGCAACGTTGTAGACCATGTATAGGCCGTTGTAGCGCGTGGCGATGTGCGTTGCGGGTGCGTCGGTATCGGGTCCAAAGTTCAGGTCAAAGCCGTAGCCGTTGCAGGTGAGCTCAACGCCCGTCACGCGACGGACCAGCGCGGGACGACCCCAGCCGCACGAGGGGCAATGGTATGCGCCAAGCTGTCCGTACTGCACATAGTCGTACTCCAGCGGCGCGTTGCACTGCGAGCAAAAACGCGAGTCGCTAATGCGATCGGACTCGGTGCCCGTAGCACCGTCGATGCCAAAGGCGATGCTTGCATTGGGAACGCGCGCGGCGATCGCGGCACACAGCGGGTCGTCGGCGTTATAGATGAGCGTCGTTGTCGGCGAAAGCTCCAGCGCGTGGGCGATGACGACCTGGGTGTGGTCGATCTCGCCGTAGCGGTCCAGCTGGTCGCGGAACAGGTTGAGCAGCACAAAGTACGTCGGCTTGAGCTTGGGCAGGACGCGTACGGTGTAGAGCTCGTCGCACTCAAAGACGCCTACGCGCTTGCTGCTGGCGGTTCGCTTAAGGTTGCCACGCGCCTCGAGCAGGGCACCAACCACGCCCGGCTCCATGTTGTTTCCGGCACGGTTACATACCACGGTGGCGCCGCTGGCGGCAACGGCGTCGGCAATGAGATTGGAGGTGGTGGTCTTGCCGTTGGTGCCGGTGATTACCGCGCTGCGGTCGACAAGGCCCGCGAGGTCGCTTAGCAGCTCGGGGTCGATCTTCATGGCGATGCGGCCGGGGAGTACGCCGCCCTGGCGCTTAAGGACGGAGCGCAGCCCCCAGCGGGCGATATCGCTCGAGGTGCAGGCGAGAGAAGAGCGGAAGTTCATGAAGCCGTTCCTAACGTGAATGACATGGTCGTGGCGTTTGCGCCGCTAAAAACCGTAACGGCGCGCAAATTCCTGGGCAAGCTGCGATACGTCTTCGCAAGCGCTGGCCCAGGGGGCAAAGTCGGGAGTATCCGAGATGATGCCGTCGGCCTCCCAAACTGCCTGATGCGAAAGATCCCAGGGATCGCGTGGCTCGGGCCGGCAGGGAAGGTACGGTGTCTGGTACATGGGATTCAGCAAGAAGAACGCGCCGCCCTCGCAGCGGTTGGCAAACTCGCGCAGCGCTCGTGTCGCCGGGCGCATCTTGTTCGTTTTGAACAGCAGAATCGTGCGGGCGAGTAGGTACCAGGGGGAGTTCTCGAGGGCATCGGCCCCCATCTGCTCCTCGAGCTGGTGGGCCAGGGCAAAAAAGCCGTCCTCGTCTTCCAGACGAGCGAGGGCGAGTAGCACGGTGCCTGCAGCTCGGGTGGGATAGCCTTCCGCCTTAAGAACACGGCGAGAATAGTTGGCGGCAGCACGGTAACGAGCGCTCGCCAAGCACAGCTGCGAGATGGCCTCGAGTGTGTGGAGCCACCCGATAAGAGCCTGCTCGCTCACGGTGAGATCAGCCGCCGTCACGCCGTCTGCCAGCACCTTGTTGGCCCAGTAGTGCGGGGCCTCCATGTCGAACCCGGGCACGCTTTGCTGCAGGTAATCGGCCGTGGTCGCCTCGAGTTTCATCAGGTCGCCCAGGCAGGCGTCGACGGGCGTGTCCGCCAAAATGATGGCGAGCAGCTGGGCATCGACGGCCAGCGCGTCGACGCGGACGATCTTGAGCAGCTCATCGCGCATATCGTCGAACAGGCGGTTGCGCGTCTGTTCAAACTCCTCGTCGCTGCCCATGTCCTCGATGCGATGGAGCTCGTCGAGCAGGTGGCGGTGGACGCCGGCATAGGACAGCAGCGCCTGGGCATGCTCGGTCTGCGCATATTTATGAGGGTTGACGCTCACGTCGTTATGGACAAGATCGCGTGCTGCATCGGTGAGTTCGGGGTGCGACGCAAGGTAGGCGCGCTCCAGGTAGGCGGGGATGTAGACGCTCGGATCCATTAGAGGTCTCCTCCCTTAAACGGCAAGCCCTGCTCGGCCGCCCGCAGGATGCGCTCGTCGATCTGGGAGCGCACGATATCGTTGGTGGCGACCCAGGCGGCAAAGCTGGCGTTGTCGGGGGCGCCCAGGCCCTCCTGCAGTACCGGCGTCGCCTCGGACAGCGCAAGGACAAGCTCGTCGGTGGAGCCCACACCCACGTTGACGCGGGCATAGACGCCATCGGGAAACTCGGTTTGGAAGTAGAGCGCCTCGGCTGCGTGCGGACACGAGCGCGCAAGGATGCGCAAGTAGTGCTCGGCGCCTTCGTAGTCCAGCTCGCGCCAGGCAGCGCTCATCAGCGCGATGAGCGTCCACGGGTCCAAGTCACGCTCCGCATCCTTGGGACGACGGCGCAGTGGGGTATTCGCGAGGTACGGCACGGAGTGTGCGGAGCGAAAGCGCTTGAGCTCCTCGGCGGGGTATTCGAGCTTTGCCATGGCGAGCATCGCGGTGTGGCGGACACCAGCGGGGTCGTTGGGCGCAAAGTCCAAGCTGCGATTCGCGGCTTCGAGCGACATGCGATAGCGGCCGCTAATGAGGGCGCGCGATGCCAAGGCGGCAAGCCAGCGCAGGTAGGGACGGCGCATAAGGTCGCCTGCGGCCTCACGCTCGTAGGGGTCCTGCGCCGAGGCGATCTTGAGTGCCAGGTCGTGCTCGACTTCATCGCGCTTGGATACCAAGTACTGTACGTACTCCTCGTTGGAGTTGGCGGTGAGGGCGGTCAGCATGCGCTGGGCATCCCAGTTGGTGGGGTCGAGCGCGGCTGCCTCGCGAAGCATGTTCTCGGCAGCGGCCTCTTCCTGCTCGGCCTGGGTATCGTCGGGGATAAAGGGAATGCGGTAGTCAACGGCCTCGACCACCTTGGCAATGAGGTGCCCGGCTCGGTCGCGGTCGTGCACGATGAGCGGCGCGGGGTCGCGGGTGAATTGCTCCATCAGGCGTTCGACGGCGGGGCCGTCGGTGAGTGGGATATTGTCGCGGCGCAAAGCCTCAAGAACGAGGCGATGGCAATCCTCTTGAATGGGATCGAATGCCATGGGGCCTCCTTTGCTGCGGTTAGGGTTCAAATGTTTCTATATAAGGTTCTAGTTTACCCGCATGTGGCACACCGGGGGTGCCGCACTTGGACTTGCACCTTTGCACCACGAAGACGGATGTCGCACAAATGTCGGCACCTTGGACGAGCGAGTGGTATCACGGTGCCGCAAACGGTCGATTTTTGGCGGCGAACGGTGCATATTTTGGAGGGGCGCAGTCCTGCTCGGGGTATGTAGTCAACCTTGATAAAACGTTTGCCCAGCTTGGGACAATAACCGCAACGCAAGAGGTTCCAAGGATAGAAAAAACGTTTCATCATTGGCGGCTTTAGGTGAATAACTGACCAACCAGAACGGTAAAATAGTGTTTGTCTGAGCGTTGAGACGTTTAGACATCGCGCATTGTCATCGCCGGCAACGCGCAAACGGTCCTAACGGAGCCAATCGGGTGCTCCGTTATATACGCAAGTCTAAGAGGGGCTTGTTTAGGAGGCACAGTATGGGACGTTTTACCAATCCTCGCGATCTGTACTTTGGTGAGGGCGCTCGCCACGAGGTGAAGAACCTCAAGGGCAAGAAGGCCATCATCGTTTCTGGCGGCAGCTCTATGCGCCGCGGCGGGTTCTTGCAGGACGTCGAGGCCGACCTCAAAGAGGCCGGCATGGAGGTCAAGCTTTTCGAGGGCGTCGAGTCCGATCCCTCCATCGAGACCGTCATGAAGGGCGCAGCCGCTATGCGCGACTTCGAGCCCGACTGGATTGTTGCTATCGGCGGCGGTTCGCCCATCGATGCTGCTAAGGCCATGTGGGTCTTCTACGAGTATCCCGAGGAGTCCTTCGACAACATCATCCAGCCGTTCAGCTTCCCCGAGCTGCGTCAGAAGGCTCATTTCTGCGCCATCTCCTCTACCTCCGGCACCGCTACCGAGGTCACCGCGTTCTCCGTCATTACCGACTACGCCAAGGGCATCAAGTACCCGCTGGCCGACTTCAACATCACCCCTGATGTCGCCATCGTCGACCCCGAGCTCACCTACACCATGCCCGCCAAGCTGTGCGCTCACACCGGCATGGATGCTCTGACCCACTGCATGGAGGCCTACGTTTCCACCTGCGCCTCTATGTTCACCGACGCCAACGCTCTGCACGGCATCCGCGAGATCGTCGAGTGGCTGCCCAAGTCCTATGCTGGCGACCATGAGGCCCGTCAGCACATGCACGAGGCTCAGTGCATCGCCGGTATCGCCTTCTCTTCGGGCCTGCTCGGCATCGTTCACTCCATGGCTCACAAGACCGGTGCTGCCTTCGAGAACGGCCACATCATCCACGGTGCTGCTAACGCCATGTACCTGGGCAAGGTCATCCAGTGGAACTCCAAGGACCCGCGTGCTGCCGAGCGTTACGCTTACGTGGCCAAGGAGATCCTGCACCTTCCCGGCGAGACCAACGAGGAGCTCATCGCTGCGCTCGTCCAGAAGATCCGCGACCTCAACGACCAGCTCAACATTCCGCAGTCCATCAAGGATTACGCGAATGGTGGCGTGAAGGTCGACGCCGAGAATCCGCAGATGGTTTCCGAGGAGGAGTTCCTCGCCAAGCTGCCCGAGATCGCCGCGAACGCCGAGACCGACGCCTGCACGCCCGAGAACCCGCGTGAGACCAAGGCTGCCGACTTCGAGAAGATCCTCAAGGCCTGCTACTACGACACCGACATCGATTTCTAATCGACTCTTGTTATCGTAACGAGGGGCTCCGCACGTATCCGTACGGAGCCCCTTTCTTTTTACTTATTAGAGAATGGGATAAAAATGGCTGCTATCTTCAATAGCCCCAGCAAGTACATCCAGGGCCCGGACGAGCTGGCCAAGCTTGGCTCCTATGTCGAGCCGCTCGGCGCTAAGGCCCTCGTTATCGTGACGCCTTCGGGCAAGAAGCGCGTCGGTGCCAAGATTGAGGGCGGTTTTGCCGAGGCCAAGGCCGAGCTGCTGTTTGAGGACTTTAACGGCGAGTGCTCCAAGGGCGAGGTCGATCGCCTGGTTGCGCTCGCTCGCGACAACGGTTGCGACATCATCGTCGGCGTCGGTGGCGGCAAGATCCTCGACACCGCGAAGGCCGTCGCCTATTACCTGGAGTCCCCGGTTATCATTTGTCCCACCATTGCTTCGACCGATGCCCCGTGTTCGGCGCTTTCGGTGCTCTATACCGATGACGGCCAGTTCGACAAGTACCTCTTCCTGAAGGCAAACCCCAATATCGTCCTTATGGATACGACGGTTATCGCGGCGAGCCCGGTGCGCCTGACGGTTTCCGGTATGGGCGATGCGCTCGCAACCTACTTTGAGGCCCAGGCGACGCATGATGCCGACGGCGGCACCTGCGCTGGCGGCAAGGGCGGCATGGCCGGCCTGGCGCTCGCCAAGCTCTGCTACGAGACGCTTATGGCCGATGGCGTCAAGGCCAAGGTTGCGCTGGAGAAGGGCGCGCTGACGCCTGCCGTCGAGCACATCATCGAGGCCAACACGCTGCTCTCCGGTATTGGCTTTGAGAGCTCGGGCCTTGCTGCTGCTCATGCCATCCACAATGGCCTGACGATGCTGCCCGAGTGCCACGGCATGTATCACGGCGAGAAGGTCGCCTTTGGCACCATCGTCCAACTGGTACTCGAGGATGCCCCGACCGAGAAGCTCGAGGAAGTCTTGGGCTTCTGCATTGAGCTGGGCCTGCCGGTCACGATGAAGGAACTTGGCGTTGCCGAGCTTACGCGCGAGCAGGCCATGATTGTTGCCGAGGCCGCCTGCGCGCCCGATGACACCATGTGCAACATGCCGTTTGAGGTGACGCCCGAGATGGTCGCAAACGCCATCCTGGGTGCCGACGCACTGGGTCATTATTACCTTATGGATGAGTAAACTAAACTAAGGTAAGGAAGGGGCAAAGCCGACAGATGGCTTTGCCCCTTTTTGCTATGGTGCAAAGGGGTAAGGTTACTTTGCACCAATCGTTGTTTGATGAAGGGCGGATTCTCGTATGGCGCTTCCTATGGTTTACGGCGGTCCCGGCCGGTATGTTCAGGGGCCGGGCGAACTGTCGCGTCAAGGCAGGTATTTGTCATGGTTGGGCTGCGCTGCCTATGTCTTGTTTGACCAGGGCACCGAGGATCGGCTGTGCAAGCAGATCGTTGATGGATTTCTGGACGAAGATCTAAGCGAGCCGTTCTTTAAGATTTATGACGGTCCGTGTACGGAAGAGGCCGTTGTCGAAATGGCTAAGGAAGCCCAGGCCGAGTATTGCGACATGGTGGTGGGTATTGGCGGCGGCAAGATGCTCGATATCGCCAAGGCCGTTGCGTTTTATGCCGAGTTGCCGTTGTGCGTATGTCCTACGGCGGCGTCGATGGACGGTCCGTGCAGCGCGATTTCGGTGCTGTATCACGAGGATGGGTCGTTCGACCGCTACCTGATGCTCGAGAAGAATCCAGACTTGGTCGTGGTCGATACCAACGTGGTCGCGGCGGCCCCGCTGCGTATGACGGTCGCTGGTATGGGCGATGCGCTGGCAACGTATTTCGAGGCGCGTTCGTGCGCCGCGGCGCACGGCGCCAACGAGCACGGTGGCGCGCCGGGACACTTGGCCTTGGTTGCGGCTCGTGCCTGCTATGACACACTCATGGAGTGCGGCGTCGCTGCCAAGCGCGATCTCAAAAAGGGCCGTACATCGCCAGCGGTTGAGCGCCTGATCGAGTGCAATATCCTGCTCTCGGGTGTTGGCTTTGAGAGTGGTGGCTTGGCGTTGGCGCATGCCATCGCCAACGGGTTGACGATTCTGCCCGAGTGCAAGGCAATGCATGGCGAGGCCGTGGCATTTGGCCTGGTGGTGCAGCTGCGCCTGGAGCGTGCACCCGAGCTTGATCAGGTGCTCGAGTTTTGCCAGCGCGTTGGTCTGCCGACGACGCTCGAGGAGCTGGGCCTTGGCGAGATTTCCGATGCCGATCTGCAGAGTGTTGCAAATGCGGTCTTTAGAAATGAGCGTAATATGGCCAACGAGCAGGCAAAGGTGACCAAACAAAAGCTCGTGCAGTTCATGTGCGAGGCATAGTTTGGCTCTTGATCAGCCTTGTGCAATCGAGGCGGCGATGGGCCATGGGCTATTTGCCGCAAAGATGCGCCGCGTGTAATTTGCCCGAGGCGTGGACCGATAGCGTATCATTATCTCTTGCTTGTTTGCACTGCTCAGGGAGGGGCCGCGCATGGCGCAGGAACACGATCTGTTTGATGACATTATCGAGATCAGCAAGGGTTTCGACTTTCTTAAAAACCCGCTTGGCGGTGTGACCGATGCACTCGATCCGTCGGCACCGCAGTGGAATCCTGCCGACTACAAGGAGCGTCCGCGCGGCAACACCATCCCGTGTCTGACCTGCAAAAATGAAAAGAGCGGCTGCACCGCGTGCATGGACGTGTGCCCGGTCAACGCTATCGAGGTCGAGGAAGACGCCATTGAGATCCTCGACTCCTGTCGCAAGTGCGGCCTGTGCGCCGCTGCCTGTCCGACCGAGGCGATCATCTCGCCGCGCCTGGCGCCCAAAAACCTGTATGACGATATCGTCTCTGCTGCTACGAGCCACGAGACCGCCTACGTCACCTGCACGCGCGCCCTTAAGCGCATGCCGCGCGAAAACGAGGTCGTCGTTGCCTGCGTGGGCGATATTACGGCCGAGACCTGGTTCTCGGTACTGGCGGACTATCCCAACGTGAGCGTGTACCTGCCGTTGGGCGTGTGCGATAAATGCCGCAACATCGGCGGTGAGGACATTCTGGGCGAGGCGATTGCGAAGGCCGAGGAGTGGTCTGGCACGGGTATGGGCTTGGAGGTCGACCCCAAGAGCCTCAAGTGTCATAAGCTTCGCGAGTACGAACGCAAGGAGTACATGGAAAAGATTGCCCGCACCACGGGCCTGACGGTGACCAAGCTCAATCCGGCGACGGCGGCGCTGGCCTCGGTGACGCAAAAGCTCAAGGCTCATCGCCATCAGATTACCCAGCTGGAGCGCACGCTCAACACCATGTGCGGCACCACGACGACCAAGCGTCGCCGTACGCTTACGCACGGGCGCCAACTGGTGCTCTCGACGTTGCAAAACCACCCCGAGCTTGCCCAGAACATGCAGGTGAGCACGCCGGAATGCGATTTTGACAAGTGCACGTCGTGCGGCGAGTGCATCAACGTGTGCCCCACGTTTGCCTGCGATTTGGTGGGAAGCGGTCGCTTTGCGCTGGAGTCCACGTATTGCTTGGGCTGCGGTGCCTGCGTCAAGGTGTGCCCCGAGCATGCGCTCAAGTTGGTTGAGCATGACGCGTCCAATCTGGTCGTCGTCGATCCCGAAGCCGAGGAAAAGGCCGCCCAGAAGGCGAAGGCTCACGAAGAAGCTGAGAAGGTCAAGGCCGAGGCAAAGGCCAAGCTGGACAAGATGCTCGACCAGGTGGAAAAGCTCGCGGACTAGCCAGCGACCCCAATCTTTGCTTCATTTGCGCCGTCGTGGTGTCCGGATTCGCCCGGATGCTGCGGCGGCGCTATACTTATGCAGTTTGAAGTACCTGTACCAAAAGGAGCTGTCGTGTCCCTTTCCATCGGTATCGTGGGCCTGCCCAACGTGGGCAAGTCGACGCTGTTCACCGCGCTTACCAAAAAGACCGGCCTTGCCGCCAACTACCCGTTTGCCACGATCGACCCCAACGTGGGCATCGTCGATGTGCCCGATAGCCGCCTGCAAAAGCTCGCCGACATCGTTAACCCCGGCCGCATTGTGCCGGCTACGGTCGAGTTTGTCGACATCGCTGGCCTGGTGAAGGGCGCCAACGAGGGCGAGGGCCTGGGCAACCAGTTCTTGGCAAACATCCGCGAGACCGACGCCATCTGCGAGGTCGTGCGCTATTTTAAGGACCCCAACGTCATGCGTGAGGTGGGCCGCACGGGCGAGTTCGTCGATCCCGCCGGCGATGCCGACACCATCATGACCGAGCTCATCTTGGCCGACATGGGCACGCTCGAGAAGCAGCTGCCCAAGCTCGAGAAGGAGGCCAAGCGCGACAAGGAGCTCATGCCCAAGTTTGAGGTCGCCAAGCGTCTACTCGCCTGGCTCAACGAGGGTAAGCGTGCCGCAGCCATGGAGATGACCGACGAGGAGCGTGCCGCCGCCAAGGGCCTGTTCCTGCTCACCATGAAGCCCATCCTGTACGTGGCCAACGTGGACGAGGATATGCTCAACGACGATCTGGCGCCCATCGATGGTGTCAAGCCGCTGCCCATCTGCGCCAAGATCGAAGCCGAGCTTTCCGAGCTCGACCCCGAGGACGCCGCCGACTACCTGGAGAGCCTGGGCCTGGAGCAGCCCGGTCTGGACGTGCTCGCGCAGGCAGCTTACAAGCTGCTCGGCCTGCAGTCGTTCTTTACGGCTGGCGAGATGGAGGTCAAGGCCTGGACGGTTCGTCAGGGCGCGACCGCTCCGCAGGCTGCCGGTGTCATCCATACCGACTTTGAGCGCGGCTTTATTAAGGCCGAGGTCATTGGCTACGACGACTACATCGAGCTCGGCGGCGAGCAGGGCGCCAAGGCCGCCGGCAAGCTGCGTATTGAGGGCAAGGACTATGTCATGGCCGATGGCGACGTCGTGCACTTCCGCTTTAACGTGTAAGGACGACGCACATGTTTAAATATGGTAAAAAAGCCGGCTACATGGGCATCGCGCTGCTGGTGCTTGCAGTGCTTCCGCTGGTGGTAGCGGCGTTTGTGATCCCCAACATTGGTCCCGAGGTGGCAACAAAGTTTAATGCCGCCGGCGAGGTGACGCGCTGGGGCAAGAGCTACGAGTTGCTGGCACTGCCGGTGCTCAACCTGCTGCTGGGCGTGGCGACGTACTTTACGGCGGGACGCCAGGCAAAGAACAACGAGGACTCCGCTGTGATGGCACGTCTTGCGTGCGAGCGCTACCTGCGTAACGGCTGCATCACGGGTGTGTTTCTCAACGTAATCAACGTCTACTTTATGTATTCGGCGATTACCGGTACGGGCTTTGGCCTGGGCTTTTAGCTTGCGCCTTTAGGCAACGAGCCTGCAAGCATATTCGATGGCTGCTGCGAGGCCGCCGCTCGATCGTGGTTGAAAGACCACGTCGGCGGCGGCCTCGTTTCCGTATCCGGCGCCGCGAAGGCAGAGCGCGAAACTGGCTTCTAGAAGGAGCGGCAGGCCGCGTTGACTGGTTGCGATTACGGCAGCCTGATTGAGCGAGCAGCTGTGCGTTTGGCATTGAATGGCAAGTTCACCTTGCGCCGGGCAAGGGACCAGAACGGTGGCGACGCGACTTGATAGCAATGCAAATGCTGTGCGCTCATCGGGCGAAAGGCATTCTGCTTCAACGACGACGAGCTTGGGCGGCGCGCTGTTTGTGCGAAGCGTGGCTCGGTACATGCGGACCGAAGAACCCAACATAGAAAACTCCTGTGTATTCGGAAAAACGTAAACTATAGTTTACGTTTATGTTCGGCTCCATTTCAAACTCGGCTGCATGGACGAACGTGCGAAACAGATTCTTGGCAGGCGGGTCGAAGAGACACGCAGAGACCTTGGTATCTCCAAGGTTGATTTTTGTGTGGCGACAGGAATCAGCCGACCCTACCTCGACCGAATCGAAGATGGGACGGCAAACTTCACGCTCAAGGTTCTATTTAAGATCGCGCCCGCACTCGGCATGACGGTGTCAGAACTTCTCGAGGGTATCGAGTAGCCTTTTTTGCTAGATTTGCCGCTTGTTGAACGGGTCCCCCCGACGGCGGCGTGCAAAAACGCGAGTATTCAGCATCCCTCAATAATTTGACGGCAGCCGGGGCCACAAATACGACGCGTAATGTTTTGGATTATCCACATAATTCAATAATATGAGGAATAACAAGCGCGCGGAACGAGTCTTTCGAGTCGAAAGGCAATTTACAGCCAGCGGTTTTAACGTTCCCGGAAGGGGCGGATGCTGAAAACTCCGCTTTTTGCACGTTCCGAGGGGTACCACGTGCCCTACTAGGCCCAAAGAGGCGGATTTTGTTTTTTGCTACACCATCGGGATGCGGTCGTGGTTGACTTGGCTGTAGAACAGGCGCTGAATCTCGGCCGCATCACGTGACTGGCCGAGCGCCCACATGGTTTTGGCCACGAGCGTCTCGGTGGTCATGTCGTCGCCGCGCAAAATACCCCGATGATCGGCATAGGCACGGCCGACCTCATAAACGCCCAGGTCAAGGCCCTCTTCGGGGACCTGCGTGGTCATAACGACAGTGCGGCCCGAATCGACCCAGCGGAAAATCGCCTCTTGGAACGACTCGCCCGACTCACCAAACTCGGGGATACCGCCGATGCCAAAGGTCTCCAGAATCACAGCGTCGTAGCTATCGGCAAGGGCGTCGAGGATGCCCGGGTTTACGCCGGGCGTAAGCTTGAGTACAAATACGCGCGGATCGATGCTGTCGTAGAAACGCACCGGGTTTTCGCCCTGATGCGTGCCGTGAAGCCCATTGCGCACGATGCGGTCGTTGCGGATATAGGCGATGGGCGGATAGTTGACGCTAATGAACGCGTTAAAGCTCATGGTGCGCTGCTTGCGGGCGCGCGTGCCGGCAATGGCAACGCCGCCAAACACGATCGAGACGTCGTGCGAGTGCTCGTCGAGCGCATAGAGCAGGCTCTGGTACAGATTGAGCTTGGCGTCGGTAAAGGGATTGCCCATGGGCTTTTGCGAGCCGGTGAGCACGATGGGTTTGGGGCTGTCCTGAATCAGGTAGGAAAGCGCCGCCGCGGTGTAGCTCATGGTGTCGGTGCCGTGCAGAATCACGAAGCCGTCGTGGTCGGCATAACCCTCGACGATGACGTCGCGAATGCGCATCCAGTCACTGGGGCGCATGTTGGTGCTGTCGATGTTCATGGGCTGCACGACGTTGAGCTCGCAGAGGCCCGAGATTTCGGGGACGCTCTGGGCGAGCTCCTCACCGGTCAGAGCGGGGGAGAGGCCGTTGCCGTCCTCGGTCGATGCGATGGTGCCGCCCGTGGCGATGAGAAGGATGCGCTTCATGCTGGTATTCCTATCGTATTTGCCGCCGCAGCGGCGGAGTCGTTCGGCTGTATTGTGGCACAGGGCATCCAATGTTCAAACGTATTACATCATCTGTAACGGTTGGCAATACTTCAATTGCCGTCAAATAGGGGCCAGGTCGTGCGTTTGCCGTGCGCTGATGGCTGCGAGGGGCGAGAAACCCCATATAACGTGTACACTATGAAAGTTATTTTTGTTCATTCACGCGGGTGGGCACCGGCTCCCCGCCAACAAGAGGGGGAAACCATGGATCAAAAGGCTTCCGCAAAGGTCCTCGTACTCGACTTTGGTGCGCAGTACGGTCAGCTCATTGCCCGTCGCGTCCGCGACCTCAACGTGTATTCCGAGATTGTCCCCTGCGACATCTCGGCCGACGAGATTCGCGAGATGAACGCCTCTGCGCTCATCCTTTCCGGCGGCCCGGCCTCCGTGTATGCCGAGGACGCTCCGTCCATCGATCCTGCCATCTTTGACCTGGGCCTTCCCGTCCTGGGCTTTTGCTACGGCCATCAGATCACGGCCGTGACGCTCGGCGGCAAGGTCGGCCACTCCGAGGTGGGCGAGTACGGCCGCGCCACCATCACGCGCGCGGCCGGCGCCAAGCTCTTTAACTCCACGCCCATGGAGCAGACCGTGTGGATGAGCCACCGCGACGCCGTTTCCGAGGTGCCCGAGGGCTTTACTGTTACCGCCAGCACCGACGTGTGCCCGGTTGCTGCCATGGAGTGCCCCGAGCGCAAGATCTTCACCACGCAGTTCCACCCCGAGGTCAAGCACTCCGAGTACGGTCAGCAGCTGCTGAGCAACTTCCTGTTTGAGATCTGCGGCCTGGAGCCCAACTGGAGCATGGACAACCTGGTCGAGACCATGACGGCCGAGTTCCGCGAGAAGGTCGGCGACGACCGCGTGATTCTGGCCCTGTCTGGTGGCGTTGACTCCTCCGTCGTGGCTGCGCTGGGTGCTCGCGCCGTGGGCAAGCAGATGACCTGCGTGTTCATCAACCACGGCCTGCTACGCAAGGGCGAGCCCGAGCAGGTGGAGGAGGTCTTCACCAAGCAGTTTGACGTCGACTTTATCCACGTCCACGCCGAGGACCGCTACGCCGAGCTTCTGGCCGGCGTGACCGAGCCCGAGGAGAAGCGCCGCATCATCGGTACGCAGTTCTGGAAAGAGTTCTTCGCCGTGGCGCAGCAGCTCGAGACCGATGGCAAGCCGGTCAAGTACCTGGCTCAGGGCACCATCTACCCCGACATCATCGAGTCCGGAGCTCGCAAGACGGGCGGCAAGACGGCCACCATCAAGAGCCATCACAACCTGATCCCGTTCCCTGAGGGCGTACACTTTGACCTCATTGAGCCGCTCGACCACTTCTTTAAGGACGAGGTCCGCGCACTTGGTCTGGCACTGGGCCTGCCGGGTCACATCGTGTTCCGTCAGCCTTTCCCGGGCCCGGGTCTGGCCATCCGCATCATCGGTGCGGTCGACAAGGAGAAGCTCGAGATCCTCAAGAACGCCGACGCCATCGTGCGCGAGGAGCTCGACGCCTACAACCAGCGCCTGTTTGAGCAGACCGGCGAGCGCAACTCCGAGCACAGCTGCTGGCAGTACTTTGCGGTTCTGCCCGACATCAAGTCCGTCGGCGTTATGGGTGACGAGCGCACCTATCAGCGCCCGATCATCCTGCGTGCCGTCGAGTCCAGCGATGCCATGACCGCCGACTGGGCTAAGCTGCCCTATGACGTCCTGGCCCGCATCTCCGGCCGCATCGTTGCCGAGGTTCCCGGCGCCAACCGCGTGTGCTACGACATCACGTCCAAGCCGCCCGCGACCATCGAGTGGGAATAGTAAATAGCTCTTTGCGAGGGAGGTCGGATGCGGCCTCCCTCGTTTTTTATTTGCGTGCCATGGATGCTTGTGCATTGTGGTGTATGCGGTACATGCAAACCAGCCACGCAATCTCTCAAGCTGTTTAGCTGGGATTATTGTTTGCTGGTATTTTTTAAAGTGTTTTCAATTACCGAAGCAACGCCATCAATTTATTTCAATTAATGCTGACCGGCGGATCGCGTCCGCCCGCAAGAGGCCGCTCGGACTGGTACTCAAAATGTACTCACGACGTTTTGAGTATCGATTTGCTGGTACTCACAGACGGTAAAAACGACTGTCTACCTCGATATATTCGTTATCCCCAACGATTCGTCAACGAATACTGACTAGTGATTGAGTGATGCATGGCTCAAATTGGCATACGTAATTACGTAATTACGTATTTTGAAGTAAAATGATTTCGGTCAATTAGGGAACGTAGAACAGGTCAATTCGGAGGGGCGATCATGGAGGAAGATCAGGCTGTTCATGCCGAAAGGGAGCTAGATAAGTTCACGCTCTCGATAACCCGCGAGGATAAGCGGGCTCTTAAGTCCTATGCCGCGCGCCAGGATAAGACGGTGGCTAAAGTCCTGCGCGAATGGATTGACGAGAAGTGCAAGGGGGAGAAGTGATGTCTCAGACGGCGCAAGCGGTCGTTCAGAACCTTGTTGATCGCGCTGTCAAGCTGGGCGATCGTCAGCTCGCTGCCGACATCCGCGCCTTTGCTGCGCAGCGCCAGTTTGGGCTTGTATTTGAACACAACCGTCCAGAGCGACTTCGCCTTTATGGCAAACCTATCATGGAGGGCGATGTCGTACAGGTGCTTCCCGAGCGTGGTAAAAAAGAGGACTCTAGCTCCCAACTGCTATGGTTGGTAAATGCCGTTCGGGGGGGGGGTTGCTGATCTAAAGCCATATCAATCGCCCTCATATGACGAAAACGAATGTGGGCCCCGCTCCGTTGCTGTCGACGATGTCGTGCCTGTTGCTGAATATGACCAGCCGATTTATGCTGGCCTCAAAGAGACTGGGCGTGTCGAGCGCGCTGGCGATAAGCCCTATCAAGTAGTCATTAACGGCGAAAACTACCATGCTCTTGAAACCTTGGCCTTTGCCTATGCAGGCAAAGTGGACTGCATATATATTGACCCACCCTATAACACTGGCGCCCGCGACTGGAAATACAACAACGATTACGTCGACGGCTCCGACGCCTATCGCCACTCCAAGTGGCTTGCCTTCATGGAGCGCCGCCTCAAGCTCGCCAAGCAGCTGCTCAACCCCAACGATTCCGTACTCATCGTGACGATCGACGAGAAGGAGTACGCAAGGCTTGAGCTTCTTTTAGAGAGCGTTTTTCCCAACGCGACCGGTATCCAGACGGTTTCAATCACCATAAACAAGAACGGGGTTGCCCGCGGCAACCAGTTCAAGAGAGCTGACGAGTACGCTGTCTTTTGCTTTTTTGGCACCGCCGCGCCGTGCCAAGTGGACCGCAGACTCTATTCCGTTGAGTTCGGAGAACTTGAGGAAAAAGTGGCTGATGACGCGTCGAGCAGCCGCTCCCAACGTAAAGTACGTTGGGAGCGGCTGCTGAGGGGCGGTCCCAATGCCGCTCGCACCGCAAGGCCGAACCTCTTCTATCCCATCTATATCGATGAGGAGACCGCGACAATTAAGGAGCTCGGCGCTTCTCTCCCCCTTGAACAAGACTGGACAAAGATACCGACAAAAACGGGTCTCAGGGCAGTTTGGCCTATTAGGACCGATGGCCGAGAGGCGACTTGGAGAATCTCCCAGAATGCTCTACAGGCCAAGCTTGATCGCGGGTGCGCAAAAGTAGGTGAGTACAACAAAAAGAGTGATCGGTACTCCCTCCTTTACCTAGGAGATTCCCAAGAGGAGCGTCTCAAGAATGGAGAAATTAAACTCATCGGCAAGGCTGAGGATGGGTCCTTGCTTCTCGAAGAACAGGGAGAGCGCTCTGCCATTCCAACAACTGTTTGGAGTGGCACGCAGTTCTCTGCCGGTGAATACGGGAGCCGATATATCAAAAAGTTCATCGGCGATAGGCGCTTCACATTTCCAAAGTCCCTTTATGCGACCGAGCTCTCAATCGCTTCCGTTGTTGCCGACAAGCCCGACGCCCTTGTAGTCGATTTCTTCTCAGGATCGGGCACCACGGCACATGCTGTCATGCGCTTGAACCATCAGGACGGCGGGCGCAGGCGCTCCATCAGCGTAACGAATAACGAGGTCTCCGAGGACGAATCCAAAAAGCTCACCAAGCGCGGTCTTCGCCAGGGCGACCCCGAATGGGAGGCGCTGGGCATCTGCCAGTACGTTACCAAACCACGCGTCACGGCGGCCATCACGGGCAAGACGCCCGAGGGCGATTCCATCAAGGGTGACTACAAGTTCACCGACGAGTTCCCCATGGCCGACGGCTTCGAGGAAAACGCCGTCTTCTTTGACCTCACCTACGAAGACCCGGACGCCGTCGAGCTGGGCGTGGCCTTCGAGGAGATCGCGCCCCTGCTCTGGCTGCGCGCTGGTTCGCGTGGCAGCATCATCAAGCATGAGCAGCCGGGCTTTGCCATGGCCGACGCCTACGCCGTCCTTTTCGACTTTGCTTCGGTCGGCGCTTTCATAGACGCCGTCAAGCAGAATGCCAGCATAGGGTGCGCCTATGTGATCACGGACGACACGGCTCGATACGCCTCCGTCAAGGCACAACTGCCTGGGCTCGACGTCGTCCGCCTGTACGAGAACTACCTGCAATCGTTCAAGATTGCCGCCGAGGATGCGGTGAGGTAAACATGAGAGTCGAACTTAAGGATTTCCAAGCCGGTGCGGTCGCGACCCTGGCGAACAAGTTGCAGTCGATGCGCCGACGCTACGAGCAGGACGGCGAGCTGTCCTCGATATGCCTCGCATCTCCCACGGGGTCGGGCAAAACGGTCATATGCGCAGCGACGATCGAAGCGCTCTTCTTCGGAGACGACGATCTGAGCCTCATGCCCGACGAGAATGCCGTCGTTCTTTGGCTCTCGGATTCCCCGAGCCTGAACGAGCAGACGAGCGTGCGTTTCTTAAACGTGGCGGACAAGCTGGCAGACAGCATCCTTGACAGGCGCCACCTGGTCACAATTACCAACGACTTCGGAGCCGCGCACGACATTCTCGAGCCGCGCCACGTCTATTTCCTCAGCAAGGACCTACTCAGTAAGAACGGCCTGCTCACCAAGGGTAGTGAGGCCAACTCCGGCCGCGTGTTCTGGGACATCCTTGACCGCACCATCAGGGACCCGGAGCGTAACCTCTATCTGTTCATAGACGAGGCCCATCGCGGTCTGGGGGCCAATGCCTCGAGCGAGCGCGGCACCGCGACGATCTACGCCAGCCTCATTGATGGGCTCGACGGCCGTGCAGCGATGCCCATCGTCGTCGGGGTCTCTGCCACGCCGCAGAGGTTCGAGGCGGCCATGGACCAGCGCGCCGATCGCGTACGTATGCCAAAGGTCGCTGTGACCCCTCGCGAGGTCCAGGAGTCAGGTCTGCTCAAGGACATCATCGAATTGCGCGTGCCAGAGAAGGACGACCCGGTCGAGCACCAGTACCTCACTATGGCGTGCGAGCGCTATGCCCTGACTTGCCGCGAATGGGGCGAGTACTGTGCCCGTGAGGGCGAGAGCCCCGTCAACCCGCTGCTGCTCATCCAAGCGGCGGACAACGTGAGCAACTCGGCCCTGGCTGAGATGTGCGACCAGATCACGGGCCTGGTCCCCGGCCTTTCCGAGGCGATGTCGTTCGCCAACGTCTTCGGCGAGCATAAGGACATCGCGGCGGGAAAATACCTTATTCCCTATGTCGAACCCGAGTTCGTTCAGGACACCTCGCGCATTCGCGTGCTCTTCGCCAAGGAGGCTGTCTCCAACGGATGGGACTGCCCACGAGCGGAGGTCATCTTCTCGCAGCGCAGGCGTTCGGACTCGACCTATATCGCACAGCTCGTGGGACGTATGGTGCGCACTCCACTTGCGCGGCGCATCGAATCCGATGATCTTTTGAACTCCGTCGCCTGCTACCTGCCCCAGTTCAATCCCGAGAGCACTCAGGACGTGGTCGACTACCTCATGGGCCGCAAGGACGACATGGGCGAGAGCTCCATCGGCAAGCAGAACATCGTTCTCAACCCCGTGACTATCACGGCGGCTGCGCCCAAGTCCGAAGCCGACTACCAACAGGAGCTCAAGGCGTACGAGGAGAACGAGAAGGCCATCGAGGCGGCGCGGCAGGCACAACCCGGCTACCAGGCGCCGCTTGCCGGCATTGCGATTCAGGAGCCGTTGGACATGCAGGGAACGCAGCCCTCGCTTGCCTCGACGGTCATGCCCGTCGACGTCCCGGCGCCAGAAGCGGAGCCGGCGCCTCAGCTCGCAACGGGCAACTACGTTGCAGCGCCTGCCCCGCAGCAACCTGCGACACCTGAGCCAAGTTCCACACGGACCGAGCCGACCCAGCCCGTCTCGGTCGTAAAACCCGTGCCCATGGCAAAGCCCAAGCCGCCCACCAAGCGCGAGCAGTCTTTCACGCACCAGGAGTGGCAGGGCATCCGCACAGCATTCGATTCCATCCCCGTCCAGCGCATTCCGAAGAAGGCCAGAAACGAATTCCAGAGCCTGGTTAAGACGGCGACTCTGCTTGTCGAGACCGGCCTCGATGTCAATGCCGCGGCCGACGTGAAAAAACAGTTCGTCCAGAAGCTCAAGGGATACATCGTTGCTAGCGAGGACGAGTACCGCGAAGCCAAACACGACGTAGAGGTTGCCGAGACCGTCAAGATCACGCTCGACAAGCTCAACGAGACCGAGGACCAGGAGCAGGAGGAGGCCCGCACGGACGCCGAGGGCCTCAGAAAGGCTGCCCGCGACGCCGACATGCATTTCACTAAGGAGTTTGCGAATGAGTATCGTCGTGCCAACTTCAAGGAGCTTGGGCGGCCCGAGTGCGACCTGCGCCTTGCCGCAGCGGTGCGCACGCAGGCCATCGTTGATGCACTCGAGGGCTGGGCGGCTCAATGCCGAAAGGAATACTTCGATAAGGTCGATGGATCTGGCGATTATGACTACCTTAACGACGCGGCAAAGCAGCGCTACGACGAGCTGGCCCGCGAAACCGAGGGCAAGCGTCTCACAAAGATAGAGTGGCCCACGTCTACCAGCACGTCGGACGACTTCGCTAAATATCCGTGCCATATCGTGCAGAAAGAGGACGGCCTCTGCCCGCTCGACCTGAACCCAGCGGAAGACTATATCGTTAGGAACGAATTGGCAAAGAATCGCACGGTTGCCTTCTATCGCAATCCGTCGGGCAGCATGTCTGCCAAGGCGTTTTCGATTCCGTACATGTCTTCGGTGGGACGCAAGGCCCTGCATCCAGACTTCCTCTTCTTCGTGAAGGATGCAGAGGGCGTCATCAGGCCGTCCATCGTTGACCCTCATGGCGAGTTCCTCGGCGACACGCTAGCGAAGCTTAGGGGCTATGTGACCTATCTGCGCGATTATCCCGATGTGTTCAAGCAGGTACTCTTCGTCGGGGATATGGGCGAGGGCGTGTACAAAGTGCTCAACCTCTTGCGATCCGATGTGCAGGATGCCGTGATGGACTACAACGATGTCGACTGTAAGGCGCTCTTCTACGGCTCCTTCGCAAACGACTATCACTAGGCTCGTCGGGATCTGCCCGGCGGGCGCCTCGGATCATGTACCAGAACCGAATTAATAAGGCTCGCTAAGGCGGCCGTCCGTTAGGGGCGGTCGCCTCTCTTCAGTCTTGACCCATGATTTCCAACGTTTCGGTGGCATTCGCCGGTCGTGATCTCGTATCCGTTACGCGGGTGGCACCTCCGCTACGCCGCGTCAAGGGGGCCCATGAGACCCCGCACAAACCTCCGCTCCGCTCCGGTTGGCGGGGGTCGTCATGGACCTCCCTTGACCCGTCTTCGCTCCGGTGCGGCTTTGCAGGGAGCAAAGCCGACGACGACGCACGGCGTCGCCATTCGGCTTTGCCCGCAAGGGCGAGATGTTCAGGGCAACGTGCCCGGAAACGGAGGAAGACATGCGGGAACTGATGACGAGGGAGATTGCGAAGGGGCTGCCGGGGCTCTACGAGCAGGATGGGGCGGAGGACCCCACGGTCTACGTCCATTACTTCTCGTGCGTGAACGGATGGGACTGGTGGCTGCTCGAGTTCGACGGCACGGACGAGGCGTTCGGCCTCGTCGAGGGCTACGACGACGAGCTGGGCTATTTCAGTCTCAAGGAGATGGCCGAGCTGAATCGCTCGATGGGTTTCGCCGTCGTCGAGCGCGACGAGCGCTTCTCCCCGAAACCGCTCAGCGCCGTCAGGAGGAGGTAACTCCATGGGGATGTTCGAGTGCAGCGCCGTAGGTTGCTCGGACGAGGTTCCGGGCGAGGGAAACGGGCTGACGGTCGTCGTTGAGTACGAGACGGACCTCGAGGGAGGGGCGTATGAGGTGGGCGTCGCGCCGGAAGGGTCGCCCGGGCTCGAGCGTCTCGTCTCAGAGGCGCGCGGCGAGGCCGATGCCCTGGTGGGGGATGAGGGCGGATGGGCCGCCGTCCGCATCGGGCGCGGCGACGTGGAAAGCATCGACTGCGAGAGCGGCCGGACCGTGTACATCGCCGGAGGGGAGTGAGTTGCATCAACAGGGCGTGGGCGCGCCAATGGCACGCCCACGCCGGTTTTCCGGGGATGTCTCGCGCCATCCCCGCACCCCTGCGCGCCAAGGGGCTGCTGCCCCTTGGAACCTTGCTTAAGGAAACTCGAGGGTGCGTGACGAGTTTTGGGATTTATGCGTTTGCCGTCGATGGGCTCCTGTCCGGCATATACACGCTCTGACCCGGAATCCGGTGGCGGGGGGCTATTTCGTGGCGCCGCAGCCCGAGCACTTGTACCCGGTGGTCACGGTCTCGTCCCATGCCGCACTTACCTGAACCTGTTCGTTGTAAGCATCGGAAACCTTTACCTGTTCGTCATAAGCAGCCTGCACAGTACGAGTTTCTGAATGCCAGCTTTGACAATTACCGCCACTCAAAGCTGCTGCCTTAAAATGAGCCGCTTCGTTACCGGTAATGTCCTGTCCGCATTGATTGCAAATATTAGCAGTCTTGGTCACCGCATCGTGGTGAACGGTCTTGTACTGCGCATCGTGATGGACAGTCTTATACTGCGCGTCGTGATGGACGGTCTTGGTCTGGGCAACCCACTTGTGCCGATGAGAGACGGCTCCCTGCGCGGAGGAGTTTCCCGATCCTGATCCGCCGGAGTCCTTACCGCTCTTCCCGGACGACGGGACGTTCGAGCCGTTACTCGTCGTCCTACTCTCGTTCGCAGCGGCTTCCCCAGCCTGGGCGTCTTCGGTCGTCGGTCCGGAGACTTCGTTCATGTCGCCTCGCGCGACGGAGCTCGTCTCATTGTCTTCTTCGGTTGTTCCCGCGGCTTCTCCCTGCATGGACGCAGCCGAATTGCCTTCGTCTTTATTTCCCATGGGCATGGCGTGCGGCCAGGCGAGAGCGAGGATTGCGGCGAGCAGGACGGCCGCCGTCGCTATCGCCTTCCTCTTCGACTTCGCTTGCGTGATGATTGCCGCCACGAGTCGCCTGTTTCCGCATGGTTCGGTGCCCCTGTCGCGCCTACTCTCCATTGACGAACACCACCGCGCTCCACTCGGAGGAAAGGGTTAGCGTGAGGGAGCCCCTGCGGTCGGACAGCTCAAAGTTTGTCGCCTCGCCCCCGACGGTCATCGTCCCCTCGTAGATTAAGGGTCGCGGCGACGATCCGTCCGAGCTCACCCACTGGGAGGTCACGTCGAGCTCGTATTCGCCGGAATGGTCCGAGGCGAGCCATGAGCTCTCGCGCGGGGCGTCGGTGTAAGAGCCCTTCCTCTGGTATTCGCCCTTCGTGAATGCGAGCGAGCCGTCGTCGAACGAGAGCGTCTCTGCGACGGTTTGGGTCGAGGGCGGGTTCTTCACCGACCAGGTGGCACTCTCCAGTGTGTCTCTCACCCTGTCGGGCGTGGCCGCCGTGTATTCGTCGTAGTAGGACTTTGCCGCCGACTCGTCCTCGAAGTACCTCTCGCCGTAGTCTTCGCACCCCAAGGGCACGTAGCTCCCGTCGTCCTGCCTCACGAGCGTAACGGTGCCTAGCTGCGAGGAGGACAGAACCACATCGTCGCCCTCGGCTTCCCAATCGCCGCTGAGCTCCTGGGAGCCGACATAGTGCCAGGTGCTCTCTTCGAACTTGATCGTCGACGCGGATCCGGGCTTGTTCGCGCACACCTTGCCAAGGGCCACGCTGCCGCAAACCGAGTAGTAGTAGAGGGTCTTGCCGCTGATGCTGCTCTTGCCGCACCCGGCGAGCCCGAGCGAGCCCATGACGGCGAGGGGTCCCGCTGCGAGAAACGCCCTCCTAGAGATTTCAATGTTCATCGTGCTTCCTCCCAGATTGAAATCCTCTGATTCCCGTATTGTATTTCAAATTGTCACTTATATAGGTGTGACTTATATAGAACAGGGCCGAATCATTGACACCGACGGTAAGGAGGTGCCGATGACTCAACTGGGCCCCAAGATGCGCGTGGGGCTTCGCGTCAAGGAATTGAGGGCCGGGCTCGGCGTGAGCCAAGAGGCCTTCGCATATTCCATCGAGATGTCGCGCACCTATTTCGCCGAAGTCGAGACCGGCAAGCGCAACGTCTCCATCGAGAATATCGAGCGCATCGCAGGCGGGCTCGGCGTCTCCTTGAGAGAGTTTTTCGATTCAGACCTGTTCGATGGCTAGCTCGGCTGCCGGCTTCTGGCGTCATTTTTCGGCGCTATGGCTCGAATGCTACGCATCGCTTTGGATTCGGTTTTCCGCCACGAAGTGGCGGTGCAGGATAAGGCTCCACTACGTTTCGCCGAAGGCGAACGGCGCAACTCGGCGAGCCGAGTTCGAATGCGCAGGTCAAAGCCTGAGCGGTGCATCAAAAGGGCCCGCGCCCGCGCGTAGTGCACGGGTGCGGGCGCGTAGTCTTATGGGACGTTCTTGCTGGTAACGGGCGATTATGGGGGGCTAGAACCCCTCGGGAACGTAGCTGTCGGCCGCTTTCCGCCCCGCCGCTGCGATGTTGTTTACAACGATGCCATTCCATACCCTCGGTATCTCCTTGTTTCGCATTCTGCGAGAAGCGATGGACCGCTCCATAAGCGTGCGCTCGGCCTCGGGCGATGTCATGCCGAGCATGCCGCCCACAAACGTTTCGGTAACGTCTCGGCTGGGGAAGGCCATAGGTACGCCGTCGTGGATCACGAGCGCGCCTGTTTCGCGGCCCGTCCAGCGCTGGATCTCGTCTGGAGTTATGAGGGGCCTGCGCACGAGGCCCTCGCTTGTTCCCGTCGAGCCAGTGTTCACTCCTTTTGTGCGGCTTGTGG
Organism: uncultured Collinsella sp.; assembly: GCA_902472315.1. Lineage (GTDB taxonomy): Bacteria > Actinomycetota > Coriobacteriia > Coriobacteriales > Coriobacteriaceae > Collinsella. The sequence continues at coordinate 24,377 of CABRNM010000006.1, forward strand.
ATTGCGCAACCGCCGTGTAGGACCCCATGGACTCGGAGAGCTTGCGGGCGGTTTCGAGGTTCGAGCACGAGAGTACGACCTTGTCCTTGAGGAGGTCTAGGATGGTCTCGGCTTCTTCGCGGCTGTAGCCGGAGACCGATTGCAATTGAAGTAGCGACTGGCAGAACCACAGGACGCGGATCCCCTCTGACCTCATTTCACCGAGGTCCTGGACGATGCGTTCGTTGCGGCCGAGGGAGGCCGCCTCGTCGAGGAGGAGGACGGTCTCTACGGGACAGCGGCCGGCGTGGGCGCCGGCGCAGGAGCGCAGCGCCGAGAGCGCCTGGGAAACGAACGTCTGCACGAGCCGCTTGTAGTTTCCGGTCGCTGAGGAGGACGAGACGAAGACCACCGTGGGCTCCTCGCCGATGCCGTCGAGCCCGCACTCGTCGTCGTGCAGCATCCTCGCCACGTTGCCGTCGATGTATTCGGTCAGGCAATTGCTGAGGGTCGAGACGATGCCCGGGCCGCCTCCGTGCTCGCCGTTGAGGCCTCCGAGAAAGGGGAGTGCGGGGTCACCTGAAGGCAGAGATGCCGCCAGGGCGGCGACGCGCTCGAGCGCTCCCTTCTCGCCCGAGGGCGAGATCGCCGCGGCGACGGACATGACGGTCTTTTCCTCATTGGGGATGGACGGACCCTCGATGAGGGCGAGGGAGATGCCGACGAACAGGTTCCGGGCCCCGTCATAAAAGAACGGCTGTCCCTTCGACGGTGCGGGCACTATGCAGCGCGCGACTTCCCGCAGCTCGCGGGTGCAGCCGCCGGTTCCCTCCGCATTAAAGGCTTCCTTCGCCCTCTCGAGCGGGTCGAACCGCGCCGAAGAGGCGGGCGAATCGAACATCACGTCGACGATGCGATGCGTGCCGGCCTTTTCAAACGTCGGCTCGAGAAAGGCGCGGAGCTCCCCTTTGATGTCGTTGATGATGAGGGAACGGCCTTGCTCGAAGTTAGCCAAGGCTGACAAAATGGCGACGCGCCTGCTCTTGCCCTCTCCGCTTTCGGCGAGGATACAGGCGTGGACCGAGTCGATGAGCCTGACGCTCCTCCCGATCTCGCCCACGACCAACGTGCCGCCCGAGGGCTTGCCGCCCTCCTTCCACGACTCGCTTCTATGTTTAAGCTCACCGTGCGCCGAGATGAGCCTCGCGTCGCCGTGGATGGGCGCGCCCGGCGCGCGGCGCCCACCGACCCAGGTCCCGTCGTGGAGCCAGCGCGACCAGTCGAAGTGGCTCCAGACGCCTGCTATCGTGGAGATGGCGAGGGTCGCCACGCATCCCACGAGGAAGGCGTCGTCCTGGATCAGCTCCGGCAGGACTTCGAGCGGGTTTTGGAACATGATATCGGGGAGTTCGGGTGCTGCGGCCGTCCCGAAGCTTGTGAGCGTCGCGGCGATGCCGGTGACCCATGCTTCCAGCCAGTGCCATGCTGCCGGCAGCAGGACGAGTGCGATCGCGGTCCCAGCGGCCGTACCGGCGGCGACACAGCGCTTGAAATGCGCGCCCTCGTCGACGTTGAAGCTCTTCTGCTTGCTCATAGAATCATTCCCTTCACTATGGTTTTCGCGGGGTCGAGCACGATGCCAGCTGCATCGCCCCTGATCGCGGCCGATGCAGCGGCTGCGAGCGCCCTTGCGAGCGCGCGCTCGGCTTTCTGGCCGACTTCATCTGACGGGTCCTTCTTGCTTCTGGGGTTCTCCGTTGCGAACGCGAGCGCTTTGGTAAGGGCTCTGCTCACGGCAACCGGGGCTTTTGCCATAGAAAGCGCGTAGGACGGACATGACCGGAGACACCTCTCCGGGATGGGCCTGAGCTCGCGGACGGCTTCTCGCGCCCCCTCCAGATCTTCACCGGTGACGCAGGCGCGGACCTCGCCGACGAGCGGCCTCATACGCTTGCGCTCCGTTGCAGGCCCGCCGTCCGGCCTTGCGGACCTCATCAGTTCCCTTTCGGGGCCCGCTGTCCGGTCGGGTGCGATGACCCTCAGCAGGGCGTTGCCCTGGCGCGCGCGTAGCTCCTGCATGGCGTCGTTCACGTAGCGGTCTCGCGCAGCGCTTTCGAGGCCTTTGAGGCCGGCGCAGCGCTCCACGGACTTGCTGTAGGCGGCGCTCGCCCCTTTGATTTCAGGATGCCTCGTCCCTGCTTCCGCGATTGCGACATCGACGGCCTTGGCGACATCTGGGTGCCAGCGGCGGAGGTGCGCGTAGGAGATTCGGCCGTCCGCAGGCAGAGTGACGCCAATCTCGTCGGCGGGGATATGGCGGACGGCGTCGATTGCCCGCGACCTCGCGAGGTCGCGGGCCTCATACTCGGCCGCGAGCGCCGGGGCCAGGGCCGCGTCGGTGAGCGCGTTTCTTGCCCGGTCGAGCCTGTTGCGGGCCATGAGCGAATCGAACGAGCCATCGGACGACCACGCAATAACGTGCACGTGCTTGGAATTCGGGTGGTTCTCGTGCTCGGCGGCTACCCAACGGACGCTGGACTCGGGGATGCCCATTGCCTCGGCAAGCGCCGGCGCGAGGTTTCGGCGGCAGAAGCGCTGCCAGTCCTCCTTGCACGCGAGGTCGAGCTCGCATGCCTCGTCCCTGCGGACACTGAGCACAACGGTAGCAATCGCGCCGTCAGCCTTTTCGAGCTCCTTGCGGGCCGTGCGGAGCTGGACGGCCCCGTTCTGGTCGAAGAGCGCGGTCGACCCGGGTCTCTCGGCGCAGTAGCCGACGAGCCCCATCCTCTCTGCGAGCTCGTAGCGCCTGAGGTCGTCGACGGTGGCTGACTTGTCGGCCCCCTCGCGCGTGGCGACGTACTCGACGTTGTTGGTGATGACGGCGGAACGCCCGCGCGACCCGGAGAGGTGCACGCGGGCGTTCACGACGAGGCTGCTACGACTTGCCATCAGAAAGGCGCTCCCTCGCCTCCGAGAGCGTCATGCCGCGCTGCATGAGGCCGGCCTGCTTGTCGTAAGCGGCGTAGATGTCCGAGGCGCTCACGCCATCCAGGCCCTCGAACGTGCCCTTCTCGATCTCGACCGCCGCGATGGCCGCGACGATAGAGGCGCGGGTCGCGCGGTGCACGACGCGCGCGATGCGGTTCTCCTGCTCGGCGTTGCGTTCGTCGAGCATGTGGTCGAGCTGCTCGAGCAGCGGCTGCATGACGCCGCGCAGATAGGTTCCGAGCTCAGTGGAGTAGAGCGCCAGGCCGTCGGAGGCGAGCCCGGCGGCGATGAGCTCGCGGGCGGCTGCGCTGTCGCTAAGATCCTTGGAAACCCCGTAGGCGTGGAGGCGGCGATATGCCTTGTCAGGGAGCCGGAGGCTCATGACCTTCGACCCGTCTTTTCCGATGGCCATTTTAGAGTCCCTCGTTCGGGAGGGGCGCACCGACGGCGCGGAGGGCGGCGATGTTCTCGGGCGTGCGCTCGTAGGTCCTGGGCCAGAAGGTGACGGGCACCATGGCGAGGTCATCGCGGGGGATGCCGTAGGCGAAGAGGTAAGCCTCGATGGCGTCGCCGTATTCCGCATCGTTGACGCGGTAGGCATCGGTGAAGAAGATGCCGGTCGGGTCGTCGTTGCAGCCCTTGACGAAGTAGACGCCGTTCCCGCCTTCCTTGAACGGGTTCAGAATCTTGAAATCCGGCTTCGCGTAGTAGGCGATTCCGGCACGGACGATGCGCGTGAAGCCCGGGTGTTCGATAGGGCGCGCCGCGCGCGCGAAGCCCAGGTCGGGGTCGGACTCCAGCAGATGGGTGAGCACGGAGCCGACGGCGTCGTCCTTGTGCTTGGGGACGGTCCCGAGGAGGTCGTCGAGATGCGATTTGATTTTCTTGACAAGTTCCATCATGGTTTTCCTCTCTGCCGGTGCCGTATGGGTACCGGCGATTCATTTGAGCTTCTTCGTTGGTAACGCTTCTAGCTGCGGCGAAACGTTGCGGTGCCGAAGGTGCCAAAGAGCAGGAAAGAGTTTCTGGGCCAATGGCACCTTTGGCACCATCGAGAGACTTTGCAGGTGAGGGGCGGCGAGGGAGGTGCCGCAACGGAATGCTGCGGCACCTCCATCGGCCCTAATCCGTCTCCCGGTACACCCAGCAGCGCTGCTTGCCGTACGGGGGACAGAGGCGCTTGTTGCCCGGGACCCATCCAGGGCACTGCGATGACAGGATGCGGCTGACCATCTTGCAGTTGGCCTTGGTCTTTTCGAGATGGAGGGCCTTGTCGAGGATCTCGAACGTGCACATGGGACGGTCGGTGTTGCCGGGGAGATACGCGAGGACCTTCTGCACGCAGGGGTCCTCCTCGACAAAGCGTCCGCGCTGTGCGGCCGCCTCTGTCTCCATCTCAGGCGTTAGGACGGTCGAGAAGCGGGGATCACCCGTCTTCATCCACGTGCGGGCCTCTGCCCATGCCTGGTGGACGGCGGCGGGAAAGCTCTCGTCGAAGACGGAACTCTCCGTGCGCTCGATGCCGCAGAGCACCGGGAGGAAGCGCCTTGCACCACTCGTCCGCTCGCGGATGAAGTCGGCCTCGTTCGTGGTACCGACGAAGACCACGCGCCGGGGAAACGCCTCCGTCCTGCGGCAATAGGCCCCTCGGAATTCATCGACCTGACGGGTGACCCCAGCCTTCACGCTCTCGATAGAGCGCTCGGACATGCCGTTGAGCTCGGGAATCTCAATGATCCACTTGCCCCGGTTCTGCTCGCCCGTGAGCTTGACGTCGCCGAGGTTGATCACGGAGTCGCTGAAATACTCGTCGCGCATGGCGAGGCCCCTCGCGAAGGAGGACTTGCCGATGCCTCCGGCACCGCAAAGGATGGGCATGTAATCGGCCTTGCAGCCCGGGCTGTAGACGCGGGCGATGCCCTCGCAGAACAAGATGCGCTCGACCTCCGAGACGTATGCGTTCCTCTCCGCGCCAAGGTAGACATTGAGGAGCGTCCCTACGCGCGGGATGCCGTCCCAGGTGAGGGCATCGAGCATAGCAACGAGCGGGTCATAGGCGTTGTCCTCGCCGACGATGGTCAGCGCGAGCAGCATGAACTTCTCCTTCTGGAGAGAGATGATCTGCTGGAGGAGGGCGAAGAGCCGTGCGTCGTCGCTATCGCGCCACCGGCGTTCCTGCGAATCTGCATCCCAGGGCAGGGGCCCAGTCTTGAAGAGCTCGTTCGCGAGACGGTTGTAGCCGACGTTCAGGGGAAGAGACTTGAGCTCCTCGACGATCTCGTTGACCGTCGGCGGGGAGCGGCGCTCCGGGGACTGCGGCTCGGGGGCGTCGTCGTGCTTCTGCGTGCCCATCAGATCGCCTCACAAGAATGGTGACGGCGAGGGCCATTGATGGGGTGGTTTTTGGCGGAGGCAAGTGCTTCGAGCCGGCGGAGGCGAAGCTCCGTGTCGATAAGGCGCTCGACCAGCTCTTCCTCCGACAAGGGGTGGTCGAGGCGGTAGTCGCGCAAGACGGCGCGGCGTCGGGCGGAATTCATCATGCTAAGATTCATCGACAGAGTCCTCCTTACGTGTGGGCTCATGTTTTTGGGCGACGGCCGAGCTTTGGTAGGGGAGGCCGTCGTCCAGACCCAGGTTTGCGATTAGGGCGTCTTCAAGCTCCACAGGGGAACGCTCGGGCGCGAACGATCCGGCAAAGGCGGCGAGCGTCTCAAGCGACTCGACGAGCTCGTCGTCCATATCTCCTGCGCGCCGGATACGCCGGAGTTCCGCTACGACAGGTCCCATGCGCTCCTTAACCGCCTTGCGCATACGGGTGGTTGCGACCACAGTAAAAGTGCCTTCCAGCAGGCTTCTCGCGATGAAGTCCTGCTTCGACAGACCGCTCAAAGCGACGCGGAGGTCGAGCTGGTCCGCCTCTGCGGGCGACATGCGGAAGGCGATGGTCTTGCAGCGACGGCGTCCTTTGGCGTCCACAATCGGCCTAGACATCCGACATCACCTCGTCCAGCGCCTCCACGAGGTCGTGCTGGGTCGAGGGGAAAAGATGCGAGTACATCTCCGTGACCTCGGCGGTCTCGTGACCCATGCGGTCGGCGATCGCCGTGGGCGAGTAGCCGCTGTTGATGAGCGCGCTGACATGCGAGTGGCGGATGTCGTGGATGCGGATGCGCTTCACGCCCGAGAGCTCGCAACCCCTCTTCATCTCATGCGACAACGCGTGCTTCGTGACGGGGAAGAGCCGGTCGGTAGGGGCGATCTCGGGATGTGTCGACAGATAATCACGCAGTTCCTCACGAAGGAGGCTCGGCATGACGATGTCCCGCTTCGAGGCGCGCGTCTTGGGTGGACCGATAACGTCCTCGCCCTTGATGCGGGCGTAGGAATGACGGATACGGATAACGTTGAGATTGAAGTCGATGTCTTCCGGACGGAGGGCGAGGAGCTCGCCCTCGCGACAGCCCGAGAGGTAGAGCGTGAGGAATGCAAGGTAGATGAGCGGCTTGTCCTCGATGGCCTGGGAGAAGCGCTTGAACTCGGCAGGGGTCCAGTAGAGCATCTCCTTCTCGGGGCGCTTGGAGCCGACCTTTCCCGCCGCCAACATGGGATTCTGGGGCAGGCGGTAGAATCGGACGGCGTGGTTGAAGATGGCTGAGAACTGGTTGCAGATGGTGTGGAGATAGCTCTGCGACAGGTTCTGCTCAAGGAGCCAATTCTCCCAACGCACCACGTCCGCAGCCTTGACGTCACAAAGGCGCATGGGGCCAAAAATGGGCAGGATGTACTTGTCGATAATGACATCCTTGGTGAGCCTGGTGCCGACTCGCAGTCGAGGGTAGATGTCACGTGCGTACATGGTTTTGACGAAGGCCTCGACGGTGACCTCGACACGTTCGTTGCAGGAGGCGAGGAAGTCGCGCTCCCAAGCCACAGCCTCCTTCTTGGAGACGAACCCGCGCTTCGTCTTCTTGTGGCGCTCGCCCATGGAGTTGCGGTACCAAGACTCAACCGTCCAAGTCCCGCGCTTCTTGTCGCGGCTAACTGACATTAGTCATCGCCGCCTTCTGCTTAGAAGGGGCGGAGAGAAGACGTGCCTCGAAATACGAGCGCTGGACCTTCCCGGGGATGGTCATGATTCCCTGAGCTGCAAGCTCTGTATTCAAGGTCTTGATTAGCTTGAACGAATAGGACTTGCTCATGCCCGTGATCTCGGCAACCTCCTCCGCGCCGATAAGCTGACGTGTCATATGCAGTCTCCTTTCTAGGATGGGACACCTGTTGCCCCTTGTCTCGATTATGTACAAGAAAGGTATTAGCTACGACGAAAACTGGAATATTTTCAATCTGGCCACATCTCCTACATTTTTTGTACGCACTAGATTTCGCGTGTAGACTTAAGGGCAACTATTCTTTGGAGGTGTATCTGAATGACTGCCGTCGACTACGTCGGTACAATCTCGGAGGCCCTGTCGTCGTTTGCGGCCGACAGGGAGTGGGAACAAACGAGCAAGCGCTGGGGGAGGCAGCAACTATCTCAGAAGCTGTTTTGCCTCCGCTCGGCGCGTAAATGGACCCGAAAGGTGGCTGCGCAGGCGGCGGGAATCCCGGAATCGGCCTTAAGGAATTACGAGCTGATGAAGTCGGCCCCGAAAGAGGAGCATCTTGAGGGGCTTGCGAACGCCTTTGGCATACGAGCCGAGGCGCTTCGCTACTACGATTTCAGTGATACGGACCTAATTGCTCAGGCTTTCTTTCAATTTGCTGCGACATACGGGTTCGAACCCGTTGCAAATGAGCGCTATTCTGCGCTCAAGCCGACTTCATCTTTCATGAAGGCGTTCCTGAAGAAATGGGCTGCTCAGTATGCTCAGGTTGAGAGCGACTCCGACCGGGATGATTATGAAAGATGGAAGGACAACTTCGCGGCTGACTTTGACCCGTCCCAGTTTCCCTTGCGCTACGAGTACGATCCGCGAGAGTCCTGGATACTGATTACACCCTGGCAGAATAGAATGCAGTCGAAGAAACTGCCCGAGCTAAGGGCGCGGTGCACTCCTGCGAAGACTCAGCCGGATTTGGCCCGAGAGACCGATCTTTCCCTTGCAACGCTACGTTCGTATGAACAAGGGGCTAGGGTGCCAAAATTCGCTGCACTCCAAAAACTGTCTGCTGCTCTTGGCGTGAAGAGAGGGGCGCTTGTATTTACCGATTTCGGTAGTCCTGTCCAAGCGGCCCACGCATTATTTCAGCTTTCGGCCTCATATGGGTTGATTCCGGTTCAGCTGGAAGACGGCCCAGTGCTCCTCGCGAGGGGACCTGTTTCCGACTCTTTTCTTTTTGAATGGGCAAAGAAGTACGAGACTCGTGTGAAGCGGGCCGATGAATACGACGAGTGGCTCGATCGGTTCAGCTATTTCGAACATGATAAGTCTGATGACTATGTCGATAAGTTTCGCCAGCATACGATACGCCAACCGAATGGTTCGCTGCTTATTGACGGTCATGTTTATAGCGATTTCTGTCCCTTCGACGAACGTTTCAAGAGGGGATATGCGCTTGCTTAGCAAGTTTCTGCCATTGGCGGGTCGGAACATATTGCTTTGGGGCAAGCTGTTGGGAAGGGAGAGGATATGAATAAAGAAACGAAATTGGGCGATGGAGTCGCCAATGAGCTAAAGGAAGAAATCAATCGCGAGCTGTCTTCGACGGCTAAGAGTTTCATTCGAATCCTGTTTGCATACCTTAACGATAAAGTTCAGGGTATCGATTTTGATGATCTTCTAGGAAAACTGAGCAAGAAAGACGAGGACGAGATTATGTCCCTCTGGTCTTCTCAACTCGTAGAAGAAGGCCTAGTGCCAAGTGGGTATGGCGGCTTGCCGAATGATTTACTTATTGAAAATTTGCATCAAACAGGCTATGTAGATGGTCTCTATAGCGGGTACGTTCTTGCAATGATCTCGCTGGTAGATAACAATGCGCCTCGCGAGCTGATTGCTTCTGTAAAAGACGATCTATTTCCTAAACCTATAGCATTGCGCTACAGAGATCGCCATGAGTTGGTTTCGCGCCTTGATGATGAAAATTATCGCTGGGTCAAATGTCTGACGAAAGATGATCCAGCTGATTAAAGATCTCGAATCAACCTTTTCGTTTTATGCGTGAGGACCAAATGAGGACCAAATTCCGTCGAAGAAACGCCTGTTAGCTTGCATTGTAAAAAAGTGAGCTGCCTTTCTAGCTGCGGCGCTCGTTATCGAGTGGGAGTAGTTGATATCTAGCGTTTCCGAGCCCCTGACCTGCACAAACATGTCAGGGGCTTTTCGTTTGGCAACCGCTGGACAACCTTTATGGTTTCGCGCCCCGTGAACAGGGGACGTAGCACTGTTCACGTCTGGGCCCATGTCGGCACCGATCAATGCCCGCGCTGCTTGCGCTTCAGCTTCCGCTGCTCGAAGCACGTCGCCCGGAGTTCCTCGCCGGAGGAGAGATGGCCGTTCCCTATGAGACTACGGAACCACCTATATCCGCTTGCTGCGGGCTTGCTTGAGCCAGTTCCTCTTGAAAGAGCCTATACCTCCGAAGAATTTGTTGTACGTCTCACCGTTCTCCTTGGCTTCGTACTTGACCAAGGCAAGTTCGATAGTGCAGAGGTAATCCGCTGCTTGCTCGAGGCGGTAGTCGGTCATCGAGGTCTTGCGGCGTCGGACGGCCCCTTTTGAGAGGACCTTGCCCACCGAGCGGTCGAGCGCTTGCTTGACAATATCCTGACCGTTGTCGTAATAGACCTTCACATCGTCGAAGGACTGGAAGAAGCCCAGGTGTTCAATCATGGCGGAGGAGATATCGCGCCCCATGCGCTCCATTAGCCTTGCCGGGTCTTCGAACTGGCTGCGGCGGTAGACGAACGTGATATAGGAAATGGGAAGTTTGCGGACAAACGAGGAGAAGTAGGCGAGCATCACCTTGCGCTGCTCGATGTTAAGAAACTCATAGTCCTTGTGCCCGTTCATGAGGGGCTCGGAGTGAAACGGAATGTTAGGGAGATCGACCCTGGCGAGCTTGGCCTCATAGCCCGTGACCGCCTCGGCGATGCTGTCTGCCTGGTCGTGAAAGACGAGTGTGAGCAGCTAGTAGCGAGCTTTGCCGCCGCGGTCGCCTTCACGATGACGAAGTCGCAGGTCGCCATGTTGCCGACGACTAGGTCGTCATGCCAGCTCGAGATGTCGATGCCGTTAAGCCCCACGGTTGGCACCACCCTTCGGGATGACGATGCCCTTGTCGCCTCCGCCGAGTGCCGCCATGATGGGAGAAAGGACCGCCATCACGAGCGCCACGACCAGGCCCCTCACGCTCGGGTCCAGCACGCACCAGCCCATGATCAGGTCGATGTTGGCGATGACCACGCCAAGGACTCCCTGCACGATCGTGCGTGCCAGTCGCCAGTACCACTCGTTGCTTGCCAGAAACTCGTTCATGTCAGCCCACCTTTCCCTTCAAGGACTCGATGTCGTGCATCGCGACAGCCATGTCCTGCTCGAGTACGTAGGTGCGCTCCAGGACCTGGTTGTGCTTCTCGACCTTCTCCGTGAAGGCGTCGAGCTTGACCTCTATGACGGCTCTGCTCTTAGAGTTGGAAAGGATCACCCCAATCAGCGTTACGACACCAGTAATGCACGCCACGATGATTGACTCCATAAAAGAACTGCCTCCCGAGATCGGCTTTTCGTCCTCGGGAGGCAATGTCCGACCGTGTCACAAGTACGCAGATTATGCTCGGAGTTGTCGCTTGACCTTACGTTCTTCTATGCATGATGTCGAGATGCTTTCTACTCATCATCTGAGGTTATAAGGACGCGTGGAATCGCCTCTTCGCTCGGAACCATCTTCTTCACCAGTGCAAAACACTCAGCAAAGTCGTCGCCTGGCAGGCAAAAGACCCTATGCTTCTTTGTTCCATTGGGATATGTGACGGCAAACGTCGTTGAACCCATGTCGGCAACAGACTCCTTGTCATCTAGCTCTAGGATACCGGTGACCTTCTCGGCAGCTTCATCGAACAGCGCACGATAGCCAAGGCCGCTTGGCTGGTATGCCCAGCTCATCGGCAAGTTATGCTCTGATATCTTACGAGGCTTGTATTTGTAGCTGATCCAATCGGGTGTGATGACAACCATGTCGGTGAATGCCTCATCAACGCTACAAAAGCCCGATTCGCCCTTGATGACGATGCGGGACATCGTAGGCATGCTAACTACAGGCAGGTGCTTGTACTCCTCAAAGAATGGATCCTCTGAGTCATCATCAGGCTCTTGGTCATAAACAGTCACGAGCCCTCGGTCCTCTAAGTAGTCAAGCATGGCTTCAATCACATCACGTTCATCCTGCCATTCCATAGTTTGGAAGTATTCGAGATCCTCCGCAGGCCTCGCATGGTCAGGAAACCAGTGGTTGAGAATTCGGGTTGTTTGTCGATCTAGTTCTCTTTCAAGCTCGTGCCTCTTATTCCAGTCCAGACCCTTGTACTCAGCTTCAGAAATGCCATGGATGAGCAGCGTGTCAATAAGCTGACGATAGGAATCAAGCCGTAACTGCTCCGCAAGTTTGTATGGGAATTGCTTCGGGCTCAGATAGTGCTCGCGCCAGTAGTCAAGGACTCCCTCTTCTTTCATGATGTCGAGATTGAGCGTCCATGCGTAGCGACCCGCAAGATAGTCTGGGTAGACGTCGAGCTTCTTTGCAATCTGATCCAGCAATTCGGGACGTATCGTTCCCGACTTCACCGCACGAAGTATGGTTTTCTCTGTTCTGTCAATGTCGGCATCAGCCCCAAGCTTACGTATGCTCGAGTCAAGCCGGCGTATCACCCACTTAAACCACTCGGGGTCAATTTTCTCTCCAAAAGCATCAGTCTCAGCATTGTTCATCTTGACTCCTTTAGTACGGACATTTTGGTGTCCTAATGGCTGTTCACAGAACACAGCATTTCGTACTACCGTGAATTATGTGGCCACGAGGTACGGACATCAAGCCGTGTAATCAATGCAAAACGCTAACGGGCTCCATGTGAGCCCTAGAACGGAGAACTAACAATGGCGACTAACACGCTGGTACCGCATTACGAGGACAATGACATGGATCGCAAGGATCTCGCCGACTTCGCCAAGCAGAGCATGGATAAGGCCATGGACACCAATCACTCTGTTGTCATGCGCCAGATGGAAGTCCTGAGCATGCAGGCCGACGAGACGCAGGCCCTGCTCCAGAGCGGCAATCTGACCGACGAACAGTTCGATAAGGTCATGCAGGAGTCTGAGAAGATTCGACAGGCGATGTCCGATACCACGACGAAGCTGCATAAGTCGAACTTCGAGTTGGTTGTGGGCACCTGTGCCGTGCTGTTCTTTGGCGGTCTGTTTTTTACGCTTCGCGCTGCTTAGCCGGCATGTATGAGGGGTGATTAATCCATTGTCCCTCATACATGTTTTCATGCCGAGATGTTGCATTCCAACGTGCTTGCAGCATCTATGCGGAAGTGCGCGTGTTCCGTCTTGCTGCTGGCCCACACCGTGCCATATCCGACGACAAGTCCCTCACTGGGAAAGATGGTCGCAACTCTATCGTCCGTCTTCATCGCTGTGTATCTCAATGGTGAGGCTCAAGTTGTTACTCATCGCTGCCTTTGTCATCAATCTCGCGCAGACGCAAAAGCCAGCGTCTCATGCTCCCGTCCCCAAAGAAGCCGAGCAGTGCCCCATCGCAGAAGCGTTCTGCTCTCACGGCTCCGAGCAGAAGCGCCATCACCGCCTGGCCGTCAAGTTCCGATACATCTGCCCCAGACATTGCTTGGCTGCTCCACTCGAGTCCGTTGCGTTCAAGTATGTCATGGTAATGCGTGAGCTCGTACTCTGAATGCTCGTCGACGAAGTCGTAGATTGCCTGTTCAACGTCAGCAACCGTCGTTCCGTAATTCACGTAGGGCATCTTGATTGGGTCGTTCATGGTGCCCTTGCTCTCTCGGTCTACAACCCAGTTGCCAAATCCCTCGGCATTCTCAATCGCAGGCAGATGTTTTGTCAGGCTCTCAAACATAAGCCGCCTCTGTTGAGAAATGAGCTTCAGCAATACCGTCGAGCTGCGAACGTATTGTCTCGAAGGGCTGGTTCAGGTCCAATGTCCTCACGCTTATCTGGTTACCGCTCATCTGATACACACCATCAGGCTGCACGTCTTCGTCGGTCTTGGCGTAGAGCAGCATGCCCGACACGCTATGCTGGTCGTGAGTGCTGGCGAGCTCCGCTTCCTTGTTCTTCACGTAGGTGAAGATCTGGTACAGGTTTCCGGAGTGGACGCTTCGCTTGTCGAACTCCTGTTGCGTCGTGTGACTGTAGTACTTCGCGTCGATGATGAGGACGGTCCTGCCCCGTGTGAGCGTTATGTCGGTGTGCATGGCGGGGAGCATATCGCCGAAGCCGTCGTCGAGTGCCCAGCTGATGTACGGCGCCCCTGCGGAAAGCTCTGGGTGCTCACGTCTGTAGTACTCGAGGATGAACTTCTCGTACAGGTGGCTCATTCGCTGCTCGTCGAGGAAGTCCATCATGCGGAGACTCCCGCTCTCCCGCGTCTGGAGAAGGCCCTTCGCGACCAGCCAGCACACGTTCATGAGCATACGATAAGTCTGGTTGTTCCGGTCGAAGCGCATGTGCCAGTCTTCGCCCGAAAGGTTCACGTCTTCCACGTCCACGAAGTACGGAAGCAGCCGTCTAAGTGCCTTCTTGCGCGCCTTGTCGATGTCCGAGCGAATCAAGAGCATGATCGTCGCCTTGAGGATGCGGTTCATGCGCGTGTCCGTGCTGAACTCGTCGTAGCTGCAAATCAGCTGCCTGCGCAGAATTGAGCGCGTCTTCAAGGACTCGGACAGCTCAATCTTGCCCCTCGGTGAGGAGAGCATATCCTTGCGGTCGACGTACTCTCGGCCAAGACCGCGCTTGAGCTGCAGGCTCACGCCCCGTGACAGTATCTCGGCGAGGAGGTCGGCGGTGTTGTCGAACTCCTCGGCTGCGATGTCGCGGTAGCCCTGCCCTTGCAGCGTTTGGAACGCATAGGCGAGCATGTGGTAGATGTTCTGTATCCGGATCACCGGATTGACCTGCGCAACTTGCCGGCCCACTCGTCGACCTTGGTGGGCTCGTCGAACCAGTACTCGCGCAACATCGGCACGAGCTCGTAGTTGCGATTGCTGAGAGCTTATCGTCCGTCACGTCGTCCGGGGACATGCGGCAGAAGCAGCTATGGCCGATGCAGAAGCCGTCTCCCAGCGACTCGTCGGACGCGATCGCCTCGTTCAGCTTCACGACGCAAGAGATGAGCCTATCGAACTTCTCACTGGCAAGTCCCTCCTGATAGGTGATGAAGCTCTTCGCATCGAAGGCGGGACGGAGGTCGAAGAACGCGAAGCGGCGGCGCAGGGCGTAGTCGAGCATGGCGAGCGAGCGGTCCGCTGTGTTCATCATGCCAATGAGGTATACGTTGCTCGGGACGTAGAACAGCTCGTGCGAGTAGAGGAGCTGCAGCGTGTTCCTGGGCCCGCGCTTGTCGTTCTCGATGAGCATGAAAAGCTCGCCGAAAATCTTCGAGAGGTTGCCACGGTTGATTTCGTCGATGATGAAGAAGTAGTCGTTGTCAGAATCGTCCTTCGCATTCTTGCAGAAGTTGTAGAACGCGCCCTTCTCGAGGTCGAAGCCCTGCGCGTTCGGGCGGAACCCCTCTATGAAGTCTTCGTAGCTGTAGCTCTGGTGGAACTGCACCATCATCACACGCTCGGCGTCCTTTACGCCCATCATGGAGTAGGCCAGGCGCTTTGCGGCGAAGGTCTTGCCCACGCCTGGGGCACCCTGCAGGATGATGTTCTTCTTCGCGCGCAGGACGTTGACGAGGGCCCTGTAGTGCTCGCCGTCCATGTAGACCTCCGAGAGGAAGTCCTCGGACGTGTACGCTGGGTATTCAACCTCCTCCGTGTCTTCCTCGACTTCGCCGCCCTCGTCCTCGAAGAACGAGTTGAGCTTCTCAACGAGGTCGGGATAGGCGGTGATGTCCGTCAGGGTCTTCATGGCGAGGAGGTCTTCCGTGTGCCACTCTCCTCTGTTCGTCCAGCGTACCCTGCGGATGTTCGGATAGGAGTCGCCATTTTCGTCGAATTGGTAATTCCCCTCAACGATGCCGCGACCAATAATCACGCTGCGGCCCCGCTTAGCAAAGACAACGTCACCCGGCTTGATCTCGCGCGAGAACTGCCAGAGCGCAAGCGCGGAGTTCTTCTGCGAGTACTTGCTACTGTACAGGGTGCGCAGGTTTTTGCGGATATCTTCCTTGCTGGCGTATTTCTCGACGTTGCCGAGCTTGCTCCAACCGACGCCCATTACGCCACGTGCGTAGAAGTCATCCCACCTCGCGGCACCGTCTCCCGGGGAGTAGGTCCAGTAATGTGTGGTCTTGACCCCCTCGTCTCCAAGGGAATTTTCTTCCGCCTTCTCGGCTGCAGCCTTCTCGGCGACCTTTCTCTCACGGTTGACGCGCTCAGACTCCACGAAGGCGGCAGCCGTCAGCGAGGGGAAGTCTGCGTACGGGCATTCGTTGCTTCCGAGCTCTGATTTGACAGTATCGCAAATAGCGAGATAGCGTTCTCCGTCGTGAATCGGTGAGCCCTTCTCCTTTGGCGCTATGCCGGCAATGGTGGAGCCAGCCTTTGCCACGTCGGCCATGAACCAACGGTTGCGCGAGTCCAGGCTGATGAAGTTGTAGGGCCTCGCCCAGTAGAGGCCCATGGTGAGCTTCCAGCCAAGTGCGAACTGGATGACGGCGGTATCGAATGCCTCGACGAAGGCCTTCCGGGTTTCCTCGTTGTCGTCGGCGGCCAGTGCAAGTTCGGCCTCGAAAACATGCCAAAGGTTATCGATGTCATTCTCGCCGCGCCGGTCGTCGTTGGCGAAGGCATAGAAGGTCGCGTTGAGGTTGTTGAGCACGGGGATGCCCTTGAAGTCCGTGGGCTGATCTGCCCCAATGTCGAACACCTCGGCGATGCCGGCGATGATCTTTTGCCGGTTTGCGTCTGTGATGCCCTTGTTGAAGAGGCCGAAGACGGTGAACGGATCGATGTCTTGGAGCTCATCTGCCTCAAGCTTAGGGAGACTCATCCCGATCGATTCATAGACAGTTGCTAGCTTGTTTATCAAATCGTCGCGCCTGTCTCGATAGGTCAGCAGCTTGTCAGATAACTCTTCATAAAAGCTAATCCAAGTAAATTTTGTGCTGGTCATTATAGTCACTGCCTATCTTGTGCCTCTGCCAAGGCGCCTTGCTTTCAATGTCTTTCCATATGCGTCTACATGCGCGACAGGTATCTTATCGAATCTAAGTACACCAACGAGTATCTTTGCATCAATGTAATCCAACGCTTCGTCGATATTGCGCCCATTTCTTACTACTCCGTCAATTATGCTGATAACGTTTCTTTTTAGCTCGGGATTAATGTTCAATAGACCGGTATTGAGAACATGGATATTGCCAACTTTCTTGGGCAGAATCTCAAGCACACCGCCCCACAGCTTCTGCCGTAAAGCTCCGTGAATGCGAACGCAATGCTGTTGTAATAGGCGATAATAGAACAGACGTTCGATAAAATAATATAATATCAGATAGCGGGCACGGTTTCAATCGAATCCGTGTCCGCTGCTGTATGTGTGCCCTTGCACGCCCAATATGTGCCGTAAAAGCCGTCTTCTTCAACGTCAAAGTGAATGCGCTTCATTTTGCTTCTCAAAATGATATTTTCACGATTTGCATTTTCATCCCGTTGTCACCGACCCTTGCGAGAAACCGGAAAAAGCCGCTGACAGAAGGGTCTCTCAAATCGTTGTAGCCCAGCATATAGCCGCGACTTGTGACCTGCAGACGGCTGTTCCACGTGCCGATTTCCTTGGCGGCATCCGAAACCGCAAAATATGCCCCCACATCCTTGATTTTTGCAGTCCTAAGCCATGTTTTTGCGATCATCTTTACTGCCGTCCGATTGGCAGCATCAAAGACCAGCACACCGCATGGGAAAGCGTTCGCCATTCCCCGCACCAGTTCCCGGACCTCTTGGGTCAGAAAGTAATAGAACACCCCGGAGGCAAAGAACACCGCCCCGCCGGAGGCATCGATTTTGCCAAACCATGCGGTGTCTTTCAGGTCGCAGGGGATATTTTGTTCCCGATCCCCGGCGGGCAGTAGCTGCTGCCGCAAGGCAATCACATCCGGGAAGTCCAGATTGTAGATCTTGCATCTACCGTTGTCGCAGGTTCTGCCGGTGTTGTCCAACCCGCAGCCCAGATTGACCACCGCCGCATTGGGATGGCCTTTCAGGTAATCCCGCACCTCGAAAGCAAGGTCACTCTGCCGCATGGCCACCTCCAGCGCACCAAAGCGCTGCATCAGGCTGCGGGAGTTTTTCTCTGCCTCTGAAAAGTCGTAGTCGATCCTGTCGAGCAGGCGAACCGCTGTTTCATCCCTGTAAAGGTTCGGGTACAGCTCCGTACACAGCTTTCGGGAATACAGCGGGAGGATCAGCGTCTCTTGCACGGTGTTTTTCTCAATTTTACATTTCATAGGTTTCTTCCTCAGTGAATAAAAACTGTCATAATTGCCGCCAGCACAGCCGCTATGACCGTCATGCCTATCGCCATGTGCAGGATGGATGCAAAAATGCCCGTGCTTGATACCCTTACTTCCGCGCCGTGACGCAGAGCCACCTTTTCTTTTTGCGTATCTGCACCTCGTGAAAACCCGCCTGCTCCAGACACGCCTTTAATTCAATGTCCTTGTAGATGGTCATGCCGCCAATGATCTCCGTCCACCTTTCGTCCTTGTCCGTATCGCCATTGCTCTCGTTGCAGATAAGAATTGTCCCGCCTGGCTTCAGCGTCCGCCGGACCTCACGGAAGCATCGGGGCAAATCAGGCCAAAAATAGACGGTCTCAAAGGCCGTGACAGCATCGAAACAGCTATACTCAAACGCCATATCCGCCACACTGCCTTGCAGAACGGCGCAACGCCCCTCCTGAATTGCAATTCGGTTGAGCTTTCTAGTCTTCTCCACGCTGACGGGTGAATAGTCGATGCCCTTGACGACGCCATGCGGGCATTTTTTCAGCAGCCGTTTTATGTTCGCCCCGCCGCCGCAGCCGCAATCCAGCACCTTGGCATTTGGCGCAAGTCGTAGAAATCGAAGTCCCCACCGCGCCACAGGGCTGTGGCCCAGATTCATCATGGCAACCATAAGTTTTCCGCCGAGGCCCACGGGCTTGCGGGTGTTTTCAAAGAACGACATCTGGCCCCTCCGATTTCGTGCATTCCGCATAGGTCAACGGGAACGAGGCCTTCAGCACCGCGCTTTTCTGCACCGCCCAGCCGTTTTGACGCAGGAAACGTAGGTATTCCTCGCTTGTCCATCTGCTGTGGAGAGGGAATCCCGCCATACTCATGAAAAAGGCTTTTGCCTTGCCGGAAACCGAGTTCCCCGCGTGGGTGAAGGTTGGAGCGATGAGCACGCCGTCGTCCTTCAGCACCCGCCTGATTTCATGTAGGGCCTTTTCCGGATGCGGCACTATGTGAAGCGCGTTGGACGCGATCACCACATCAAAGGACTTCTGTGCATAGGGCAGGCGGAACATATCTTGTACGGAAAAGTGCAGCTTTGCGGATTGATTGTCCCGCTTTGCTTCAAGGATCATCTTTGCAGAAGCGTCCGTAGCCTCGATGTGCGCCGCCGCATTTACGATGCTCTTTGCGATAAGCCCCGTGCCGGTGGCAACCTCCAGTACGGTTTTTGCTTTCACTACCGGCCGGATCAGCCCATACATCTTCTCATACGCCGCCCGGTCGTTTCGCATGAAACGGTCATACCGACCGGCGTTCTTATCCCAGAAACCCTCGCGTTCGTGCATGGCTGTCGCCCCCAAACAGTTAGAGCCATCTAACTATAACACACGAATCATGCAGTAAGTCCTTGTGTCCGTTCATGAGAGGCTCGGAGTGAAACGGAATGTTGGGGAGATCGGCCCTGGCAAGCTTGGCCTCATAGTCCGTGACCGCCTCGGCGATGCTGTCTGCCTGGTCGTGAAAGACGAGTGTGAGCAGGTAGTAGCGAGTCTTGTCGCCGCGGTCCGCTCTCGTCGACGAAGATGCTGAGCTCCTTGGCCAATGGGGATTCCTAATGGAATGGATAAAAAAATAGCCGGGGGACTCCCCCGGCACTTGGAGGTAGCTCAATGAGCCACCAACAGCCTTATAGCATGCGCTGACGGTAAGCGCAAGGGGGCGAGCCGGTACATGGCGTCGCGGCTGATGCGCAGCATCGCGCACGCCTCGTCGGCGCCGAATATCGCGTTGGTCGATGCGATGGGCCTCACCTGGCTCCTGCTAATGCTCTTGGTCATGGTCGTCCTCGAGCTCCTTTCGTCTCGAGGCTCCCTCGCGTGCCCGGCCGCGGGCGGCTCCCGGGGCGGTCACCGCCGTCATTTGCGACGTGCTTGAAGCGGAGGCGACCGATCAGGCCGGCCTTGCGTCCTGGGTCGCCAACATCCGTGCAGCGGCGGACGAGATGGCGACTCGCATCGCCGACATGCTCATGCACATGGGCGGCGACTAGACAGGGCGATCCCTGCGACGGGCATTATTATCCGGGAAGCGTTTGATTGCGAGGCACGCTGGTGTGAGGGCCTGAGTCGTTAGGCCCTCACAGGGGGACCGCGATGGTGGCCACCGCGCCGCCCGAGGGGCTGTTGGCGAGCGAGACGGAGCCCCCGTGGGCGCTCGCGGCCTCGGAGGCGGCGTGGAGGCCGAGCCCGTAGTGGCGGCCTCCGTCGCGCGAGGAGCGGGAGGAGTCGTCTGTGAAGAGGCGCTCGCAGCCGCGTTCGAGGGCGGCGGGAGAAAAGCCCGGTCCGTCATCGGCGACCTCGATGACGAGGTGGCCGCCCTCGACGTCGCAGGAGACCGCCACGCGCGAGCGCGCGTGCTCGGCGGCGTTGGCCACGAGGTTCGCGGCGGCTCGCGCCAGGGCGGTTCGGTCGAGCGGGGCCTCGGGCGCGCCCGCGACAGCAGGGCCCGTGGTCGCGTCGAGCGTCACGCCTCGCGCCCGGGCGATCTGGGCGGCCTCGGCGAGGACCTGCTCGCAGAGCTCGGCCGGCCGCATGGGGGCCCTCTCCGCCCCGCCGGACCCGCGCGAGGCCTCGATGAGCAGGCGCACGTAGCCGTCGAGCCTTTCGACACTGCCGGCTATGTCGCGCGCGGCGGCCGCGAGGTCGGCGTCTTTCTCGTCTTCCAGCTCCTCCGCCACGAAGTCGGCGTTGGCGCGCAGCACGGTGAGCGGCGTCTTGAGGTCGTGGGCGAGCGACGCCACCTGCTCGCGCTGCCCCCGCTCCGCGGCCCAGCGGGCCTCGAGCGACTCGGCGAGGGAGGTCCGCATGGCGTCCATCGCGGCGAGGACGTCGTTCACCTCGCGCACGTTGGTGCTGCCGACCGCGAAGTCGAGATCCCCCGCGCCGACGCGCCCCGCTGCCTCCGCGAGCGGCGCCATCTTGCGCGAGATCACGCGGCTCGCACGGCGCGCCACGAGCGCGAGCGCGAGCGCGCTTCCCGCAGCGGCGCCGACGAGCATGAGGTTCTGCGGGTTGGGAAGCAGGCCGGCGAGGTCGCGCGAGACCCACTGCGGCAGGTACTCGCTGACGAGTGCGCAGGCCCCGCCGCCCTTGAGCGGGAACGCGGCGTAGGTGAGGCCCGAGCCCCCGCCCTCGATCTCCACTGTGCCCGGATCCGCGGCGAGTGCCGCACGGGCCATTTCCGTCGCGTCCTCGAGCCGCGTGCCCTCGAGGTCTGTCATCAGCACGTGTCCGTCCTTATTCAGGATGAGGTAGCGGTACGCCGTCGGCACGTCCTGCTGCCCGCAGACGCCGTCGCGTGCCAGGCCCTCCGCGACCTCGCGCGCATTGGCCGGCCCCCAGCTTGCCTCGTAGACGAAGCCCGCGTCGATCGCCGCGGAGAGCGCCATGAACGAGGCGAGCCACGCCGTGGCGACCGCCGCGAACGCGTAGGCGAAGTAGCGCGCGATGACGAAGGAGAGCGGCATGCCCCCGCGACCTCGCGCCCCGGTCCTCAGAGCTGCCACTTGTACCCCATCCCCCAGACGGTCGCGATCGGATCGGCGCCGGCCTCGGAGAGTTTCCTCCGGGCGCGGCTGACCTGCATGGATATGGCCGCGTCGTCGGCGTCGCTCTCCCAGCCGAGCACCGCCTCGCGGATCTGCGCGCGGCTCATGACCTGCCCGGGGTGGCGGGCGAGGTACTCGCAGATGGCGTACTCGGTGGGCGTGAGCGGTACGGCCTCGCCGCCCACGGCGAGGCCGCGCGCCCCGAGGTCGATCCGCACCTCCCCGAAGGAGAGGGCGTGCGAGCGCGGCCGGCGCTCACGGCGTAGATGGGCCGCGACCTTGGCGCGCAGCTCCGCGGCCCCGAAGGGCTTGCGGACGTAGTCGTCGGCGCCCAGGCCGTAGCCGGCCACGGCGTCCTCCTCGGCCACGCGCGCGGTCAGGAAGACGATGGGCCCGTCGAAGTCCGGGCGGATCTGCCGCACGAGCTCGAAGCCGTCGAGCCCCGGCATCATGACGTCGCAGAGCACGAGGTCGAAGCGCGAGAGGTCCATCCCCGGGACCGCCGTCGGGTCCGCTGCCTTGACGACCTCATGGCCGTCGCGGCCGAGGACGCGCGCGATCGCGTCGAGGATCGCCCGCTCGTCATCCACTGCCAGTATCCTCGCCATGTTCGACCTCCTGAAACTCCCGTTGCATTGTACTTGCGCCGCGCTCAGCGGTCCAGAGCCCCGCGCGCAGCCGCGGGCGCGGGCGCCCACATGGCGTTCTCAGGGTAGGGCAGCACGCGGTCGGCGATCGAGCGCGGCGCCGACCCCCAGCCGGCGTCGAGCAGGGCATTCCCGCCCAGGACGAGCGCTGCGGAGAGGAGGACGAGCACGGCGGCGAACGGCTTCCTAGGCATCTGCCCTCCCGTCCTCGAAGCGGCAGAACCAGGCGATAAGGACGGCGGCGGTTGCCAGGGTGAGCACGAGGCCAGCGAGCGCAGTCGTGAGGAGAGGGCCCGCCGCGCGTGCGGCGTCGATGAAGGCCTCCACCCCGAGTGACCCCAGGCGCGCGGGCCAGGCGAGCGGCACCCAGCTCAGGGGCGTCGCCAGGGCACCGGTGAGCTCGCCGGTCATGAGGCCGTGCGCAAGTCCGCCCACTGAGAAGAACGCGAGGAGCATCCCCGCCGCGCCGGCGCCGATGGCGGCGTTGCGGCCGAGGCGCAGGGCCACGCCGAGCCCCAGCGCGTAGAGGGGCAGGCTGCCCAGCACGATGCCCGCCCAGGCGGCCGCAAGCGGAGCGGGCCCGAGCGGCAGGCGCCCGGCGACGGCGAGCACGGCCCCGAACACGCCGAGCGCCACGGCCAGCGCGCCCGCGCCGAGCGCCGCAAGGGCGAGCAGCTTCGCCGCGACGGCGCGCCCGCGCGAGGGGACCGCCGTGAGGTTGGCGAGGCGCCCGGCAGCGCGCTCCTCGTCCACGGCGAGCCCGCAGACGATGGCGGACATGAGCGGCATGAGGGCGCCGAGGAACTGGGCGTAGGCGTCCGCGCCCAGCGCCGGGTCCCATCGGGTTACGGAGAAGTACTCGCCGCAGGCAAGACCGGCTGCCAGGCCGCAGACGAGGTGCACCACTGCGAGCGGGGAGCGCGCCAGGCGCAGGGCCTCGGAGAGCAGGGCCCGCGGGAGAGTCATGCGCGGCGTCGGGTCGGAGAGTCGTGTCATGGCCATCACCTCTCCTCGGAGCGCGCGAACCAGGCCGCGCCCGCCGCCGTGAGCGCGGCGAACGCGAGCGCGCAGACCGCAAGGCCCGCCAGCGTGAGCATGCCGTCCGCCGTGAGCGCCCCGCCGAGCGCCATGTCCGCCGCGAGCGGCTCGCCGCTCGGCAGCACGGGGATGAAGCTCGTAGGGATGACCATGCTCGCCGACGGCGGAAAGAGCTGCGGCAGCGGCATCAGCGACCAGGCGAACCCACCCACGAGCTGGGTGGCGAGCGGGCAGAAGATGCCCGCGAGCATGCCGAGCCGCGCCGTGAGGAAGAGCCCTGCGGGGATCATCCACGCCGCGGTCACCGTGTTGGCGAGCGCGCAGAGGAGCATCGTGAACGTGCCCGCGGCCGTGAGGCCCTGCGAGGAGAACGCCGATCCCGCGAGGTAGATGCCGAAGACCACGAGGTTCGAGAGCGTGCAGAGCGCGAGGCACCAGAGCGCCTTGGCCCACCAGGCGCGCCCGAGCGGGAAGCCCAGGCCCAGAAGCCCCCGCATCCGCGTGCGAGCGTCCGCCCGCGCGACGCACGCCACCACGAGCGAGAGAGACACGGGCAGGAAGAGCGCGTACCAGTAGTTCCACGCGCTGAAGATCTGCACGCCCCGGTAGGGCATCGCGCCGAGCAGCGGCATCGGCAGCGCCATGAGCACGGCCAGGCGAACCGGTGCCGCGTGGCGCGACTTCAGGGCCTCGGCGCGCAGGCCCGCGAGCAGGCCGCCTTTCTCGCCCGTCATGCCGCCACCTCCCCGCGTGTTCGTCGCCCTTCCCGGCAGAAGCTCATGAAGAGTTCCTCGAGGTCCTGCCCGGGCCGAAGCGCATCCTCGTAGGCGAGGCGTCCCCCGCAGATGATGCCGATGGTGTCCGCCATCTGCTGCACCTCGGAGAGGATGTGGCTCGAGACGATCACCGTCGTGCCCGCCGCCGCGAAGCCGCGGATCTGGTCGCGCAGCTCCTCGATGCCGATGGGGTCGAGGCCGTTGGTGGGCTCGTCGAGCACGAGCAGGCGTGGCCGGGCGATCAGCGCCAGCGCGAGCCCCAGGCGCTGCCGCATGCCCATCGAGAAGCGCCCGGCGCGCTTCTTCCCGGTGTCCGCGAGGTCCACGGCGGCGAGCACCTCATCTACGCGACTCTCGGGAAGGCCCAGCAGCGTGGTGCGCACGCGCAGGTTCTCGCGCGCGGTGAGGTTGGGGTAGAGCGGCGCCTCCTCGATGAGGCTTCCGATTGCGTAGAGGTCCTCGCGGCGCCAGGCGTGCCCGGCAAAGAGGATCTCCCCGGCCGTCGGCCGCAGCATCCCGCAGATCATCTTGAGCGTCGTCGACTTGCCGGCGCCGTTGGGGCCGAGCAGCCCGTACACCTCGCCCTCGCGGATATGAAGGCTCACGTCGGCCACGGCATCCTGCGCCTGGTCGCCGCGGCCGAAGCGCTTGGTGAGCCCGCGCGTCTCGAGCATGTAACCCATGGGTTCGTCCTTTCTCTTCCGGGCGCGCGGGCCGAGTCGCCGTGCCCGCGCGCCTTGCCTTTCGGGTTCACCATCCATGGTGGGGCGCGTTTCTAACGAAGCTGTAACGGCCGTTGGGCTCTTTTGGCGCCAGCCCTTCTCGACCCGTACGCCACTCATGGTGTGTTTATCGCGATAATAAGGACGGAGGTGCCCGTGGCACGTAATAAGTACCCGGAGGAGACGGTCGAGAAGATCAGGGGTGACGGCCCAGCGAGTGTTATTTTGCGAGCTAGGCGCATCGAAAGCGACCTTTCGTGGTATAAACTACTTGCCGGAAGCCGCGGCTTTCAGAGTACGGCTTACGTGTACGTTTAACCTCCGTGGGCGACGGGGTGCCGCAAGGCGTAGAATATCGCCCACCTGTAGGGGCCTGCAGCGATGCGGGCCCCGCTTCGTATGAGGGGGGGGCGTAACCGATGAAGATCGTATCCATCCCCAGGATTTCTTCGACCTCGTCGATGGCGACCGCGAGCTCATGCTTAAGCACAATCGCCCCTGCATCGTGGTGGTGAGGCTGCGTTTCCGCGGGAAGCGCAGGGACTTCGCCGTGCCGCTGCGTTCCAACATCGCCCCTAACGTGCCCAAAGACCAGTACTTTGCGTTGCCACCCCGCCCCACGACGCGCCCCGGCTGCCGCCACGGCATCCACTACATCAAGATGTTCCCCATAACCAAGGCCTACCAGCGCCGCTTCAGGACCGAGGGCTCGGCCTACTACGAGACGCTCCAGCGCATCATCGATGGCAACACCAAGCGCATTGTCTCCGAGTGCCAGGCATACCTCGACCGCTACGAGCGCGAGGGAAGGCCCCGCTTTGCCGTCGACATCGACCGCATCGTGGGGCTGCTGGAGGGCGAGAAGTAGGGCACCTCGGCTCAGTCTCGAGCCATGCGGAACCGCTCCGCATTTTTGAACGCCGCGTGTGCGTCCTAAATACTTGAGAAACAAGCTGTGAAGTGCGGTGGCGCGCCCGTGCCCGTGCATAGCCGTCACCATCAGCGTCTACGCGGCGTCGGCTTCAAGTGGAACTGGCGCCGCTGCTGTATATGGTTTGCCTTGCTGCAAATAGCGATCAATGCCCGCGATGTTTCTGCTTGCGCTTCAACTTTCGCTGCTCGAAGCGCGTCTCCGCCTCATCCGCGCGACGTTGAATTCTTGCTTGAGCCGACTCCCGCTTCATCGCTTCCCGCTGTGCCGCGAGCGCCTGTTGTGCCTTGGTGCTCACCGCGGGCCGTTTAAGGGCTTTCGCTGCCTCGCGAGCGCGCCGCTTGGGGTTCTTCGCGGGCTTGCTTGTTTCAGTGACCTTGTCGCCGAAGAACGAGAGCTTCTCCCATTCGCTTGTAACGAATCGCAGGATCTCCTCATCGGACGGCTCCGCGCCGAAGACGATGCGGGCGACGCCGTGCCTTCCGTCCTCGACATGCTCCGCCAGCCCAACCCAGAATTGACCGTCGTGATATACGGTCAGGGTGGACGACACGCTGATCTGCATGGTTGGTTCCTCCTTTATGTAGATGACCATGCAGAGAAGGGACAACCAAGGAGGCAGGTTACTGATGCGGACTAGCGCACGCCCACGACTACCCGACGGGGACTGTGTTTTCATCTCTGGTGGTTGGATTGTAGCACGTGCGAATGCGCCCGGCATCGCTGCTGACATGGCACTACTGGGATTCGCTCCTCGATGCATCCTTGTGCACATTGCCTTCTCGGTTTTGAAACTTTAGAAATAATCGAGTTTCGAAACAGAGAAGGAGTGGATTATGGCTTGGGTAGACCGCAATACGTACCGACTCCACCGTGTTGGAGAGACTGGCCGAGTACATGATGGACAACTCCGGCAACCTCAACTCGCCCAACAACATCGCCAGCGTGTTCGATGACAGCAGAGTTCCCGCCAACCACGTCACCGTCGGGCACTATATCTCCTATCTCCGCGACGCCTTCGTCTTCTATGAGGCGAAGCGCTGCGACATCAAGGGGAAGAAGTACATCACTAACCGAAGAGGACTCCTCACCGAATTCCCTTGAGATCGGGCGGCATTATTGAGCGTGGGCGTTCTCGTAGACATCTTTGATTTCTTCCGGCAAATTGTCGGGAATCAGCGCCTTCACCCTATCCTCGTTGCCATCTTGGATCGCCTGCTCGTAGTACCAGCATTTGAACTTCAACATATCCAGCGCACGGTTCATGTTTGCGATCTCCGACTCCATGTGGGCCCTTCGCTCCTCGAACATGGCCTTGCGCTTGGGATATGTCGATGGGCCCTCCGCGCACCATTCCATGAACAGTCGGATGTCCTTAATCTCCATTCCAGCCTTCTTCAGGCATTCGATGACCCGAAGCGCCTCGAGTTCCGTATCGCCGAATCGGCGAATGCCGGACGTCCGTTCCAATTCCGGGAACAATCCCTGCTTGTCGTAATAGCGCAGCGTGGAAACGGGCAGACCGAACATATCCGCCACCTGTCCGATTGTGTACATGGTCCCTCCGGACAAATCTGGAATTTACTCCTTGACCTAAAGTTAGGTTTAGGTGTTACCTTTATTTTCGTCAATATATATAAGGAATGCAAGGGGTATTCCGTAATGAGCAAAACGGTTTTGATAATCTCTTCAAGCCCTCGAAAGAATGGCAATTCCGAGACGTTGGCGGACGCCTTCGCCAAAGGAGCGCGAGAAGCGGGCCACAGCGTGGAAACCGTGCACCTGCGCGAAAAGCAGCTCGGCTTCTGCAAGGGGTGCCTTGCCTGCCTAAAGCTGGGGCACTGCGTCATCCAAGACGATGCCGTGGAAATTGCCGCCAAAATGCACGATGCGGATGTGTTGGTGTTTGCAACGCCTGTCTACTACTACAGCGTCTGCGGTCAGCTCAAGACCATGCTGGACCGCGCCAACCCGCTTTTCAGCTCCGATTATGCATTCACCGAGGCATATCTATTGGCAACGGCGGCGGAGAGTGGGCGCTCGACCTTCGACGGCGCAAAAAAGGCCGTGCAGGGATGGGTTGACTGCTTCCCCCGCTGCACGCTTGCCGGAACGGTTTTCGCCGGCGGCGTGAACGACGTGGGCGATATCGCCGGGCATCCTGCTCTGGAGCAGGCGCGACGAATAGGCATGGGAATCTAGGCGCGGCTTAGCTGCGCGGAGGCAGATTCGTGTCCAGAACCATCGATAGGAGGAAATCGATCATGGCAATTAAACAGACAGCAGGCAGAGATGCCCTGGGGGACTTTGCCCCAAAATTCGCACAGCTCAATGACGATGTGCTGTTCGGCGAGGTGTGGAGCCGAGAAGACGGGCTTTCCCTTCGAGACCGCAGCGTGGTGACGGTGGTGGCCCTGATGGCGCAGGGACTGACGGACTCTTCGTTCCAATACCATCTGATGTCCGCAAGGAACAATGGCGTGACTAGGACGGAGATAGCGGAAATCCTTACGCACGCGGCGTTTTATGCGGGATGGCCCAAGGCATGGGCGGCCTTCCGCATGGCGAAGGAGGTCTGGGCGGACGAGGGCGACGGCACCGACGCAAAGGCCCGACACCAAAACGAGATGGCCTTTCCCATCGGTGCCCCCAACGACGCATTTGCGAAGTACTTTATTGGGCAAAGCTACCTCGCGCCCCTTTCCACCGAGCAGGTCGGCGTCTACAACGTGACGTTCGAGCCCGGCTGCCGCAACAACTGGCACATCCATCACGCCAAAAGCGGTGGCGGACAGATCCTCGTCTGCGTGGCTGGCCGAGGGCTTTACCAGGAATGGGGCAAACCGGCACAGGAACTGTGCCCTGGCGACGTGGTAAATATTCCCGCGGGCGTAAAGCACTGGCACGGTGCGGCGCCCGACAGCTGGTTCTCCCATCTCGCGGTGGAAGTTCCGGGCGAGGAGGCCTGCAACGAGTGGTTGGAGCCCGTGGTCGACGAGCAATACCTTAAAGCGACCGACAAGGAGGCTTAGGCATGGAGCAGTTGAAACTGACGCAGGAATGGGACAAGGTGTTCCCCAAAAGTGACAAGGTTGAGCACAGCAAGGCGACTTTTCACAACCGATACGGCATCACGCTGGCGGCCGACGTCTACGTGCCAAAGAACGTGGAGGGCAAGCTGCCTGCCATCGCCGTCAGCGGTCCGTTTGGCGCGGTGAAGGAGCAAACGTCCGGCCTTTATGCGCAGAAAATGGCGGAGCTGGGCTTTTTCGCGATTGCCTTCGACCCATCCTATACCGGCGAGAGCGGCGGTGCGCCCCGCTATGTGGCATCGCCGGACATCAACACCGAGGATTTCTGCGCAGCGGTGGATTTCCTCTCTGTGCAGAATAGCGTTGACCCGGAGCGCATCGGTATCATCGGCATCTGCGGTTGGGGCGGCATGGCAATCAATGCCGCAGCCATCGACACCCGTATCAAAGCTACCGCGGCTATGACCATGTACGATATGACCCGCGTGACCGCAAACGGCTACTTTGACGCCGAGGATTCCGAGCAGGCGCGCTTCGAAAAGCGGAAAGCGCTGAACGCGCAGCGCACCGAGGACTATAAAAATGACAGCTACGCGCTGGCGGGCGGCGTGGTCGATCAGCTGCCCGATGACGCGCCGCAGTTTGTGGCGGACTATTACGCCTACTACAAGACTCCGCGAGGCTACCATCCCCGCAGCCTGGGCTCCAATGGCGGTTGGAATGTGACGTCTTCGCTGTCGTTTTTGAATATGCCGATCTTGCAGTACGCCGGCGAGATCCGCTCCGCCGTGCTGCTGGTGCATGGCGAGAAGGCGCACTCCCGCTATTTCAGCGAAACCGCGTACAGCAAGCTGACGGGGGACAACAAGGAATTGCTCATTATCCCCGGTGCCAGTCACACCGACCTCTACGATCAGATGGACGTCATTCCGTTTGGAAAGCTGAAAGCGTTCTTTGAGGAGTATTTGAAATAAGACGCACCTTGCTTTTTACTTATTAACGGTCATGCATTTAGCGAGGACGGTTTGCGGCAAGACGCCTCGCCGCGCTACTAGTCGTCGGCCCTCGCCGCCGAGAGCAAGGCACCCAAGTCTGCCTGGATCGCCTCCGCCTTGTTTCCGAGCTGCAACGGGGCCGAATCGCCCGAGATGTTCACGCTTAGCAGGCGCGCATCCGGCAGCTTTGCGGTCATGCTCCAGAACGGGAGTGTAATGATGCCGGGGGTCATCTCGCCCACGCCGAGTTCCAGCAACAGCACGCGGCTACTACCGCGCTCGCGCACGAAGCGCTCATATCGTTCGAGGCCCTCGCGCCATGCCGCACCCTGCAGAAACGTGTCGTCGCGTACCCACGGCACAAGCTGCCAGCCGCAGTGCGGGCATCGGGGGACATCCTCGCTGCGGATCTCGAAGCCCGCACTGCCCACGTGGTTGTAATGATTGGCGTGAAGGCGGCCGTTGGAAAGAAACTCATTTCCGTGGGGAAGAATCTTCTCGGTGAGTAAAGCTCATCGGAGCGGGGATAGAGCTTTGTCTGCGAGGTACGAAATGCTGACTAGCGGTTGCGACGCCTTGTTGCGGAAATGCCAACTGCCACAACTACACCACCGGCAACACTCAGGGCGACTGCCGTCGCACCGTTGTCGCCTGTCGCGGGTAGGGTGGTCCCGGCTGGTTTAACCGCCGCTACTGCCTTGGTGGAAACGGGATTTGCCGCGGGCTTTTCTGCCTTGGGCTGCGGTGTGGGCTCGGGCTTGGTTTCCGGTTCGGGTTTAACCTCTGGGTTCGGCTTAACGTCAGGGCTGGGCTCGGGATCGGTCACGTCGGTTGCAATCAAGTGCACGTCACTGTCGAAGACGTAACGGATGTAGTAATCGTGCCGCGTTTCGTGCATAATCCCCTGCCCGCTGTCGAAGTCACGGTCAACGTGTGTGCCAAGGTAGGTTGAGCTGTTGAGGTCCAGCCTGTAAGGGATTTGGTCGTCGGCGTAACTGCCTGTAAAGACCACGGTTGCTCTAACGTGATTGTCAATCATGGTCAGGGCAATAGAGACGCTGGCCTCTTTGGGGTTCTCGGTTTTTATAAGGCTTTCGGTATCGGTGTCGATCTTGAAGAGATGGACGGTGTCGTTAAGCCCGTAGATGAAGTCCTCGGGTTTGTCGGGAAAATCGTATACAAACGCCTCATTCTGGACCAACATGAAGGCAGGAGGGAGCTCCAGGTCATAGTTATGGTCGACAACGGCGGTAGCTGTGAAGCTGCCTTCCGCGTTGGCTTCGTTGCAGGTAATGGGTGCTGCGACATCGGTTTCGGGCATTTCTGTCGCCAGTGCTGCGCAGGGTAGCAAAAGCAGTCCTGCCACAAGAATGCTTACTCCGAAGGCGGCGATTCTGGCGTCTGCATGACGCTTGACGTCGCGGATAGACAGGCCAGTCCGTTTGTTATGGGTCTGCGGTGCAACATGCTGTCCATACATAAGACGCTCCTTGTTCGTAGGCTGGTTTCCGCGGATCTATATTGCGCCTGGCCGATGCGGCTAGGCTCTTTCACGCGAACGCTTATGCGAGCAGGGAGAAAGCTCAAGCTAATTTTCCCACAGTCGATACTTTGCGAGCAACGATTTGCTGTTCAATTCTCGGAGAGAGAATCAAGACGGTCGAGGAGTTATCAGGCAATGAGATTGCGTCTAGAGAACACGAACGAGAGATGTCTTCTGCGGACGACTGAATAGCTCCGTCTGTTCTGGTTACAACGAAATGTGTGCCGTGCGCCTGCGGCATGAAGGAGGGAGATTCTCATGAATATCGTTGTATTGAGTGGTAGCCCGCGTAAGGGCGCCAATACCGACACCATGGTCGAGGCGTTTGCCGAGACCGCGCGCGAGGTTGGCCATACGGTCGAGGTCGTTCGCGTTGCCAGCAAGAAGATCGCTGGTTGCCTGGGGTGCCAGTATTGCTTCGCCCATGAGGGCACCTGTGTGCAGAAGGATGACATGGCCGACGTGATCGAGTCGCTGAAAGGCGCCGATATGGTTGTCTTCGCTTCGCCCATCTACTGGTTTGATATCACTGCGCAGGAGAAGGCCGCCATCGACCGCCTGTACGCCTTCGGTGCTACGGGCTTCCCGTTCACCAAGACAGCCCTTTTGCTCGATAGTCACAGCGAGGGCGTCTATGACGCGGCGATCGCCATGTACAAGTCAACCTGCGCGTACTGCAAGTGGGAGGACCAGGGCATTATCACCATTAGCGGTATGACCGAGCGCGACAGCATGGCCTCTTCGCCCAAGTTGGAAGAGGTGCGAGAGCTCGCTCGCAAGCTCTCTTAAGGCAAGAAGAGCGCATGGCAATCGGTGTTGGTGGAAATGCTTGCAATCCTTATCAAGAGGAATGCTGATTGCCATGCGTTGATGCTTCCGCGGACAATTCCGGCGTGCTAAAACGCCTTCTCGTTCAAGAATTCCCTGAACGCGGGAATGTCAAAGTCAACGAGACCACGCCCGCGCTCTCCAATGACGCCGTCCTCCAGGAGGCGGCGTTTGTATTGGCTTGCGTAGTTGCTGGCGACGCCCATGCGTTTGGCTATCTCCGAGACCCTGCTGGGGCCAGAATCGGGCAGCATCGCGAGCAAAAACTCAATGTCTTTATCGGAAAGCTCCCGATAGGTCGTTTCGAGAATGCGATCGCGCAGTTCCATGCGGGCAAGCAGAGAACCCTGTTGGACATCAGATGCGCTGATTTTGGGCGAGCTCTCCGAAACATCCCAAGTGCGATATCCGACGAGCTGCATCATGTAGGGGAATCCGTCGACGGCCTTCACAGCATCCTCGAGCGCTTCTGCTGTGATTGAGCGGCCTCCGGCCTCAACGGTTTTGCGGAATGCGTTTGCAATTTCAACGTCAGTGATTCGTCCTAATTGATGATATTGGGAACGTCTGAGGAACGAGACGGAATCGTTGCGTAGCAGTGCCGATACTTTGTAGGGTAGTCCTGCCATGAGTAGGGCGACTTTTTTACCTTCGCGCACAAAGTGCTGGTAAACAGAGGCAAATTGGAGCATTTCATCAAGATCGACGGTGACTTCATCGATGGTGATGAGAAGTCCGATGTCATGTTTTTCGAGTTGCTTAAAGATGCCATTCATGCGCGTGCGCCAGTTGCCCTGAGCCTCTTGAGCATATGTCCAATCGATGCCCACTGGGCCAATTTGAACACCGTTTATGCGCGCGTGAGGCTGTGAGAGGTAGCTATCTGCGGCTTCTTTGGTTCGCTCGATAATATCTTCGAGCATGCCTGGCATGGCGGAGACATTTGCTGCGATCCAGCCGTGTTCAAGCGCCGTTTCTGAAAGGAGCGAGAGAAGCGCCGTCTTGCCCGTTCCCCTTGCGCCAGTAAAAATGGTTGACAGGTTGGGATCTCCCGGGCCGTTGATAAAGCCACGGTTGATGTCACGCAGGATATGCTCGCGACCCGCTAGAAAGGGAGGGACGCTTCCGAACGTCGGGGTAAAGGGGTTCTTGCTGTACTCCATGGTAGCTCCTTTGCAAGTTTTGCTAATATTTGCAAGTTTTGCTAACTTTTGCAAGTTTTGCTAACGACTGACCAAAGGGCATCGAAGCAGTGGCGCTGACATTTTTTACGCAGAAAAATAAGCAGAAATCAATTTATCTGCGTTAAAAAATAGTTGAGAAGAAAAACGACGAGTCCCGGGCGCAATGCCGTTGCGTTCCGGGCCTCGTCGCTTTGCGAAGTATCTAACGATCTCGTTGCCGTCGTCCTAGTCAAACAGACTCGGCATGTCGTTTTCCTTCATGAGGGCACCGGCTGAGGGGAGGCTCTGCGCGGTGAACTTCTCGGCCGAGACGCCGGCGCCAAGGATTTCCTCGGTCGTGCCGACGGTGGTGACCGAGCGGCCCTTCTTGGCGGTAAAGGCCTGGACGCCCTGCGTGTTGGTGGTCGTCTTGGTCTTGAGCAGCGACGTGTTGAAGTTCATCAAACGATAGTCGCTCGAGACCAGCGCGATGTCGCGATCTTCCTTGAGTACCTGGGCATACAGCAGCTTGCTGCCACCGTAAATGGCGTTCTTGAGGCGCTTGCGGTTGGTCTTGGTGACGTATCCAGAAAGCGCGACGCGCACCACGCGGCCGTTCTCAAAGACAAACAGCACGTCGGCCTTGTAGTCCTCGGGGTCGATGACCCAGATGACGCTCTCGTCGGGTTCCATCTCGAGATCGGTCGGCAGGTACGAGCCCAGCTGTGCCGACTTGGTATCCTCAAACGCCGCGACTTTGCACTTATACACCTGGCTCTTGTTGGTAAACACGAGCAGCTCGTGCGTATTGGAGGACGGGAACTCGATAAAGGGTTTGTCGCCGTCCTTGTACTTGAGCGTGGTCGCCTTCTTGAGCACGCGGTCCGTCATCTTCTTAAGATAGCCATCGCGCGAGAGCATGATGGTAACCGGGTACTCCTCGACCTCGGGCTCCAAGCTTACCTCGATAACCTCGTGGGGCTCAATCCTGCCCGTGCGGCGCGGCATCACGTACTTCTTGTTGACCGCGGCCAGCTCGTCGCTGATGACCTTCTTGATGTTCTCCTCGCTGGAGAGGATCTCCTCAAGCTCGGCAATCTCGCCCTCAAGCTTGGCAATGTCCTTGGTGCGGTTGAGGATGTACTCATCGTTGATGTTGCGGAGCTTAAGCTCGGCAACAAACTCGGCCTGGGTCTCGTCGATGTCGAAACCCTTCATAAGGTTGGGCACGACCTCGGCTTCGAGCTTGGTGCCGCGGATGATGGCGATGGCCTTGTCGATGTCGAGCAAGATCGCCTCGAGGCCGTGCAGCAGGTGCAGGCGCTCGGACTTTTTGCCCAGGTCAAAGTTAATGCGGCGACGCGTGGACTCAATACGCCACTTGACCCACTCGTGCAGAATCTGGCGCACGCCCATAACGCGAGGGTAACCATCGACCAGCACGTTGAAGTTGCACGAGAACGAATCCTGCAGCGTGGTTGTGCGATAGAGCTTGGCCATGAGCTTGTCGGGGTCGACGCCGCGCTTAAGGTCGATGGCGATGCGCAAGCCCGAGAGGTCGGTTTCGTCGCGGATGTCAGCGATCTCCTTGACCTTGCCCTCTTTGGAGAGCTTGACGATGCGCTCGATAATGACATCGGTCTTGGTGGTGTAGGGGATCTCGTAGACCTCGATAATGCGCTCTTCGGGAATCCAGCGCCAACGGGAGCGGATCTGGAAGCTGCCAAGGCCAGTCTCGGTAATCTTTTCCATCTCCTCGCGGCGGTAGATGATCTCGCCGCCGGTCGAGAAGTCGGGCATGGGCATATATTCGAGCAGGTCGCAGTCGGGATCCTTGAGGTAGTGCATCGTGGCAGTGCAGACCTCGTTGAGGTTGAAACCGCAGATGTCGGACGCCATGGCGACGCCGATGCCCTTGTTGGCCGAGACGAGGATGTTGGGGAACGTGGTGGGCAGCAGGCGCGGCTCCTTCATGGCGCCGTCGTAGCTGTCGACGAAGTCGACCGGGTCCTTGTCGATGTCCTTGAAGATTTCGGCGCTGATGGGGGAGAGCTTGGCCTCGGTATAACGCGAGGCGGCGTAGCTCAGGTCGCCCGAATAGTACTTGCCAAAGTTGCCCTTCGACTCCACAAAGGGGGCGAGCAGTGCCTCGTTGCCCGTCGCCAGACGCACCATCGTCTCGTAGATTGCGGCGTCGCCGTGCGGGTTGAGCTTCATGGTCTGGCCCACGATGTTGGCACTCTTCTGGCGCTCGCCTTTGAGCAGGCCCATCTTGTACATGGTGTAGAGCAGCTTGCGGTGTGAGGGCTTAAAGCCATCGATCTCGGGGAACGCACGCGAGACATTGACGCTCATGGCGTAGGGCATGTAGTTGACCTCGAGCGTCTGCGTGATCGGCTGATCGGTGACCTCGGAGTGCAGGCCGATGACGTTCTCGGCGTTGACCTGCTTTTTCTTTGGCTGGTTCTTCGTCTTCTTCTTTGCCACGATTTCCTCTTGAACTTCTTATGGGCCGTCGTTATCGATTTGCTGCTATTGCAGGTCCAGCTGGTCCAGGTATTCCTTGCCGTGCTCGGAGATATGGCGCTTGCGGCCTGCCTCGTCATTGCCCAGCAACAGGTTGAACATGGTCTCCATCTTGGTGACGTCCTCGGGTTCCACCTTGATCAGGCGGCGCGTCTCGGGGTTCATGGTAGTGAGCCACATCATGTCCGGGTCGTTCTCACCAAGACCCTTAGAGCGGTTGATGGAACACTTCTGGTCGCCGATCTCCTTGAGGATGCCGTTCTTCTCGAGCTCGGTGTAGGCAAAGTAGGTCTTCTCTTTGCAGTTGATCTCGTAGAGCGGCGACTCGGCGATATAGACGTAGCCCTCGTCGATAAGCGTGGGCACCAGTCGATAGAGCATGGTGAGCACGAGCGTGCGGATGTGGTAACCGTCGACGTCGGCGTCCGTACAGATGATGACCTTGTTCCAGTTGAGGTTGTCCAGGTCAAAGGCGCCGAGGTTCTTGATGCGCTTGTCCTTGATCTCCACGCCGCAGCCCAACACGCGCATGAGGTCCATGATGATGTCGGACTTAAAGATGCGCGGGTAGTCCTCCTTTAGGCAGTTGAGGATTTTGCCGCGGACGGGCATAACGCCCTGGAACTCGGCATCGCGCGAGGTGCGAATGGCGCCTGCTGCCGAGTCGCCCTCTACGATGTAGATCTCGCGGCGGCTCTTGTCCTTGGAGCGGCAGTCGATGAATTTCTGCACGCGGTTGGCCATGTCGGTCTTCTGCTGCAGGTTGGTCTTGATGCTCTGACGCGTCTTTTCGGCGTTCTCGCGCGAGCGCTTGTTGATGAGCACCTGCTCCATGATCTTATTGGCGGCGTCCTTGTTCTCGATCAAGTAGGTCGAGAGGCGCTCCTTAAAGAAGGCCGTCATGGCCTGCTGGATAAAGCGGTTGTTGATGGCCTTCTTGGTCTGATTCTCGTAGGACGTCTGGGTGGAGAAGCAGTTGGTCACCAGTACCAGGCAGTCCTGGACGTCTTGCCATTTAATGCCGCTCTCGTTTTTGTTGTACTTGCCCTGTTGCTTAATGTAAGCATCGATGGCGCTGGTCAGAGCGCTACGGGCGGCCTTCTCGGGCGAACCGCCGTTCTCGAGCCACGATGAGTTGTGGTAGTACTCCTGCATCATGAAGGTGCGCGAGAAGCACATGCACGCGGTGATCTTTACGTTGTAGTCGGGCAGGTCCTCGCGATCGCGACCGC
Source organism: uncultured Collinsella sp. (assembly GCA_902472315.1). Lineage (GTDB taxonomy): Bacteria > Actinomycetota > Coriobacteriia > Coriobacteriales > Coriobacteriaceae > Collinsella. Next base: position 61,021 of record CABRNM010000006.1, read on the forward strand.
GACGGTCAGCCTCGATAAAGAAGGGCTCGGTGAGATAGTCGGTACCGACCTTTTCGAGCACGTAGTCCTCGATGCCCTTGGGATAGCAGAAGTCCTCTTCGGAGAACTCGCCGTCGTCGCCCTCGATACGCAGGCGGAAGGTCACGTTGGCGTTGACCACGGCCTGGCGGCGCATGGTCTCGCGATACCACTCGTGGGGGATGCTGATGGAGGTAAAGACCTCAAGATCGGGGCGCCACTTGATGGTGGTGCCGGTACGGTCCTCATTGCTGGGCTCAATCTCGAGTGCCTTCTTCTTGGCGCCGACAACCTTGCCCTTCTTAAAGTGCAGGGAGTATTTGTTGCCGTCGCGCCAAACCGTGACGTCCATGTACTCGGAGGCGTACTGAGTCGCACAGGAGCCCAGGCCGTTGGTGCCGAGCGAGAAATCGTAGTCGCCGCCCTGGTTGTTGTTATACTTGCCGCCGGCGTAGAGTTCGCAAAAGACGAGCTCCCAGTTAAAGCGCTTCTCGGAAGGGTTCCAGTCGAGCGGGCAGCCACGGCCATTGTCCTCTACCTGAATGGAGCCATCGCGAAAGGCGGTAAGGGTGATGAGCTTGCCGTAGCCCTGGCGCGCCTCGTCAACGGCGTTGGACAGGATCTCGAAGGCGGCATGTGCGCAGCCGTCGAGTCCGTCCGAGCCAAAGATGACGGCGGGGCGCAGGCGTACGCGCTCCTCGTCCTTGAGCTGGCGGATACTGTCGTTACCATAGTTTGCGGTGTTTTTTGCCATACTCGCTCTCTCGGTGCTCCTTTGCTGCGTTTAAGTCATATAGATAGTCAAGGTAGCATAGCCCAGCCCACAGACGATTCCAACCAACACGAAATCCATCGAACAATCGTTCGATTAGATAATGAATGCTTGGAGTGCGGGAGGGACCTGTCCTGTCCTATTCAAACATCTGCGGCAGGTCGATGAAGACGGTTCGATCGCTTTCGCCAGCTTCGAAGCCCGAACGGGAGAAGAATCCATAGCGATGGCACTTGAGCCCCGTTGCCTCGACTTGGGCGATTTCCTCGTCGACTATTTTTTGCGTGACGGGGGATTTGCGGAACTTTGCTTCGTAGAATGCGTAGCCCTCGGGGTCTTGCGTTACCACATCGAATTCGCCGCTCGTTTTGTTTGCGGGATCGTCGTACCAGTACTTGCCTATGGCGTCGAAAGCCGGTTCGATCTTGCCGGTCCTGTTCTGCCGCACGAGGTATTGACGGCAGATCTCCTCGAACATATGAGGAACGTAGTTTTCCTCGAAGTCTTGGAAGACGTGACGATCATAGAAGACTTCCGGGTCGAGCAGCTGACGCGCTGAGGCATTGCGGAAAACATAGCGATAGTAAAAGAGCGAAAGCGGATCCACTACAAAGTAGCCGGACTTGCGCTTGTTCGTAGGGTCGTTGATGGGTGCACGCTTTTGGACGATTTCGAGTGACATGAGCTTGTCGAGCACGTCTGCCATGGCCGGACCGCTCGAGACGTGCGACTGTGCCAGCACGTCCCCCCAACGGGAGTAACCTTGTGCGAGAGCTCCGAAAACTTCGTTGGCGTTGGTCATCTTCGAGATCTCGGCGTTGAGATAGGACGGCACCTCGCTTTCTAAGCGGGCGCCAGGTTCCGTGACGAGCTCGATGATGTTGTCGCGTACGCTTTGGGATTGATCGATGAGGCGATTGTAAAAGGGGATGCCGCCAAAAACGCTATAGAGCCGCACCTTGTCCTCGGGCGAGAACGCGGGATAGAACTTCGCAGCGTCAAAGTAATCCATGGGCTTAAGCTCAAGCGCGAGATCAATTCGCCCGTAGAGGGGGCTTTCATGCTCGATGAGAGATTTCATAATCTCAACGTAGGAGCCGCACAGGACAATGTTTAAACGTGAGTCTTCCCTGTGGGCGTCGATTGAGGTCTGAAGAATGCTGTCCAAGCCTTTAACCGCATCTCTCAAGTAGGGGTATTCGTCGAGAACGAGGGTAATGTTCTTGTCTTTGGCTTGGGCAAACAGAAATTCGATGAGCTCGCGGATGCCTGCGAAGGCGAGCGGGGGAAAGCTCAGCGCTTCAGCAACAAGGACGGACAGACTCTCGAGGTTGTCTGCCTCGGAGGTTTGGCGGCACTCGTAATAGACCGTTGCGACGTCCGACAAATCGGTTAGCGCCTGCTTGATGAGCTCACTTTTTCCGACGCGACGCCTGCCGTAAATGAGAACATTGCGCTGCTCGGGTGCTTTGAGCGTTTTCTTAATACGGGAGAGTTCACGCTCCCTGCCAATGAATTCCACTTACTCGGTTCCTTCCGACTCGGTTTTGTCCGAGTTAATTGTATCGCATGAATCAGATTATGCTCGAGATTACTCGGACAAAACCGAGTCGGTTCTGTCCGAGTAAGTTTGAATAGCGGATCGAAATTGCTTTGTCCGCATGGCGATGTCGGACATGGTTTTCATAATGACAGATATAGTTGACATTGCCTGATGGATGCAATATATTTCTGTCATGTTACAACGGATATCTGTCCATTACTACGAAAGGAACTCCATGCCGGGCAAAAAGAACCTACGCATGAAGGCGGCGCGCGCGGCGGTTGGCCTTTCGCAAGCTGACTTGGCCCAGGCCGTGGGCGTTACGCGCCAGACCATCGGCCTTATCGAGGCGGGCGGCTACAACCCCACGCTCAATTTGTGCGTGGCAATCTGTAAAGCGCTACGCGTTACGTTGAACGACTTGTTTTGGGAAGACGAGAGCGACGTCGACCCTGACGCTCTTTAGGAGTTCGCTATGAAATTTGAAGATTTAAAACTCGTGCAAAAGAGGCGTGAATATGCCGGCCCAAAGGATGAGCGCCTGGAGGCTGAGAGCGCGAAGATCTACAAGATTGGTTTCGTGCTGCTTTCGTTTGGCATGTTGATGATCTTTTTCTACCAGTTTATAGCTCGACAGGTTGCGTGGGTTCACAGCGACGCCAGTGAAATGCCGCATGGCTTTGCAACGCCGTTCGAGGCAGCCATGTATTTGTGGCTCGTTCTCGTGATGTTGATTTGCGCAGGGCTGCAAACGCGGAAGGGCTATGTCGATACCAATCGTTTTGGGCAAACCGAGCATCTTCCTGTTGGATATTTCCTGCTTGTCAGCGGTCTTAGCGGCGCCGCGTTCGCGCTTGTTATTGCCGCAATGCGCTGTATCGCTGAGGCGCAGATCGTACCGCTCGAAAGCGTCTTTTGGTTGGCGAACCTGGCCACGGGCGTGTTCTGCGGTGCGACGATTTTCGCGGCCACGTTTGCTGGCCTGTGCGCAACGTTTTTCACGGCGAAAAGACGCCGCGCCAAGCTCGAGGCAGAACTCGACTCCCCTGATGATATCTAATGCGAAATGGGCTGGCTCTGGGTATCCAGAACCAGCCCATTTGATGTTCGATGAGCCGAGTCGGCGTCTCTCGCAAAGGTAACTGAGAGCTAGTGAGGCTTATCAGAATTGACCTCATTGGCGGTGTCTTTTTCGAGCGCCGTGCGGCGGGCGCTGTAGGCGACGAGGCCGGCGCCTGCCGCGGCGAGTGCTGCAGCGGCTGCCGTAAGGGGAGCGTTGACATCGCCCGTGCCCGCAAGCGCGCCCGCTTTTCCGGAGCGCTTGCTATTGCCGTGGTCCTTGCCACTGCCGGAGCTGCTTCCGCCGGAGCCGCCGTCCTCGACACTACCGCCACCATCGCCGTCCGCCGTCATCGGGGCGTCGTGAAGTCCTGTCGTATCCGCGTTGTCGCATATGCCGACCTGAACTTCCGAGCGCTCGCATGCCGCGTCGGGCACATGAAGCTCGTGCAGTACGGCACCCAGCGCCGAGTTCGCGCCCGGTCGAATTTCCTCGAGCGTTACGGGATCGAGCGCCACCAGATTACGCGCCTTCGCATACAGCGTTACGCGTTTGCCCACTTCGTCGCTCCAACTCTCGGGAATGGCGAAGCTCATGCGGAACTGTGCCGTGCAACCCGGTGCCAGCACGGCGTTGCCGTTGTCGGCTACCAGCGGGTGCGTTGCAAAACGTGCGCCCAGCGTCTCGAGCGCGTACTTCACGTGTGCCATGTCGTTGGCCGAAGCGTCCTCGGCAAGCTCTGGATCGTAGATTGAAGCCATGCGTGCGTTCAGTCCGAATCCGATGGAAGCGCTGGAGAACGGCTGGCTGGAACCCTCTCGGTACAGATCGATCGTGCCGGCGGTCAGCAAGGTGTTGCCGTCGTTTCGCACCGTGACCATAAAGGATTCACCTGCTGCCCCGGGCACCACCGCGCCCGAGGTAGCGACCGCGCCCGTCGGAGTGGCACACGCCACCAAGGGTACTTCGATGCCGTGCAGCTCCGCCTCGCTCTTCTCCGCGCTCACAATGTGCGTGGCGAGCGCGGAGAGCATGCCTCCCGACGTCAAAAAAGTCGTTATCTGATCGACGGGATGGTCCAGCTCGCACATCACGAACGGCTCCGTGAACAAATCGCCTGCCAAGGTGCTGGCGAAGATGCGGAAGTGCTTGCCCATCACTGCTATCGGGTTGCCTTCTTCGTCGTAGGTTTGTCCTACCTTGCCATCGGTATTCTCTACATAGAACACGCACCTGCCGTTGTTGCTTACGCTAAACGATGCCGGGCCACAGCCTGCGGCACCCACGGGCTGCGTTGCAAATGCCGATGCGCCTCGCGTCCAAGTAATATGCTGCAGTTGCTCGTTGACGGTAGCCAAAAAGCCCGTGTGCTGCGGCCACGGCACCGCGTGGGGTACTGTGGCATCTGGCGACATAACGCCCCAGCCCGCGATAGACTGGCCGATCACGGCGTACGATGCGCAGCCGCAACCGTTTGCGGTCTCGTACGCAACGGGCACCACCATTTTGCCGTTGATAATCTCGGGCGCGCCCAGCTCGATACTCGACGGTGCTTGCGGAAAGCGGAGGACCTGACGGAACGTGAGACTGTCGCCCGAAACGTCCGACCACAGGGTAAAGCACTCCAGCGCAACCTCGGCCTCGCTGCCGAGCGCCTTTTCTGTGGTGGTTCCGCGGCGGTGGAGGTAGGCGCCCGACAGGCGCCCGTCGACAAGTGTCTTGCCCACCGTGATACGTGGGCACTGCAGGCAATGGTAGCCATCCTCCTGAAGGCGACCGCGCGAGATGCTGCGCCACGACGTGTGCGATATCACGCGAACTCCGTCGTTGCTTATGCGCAGGCGCACAACGGACAGTATGCCGGATGTGCTCGCCGTATCGAAAAGGGTGTTGTCACCGGCGGGGCGCTCGCCCGAGACCAGCAGCACGTAGGCGTCCTGGTTTCCTCTTCCGTCCGTATATTCCACCACGTCGAAGTCGTAATCGTATATGCCGTCGCGCTCCACGTCGCCCTCGCCAAACCCAAGGGGAAAGTCCACAGGCGTGGGAGCGGACCACGTTCCGTTTGCCTTTGTGTGTACCACCAGGCGCGAGCGACCATTGTCGCCGTATCGCACCGAGGCGATACGGAACAGGCATTCTACGCCGGCAATCATTGCCAGCTTCATGTGGGCTTCGCTGAGCACGCCAGCAAACAGCACGTTGTCGCTCGAGGGCTTGATGCCGCCACGCTCGTCCTCCGACACGCCGGCAGAATTGGCGTTCGGGTCCGCAACGGCGTTTGTTGCCTGACCGATATAGGTGTACTCATACATCGGCGCGGCGTTTTCGTCGTTCTCTATCAGTGCATGGACGAAATACTCGATCTGTCCCGTGTCGTCGCTTTCTGCATCCGCCTCGAGCTCAATGCGCGTGACCGCTTGATCCCAATCGCGCACGACAGGCGCGGCGTTTACGGCAGTGGCCTTAACCTCGGCGCGTGCGAGCAGTTCGGCGTTGGTGACGATGGTGGCCGATGCGATAAATTGCGGCACGCCGCCCGTCTCAATGTTGCCGGGCATGCCGAAGCAGACATCCAGCGTATAAGGCGTATCTCCACCCAATGCGAGCTCAGAGCGCTGGAGCACATACTGGTCGCCATTGTTCACCGACATATTCCACGAATCGATGAGTGTGGGCCACGACCCCGACCAAGCCTTGGTGGTCCACTTGAACATTACGAACTGGAGTATCACGTCGACATCGACGTCTGCACCCACGCGCAGCCGCGGAAGCTGGTGTCCATCTACCTTCTCGTACCCAATGAACAGCGTGAGGGATGCGGCGCCGCGCACGGCAGACGAAGCGACGCCTGCAACGCCGGCGCCAAAGGTGACGGCAAGCCCGATCTGGATGGTGAACGAGCCCGACGTGTTGGAATAGTCGAGCGAATTGTTTTTAAAAAACGCCGCGCCGCTGCCGTGCGTGTGGGCACCCACGGCGAGCGCCAGTTTTGCCAGCACCCAGGGATTGACGTTTAGGAAAAATGGCACCGGTCCTAGGGTAAACTGCTCGGTCCAATTGAGGTCGGTTCTTACCTGGAAGAGGGCCTTAATATTGCCGTATGCGGGGTCGTTGTTGTTACCCCAGGTTTTGCCCACCCAATCGTAGGCGAGCGAGCCGTACAGCTGTGTGGCGATATCCATCGTGAACAGCGGCGTGCAATGGTGGCGAAGGAGCTTGGTGTTTCTTGGATCGGTGCCCGAACCGGCACTCATGCTCTTGTACTGATTCCACTTCCCCTCCATCTCGTCGAGGTAGCGGTTTGCCTGCTTGGCGCCCGACTCGCGCGGCGATTTCTTCCAGTATTCCGGATCAGGGTTGCCCGAATCGTTCATATAGCTAGCCGGTTTGTACCCTCCGCCAAACAGCACGTACCCGGCAAACGAGAAATCGAACAGAATGGGAAATGTGGGCATCCAACACGTGAACTTATTGCCGCCGATACCGGGAAACGCCGCGGGGAAATCAAACGGAGTGATCTCTTGGTCCATGGTGGTGGGAATGATGGTGGTCGAGCCCGATTCCGCCTTTGCGGCCGGCGCGGTGACAACGGCCATAGGGGATGAGAGTGTGTAGGTTTTGCCCTGGTAGTCGAGCATAAAGCGCAGCTTGCACCCTTCCTCCAGAAGGCCCGAAGCTGCATCGAGGAACGTGTCTTCAAGCGTGAACGTCGCCAGATTATCCGCGCCCGATGCGCTGGCCTTGATCTGGCCGATCTGCGTGACGGTTTCGGTTGAGCTGCCCGCAGCGGGCATCACTTTATTGATATGCAACGTTGCCTGCCCGCCCTGCGGCAGATGAGCCTGCACGGTAAAAGCGTGCGTGTCGGGCTGGTCGTTTGCTGCTTCGTCCGCTGGCATTGCCATAAACGTGGCGTCGGCGTACTGGATGTCCCATTCGTCGAACGTGAGCTGTCGAAAGTACGGCTCGCCATCGGAGAGCGGACGTGTGGGTGCGGTAATAGCGGTGCCGCCTTGGACACGCGCGAGGGGAATCTCGACATCGCGGTAGCCCGCCATGCTAATGGAGATGCCGCCGTTAAAGTCGTACGCGTCGAGAAGCGTCGCCTCGTCCACGTAGCCTTCCGAAAGCGGCGCGATCTCAAAGATGGCCGTGCCCTCGTCGTCGGTAGTGGCGGAGAGCTGCTTGCCCGCGGCATAACGCGACGCGAGCGTGACCTGGGCTCCCTTGATGGGCATATTCTTGTTGGCGACGTCGACCACGACCACACCAAACATGGTGCGCGAGAGAACGAGCACCCTGAAGGGGTCTTTTTCGTCGGCATAGGCTTCGGTGGGCGCGAACGGCAATATGAAGGCGTTTGCGCTTCCCGGCACGCGCGGCAACATAATGCTCGCCAGCGAGGACACTCCGGCAACAAGTAACGAACGGCGATCAAGCATCTTTGGCTCCCATCCCGCAGGTATCGGTGGAAATAATCCAATTTTGCGAGAAGGCATCCTGTCGCGGTAGTGCCGTCCGAGGGCCAAAATGTCCAATTTGAGCGAGCGAAGCGCCGGGGCTCCGGAGCGCGCATGCTGCGCTAGACAGTCTGGCCGCTAACGCAGCATATGCGCGACCAGTTCGGTGCGCGTGCCGGTGCCAAGCTTTGCATACACACTGGATAGGCGGTTTTTGACAGTGCCCGGCGATACTCCCATATGGCGTGCGATTTCGGCGTTGGTCCATCCGCGGCAGGCGAGCATGGCCATGGTGAACTCTGTGGTCGTTAGATCGTCGGCCACGTCCTCGCCCGAATCGGGGTTGTGGATGCGCCGCCAGCCGTAGCTGAATCGATACGTGATTTCGATAATGCGCGCGAAATCGTCAGGGTATTGCGATTTTAAGCATGCCTCGATAAGCCCCTGTAAAAGGCCGTGATGCTCGCCAATGAGCTCAATAAGGCCGTCGGGGCGCGCAATGTTCCAAGCAACTCCGAAGTGCGTTTTTGCGGCGCCGATGTCCTTGAGGCTCATGCATGCCATGGAAGCTGCCAGGTGCAGGAATAGTTCCGAGATCGGATAGCTTCTCTGTTTCATGATCAGGGCGTTTTCCGCCATGCCCAGGCTGCGGCCGTATTCGCCGCGCAGGTACAAGGCGTGCGCCATCACGTAGCTGGCGAACAGGCGCAGGCCTTCGGGCAGATGCGCCGCAAGTGGATAAAACTCTTCGGCAGAATACGGGGAAGGCAAGTGCAGCAGGACGCTCGCGGCCGAGGCGAACAGGATATGCGTGGCGTGGACGGCGGGCGATTCCTCGTCGGTCGGTGTATCGAGGATGCCCGCAAGGCAACGGCGGGCATTGGCGATACGGTTGAGCGACAGGCTGGCGTATCCGCAGATAAAGCATGCGGAATAGCGCAGCGCGGGATCGGTGGCGTCAAGATAGGGGCGTGCTGTCTCGGCGGCGAGGGTGGCCTGTCCGCGAAAGTACAGCGCTTCTGCCGTGGCGATGGTGCGTGAATCGGGGTCGGGAATGCCTGCAACCGCAGCGTCAATCTGCCCTGGCACAAAGGCGGTGCACATCAACGGCATGGGAACGCATGGGTAGCCATCGCAGTCCATCTTTCATCTCCCAACAGCTGGCAACAATAGCAGCAATTGTACTCCTGTTGCTCGGGACTGGAATTTGTGGGTATCGCCTGCGATTATGCCGAACGTATAAAGGAAGAGTTTAATGGCGATGCTCCCAAGGTGGCTACCGAAGCCTAGCTGACCTCGATATTCGGAAAAATTGCCACCCCTGCAAAAAGCTCTGTCGCAGCGGTGGGAAACGCATCTTCTGGGCATTCCGGCGTCTCCAGTTAGCGCTGGACTGCTGCTGTCGCCTGTGCGTTGGCGAGCGGGGCGTGGGGACCGTCCGGCGACCAGCGGTGACGGGCGAGCCCTGCCGCGTGCGTGGGCCTCCATCGGCGTAGACCCATGACCCGCATGGCATCGGAGAAGTCCATCATGGCGTCCAGGACCTTACCGTCCGGCACGTCCAGCCTAGCGGCTTTCTTGAACCCGAGGTCGAAGGGGGCGTTGTACAAGGCATATGGGGCCGAGTGGAAGTGGATCAAAAGAGCGTTACTTGACGTTTCATGCATAATGCCAACCGCCCCGCGACATCACGGTCGCAGCGCGCAGGGGCCGGAGAATCTTTGCGATGAGAGTTGACGTCTAATACCTTGCATCGTATAGTGTGTATAGCACAGTATATGACGAGAGGAGGTGTGCGGATGGAGGCACAGATGAAGCGCGGCTTCCTGGAGGCCTGCGTGCTCGCGGCCGTCTCCGGCGAGGAGTCCTACGGCTACCAGATCGTGAAGGACGTACCGGCGAGCATGGGGCTCACGGAGTCGACGCTCTACCCGCTGCTCAAGCGCCTGGAGAAGGCCGGGTGCATCACGGCGCGCTCCGCCGAGCACAACGGGCGGCTGCGCCGGTACTACCGCATCACGGACGACGGGCGAGCGCGCATTGAGGAGTTCCTGGCCGAGTGGCCGTCCGTACGGGAGATTTACGCATACGTTGAGGGGGCGCACCATGACGCGCGATGAGTTTCTGGGCCGGTTGGGCGAGCTGCTCGCCTGCCTGCCGGCCGAGCAGGTGGAGGAGACCAAGGCGTTCTATGCGGAGGCCATCGCCGACCGCATGGAGGACGGTATGAGCGAGGAGGAGGCCGTGGCCGCCATGGGCACGCCCGGCGAGGTGGCGGATGCCACGCTCGACGACCTGCCCGCGGTGCCGCGCGCGATCGCGAGGACGCGCCGGCGCAGCACCGCGCTGCTGTGGGTGCTGGCCATCGTGGGCTCCCCGGTGTGGGTGCCGCTGCTCGCCGCCTTCGCCGCCGTGGCCGTCACGGTCTATATCTGCATCTGGGTGCTGGCGCTCTGCGTGTGGATCGTCGCGGCGGCACTCGGGGGCGTGGGCGTAGTTGAGCTCCTGCTTGCCGTAAGCGGCGTCACCATCGGCCACTTCCCGTACGTCCTCGCCTCGGCGGGCGTGGGGCTCGGCCTCGTCGGCGTGGCGCTCTTCGTTGGTGCTGGCGCTTGGGCCGCCTCAAAACAAATTGCGCGCCTCTCGGCGCTCTGGGCGAGGAAGGCCGCCTCGCCCTTCTGGAAGGGTAAGGGCGAGAAGGGCGGCGCTGCCGCGCGTCTCGCGGCGTAGAAAGGAGTGAGTACCATGACCAGCGCGAAGAAAATCTACCTCGCCGTGGCGGGCGGGCTCGTTGCCGCGGGTGTTGTCCTCGCGGGCATTGGCTTTATCGCTTCGGGCTTCGACCCGGCCGTGTTCACAACCCAAATCGACACGCGCGACAGCACCATCGTGCTCGGCGGCGTCGAGGTGGACGACCCGATGGGCCTCCCCCTCATCGAGCAGCTCGCCAATCTGGGCGAGATCGACACCTCCGGCGTCGCGGATCCCGCCGCGCCCTAGGCGCAGCGAGCCCGGGCGCTCTGCCCGCCAAGCTGCGTAAGCCGGCGAAACCCGAACCTCAACCTCTACGCAACTGGCCCCAAGCCTGCGCCGATTCGCTCTCAGCGCCGCGCGGGGGCCCGTGACGCATGCCCAAAAAGGTACGAGGAGAAAGGAACGCGATGACGACAACCACGCCCTTCCGCCTTCACGGGGCCACGCAGGACCGGAAGCGACTGGGCCGTGCGGTGGGGCTGTGCCTGGATTGGCTACACTGATATGGACAGTTCCGTGAGGGGCGCGAGAGACGGGACTCTGGGGAGATCTTCGAGGAGGAGTGTCTCGACTGGAAGCGCGGGTTCAGTGGAGCAGGAACCTAATCTCTGTCTCTCTTGCTTTTTTGATTTGTTGAGAAGCCGGCATTTGGGGGCATTTTGGATAGCGAACAGTTCAAACAAGAAGCTGAGAAAATAGAACAAAGCCTGAGTGCCTTGAGAGTCGCCGAGCGCAATGCAGTGATTCCCTTCATGAACGGCGACTTTACCCAATGGGATCTATATCTGGCATCCTCCTCTGAGTATGCGATGAGACTGATAGACGGATTCATCTCCATGCTCGAGTCGAGGAATCTTGTTTGCGTCGCCCAGCTTCTCCGCGCACAGGTTGGAGTCTGCCTGCGGACATTCGCATTATTCGCCGCCGAAGACCAGGATGACTTTCTCAAGCAGGTGTTTCAAGGTGTGCCTGTGAACAAGCTGAAAGATTTCTCGGGTGAGAAGATGTCCGATGGAAGACTTCAAGACTTACTCGAGAAGTTCGATCCAAAGGTAAAAGATGTATACAAGGTGACGTCTGGATTCGTCCACTTCTCCATTGATATTCTGCCGAGCATGGGTGTGCCTGGGGAGGGCTATGAGGTCGAGTTTAATTTTGGAGCCGAGCCCAACGAGAGAAACAATGCGCCTCTCGTGGAATGCGGCAAGGCGTTCTACCACTATGTCGACCTGCATCTCCAGATGCTCCATAAGGTGATTGCTTCGGATGAATGGTATGCCGATCGATTCCGTATCGATTCCGATGGTCCTGCAGACGAGGCCTCGAAAAGCGAGAAGGTGTAGGTCGAACGCATTGACGCTGCCTTGACAGCATCCCGATATGATAACGAATGGGAAGTTCCCTGCGAAATGTGCGCCTCTGTATATTCTCGCTAGGACGCCCTCGACCGATAAGGCATCGTTGAGTTCAATTTGAGTTCAGCTCGGGTGCCTGAAAATCGCCCAACTCTGATAAAAGGGGAGACGACGGTACACCACGTAGACGAGAGGCTATGGAAGTGCACGATTTGATTATATTGGCGCGCTAAACCGCCCCGCTGCCCAACTTGAACTCCGCTCACGCGTGTATGGGGCTGCGAGAGGTAACGGCCTGCGGCCTCCTTTGTGTGCTCGATGATATCTTCGAGCATGCCGGGCATGGCGGAGACATTCGCTGCAATCCAGCCGTGTTCAAGCGCCGTTTCGGATAGGAGCGAGAGGGGGCTGTCTTGCCCGTTTCCCTTGCACCCGTAAAGATGGTTGACAGTTTGGGGTCTCCCGGGTCTTTAGCTTTTACCGTGCTAGATGCCTCATGGAAACTGTTGGACTTTAATCAGACAGACCCAGCATGTCGTTTTCCTCCATGAGGACATCGGCTAAAACCGCAACACCTATGCTTGTTTAAGCAAACCTCCTGATAGTCGTGGAGCTGCTGCAGCCCGACATGCAGGACGATCGCGTCGAAAATGTTGGTGTAAGGGTGACGCCCTAGCGCCCGTTTAACGAAGAACGGCCTTCGTCCTAGAATCTGAAATCACCACAACAACAGGTTCTAGGAAAGGA
>CABRNM010000007.1 GCA_902472315.1 uncultured Collinsella sp.
GGTGATCCGTTTTCCTCCGTCCCCAAGGGATCAAAAGGGCCCCGGCCGGAATATCCGACCGGGGCCCTTGGACAGAGCTATGTGTTGCTGCAAGTCGTGTGTCTACGAGCTACTCCTCGACGAGCTCAAACTGATCGGGACCAACCCCACAGACCGGGCACACGTAGTCCTCGGGCAGCTCGGGCGTGTCGACCTCAACCTCATAACCGCAAACGATGCACACGAACTTGTACGTCTTCTTCTCCTCAGCCATGATGTTCTCCTCTCGAACGTGACTGCTGGTGTACTTGCTTATTAGTATATGTTCTCAATAATATAATGCAAGTATTTTTAAAACATTTCTAGCCTTGATACGAGGACGCCTTCGGAGGCGTCTTGCCCTTCAGGACCTTATGGTAGTAATCGTAGGTGAGCGGCGTCTCGTTGCTCAGGCGCTCGGCATCCTCGACCTCGCCAATAAAGAGCAGGTGTGTGCCCACGTCAACAGTGTCGATCAAACGGCAGCTAAACAAGGCCGCCGCATGCTCGGGAACATAGGGCATGCCCAGTGCGGTCTCGCGCGTCTCGTACTTAGCAAATTTGTCATAGTCGCTGCTGGTACGGAATCCAAAGTTGCCAATGTAGAGCATATCGGCCGTCTGATCAATCACGGTCAGCGCAAAGGCCTTGGCAGACGAGATAACACCAGACGTGACATTTTCCTTGTTCACGGCAACCGAGATGCGCGGCGGCGCGGACGTCACCTGCACCGCGGTGTTGATGACGCAGCCGGCACGCAGCCCGTCGGCCGCAGCACTCACCACATACAGGCCGCTCGGCATCGTAAAGAACGCAGTTTTGTCCATAACAACCACTCCCCTAACCCGGGTTGGAACCTCATGGATGTATGTACCCATAAAAATAGGCGACGCCCATACCGGACGCCGCCCCATACACATATGTGCCAAGATTGCAGGTCAGCCAAGTCCCTCCACCAAGTTGCGGTGAAATAGTTCCTGCTTGTCGGGTATTTGGCCTCAAACAGGAACTATTCCACCGCAACTTATACAGAGTGCCTAGCGGTTGCGCTCCTTGAGCGCGCGATCGATTTCGCGCTGAACGTCGCGCTTGGCCATATCCTCGCGCTTGTCGTAGAGCTTTTTGCCGCGACCCAGGCCCAGCAGCAGCTTTACACGACCATCGGTATTAAAGTAGAGCTCCAAAGGCACCAGCGCATAGCCGCGGTTGCGCAGTTTGCCGTCAAGAAAATCAATCTCCTTGCGATGCAGCAGCAGACGGCGACGGCGATCGGGGTCACGGTTCCACACGCCACCGTGGCTGTAAGGGTGAATGTGCAGGCCCACCAGCCAGCACTCGCCGCCGCGAATCAGCGCAAAGGTGTCGGTGATCTGACAGGCGCGCTCGCGAATCGACTTGACCTCGGTACCGCTCAGTTCAATGCCGCATTCGAACGTCTCGTCGATAAAGTACTCGTGATGCGCCGAGCGATTCTTGGAGATGAGCTTGCGCTCGCGCTTACTGGGCATCGCCGACCTCCTTGATGCCGTCGGCTCCCTTGTCGTCGCCTGCGCGCTTTGCCTTGCGCTCGGCATTGAGCTCGGCATCGCTCTCGCGCACCAGCTTAATGATCGCCGCACATGCCTCCTCGCCCACCAGGTCGCGGGCACGGACCGTCAGGCGCGTCGCCTCCTGCTTGTCGCCGTCGCTTGCAGCATCGGTCGCACACATGATCAGGCAGATGGCAATCTCGGCCGAAGGCGAGGTCGGCACGCCTTGCAGGCTCAGCTCGCCCATCACGTGCTCGTCGCTCTCCTCGGCGGCATCCGGATAGGCAGTATGGATCTTGTTGAGCAGGCGCGTCGTATGCGCGTCGCCAGGGGCCAAGCGCAGCGCCAGACGCGCGCAACCCACAGCCGCCGAGACGTTCTCGGTCTCGGGCTCAAGGAAATACTGGCCGAGGTTGGCATAAGCGCGGGCGGCGCACTTGCCGTCGCTCGCACGCTCCAGCACCGAGAACGAGAGCGATGCCCATTCCTGTTTGTCCTCGAGTGCGCGGAACAGCTCGGCCAAGTCCAAGCGATAGTTGCAGTTCATGGGGTCCCAACGCACAGCCTGCATCAGGGCATTACGAGCGCTCACATAATCCTGCTGGCGAATGTAGGCAAACGCCATGTCAGAGTACAGGCGGTCAAACGGCACCTCGACCTGCACGAGCTCGCGCGGATCCTTCTCCACGCGGCGATAGGCCAAGCGCTCAAACTTGCTATCGAAGCTAAAGTATTGGCGCTTCTCCTCCGTCTTGCACTCAGCGTCGATATACTCCTCGGCGAGCTCCACCAGACGCTCCAACAGCGGCGTCGCCGTGGCCAGGTCGCCCTGCGCCAGATAGTTCTCGGCATACGTGATGTCTTGCAAGCTGATGGGCAGATCCATGGCTACTCCTCGATCTGAGCGAAACACGGCAGACGCCGCATATACGGTCAATACACAAAACCCGGGTCTCTTACGAGGCCCGGGCGTTCATTTTGTGGTAGCCCGTACCAGATTCGAACTGGTGATCTCCGCCTTGAGAGGGCGGCGTCCTAAACCGCTAGACGAACGGGCCATATGTAGCAAATGCAATGGCTGGGATGGAGGGAGTCGAACCCCCATTGACGGAACCAGAATCCGCTGTCCTGCCATTAGACGACATCCCAATGACTGTATCGCTGCGCTCGGCTGTGCCTTTGCGCAAGAAAGAAATATACGGGAAGTCTCGCCGTGACGCAAGCCCCAATTTTGACTTTTTTGAAATTCAGTCAAATTGGCCTAATTTAGTCCAACCCGTGAAGGACCTGTGAAGCCAACCGCTGTACACGAAGGGCAAAACGCCGTGAGCGGTAGCCGTCAACCGTTGGCAGATTCTACCGCGAAAACGATAGCACCAGGCAACACAATCGAAGTATCAATGATCGCGTAGATATCGAGGCACCATGGACGAAGAGCTTGATTACCTATGGGAGACCCTGGGCCTCGAGATCACTGCCGACCTTTGGCCCGAATGGGACAAAATTCACCCCACGTTACGCCCCGCCATTACTGTGGTGCAGGCAAAATACCGCCGTGCATCCTTTTTGATCATGCGGATGTCATGGCACGCGGGACTCCCCGACCTTAAGCGAATCCAGGCAAGCCTCGTCGAGTTGTCCGGTATGCCGACCGTCATATCCGAGGCGCACCTGGAGCAGCGCCAGCGCGAGCGACTGCAACAGCAGCGGATTCCCTTTATCTGCCCCGGCGTTCAGGCATATCTGCCCTTTATGGACGAGGAGTACTGGAGCGGCAAGCCCAACAAACACGTAAAGGTCTACGATCCGCACGAATGGGCACAGCTGGCGGACTGACTGGGGCAGGCCCGCCGGCGGAAAGTGCGTCCCAGATTTCAAGCTCAAACTGGTCCCTACTTTCCCGTCGAGCCCTCAACCGGAAACCGTGTCCCGCAATCGAAGCTCAGAATGGGACGTGCTTTCCGCAACCGGCCACTTTGGGAAAGTGCATCCCATTCTGGAAGCGAATTCCGGGTCGCACTTTCCGCAGCCGCTACAGCAACGCCTCGGCCCAAGCCGATTCCCTAAAGCCGGGAATCGCAAAGTCGTCGCCCACCAGCAGCGGACGCTTGACCAGCATGCCGTCGGTCGCCAGCAGCTCATAGCACTCCCGATCCGTCATGCCCGCATCCAGACGCGCCTTCAGGCCCAGCTCTCGATATTTCATGCCCGACGAATTAAAGAAGCGCCGCACCGGCAGCCCCGAACGAGCAATCCAGGTCGCAAGCTCATCGGCCGTGGGGTTGTCCAAAACGATATCGCGGTCGATATACTCTACCCCATGTTCGTCCAGCCATGCCTTGGCCTTCTTACAGGTCGAGCACTTGGGATATTCAACAAACAGTACGGTCATGGGAATCCTCCGAATATAGATCGGCCAACGCAGGCACACGCCACACGAGGCGCCTTCGTATGATGGGCCAATTGTAGCCCGCGGGTCACACGTTAAACGAACCGTACCCCGAATCCGTGCTTGATAAACGGCAGCAGTTCCATTGCTTCGGGCGTGATATGGCCCGCAACGTTCATGCGCTCGTCACCGGGAAGATCAACCCGCGCAATCTCAAGCTCGCCTTCGTAGCGCCCATATCCGCTATTGCTCACAGCGATCGACCCCGCCTTTCGCGGCAGGCCGGCTCCGGAATCCGTCGGCACGGAATCCGGCTTAAGCGTCGTACGTGACTCCTGAGACCTAAAGATGAGGACGCTCGAGTCGGGCCGGTCGTGATGAATCTGCCCGCGCACATAGGCATAACCGGGCTCAAGCTCGCATTGCAGGTCCACGTATCCGGCGGAAACTTGAGCAAACTGCGCCCAGCCCGCATCGGATAGATCGGGGTCGCCGACCAACACAATGTCGCAATCGGCGCCATGTGCAAGCTCAAGCATATTGAGAGCAACCTTTGACGCGCGACCGCGCTGCGCCTCGACCGTCGGCAGTCCCTCGAAAACCGGCCCGCGAACGTTAGCATCACCCGGCACAAAAGCCATGATTTCGAATCCAAGCGCCGCAAGACGAAGATTCGTCCGAGCAACATCTTCAAGAGCTAAACCGGTATAAGGCTTGGGGTAAAAATTGTGGCAGGCGGCAAAACGAGTCACATCGGCACCGGCCTCACGCCACGATGCGATTTCATCAGAACTCACCGTCGATGCATTGACCACAATGCGAAATACACCGGACAGCTCCGCGACCCGCTGGGCACTAAAGCCATAATCCAAGCGCAGGTACTCCAGTCCCAGATCACGCAAGTCCTCCATGCGCTCAAGGCCCAGCAAATCGCATGTGCGCGGCCCCACATCGGCAATGAGCGCAATACCGCGGGCGGAAAGCAGCAACAGCACCTGACGAACCTTATCGGCATACGCCGCTCCCCCATCCTCGGGAATATGCAGCGAGGTGAACGCGTAGCGCGCACCCGCCGCGGCGCCACGCTCAATCGTCCGCTCAATATCCTGCAAAGGGCTGGAAAGATAAATCGAAATACCCGTTTTCACGCTTCAACGCTCCTTTAAAAAAGGCCGGCGGAGCAGTTAGCCCCGCCGGCACAACCATAGCATCAAGAAATCTTCCGCGCGCCGCGAGCCCTGAGCAACACGGCTCGCGATATCAAACTACTCGCCAAAGAACTCGTTGATCTTCTGCTCGTCGACACCGAAGAACCACGTCAGGACAAAGCCGGCGGCATAGGCAAGCAGCATAGCGGCAACGTAGCCAAGCTGCTGGCCAGGAACGACGATCAGCAGGCCAAACAGACCGGAAACGCCCTGAGAAACCGTGCCGATGTGAAGTAGCGCCGCGAGCGCGCCGCCAAATCCAGCACCCAGGCAGGCCGTCACAAACGGACGAACGAGCGGCAGCGTAACGGCATACATCAGAGGCTCGCCCACACCCAGGATTCCAACGGGAATGGACTCTGCGACGTACTTCTTGAGCTTGGCGTTCTTGGTCTTAAAGTACAGCGCCAGACCGGCACCGACCTGGCCGCCGCCAGCCATCATAAGGATGGGCAGCAGGTAGTTGATGCCCTTGGTAGCGCCGTCGGGATCGTTGAGCATAGCGTGGATCGGCGTGAGCGCCTGATGCAGGCCGACGGACACCAGAGGCAAGAAGCCTGCCGACAGGATATAGCCGCCCAGGACGCCCAGCTTCTCGAAGATAAAGGTGAGGACGCTAAAGATGGCAGTCGTCAGCCATGCGCCAACCGGCTGGATGACGAGCATCAGAGCAAAGGCGCCGATGATGAGCACCAGCAGCGGGGACAAGAACGTGTCGAGTGCGTTGGGCATAACCTTGCGAATCTGACGCTCCATCCAGGCAAAAAATGCGCCAGCGATGAGAGCCGCGATCATGCCGCCCGCTGCGGGGTTGTACTGCGCACTGGTGAGGGGCAGCAGAATAGCAGTGGCAGGATCAGCCGCGCCAGGCGCAAGCAGGGGCATGGCACTGTTGGCGATACACATCATGCCGGCGATGCCGCCCAGCGCAGCGGAGCCACCAAACTCACGTGCCGCGTTATAGCCCACCAAGATGGGCAGATAGGCAAACAGGGCCCAGCCCATGGAACGAATGCCCTGGTACCACCACTCGCCTGCAAGCGCGCCTGCCGTCGAGACGTTAATGACGTTGCAGATACCGTTGATGAGGCCAGCCGCAATGATGCCGGGAAGCAGGGCGACGAAGACATTGGAAATCTTCTTGAGGAAGGCCTGAACCGGCTTAGACTCGTACTTGGCCTTCTGTGCGGCCTTGTTTGTGGCCGCAGCGTCAACCACGCTCTCGTCAGCAACGCCTTTCGCAAGGCCGGTGAGCTTGGAGAACTCCTCGAGCACCTTATTCACCTTGCCCGGACCCAGCACGATCTGCATCGTGTCATCCTCAACCAGGCCCATCACGCCGTCGAGCGCCTTAATACCCTCCGTGTCGACGTTGCCCGTGTCTTTGACGGTCACGCGCAGGCGCGTCATGCACGCCGCGTTTGCGAGCACGTTGTCTTTACCGCCCAAAAGGTCCAGCAGCTTTTGAGCCAGCTCTTTGTTCGTCATAACTCCTCCTTGTATTGGGTATCTCGTCTAGATGTCATATCAGCTCACGCCGTGCACCTATTGGACATCGGCATTGCTCTTCTCATGGCCACTCACCGCAGTACGGACATGGCCGTGCGCCCGTTCAAGAGCTACCGCAGCCTGCTCGGCATCGCAGTCCAACAGTACCGAGACAATAGCGGTTTTTACGTGGCCGCCGGCATCCGCAAGCGCCTGAACAGCGCGCTCGCGCGTGCAGTCGGTCGCTTCCATCACGATGTTCTGGCCGCGCACCACCAACTTCTCGTTCGTCTGCTGCACATCGACCATCAGGTTTTGGTACACCTTGCCAATCTTGACCATGGCACCGGTCGAAATCATATTGAGAATGAGCTTTTGGACCGTTCCCGCCTTGAGCCTCGTTGAGCCGGTCAGCACCTCGGGACCGGGCACGGGCTCAATGGCAAGATCTGCGCTCTCCCCGATCTTCGACCCTTGGTTGCAGGCAATTGCAATGGTCTTGCACCCAGTTGCCTTGGCGTACACAAGGCCGCCCACCACATAGGGGGTACGACCGCTTGCCGCCAAACCAACGACGAGATCCTTGACGGAGAGCCTATGTTCCCGCAGGTCACTCGCGCCAAGTTCCTCGCTATCCTCGGCACCTTCGACAGCCCTGGTAAACGCCGTCTCGCCTCCGGCAATGAGCCCGACAATCAGATCGGGCGATACGCCAAACGTGGGTGGGCACTCCGAAGCGTCGAGCACACCCAAACGACCGCTCGTGCCCGCGCCCATATAAAAGACGCGTCCGCCGCGCTCGAGCGCCTCGGCAGCCCAGTCGATTGCCGTGGCAACCTGTGGCAACACTTTCGTGACCGACTGGACGGCGCGAAGATCCTCATCGTTCATCGTCGTGACGATTTGCAGCGACGTCATCGTGTCGAGGTCCATTGACTTTTGATTTCGCTGTTCTGTCGTGAATTTTGTTAAATCGAGCATTTTGTTCACCTCATCTTTCCTGTTTCTCGATGTAGTTTTGCTTGATGACATGCGTCGCCCGTTCGTAATCGCTCGCAACGTAAGCAGCGTAGAGGGCATCGACAACCATAAGCTGAGCCATACGCGAGGCCATGGCACCGCTGCGGACCAAGGGCTCGCTTGCAGCAACGCCGAGCACGGCATCGGCCATGGTGGCAAGCTTGGACGATCCATCTACTTTGGTCACGGCCACAACGGGACAGTTGTGGCGTTGGGCCTCGGCGGTGCAGTCCAGCACTTCTTGCGTTAAGCCCGAGTAGCTAAAAGCAATGCCGATATCGCCTTCGTGCATGTTCTTGGCGCACAAGAGTTGGTCGTGCCAGTCATCGTACAGATGGCATTCCTTGTCGACACGCATGAGCTTTTGTGCCAGATCGTGCGCAACCAAGCGAGAAGCACCAATACCGAACAGATTGACCATGCGCGCCCGCTTAAGATAGGCTGCACATCGTTCCAAAACGGTGTAATCGAGTGTTCGCGCCGTCGCCTCGATCGTGCGCACGTTGCTTTTCATCACCTTCCCCACGATACGTTCGACGCTGTCATCCACGGAGATGTCCTCGAGGGCAACGTCCTTTCTGTCGCCCAGGAGCGCAAGTTCGGCAATCAGTTCGCGCTGGAACTCCTTGTAGCCCGCAAAACCCAAGCGCTTGCAAAAGCGCAAAATGCTCGAGGGCGAGGAGAACGTGGCATCGGCAAGACCGCGGACGGACAGCCCGACCACCTCGTGCGGATGAGCACTCACGTATGCGATGACATTGCGTTCCGCCGGACTCGCGCTGAGCTCACGCTCGCGAAGCCTTAAAAGCAATCCGTTTGCCATCTCAAACACCTCCGTTGAGAAGAATTAAAGACCAACGAACGATTCGTACCGGATATAAACAGCTTTTACGGTACATTGTGCCGCATCATGGCGCACAAAGGGCGGGCATTCTACCACTCGCCCCTCAAATCTGACCGCTCGGAAATACGCGCGACACAAAATGATTCATCAAGGTCGCATTATCAGAAACGGGTTTGTTACCGGCTAGCGCCTCGCATGGGCGCCGATCGGCCGAGTCGCATGGCGCACCAACGCCGCCAACGAGGCAAACAGCCCAACAAAGAAGAACTCTACGGTATGGGCGACACGACGGATGTTGGTGCCCATCCATATGCGAACGGGGGCAAGTGGGTCGGGGTGGACGGCGGTAGCCGCTGAGTCCGCATCCCCGGCTCCCCTACTCCGTCTCGCGCATCCAGCGATCGAAGGTCCCCACGCACACACCTAGGCGCTTTGCCGCCTGACTCCGGGTAATATTGCCCGCCTCATAGATATCGCGCACTCGTTCAAATTGCGGAGGGCACGGCTTGCGGGGTCGACCAAAACGCACGCCGCGCGCCCGCGCCGCCGCGATTCCCTCCGCCTGACGACGGTGGATGTTCTCTCGTTCCACCTGCGCCACATAGCTCAACAGCTGTAAAACGATATCGGCGATCAGTGTGCTGGTCACATCCGATCCGCCGCAATCTCTCGCACGCGTATCGAGCAACGGCATGTCCAGCACAACGATGGCCGCACCAAGTTCCTTGGTTATACGACGCCATTCCTCGAGTATCTCGCTGTAGTTTCGACCCAGCCGATCGATGGAAAGCACCACCAACACGTCGCCGGAAGCCAAGGCATGAAGCAATTCCCGATACCGCGGGCGATCAAAGTCCTTACCGCTCGCACGGTCGGCAAAGACATTCGCCGGCTCCACGCCATAGGCGCTCAGCGCATCCAACTGGCGATTCAAATTTTGATCACGCGTGCTCACCCGCGCATACCCATATACCGTTGCCACAACATCCCCGCTTTCTCGTAAACCTGCCAAAAAGGGACAGGTTTGTTTTGGTAGGTCCTATCTCCCAAAAGCATATGAAGAAGCGGCCGAGCCCATGGCAGGGCAATCAAGAGACGCGCAAAGAGGGCGGCCCCGAAAGACCGCCCTCTACGCTCTGCCGATACTCACTCTGTGCCGGTTAATGAATGAGCTTAAAGTCCAAATGTCCGCGAGTAGTGTTGACGCGCGAGACCTCGATAATCACGCGCTGGCCCAACTCAAAACGACGCCCCGTGTCGGCACCCGTCAACGTGAGCGCGTCCTCATCAAACTCAAACCACTCGTTACCCAAGCTCTTAATGGAAACCAGCCCCTCGACCTGCGTTAGATCGAGACGCACGAATAGCCCCATGCTGCTGACCCACGAGACCGTTCCGGCATAGCGCTCGCCCAGGCGGTCCTCGTAGTACTGCGCAATCTTGATTTTTTGCGTCGCATGGCTGGCAGCGTCGGCCGCACGCTCGGCATCGCTGCACGCACGGCAGATTTGCGGCAGGATGCGCGGAAGCGACTCTCTGCCTTTTCCGATCAGCCTCGGCGTGCGCACTAAGGCGTCTTTTCCACCCAGCTGCTCATATGCCAGCTGCAGCTTGAGCACGCGATGCACCACCAGATCGGGGTAACGGCGAATGGGGCTTGTAAAGTGGCAGTAGCACGGCGCGGCGAGCGCAAAGTGGCCCTCGTTGCGAGGCTTATACAACGCACGCTGCATACTGCGCAAAAGGAGCGTGTTGACGAGTGGCGCGTTAGCCGTGCCGGCAGCGGCGTCAACCGTCGCCTGCAACTCATCAGGACTTCCTAGGGCAATGCCCGCCGCACGGCGATCATCGATGATACCGAGCTGCGCCAGCGCCACAGCAGCACCGTGCAGACTGTCGGGGCTGGGGTCATCGTGCACGCGATAGCACGCCTCGATATCGCGGTCGGCCAGCCACTCGGCGACGCACTCGTTAGCCAGCAGCATCGCCTCCTCGATAAGCGAGGTTGCGCAGGAGCGCTCGCGTGCCACAATCTGCACGGGCACGCCGTCCTCATCCAGCAGCGCGCGAATCTCGGCCGTATCAAAGTCGACCGAACCGCGTGCGCGACGTATGCGACGCCGAAGCTCCGCGAGTTCGTTTGCGGCGACCAGGAAATCGGCCAGGTCAACGTTACAGCCGCGAGCGGTGTCCTCGCACGCAAGCCCACGCTCAAGCGCTTTCTCGCGCGAGGCTTCGGCCGCAGCGACATCCTCCGCAGCGCCCTCCAACACGGAATACTCAACTGCGCCGGCACGCACCAGCAGCGCCTCGGCGCCGTCATAGTCCATACGCACACGCGAACGAATCACACTGGGATAGGGATCGTAATGGCGCACACGACCCTGCGCGTCGAGCTCGATGTCAACGGTAAACGCCAAGCGATCCTCATCGGGGCGCAGGGAACACAGGTCGCAGGACAGGCGCTCGGGCAGCATGGGGAGCACACGGTCGGCAAGGTATACCGACGTCGTGCGATGACGGGCCTCCAGGTCGATATGTCCGTCCCAGGCAACATAGTGCGAAACGTCGGCGATATGCACGCCCAGCTTATAGCCGCCCTCGGGTGTGCGCTCGAGTGAGATGGCATCGTCAAAGTCGCGCGCATCAACCGGGTCGATGGTGATGACAAAGCGATCGCGCAGGTCACGACGAAGCGGGTCTTTAAGTGCTGCAGTCACATCGAGCGAAAGCGCCTCTGCCTCCGCCAGCGCCGCCTCGGGATAGCTGTCGGTATAGCCATAGCGCGCCATAACATATTGAACGCCCAGATCGGGCGCATCGTCACCGCCGATGCGGCGCTCAAGAGTCACCGTGCCCGACTCCAAGCGCGTCGGGTAAGTCAGAATGCGCGCGACGACGGCATCGCCAGGATGCACACCCAGGCGCTCCGCCGAAGTGTCCTCGGGCAAAACAAAGAAATCGGCTTTGAGACGCGAATCGAGCGGTTCGATCACACCAAGCGGACCGGCCGTCTGATACGTACCCACCACGCTGATAGCGGCACGCTCGATAACGCCCTCGATCACGGCGCGACGATCTCCGCGTGGTCCCGCCTTGATGCTTACGGCCACGGTATCGCCGTCCATAATCTCACGCTTACCGCGACCCATGACCTTGTAATCGCCGTTGTCGGTCACGACATAAGCGCTGTGCTCATGGAGCTGCACGCGGCCAGTCATGCTCGGGCGACGCTCGCTGCGCACCGGCCCGCGTTTATTGCGTGCGCTACGCTTATGTTTGTTATTGCGCCCCATGGCGCCTCCTTACTATCGATAGCCGTTTACACCCCAAGAGTCTACCCAAATGATCCCTAGGGGACGGAGGAAAACGGATCACATAGATAGACCTGCGCCGCGATGATCCGTTTTCCTCCGTCCCCTAGGGATCAAAAAACGGGCCGCCCCCGAAAAGGGACGACCCGTTGCAGACGGCATATCCGCAGCGCTTACACGCGCAGATAACGGCGCATGGCGATGGCAGAGCCAAAGAGGCCGATGAGCACGCCGACAAGAATCAGTGCGGCGTAGGTCACCAGATAGTACTGCATCGGCAGCGCAAACGACATCCAGCCGACACTCTCCTGCAGGCGCGGAACCAGCAGGTTGCGCAGCAACTCCAAAACACCGATGGAAAGCAGCGAGCCCAGAATGGCCTGAAGCACGCCCTCGGTAATGAACGGCCCGCGAATGAAGCCGTTGCTGGCGCCCACCAGGCGCATAATCGCAATCTCGCGACGACGCGCCGTAA
The DNA here is from genome assembly GCA_902472315.1 of uncultured Collinsella sp. Classification (GTDB taxonomy): domain Bacteria; phylum Actinomycetota; class Coriobacteriia; order Coriobacteriales; family Coriobacteriaceae; genus Collinsella. The sequence goes on from CABRNM010000007.1 coordinate 12,286, forward strand.
TGGACAGGCGAATCGTGTTGTTGATAAAGATGAACGCGATAAAGGTCAGCAGGCCGACGAGCACCACGGCGGCAATACGGATGTAGTTGGTCACCTGGAACAGGCGGCTCACTTCCTCCTGGCCATACAGCACGCTCGCGTTGACGTCGCCGTCGTCCGCGATCTTTTGGAAGTCGGCGTTCTTCTTGAGCTTCTTGGCCGTGCTCTCGACCTGAGACGGATCGTCCATCTCAATCGCAAACGAGGCGGGCAGCGGGTTCTGGCCGTCGAGCGCGCTCATGGTGGCGTCGGCGTTGCCCGACATCTTGCTCGTGTACTCGGCCAGCGCGTCGTCCTTATCCTTATAGGTCACGGACTTGACGTTGCTCCACGTCTTGAGCTCGGCCTCAAAGGCCTGGACGTCTGCCTGATCGGCGTCATCGCTAATAAAGGCATTGATGACAACCTGATCCTCGACGGTACCGATCACGGAGTTCAGCATCGCGGAACCCATAATGAACAGGCCGATGATAAACAGCGAAAGGAAGATCGTGATGACGGCGCCGAGCGAGGTGGTCCAGTTACGGAAGAAGTGGCTGATAGCCTCTTTGAGCGAATAGCCCACGTTAGTTGGTGCCATAGTTGCCGTAACCTCCCCTCTCCTGGTCGCGGATTACGTGACCGCCCTCGAGGGCGATCACGCGACGGTGCATGCTATCGACCATCTCGCGGTCGTGCGTGGCGACGATCACGGTGGTGCCGGTACGGTTAATACGCTCGAGCAGCTTCATAATGCCCAGCGAAATCGCCGGGTCGAGATTGCCCGTGGGCTCGTCGCAGATAAGCAGCGGCGGACGGTTGACCATAGCGCGGGCAACGGCGACACGCTGCTGCTCGCCACCGGACAGTTGATCGGGCAGAGAGTCCATCTGATCGGCCAGACCGACCAAGCGAAGCACCTCGGGCACCTGGCTGCGAATGACGCCCTTGGGCTTGCCGATGCACTGCAGGGCAAACGCCACGTTTTCGTAGGCGGTCTTCTGCGGCAGGAGCTTAAAGTCCTGGAACACGGCACCGATCTGGCGACGCAAGAACGGAACCTTACGGTTCTTGATCTTCATGAGGTCCTGGCCGGCGACCAAAATGCGGCCGCTCGTCGGCTTGACGTCGCGGTTGAGCGTCGAAAGCAGCGTGGTCTTACCCGAGCCGGAGTGACCGACCAAGAAGACAAACTCGCCAGGATAGATCTCGATGTTGATGTCGTCGAGCGCGGGCTTGTTGGGCTGTGCCGGGTAGATCTTGGTGACGTGCTCCATGAGGATGACGGGCTCGACACCGGCCTGCTTGGCCATCTTCTTGCGGCTGGCCTGCGGATCGATGGGCGCAAACACCGACGTAAAGTCGGGGTTGTTGAGCGCATTGTCGAGGCTTGCGACCTCGGCGGCCTGATCGCTCTCGACTACGGGAGCCGCGGGCTGCGTAGGATCGGGAATACCGGCAAAAAGGCCGGACTGCGCAGGCTGTGGCGCCGGAGTCGCAGGAGCCATGGGATCGGGAATACCGGCCATGACAGGCTGCGGCGCGACAGCGTCCACCTGGGGCTGATCCACGCGAGCGGTCACCTTCTGCACGGGCTCAAAACCCGCGGCCTCGGAAAGCTCGACATCATTGGTGGGATTGTTGGCAAAGGGATCTGATGCCGGCTGTACCTGATCTGCCGGCTGTGCGGGGATCGGGCTAAACAGCTGATCCTCTGAATCCGGGGTGGCGAAACGAGTGCCCGCGGCGCCTGGCTGCGTCTTGGGGGCGTCATCGCCCGCACCGGAGGTACGGAAGTGGTTACCCACTGGTGCTCCTTATCGTCGTGCGTTTAAACTACATGAGCGCTTTGTATTTTAGCAGCATTAGCTTTGCTGCACATAAGAAGCATGGCGGGGTTTTGGTCTCACCGGCCGCGCACAGGGTTACCTCCCAAATCGTCCTCGGACATGTCGGAGTCCCCGCTGTGCGCTTCGCGCTGCGGGGACTTCTCCGTCCTGCGGAAAGATTTGGGAGGTAACCCTGTGCGTGGCCTGCGGCTACTAAGGAGTCGCCGCGTTTCTATTAGGTGCAGCAAATGCATGTTTGGGAGAGTCTGAATTGCACTTTGTTGGGATGGGCCCGTTTCCCGGAGGAAGCTCTTGCTTGAAATGGGCTTGATTTGATTGTTGCGCAACTTGGATTTGGATTGTCGATTTACAGTGGCCTCGATAGGAACGCCTATGGTTGTGGGGGCCAGTATGAATTGTCCTTATTGTGGAGCTGAGTTGCGCGATGGCGTGAGGTACTGCACAGCGTGCGGGGCTGCCGTCAATGGCATCTCTGCTGATTCTGGGCTTCGGGTAAAGCCTCGGAACCACGTTGCGGTCATCCTTGCCTGCATGCTGGTAATTGGCATTGTCGGCGGTAGCTGCATGGGCCTTCATCTGCGGCAGGTGTTGTCGCACTTCGTATCCGCCCATTCGGAGCACGCCATTGTGCTGGATGTCACGGCTGCGGGCTGGGACACCGATAACGGGGCATCGCGCGTTCCGATACACATTACGGGCAAGACCATCGACGGAATAACGGTCGACAGGATTGAGTTCGTCGCCTCCGATGGCTCTGGCATCAATCTCAAACAAGGTGTATACACGCTCGAGGCAGCAGGTTCCCCTATCGCTGCGGACGGCACAATCTATCAAATTCCATGCACGAGTGCCACACTCGTCCTCGATGATGCCTTTGCCATGGGTGAAACGATCGATCTGGCCGAGCTTGCAGAACAGGATTCGATTCTCACCTTCTGCCCCATTGATGCCGCCGATGTGACCAATGACGAAATCTATGATGCCGCTTTGCTCGCCATGACATACCGAGGCGGCGATGCCCCCGATGTCGCCGCACTGTGCCAAGCCGCAATCAATCGTCGCGACGGAGCCAGCACAAGCGGGAACGCCTTCGAAAGTTGCGGTGAAATGCGGATTAATTGAGCCTTTAGGCTGGCAAAACAGTCCTTATTTCACCGCAACTGAAACAGGGGTGCTCTCCATGAGAGCGCCCCTGCCGGGTTTCCATAGTACTGGCGAAACAGTTTTATAGTTCTGGCGAAGCAGTCCTTGAGATCCGCCTTGCCTTATGCCAAGAACTCCTTGGTGGTCGCCACGATGTTGGCGGCGTCCAGGCCATACTTGTGCAAGAGCTCAGCGCCCGGGCCGGACTCACCGAAGGTGTCGTTGACGCCGATCTTCTTGAGCGGCGTCGGGCACTGCTCGCACAGGACGTCGGCAACGGCGCTGCCCAGGCCGCCGATCACGGAGTGCTCCTCGACGGTCACGACGTGGCCGGTCTTGGTGGCGCTCTTGACGATCAGGTCGGCATCGATGGGCTTGATGGTGTGCATGTTGATGACCTCGGCGTCGATGCCCTCGGCAGCGAGCTGCTCGGCGGCGTCAAGAGCCTCGCCGACCATCAGGCCGCAGGCGATGATGGTCACATCGGCGCCCTCGCGCATGACAATGCCCTTACCCAACTCGAACTTGTAGGTCTCGGGGTCGTTGATAACTGGCGAGGCCAGACGGGCGAAGCGCATGTACACCGGACCGTCGCACTCGTAGGCGGCGCGCGTCACGGCGCGGGCCTCCACATCGTCGGCAGGAACGATAACAGTCATGCCGGGGATGACGCGCATAAGGGCGATATCCTCGCAGCACTGATGCGTGGCGCCATCCTCGCCCACCGAGATACCGGCGTGCGTGGCACCGATCTTAACGTTAAGGTGCGGGTAGCCGATGGAGTTACGGACCTGCTCAAAGGCGCGACCGGCAGCGAACATGGCAAAGGTGCTCGCGAAGGCAACGCGGCCGGTGGTTGCGATACCGGCGGCGACGCCCATCAGGTTGCTCTCGGCAATGCCCACATCGAAGAAACGATCGGGGCAGGCGGCCTTGAACTTGCCGGTCTGCGTGGCGGCGGCCAGGTCGGCGTCGAGGACCACAAAGTCATCGTGCTCGTTGGCGAGCTCGACGAGGGCCTCGCCGTAGCTTACACGCGTGGCGATTTTCTTGACGTCTGCCATCCTAGAGCTCCTCTCCGGCGGCCGTGAGCTCTGCCATGGCCTGCTCAAACTGTTCATCGTTGGGGGCCTTACCGTGCCAACCCACCTGGTTCTCCATAAAGGAAACGCCCTTGCCCTTCATGGTCTCGGCGATAATGGCGGTCGGCTGGCCCTTGGTAGCGCGAGCCTCGGCAAAGGCGGCGCGGATCTGGTCGAAATCGTTGCCGTCGGCAAGCTCCACCACGTGGAACTTAAAGGCACGGAACTTGTCGGCGAGCGGCATGGGGTCGTTGACCTCCTCGACGGGGCCGTCGATCTGCAGGCCGTTGTGGTCGACGATCACGCAGAGGTTATCGAGCTGCTGGTTGCCGGCAAACATGGCGGCCTCCCAGACCTGGCCCTCCTCGCTCTCGCCATCGCCCAGCAGGGCGTACGTGCGGTAAGTATCGCCCCAGTGCTTGGCGGCAACCGCCATGCCCACGGCGGCGGAAATGCCCTGGCCGAGCGAACCGGTGGACATGTCAACGCCCGGGGTATCGTTCATGTTGGGATGACCCTGCAGGTGACTGCCGATGTGGCGCAGCGTCTCGAGATCCTCCTTGGGGAAGAACCCACGCTCGGCGAGCACGGCGTACAGGCCCGGAGCGCAATGGCCCTTGGAGAGCACAAAACGATCGCGGTCGGCCTTGCGGGGATCGGCCGGGTCGACGTTCATTTCCTCAAAATACAGATAGGTCATGATATCGGCAGCGCCGAGCGAACCGCCCGGATGGCCGGACTTGGCAGCGTGCACGCCGGTGACGATGCCCTTCCTTACCTCGTTGGCAACCTTTTTGAGCTCTTCGTCGCTCATTGTGCCTTCCTTTCATCCTCATTAGACAAAATGCGCACGGCACCGAAGGTAATCCCAACACAGCCGCAATGCACGTACGTCATTCATTATGCTGGAAACTGATGGCTTTACCAGAGTTTTTATCATTATTTGAACAATTTAGCAGGCAGAACCGCTGATGAAACGGTTTATCAATGTGAACGTCTTTTGGATGGAACGCGGTCGACCCTACGCGCTAATGTCCTTGAATCCCTCGCCGAAGGCTTCCGTAACGTCAGCGACCGTCACAATGGCGCGAGGATCGCGCTCACGCACGATCGTCTTGAGGGTATTGAGCTCTCGACGGCTCACGATGACCATAATCACCGGCTTCTCGGCACCCGAATACATGCCAGTCGCCTTAAACTTGGTACAACCACGACCCAGGCCATACATGATATCGGCAGCGATATCAGGGAACTTGTCCGAGATAATGAGTACCATACGGCGTTTGTTGCCACCATCGACCACGGCATCGATCACATAGCCGCTAATGACCATCGAAAGGCCTGCATACAGTGCGTTTTCGATTGAAAAGACCGGAGCCGACAGCGCGCATACGGCAACATCGATCGCCATGACGGTCGAGCCCACCGGCAGCGAGGTGTTACGCGAGATGATTTGGCCAATCGTGTCCGAGCCGCCGGTGTTGGCGCCGGCGCGCAACACCATGCCGTAACCGATGCCCGTAATAATGCCGCCCCACATAGCAGGGAGCATCAGGTCCGCATCCGCCAGAGGTGCTACAAACGGGGCGAACAGATCGGTAAAGAAGCCCAACAGCACAAAGCCCGTCGCGGTCTGCACCACGTAGAACATGCCGCCCTCGCGCATAACGACCAGCAGCAGCAAGGCATTCATCACAATGGTCTGGATACCGACGGGAAGCGACACGCCTCGAGCCGCGCCGACCGCCTGGATAATAGTCGCAAGGCCCGTAACGCCACCGGCGGCAAGACCGTTGGGAATCAAAAACAAGTCGGTCGCGATGGCGGCCAAGGCACACCCCAACATGATCTGGGGCAGGTCGTGAAAGAAGTTCATCGAAAGAATGCGCTTGATGTCCAGACGATATGCCATGCTGCCTCCCTCAAAAAAGCGCACCCAAACGGATGCGCTTTGAACTTCTTCTTGTATTCGATTCTACCGATTCGCCGGACAAAAACCACCCCTGCGCAGGGTTTATTCTGGATACAAACCCGTCCAACCGTTGGGCTTGGCATCGGCTTGAAGCCGCCCGATGTTTTAGACCTCCGAGCCTTCTGCATCGGCGTTGCCGGTAGCCCAGCGATGGTAGCCAATAACAAACGGATCCAGATCGCCATCGTCAAGAACTGCCTCGACGTTGCTGGTCTCAACGCCCGTGCGCAGGTCCTTAACCATCTGATACGGGTAGAGCACGTAGCTGCGAATCTGGTTGCCAAAACCGATCGTGGTCTTGGGTCCACGAATCTCATCGAGCGCCTCGGCGCGCTTCTCGAGCTCAATCTCGTACAAGCGAGCCTTGAGGATCTGCATGCACGCGGCCTTGTTCTGAATCTGGCTGCGCTCGTTTTGGCAGGTAACCACAATGCCGCTGGGGAAATGCGTCACGCGCACGGCGGAGTCGGTGGTGTTGACGCCCTGACCGCCCGGGCCGCTCGCGTGGTACACGTCCACGCGGATGTCATCGGGACTGATCTCGATGTCGATATCATCGGGTAGCACGGGGATGACCTCGACGCCGGCAAACGTGGTCTGGCGGCGCTTCTTGTCGTCGGTGGGGCTAATGCGAACCAAGCGGTGGACGCCGGCCTCGGCGCGCAGCATGCCAAATGCGTCCTTGCCCTCGACGGTAAAGGTCGCGCGGTCGATGCCGATGACCTCGGCTGCGGGACAGTCGTTGATGGTGACCCTCCAGCCGCGACGCTGGCAGTACTTCATGTACATCTTAAAGAGCATGAAGGTCCAGTCCTGGGCCTCCAGGCCACCCTGTCCGGGCTTGATGGTCACAATGGCATCGCCGTGATCGAACTCACCGGTAAACCAGCTCGAAAGCTCAAGCTCATCGATGACACGGGCCAGGCGCTCAGCCGTGGCTGTAGCCTCCTCGCGAAGGGCGGCGGCGTCGGGGTCATCCCCCATCTCCTCGGCAAGCTCCAGCGCGGCGCGGGCATCGGAAAGCTCGCCGCGCGCGGTGTCCACGGCAGCGATATCTTCCTTGGTGCGAGCGATCTCCTCCATGGTGGCACGGGCGGCGTCGGCGTCATCCCAAAAGCCGGGGGCCACGCTTTTAGCCTCGAGCTCGGTCACGCGCGTGCGCTTTTCGTCCAAATGGAGATACGACTCGACCTCGCCGAGCCGGTCCGCGAACGCGTCCAGCTCGGCGGGCGTTACCTCTAAAGCCTCAGCCATTAACGATTCCTGCCGTGGCAGTACTTAAACTTCTTGCCGCTACCGCAGGGGCACGGGTCGTTGCGGCCCACGTTGACATACGGATCGTCGCTCTCGGACTTGCGATAGGTGGTCACCTTGCCACCGTTGTTGACGGCAGCCGGACCACCCTGGACAGCCGTGCGGGCCTGCACCTGCGCCTGCTTACGCAGCACCGAGTCGCCGTTGTCACCATCGACCTCGGCAGGACCGGAGAAGCGCGCGCCCTCGAGCGCGGGCCCCTCCTTGTGCTCCACGGCACGCGGGGCAGCCTTGATCTCGATGCGCAGAACCGTGCGCAGGTAATCCTCATACATGGTATCGACGAGTATCTGGAACGCGCCGTAGGCCTCGGTCTTGTACTCAACCAGCGGGTCGCGCTGGCCAAAGCCGCGCAGGCCGATGCCGGTCTTGAGGTAGTCCATCTCCTGCAGGTAGTTCATCCAGCGGGTATCGATGACGCGCAGCATGACCTGGGTGTTGAGCTCGCGCATCAGGTCCTCGCCCAAGCGCTCGGCCTTCATGTTGTAGCACTTCTCTACGTAAGCCAGGACATCGGCAGCCAGGGCCTCATAATCCTCGTCGGGGAACTTCGGCGTATCGATGTGGCCGGTGAGCTCCACAACCCACTTGCGCAGGCCCTCCAGGTCGCGCTCGCCATCGTGGCTGTCCTTGGTGCAGAACTCCTGCACGCAGCGGTACACGGTATCGTGCATGACCTCGGTGATGTGGTCGGTCAGGTCCTTGCCGTCCAGAATCTTATTGCGCTCGGCGTAGATGACCTGGCGCTGCTTGTTCATGACGTCGTCGTACTCAAGGACGCTCTTACGCATGGAGAAGTTGATGCTCTCGACCTTGTGCTGGGCGCTCTCGACGGCCTTGGAGATGATCTTGTGCTGAATGGGCATGTCGTCGCCCATGTCGGCCGTGACCATCATCTTGGAGACGCGGTCCATCTTGTCGCCGCCGAACAGGCGCATGAGGTCGTCCTCGAGCGACAGGTAGAACTGGGTCTCGCCCGGATCGCCCTGACGACCGGAGCGGCCGCGCAGCTGGTTGTCGATACGACGGGACTCGTGGCGCTCGGTGCCGATAACGGTCAGGCCGCCGGCGGCAAGCACGCGCTCGCGCTCGGCCTTGCAGGTCTCCTTGGCCTCGGCGTTAAACTGCTCGAGCTGCTCGGGCGTCACGTCCTCCATGGTCAGGCCCTCGTACTCAAGGCGCTCGCGCACCAGCTCGTCGGGGTTGCCGCCCAGCAGGATGTCGGTACCACGACCGGCCATGTTGGTGGCGATGGTCACGGCGCCGTAGCGTCCGGCCTGGGCCACGATGTGGGCCTCGCGTTCATGGTGCTTGGCGTTGAGGACCTCGTGTGCGATGCCGCGCTTGGTAAGGGCGGCGGACAGCTTCTCGGAGCTCTCGATGGAGACGGTGCCCACCAGGACCGGTTGGCCCTTGGCGTGACGACGCTCAACGTCGTCGGCAACGGCGTTGTATTTAGCCTGAATGGTGCGGTACACCAGGTCCTCGTGGTCCACGCGCTGCACTGGCTTGTTGGAGGGGATGACCTCGACGGGCAGCTTGTAGATCTCGCGGAACTCAGCATCCTCGGTAAGTGCCGTGCCGGTCATGCCGGAGAGCTTGTCATACAGACGGAAGTAGTTCTGCAGGGTGATGGTGGCGAGTGTCTGGTTCTCCTCGCGTACGAGCACGCCCTCTTTGGCCTCAATGGCCTGGTGCAGGCCCTCGGAGTAACGGCGGCCTTCCATAATGCGGCCGGTGAACTCGTCGACGATCTTGACCTCGCCGTTGGTGACCACGTACTGCTTATCGCGGTGGAACATGTACTGGGCCTTCAGCGCTTGCTGCAGGTGGTTGACCAGCTGGCCGGAGAGATCGGCATAGATGTCATCGATACCCAGGCGGCGCTCGATTTTCTTAAGACCGCGCTCGGTGGCGGCGATGGTGTGCTTGGCCTCGTCCATGACGTAGTCGCCCGTGGGTTCAACGTCCTCGGTGGCGGTGAGCATGTCGTGCGACACGTCCTCACCGCGCTCCAAGCCGCGCACGGCACGCGCGAAGTCCTTGTAGGTGCTGGCGGACTTGGTACCGGCACCCGAGATGATGAGCGGCGTTCTGGCCTCATCGATCAGGATGGAGTCGACCTCGTCGACGATGGCGTAATGGTGGCCGCGCTGAACGCGCTGCTCGGGGCGGGTGACCATGTTGTCGCGCAGGTAGTCGAAACCGAACTCGGAGTTGGTGCCGTAGGTGACGTCTGCCTGGTAGGCCGGACGCTTGAGCTCGAGCGGCATGTTGTTCTGGAGCAGACCGACGGTCATTCCCAGGTACTTGTAGATGCGGCCCATCCACTCGGAGTCGCGCTTTGCCAGGTAATCGTTGACGGTAACGACATGCACGCCCTTGCCGGCGATAGCGTTGAGGTAGCCGGCCAAGGTGGAGACGAGCGTCTTGCCCTCGCCGGTCTTCATCTCGGCGATGTGGCCCTCGTGCAGCGCCATGGCGCCGATGAGCTGTACATCAAAGTGACGCATGCCCATGGTGCGCTTGGAAGCTTCGCGCACGGTGGCAAAGGCCTCGGGGAGCATGTCGTCGAGCGACTCGCCGTTGGCGTAGCGCTCGCGGAACTTATCGGTCTGGGCGCGGAGTTCCTCCTCGGTCATCTTCTCAAACTGGGGCTCAAGACCGTTGATCTGGTCGACGATCTTGTAGTAGCGCTTAAGGTCCTTATCGGATCCAAAGGACAGCAGCTTTGACATGAATCCCATGTGGTTTTCCTTTTTGGCCATCGCCCACGCCGTGCAGCTGCGGGCGAGTTAAACACAGATGATTGTACTTTAGCCAAACAAGGCGCGGCCTATACGGTCGACCTCGACCGCCACGTAATAACTACGACCCGACCGACCTGCCAAAACGGGACTGGTTTATTTTGGCAGGTTTTATCTGGGAAAACGCCGTCACTCTGCCATTTGGTGCAAACCAACCCGTCCCCTTCGCACCAATCTGGTGCAATGGGAACGGGTTAGCCTGCACCAATAAAAAGAAAAGGGCCGCGCACCCAAACGGATGCACGGCCCTTTTGCCATGAATGCGAGCGATTCCTCGGCGAGCTATTTACTCAGCAGCCTCGGTGGTCTCGGCCTCGGCAGCGGCCTCCTCGACGGGAGCCTCTGCGGGAGCCTCGGCGGCCTGCTTGGCAGCCTCCTCGGCAAACTTAGCAGCACGCTTGGCCTTCTCGGCAGCCTTAGCCTCAGCGGCGGCCTTGCGAGCGGCCTCGGCCTCAGCAGCCTTGGCAGCCTTGGCAGCCTTGGCCTCCTCGGCCTTCTTGAGCTGGGCGGCAGCGGCGCCACCGAACTTGTCGGCGAAGCGCTGGACGCGTCCACCGGTGTCGACGAACTTCTGCTGGCCGGTGTAGAACGGGTGGCACTCGTTGCAAAGCTCAACCTTCATCTCGGACACGGTAGCGTGCGTCTTGAAGGTGTTGCCGCAGGAGCACGTCACCGTGCACTCGACATACTGGGGATGGATACCCTGCTTCATGGTAGGACTCCTTATTGGTCAGGCGCTGGTTACCGATCAGCGCATAAGGCGTCTTGGTTTCCGACCAAGACAACAAACTCGGCTATGGTACCACGGCGCCGCGTGTCCCACAAAAGGTTCACGGTCTTTGCACTGTGCATCGCGCCCAAGACACAGCAGACGACACGACGAATCGCGGCAAACGGGCGCCTTTGCCCCTTCTCCCATGTTGCAGACGTGTAACGCCGCAGCAAGGGTGCCCCTTTTGGCGCCAGACAGGTACAATGATGAACACTGTACCGTAGCGGAGCGCCCCCGCGCGCCGCAACCACGCGAAAGGGTTTCCCATGGCCGAGATCTCGTCCTCCCGCATCGTCATCACCGTCCTTGGCAAGAACCGCCCCGGTATCGTCGCCGGCGTCACCCGCGTTCTGGGCGAGGCCAACGTCGACATCCGCGACATTACGCAGTCCATTATCGAGGACATCTTTACCATGACCATGCTGGCCGACACCGCCGAGTCCAAGCTCGACTTCGCCGAGTTGCAGAAGGCCCTGGCCGAGGCAGGCGAGCTTTCGGGCGTCAACGTGTCCATCCAGCGCGAGGACGTCTTTAACTTTATGTACCGCCTGTAGCGAACAAACCGCTCGGGGCAGCTTGACGTCATATCGTCCAAGCGCGCCGCCCCAAAGCGGACCGGAGAGGAGCGCGCATGGCCTACGACGCCAAGAAAATCTACTACCGCTTCGACGATCACCTTAGCCGCCTGGTTCTGGATTACGAGGCGAGCCGTCAGATTTCGCCCGAAAGCGAAAACCTCTACCACGGCCTGCCGACCGCCCCGTACGACGAGGGCTTGTTCGTAGAGCACAACGTCAAGCGCGGCCTGCGCAATGCCGACGGCTCGGGCGTGGTCGCGGGTCTTACCCGCATCTCGGACGTGCACGGCTACAACAAGGTCGACGGTAAGGTCGTGCCCGATCAGGGCAAACTCACGCTTCGTGGCTACAGCATCGAGGATCTGGTCAACAACGCCCAGGCCGAGAACCGCTACGGTTACGAAGAGGTCGCCTATCTACTCATCACGGGCTCCCTGCCCACCAAGGAAGAGCTTGACGGTTTTTGCGAACGCCTGGGTGCTTTTAGGCATCTGAGCGACGAATACGTCCGCGAGTTCCCCATGACCACGGTGTCGTCGAGCATCATGAATGTGCTTCAGCGCGCCGTGCTGCTGCTCTACGCCTTCGACGCCGAGCCCGACGCCATTACACCCGAGCACGAAATCGACGTCGCCATCTCCATGCTCGCCCGTCTCCCCCGCATCGCCGCCTTCGCGCATATGGCCTCGGTCGCCAAGCGCCGCGGCTCCGAGGTTCATGTACCGCACCCCACACCCGGCCTCTCAACCGCCGAAACCATCCTGCAGGTCCTACGCGGCGGCATGGCGTTCACTCACGATGAGGCGATGCTGCTCGACGTGATGCTCATGTTGCATGCCGAGCACGGCGGCGGTAACAACTCCACCTTTGCCTGTCGCGTGCTGTCATCTTCGGCAACCGATCCGTATTCCGCCTACGCGGCGGCTATCGGCTCGCTCAAGGGCCCGCGACACGGCGGCGCCAATGCCAAGGTCGTGTCCATGCACGAGGACATCCGTGCGCATGTCTCCAACTGGGAGGACGAGGACGAGGTCGCAGCCTACCTGGGCAAGATTCTCGACAAGCAGGCCTTCGACGGCACGGGTCTCATCTACGGCATGGGCCACGCCGTCTACACGCTCAGCGACCCGCGCGCCGAGGTCTGCCGCCACTACGCACGTTCGCTCGCTGACAAGAAAGATCTGGGTAAGGAATTCGCTCTGATCGAGCGCATCGAGCGCCTGGCACCGCAGGTGATGCGCGACCACGGCATGACCAAGCCCATCTGCGCCAACATCGACCTGTACACGGGCTTTATCTACAAGATGCTCGGCGTGCCCGAGACGCTCTTTACGCCGCTGTTCGCCGTCGCCCGCATGGCCGGCTGGTCGGCGCACCGCATGGAAGAGCTCTTCTGCGCGCACCGCATCATCCGTCCCGCGTATCGCCCGGTTATTGAGCCGCTGGAGTACAAGCCGCTCGCCGACCGCTAGGACGCGGACCGTTATAGAACCCGAGCGTGGCCAGGGCATCACCGCCCTCGGCCACGCTTTTTATGCCAGCAGAAAGGGCTGCATCAAATGATTGTGTTTTCCGATATGGATGGAACGCTGTTGACGAGCGATAAGCAGATGAGCGATGCCACCTGGGCGATGCTCGACGAGCTCGCTCGACGCGGGATTGAATTTGTGCCCTGCACGGGACGTCCGCTGTCGGGCATCTTTGAGCCCATCCTCGCCCATCCCGCCGTGCACTATGCCGTCTGCGCCAATGGCGCCAGCGTCTGGCAGCTCGACGACGATGTGCCCAACGATGCCTCGCGCGCCACGTGCGTATTGAGCCGTCCGCTCGATTGCGGCATTGCCCATCGCATCCATCGCATCGCCGCCGGCCACGATGTGACCTTCGATATCTTCGCGGATGGGCAGTGCTTCCTCCCCCGCTCGCTCTACGCGCGCCTGGACGAATTCTGCGGCGGCGACCCCCATATCGCAGCCTCGCTCAAGCGCACACGAACACCGATCGACATGGATATCGACAGCAAGATCGACGAGGTCGAGACACTCGAACGCATCGCCATGTACTGGCACGACCCGGCCGATCGCGACGCCATCGCGGCGGAGCTCGACACGCTCGGAGGCATTGAGGTCACGCGTTCGTACGCCATGAATATCGAGGTCATGGGCGCAGGCGCCACCAAGGGAACGGCCCTCACGTGGCTATGCGAGCGCCTGGGCGAGCGTCTCGCCGACGCCTGGGCGTTCGGCGACAACATCAACGACATCCCCATGCTGCAGGCAGCGGGCCATGGCATGGCCATGATCAACGCCGAGCCCGAGGATCGCGAGGCCGCCGACGCCGTCACCGAATACGACAACGACCACGACGGCGTCGCCCGCGCCATCATGGCCGCCCTCGCCTAGTCATCGGCCAGTCATCGGGGACGTTCTTGAATGACTAGTCGTTGGGGACAGTCTTCGCAAAAAGCTGCAAGGACTGTCCCCCACTGCCGGCAGAAAAGGAACGTCCCCATCTGCCGGATTAAGCGAGACTCTCCAGCACACGGCGGAGCTCCTGCTGGACGGCGTGGTCGCGGTTACGACCCACCACGCGATCGGCAACGGCCTTGAGCGCGGGGCGCGCGTTTTCCATCGCGCAGCCCGTACCGACAAAGCGAATGATCTCGTAGTCGTTCATCGAGTCGCCAAACGCCATGACCTCGTCGCGCCCAATGCCGTAATGCTCCGCGAGCTGCGCGATGCCCGAGGCCTTCGACACACCGGGCTGCATGGCATCGATCCACGCGTTGCCCGAAGGCGCAAAAGTAAAGAGCTGACCAAGTTCGCGCTGAAGTACGTAAGCGCTGTCCATAACGGCACCGTCATCGCAAAAGATACTCGCCTTGATGATATTTACGCTGGGATCGGGCAGCTCCCAAATGCGCTCGGCATTGGGAAGGTCCTTATCGGCCTCACGCACGAACTTGCACTCGTCATCGAGCAGGAAGGACTTGGTTCGGTCAAAAAGCGCAAGATGCAGATTGGGAAACGTCGCGACAGCCTGGGCGAGCCTTCGAATCGCCAGGTGCGAATACACCTCACGGTCTACCATTTTGCCGTCGGCGTAGACCTGGGCACCGTTAGCGGCGACAAAGTCCATCTTGTCGCGAACGGGCGCAAAGAACTCGCACAGGCGATCGTAGCGACGACCTGACGATGCGGCAAAATGCACACCATGCTCGTGTAGCGCCAGAATCAGTTCGTAGGTCTCGGGAGGCACCTGGCCGTTTTCGTCAAGCAGTGTGCCGTCCATATCGGATGCAATCAGTTTAAACATAGAAAAGCTCCCTTCGGGCTTGTTGGAATCGAACGTGTATCCGATTCCAACGTACCCAAAGGGAGCTCAGGTAAGACTCCGCGGGCGCAAACGTTACAAGGACCTGGCAAATAGCTCACACATGCCAGAGGTCCTACGGTCGCGGCGTCAGGCGACACGCCAAAGAGTGTCCCCGACGACTAGTCGTTTAAGAACGTCCCCGATGACTAGTCGGCGTAGGTGAAGGTCGTGACGTCGAACATGCCCTCGGGGCGAATGCGGAGCGTCGGGATGACCGGCAGGGGCAGGAAGATGATGCCCATGATGGGGTCGAGCGGCGGCTCGATGCCCATGGCGCGCGCCTTGACCATAAAGTCGTCGTGCTGCGCGGCGACATCCTCGGCCGTGCCTTCGCTCATCAGACCGCCGAGCGCCAGCGGAATGCGCGCCACGACCTCGCCGTTGCGCACCAGCACGTGACCGCCCTGGCCCACAGCCTCAACAGCAGCCATCATATCGGCAGCGTTATCACCCACGACGCACACGTTGTGCGAGTCGTGGCCGATCGTGGAGGCAATGGCGCCACCGGTGATGGTGAAGCCACGCACCCAGCCGCGACCGATATGCTTGCCGACAAGACCCAGGCCCGCAGGACCATCACCGTCGGCGCCCTCGGCCTGCAGCGACACACCGCGGCCGTGGCGCTCGATCAGCATAATGCGGCGCAGACCCTCGGCATTCTCGGGACGAACCATGCCCGTGATGGCCTTGCCCGGCACCACGTCGATCACGGCCTCGCCCGGCTTAAAGGCATAGTCGAACACGTCGAGCGATAGCTTCGGCAGCTTAACGGAAGCACGCAGCTCATCGGCAAGGGCCGCAACCTCGGCCATCTCGGGTGCAATCTCGCCCACAAAGGTGCCGTCCTGCGCCACCAGAGCACCGGCGGCATATACGCGATGCGGAGCCGTGGCAAACGTCAGGTCATTGAGCACCAGCAGGTCGGCACGCTTGCCCGGGGCAATCGCACCGCGGAGCTCGTGCGGGTCGCGGCAGCCGTGATCCAGGCCAAACGCCTCGGCCGTGGAGAGGGACGCCATGGAGATGGCGACCACCGGGTCGATGCCGGCCTCGATAGCCACGCGGCAGGCGTTGTCGATCATACCGGTCGAAAGCGCGTCGGAGGGAGCACGGTCGTCGGTCGCAAAGCAGCAACGACGGGCACGGGCGGGGTTTTCCAGCAGCATCGGCGACAGGTTGGCCAGGTCATGGCTGCACGTACCCTCGCGCAGCATCACATACATGCCGCGAGACAGCTTGTCGAGTGCCTCCTCGGGAATCGTCGACTCATGGTCGGCGATAATGCCCGCCGCGGCATAGGCATTGAGGTCCTTGCCGGCAACGAGCGGCGCATGGCCGTCGACCTGCTTGGACGGCGTCTGGTTAGCGGCGTCGATACGAGCGCAGGTCTCGGGATCGGCCATAAAGACGCCCGGCAGGTTCATCATTTCGCCCAGACCAAAGACGTCGTCCGGATGCTCGGCAAAAAACGTCTGCATATCAGCGGCGGTAATGACGGCGCCGGCCTGCTCATCGGGCAGCGCGGGCACGCACGAGGGCATCATGTACTTGATGGAAATGGGCGCGCGACGGCCGTCCTCGATCATAAAGCGCAGGCCGTCCAGGCCGGAAACGTTGGCGATCTCGTGGCTGTCGGCAATGGCAGTGGTGGTGCCGCGCGTTGCCGCCATGCGCGCATACTCGGCGGGACGGATGTTCGAGGACTCGATATGCAGATGTCCGTCGATAAAGCCGGGGGCGATATAGCGACCCTGGCAATCGATGACCTCGGTAGCCTCATACGTACCGGCGGCATCGTCGCGACCGTCGTAGAGCACGCCGACGATTACGCCGTCCTTGACGGCAACGCTACCGGGCGCCACGCGCTGGCCATATACGTCGACAATCTGCGCATTGATAAACAGCGTGTCGACGGGCACGCGACCCTCGGCTGCATCGATCACAGACCTCATGACCTCAACGGACATACATACTCCTTTAACCGTAGAAAAAAGCTGCGGAGCGGACAGGCCTTCACCGCAGCAAACCAATAGCCATTGTATGCCCAAAAGGAGGCCGCCGATAACACCCCTTCCGCTTAACGGCACTGCCAAATGATCCCTTGGGGACGGAGGAAAACGGATCACCGGGCCAAACCGACCCCCTCGGTGATCCGTTTTCCTCCGTCCCCAAGGGATCATCTAAAAAGGCCGCAGTCGGGAATCCCGGCTGCGGCCCTATTGCACATGTCAGGTTGACCTACTTGCTAGACCAACTTGAAGCCCTTGCGCTTGCCCACGGAGAGGGTGTCGCCCAGCTTGAGGGCGCTGGGGTCGATGTTGTAGCTCTTGGGAGCCACGGCCTTGCCGTTGATCTTGACGCCGCCGCCGTCGATGTCGCGACGGGCCTGGCCGGCGCTGGCCGAAAGGCCCAGGTCCTTGAGCAGGCCGGCGAGGTAAATCTGGCCCTCGTCGTTAACAGTCAGCTCAACATGCTTCTCGGGGAAGTCGGCGAGCTGACCCTCCTTGAACACGCGGTCGAACTCGGCCTGAGCCTCGTCGCCGGCACCGGCGCCGTGGTAGGTATCGCACAGGTCTCGACCCAGAGCGCGCTTGAGCTCGTAGGGGTCGGCGGAACCGTCAGCCAGGGCGGCGTCAATCTTGTCGACCTCGGCCGGGGTGAGCGAACTGGCCAGGCGGTAGTACTTGCCGATCATCTCGTCGGGGATGGACATGGTCTTGCCGAACATATCCTTGGGCGCGTCGGTCAGGCCGATGTAGTTGCCATAGGACTTGGACATCTTGCGCACGCCATCGGTGCCCTCGAGCAGCGGCATGGTGAGCGCGATCTGGGGTTCCATGCCCATCTTCTCCATGAGCTCACGGCCGGCGAGCAGGTTGAAGAGCTGATCGGTGCCGCCCATCTCCACATCGGCCTTGATCTGCACGGAGTCGAAAGCCTGCATCACGGGATACAGGAACTCATGCAGGGCGATCGGCGTCTGAGACTGGTAGCGCTTGGTAAAGTCATCGCGCTCAAGAATGCGGGCGACGGTGAACTTGGAGCACACCTGCAGCAGACCGGCCAGATCCATCGACAGGATCCAGTCGCCGTTGTGCACGATGGTGGTCTTCTCGGGATCCAGGATCTTCATGGCCTGGCTCACGTAGGTCTCGGCGTTGGCCTCGATTTGCTCCTGCGAAAGCTGCGGACGGGTGGAATTCTTGCCCGAAGGGTCGCCAATCAACGCGGTACCGTTGCCGATGATGAGGGTGACGTTGTGGCCCAGGTCCTGGAACTGACGCATCTTGCGCAGCGGCACGGCGTGGCCTAGGTGCAGGTCGGGGCTGGTGGGATCGACGCCGAGCTTGATGTTGAGGGGCTCGCCCTTCTCAAGCTTCTTGCGAAGGTCGGCCTCGGGAACGATCTGCGCGGCGCCCGAGGTGATGATACGCATTTGCTCGTCAACAGACAGCATTGGGTATCCTCCTTTTGCTATAGCACCCTCGCCGAAAACGGCGGTGCTGGAAGTCCATAAACTCTCTTATGATAACAAACTAACGCGACGCAGCATCTACGACAGGAAAATCCTCGTCCTGCCGCATGCGTCGATGGCAACTGGCAGACGCGTACCGTCACGCTCGACCAGATAGCGTATATGCCGACGACGCAAGCAGTCGCGGCAACGGACCTGCCCCTTCGCATCGGTGGCGCAAACGCCCTCGGCAGTCAGCAGGCAGTGCTCGCACACCATGAGCTCGGGGCGGTCGGCGTCGACCGGACCCAAGACGCCGGGTTCAGCAGCCAGCTCGGCAATACGCTCCCTATCATTGCTGAGCAACTCGGCAGGCAAGTACACCCACCTCGTGCCAAGCCCGCGCAGCCAGGCAAGCGTGGCCCGATTGGCGCAGAACACCGGCGCCGCCACGTCAAACGTCGTGCCCAGCTCGCGGGCCATCGCCACCTGTCCCAGATTGCGGCAGACGACGCGCCCGACACGTTGCATAAGCGCTCGAGTCCGCTCGGCGTCGCCTGCGCGGCACACTTCGTCGAGCACCACCGTCGCATCGGACAGATCCCGCTCATCGCGCGGATCAAAATCCATCAGCTCCCAGGCAAAGACCATACGAGTAAAAGCCTCATGCTTTGCCGGCTCCGCCGGTCCCGCCAACTCCGTCGGCACGTCGCCATCTGCTAGAACGCCCTCAAACGGCAGCACCTCAACGGACTGCTCAGCAGGCGCGACCGCATCTGCCTCGGCCCGCATGCGCTCCAACACCGTTGCCGTCTGCCCCAGCACGCCGGCGCTGCGAATCAGATAGACCTCGCAGCCCGCGTCCACCTTGCGTTTGCAATGCACGACGATGCGCTCTCCCGCAGTGGCATCCACGGGGCAAGGCACCTGCGGCCAGCGCTTGGGCACATCGGGACGCGCGTCGGCACCCGGGTAAAATCGGATTTCGAGCGTATCGCCCGCCGCCACGACGGCATCAAGCTCAACCGTCACCTCTTCGCGACCCACCGCCACCAAATGGCCCACGCGCACGCCCTGGTTGATCGCGCGCTCAAAGCTCATGAGCTCGGCGCCCGAACGACCCCGCAGATACGCATCGGTAAAGCCGCGGTTGAACGACCTTCCCAGCTCGCGCTCAAGCGCCGGCACCGCATCGGCATCCCATGTGCCGTCGCGCAGCATATTGAGCGCCCGACGCCACACCCTCACCACGTTAAAGACGTAGTCGGGATTCTTCATGCGGCCCTCGATCTTGAGCGATGCCACGCCGGCGGCAACAAGCTCGGGCAGATGCGCGATGCCCAGATAGTCACGCGGACAAAGCAGGCGATCCCCTTCGACAGCGACAACACTCTGCCCCGCCTCGTCCACCAAGTCATAGGATAGACGGCACGGTTGCGTGCAATCACCGCGCATCGCAGAGCGGCCACGTCGAAGGGCAGAGAACCCGCACGCACCCGAGTATCCAATGCAAATAGCGCCGTGACAGAACACCTCGATGGGCACGCCAGTAGCGCAAAGCGTCTCAATCTCTGCCACGCTCAGCTCGCGCGCAGTCGTCACGCGCTCAACGCCCAACTCCTTGGCAGCCAACTGCACGGCATCCTCGCTATGAGCGCCCGCCTGAGTGGACAGGTGAATCTCGACCCCCGGAATCGCCGCACGTAGCGCACAAGCCAGCCCGGCATCGGCCACAATCAACGCATCGGCACCCAACGCGTGCGCATGCGCTCCCAACGCCACGGCGTCGGCAAGCTCATCATCGAACACGAATACGTTGAGCGTCACGTACACACGCACGCCATGGGCATGGGCCACGGCACAACCGCGCGCGAACTCATCATCGCTAAAGCCATGCGCGCTCACTCGAGCGTTGAATCCGTCCAGCCCCGCATAGATGGCATCGGCACCCGCCGCAATCGCCGCGAGCATCTGGTCGAGTCCGCCAGCAGGCGCCAGCAGTTCGGGCAGCGCCACTTCAGCCGCCGCCAACTCGCTTTCGCATTGTCCGCTCGGTTCCATCGGCCGAATCGCCATCGGTAAACTCCTCACCAAGGTATGCATTCACTCTGAAAAATGCCGTCATCCAGCATACACGAGGCCCCGCGTGCCTCGTTTGGTTTATCGTGTAATAACTTATGTCCATCCTGTCAGGCATAACACCTGCCGCCTGGCACGACATACCTGGAGGTCAATATATGGGTCCTCGCCAACGACAGGGGCGCGGTCGCTCTAAGACGCATGCCCTTCCCATAATCTTGCTCTCGTTTTTGGGCTTTCTGCTTATCGCGGGCGTAGCGTTTGGCATCGGCATGATCGGCAACGTCAACCGCTGGCTGTCCGATCTGCCCGACTACACCGATGCCAACGCGTATCTGGTGAGCGAGCCCACCGACATCGTCGACTGCAACGGCAATACCATTGCGAGTTTCTACACGCAAAACCGCAAGTCCATCACCAAGGACCAAGTGTCCCCGTACGTGCTGCAGGGCACCGTTGACGTTGAGGACGAGCGCTTCTACGAGCATGGCGGCATCGACCTCTGGGGCATTGCACGCGCATCGGTGGCAACCCTCACCGGCGGCCACGAGGGCGCATCGACCATCACCCAGCAGCTGGTTCGCAACACCATCTTGCAGGAGGAACAATTCGACTCGACCATCGAGCGTAAGGTGCGCGAGGCCTATATCGCCATCAAGATGGAGGATATGTACTCCAAAGACGAGATCCTCATGATGTACCTCAACACCATCTACTACGGCCATGGAGCATATGGCATCGAGGCCGCAGCCGAGACCTATCTGTCCAAAACCGCCGCCGACCTCACGCTGAGCGAGGCCGCGCTGCTCATCGGCCTTCCCAACTCGCCCTCGCAGTACGACCCCACGGTTAATCCCGACCTGGCTCTGTCCCGCCGCAACAAGGTTCTGGACAACATGCTGCGTCTAGGCCACATCACGCAGGAAGAGCACGATGCCGCGCAGGCTGAGCCCATCACGCTTAACGTGACCGAGATTTCGGGCAGTGGCGTCGATGTGTACTCTCAGCCCTACTTTGTCGCCTACGTTAAGCAGCTGCTCGAGCAGGAGTTCTCCACCGACGTGCTCTTTAAGGGCGGTCTGACCGTCAAGACCACCATCGACCCCACCATGCAGCAGGTGGCCGAGGAGGCCGTGCGCTCGCAGCTCGACACGCTTTCGCTCGACGGCCTGGACATGGGCATGGTCGTCGTTGACCCCAAGACCGGCTACATCAAGTGCATGGTGGGCGGCTACGACTACAACGCCGACGAGAATCACGTGAACCACGCTACGGCAAAGCGCCCCGTGGGCTCCACGTTTAAGGCCTTTACGCTGGCAACTGCCATCCAAAACGGTATGAACCCCAACGTCACCCTCAACTGCAACTCGCCGCTCAAGGCCAAGGGCACCACGACCGAGGTGCAAAACTACGGCAACCAGAGCTATGGCAACCTCACGCTTAAGCAGGCAACGGCATACTCATCCAACACCGGCTACATTCAGGTGGCCGAAGCCATCGGCAATGACAAGATCATGTCGCTCGTCAAAAAGCTCGGCATCGATCCCGCCAAGGACAATATCGAGGACGTTCCCGTCATGACGCTCGGCACCGGGTCCATCTCACCGCTCGAGATGGCATCGGCCTACGCAACGTTTGCCAACGGTGGCTACTACCGTCAGCCCATCGCCATTACCGAGATCGACTCGCGTACCGGCTCGGTTCTGTACCAGCACACCGACAATCCCACGCAGGTGCTCACCGAAGGCGAGGCTGCCGCGGTTACCGACGTTCTATCCGGCGTCATGCAGGGCAGCGGCACGGGTGCCGCCGGCGCGCTGAGCGTCAACCAGCCCTATGCCGGCAAGACGGGCACCACTGACAACACCACCAACCTGTGGTTCTGCGGCTTCACGCCGCAACTGGCATGCGCCCTGTGGACCGGTTATTCCGCAGGCGAGATTCCCATCCAAAAGTACGGTTCGGACCTGCTGGGCGACAGCACCAACCTGCCCGTCTTTAAGAAGTTCATGAACACCGTTCTTGCGGGCACCGAGCGCGAGGAATTCCCGACCGGAACGGCTCCCACGTACAAGAACAATAACGTCTGGAAGTTCTACGGCACAAAGTTCTACGGCACAAACAACAAAAAGAAAGACGAAGAGGATAAAGACGAGGGAAAAGAAGAGGAAGAGACCACGACCACCACAACGACAACGACAACCACGACCACTGAAACCCCGGGCGGCAACACCGCCGGCGATAGCGGCACGACAGGTGGCGACGGTGGCACGGGTGGCGATGGCGGCACGGGTGGCGACGGTGGCACGCCGACGCCTACCCCCGATCCTACGCCCACGCCCGACCCCTCTACGGGCCAGTAGACGCAAAGCGGCATCTGACACCAAGGCGCCCGAGCAGCACGTACGCTGCTCGGGCGCCTCTTTATTTCTGCAGATGTCATAAGACGCCACGAAGGCCCCGGCTGCAAGACCGATAGGGCAACAGGCGCCGACATGCAAAAAGGGCGCTGACCTTCGTCAACGCCCTCGGCAATTACCTATAGCAACAATCGACACAGCAGCAGTGCCGCTACTCCCCTACTTGTGAGAGTTACTCAGCTTGTTGATGAGCGCCTCAAGGCGTTCGCCGTCCTCGGCCGTCTGCGCAATGACCAAGATCGTGTCGTTGCCGGCAAGCGAGCCAAGCACGTCGGGCAGCTCCGCAGCATCGACAGCTGCGGCAATACCAGAAGCCGTGCCGGGCTGTGCCTTGATCATAACCAGATTATCGGTGCGCAGTACGCCGGTAACCAACTCGGAAACCATGCGCTGCAGATGCAGGTCCTCAGCAAGGACATAGATGCCCTCGGGGAGCTTACGCAGTCCCATGTCCGCGATATCGCGCGAAACGGTCGCCTGCGTGCAAT
Source organism: uncultured Collinsella sp. (assembly GCA_902472315.1). Taxonomy (GTDB): domain Bacteria; phylum Actinomycetota; class Coriobacteriia; order Coriobacteriales; family Coriobacteriaceae; genus Collinsella. The sequence continues at coordinate 35,638 of CABRNM010000007.1, forward strand.
CGAAACCCATGGCGCGAAGCTCGTCTACCAAAACGCGCTGCGTGCGCACGTCCTTATTGCGAACAATATCTCTGATGGCATCCTGGCGCCCATTGCGTTTTTTGGCCATACAAAACCTCACTCCAAAAGATGGTGGAGACAATCACTTAGTGTTTGAATAGTTTAGCGCTATTTGAGGGTTTTAGTGAATAAGAACGCATTTCGAAACAATTCCATGCAATTTATTTCGAAAATCACGCTACTTGACAGTCCTGACGCCCGAACGATTGAAAAAGGCCGCCAGATGCGTATGCAACGCACACCGCATAGGCTTGGCACCAGCTATCGAACCATAGAGCAGACCTAAGCCCCGATGATTGCCTTTAAGAGCCGCAACCATCTGACGGGTACGCTGCGCTTCGAGCATATCATGCAAACGGGCCGAACGCTCTATTGAAGACACCCCATGGGGGCTCAGACACAAATTTTCGATGCAGGCAACCAGACCGGCGTAGTAATACCGCTGGCAGACCAGCTTCAACTGATCGCCATCGCCCACAAGGGCAAGCGAGTCGGCAAGCCTGTCGAGCGCCCCGATATCATCAGAAAGCCTGGCAAACATCGTGGGGTCAAACGTCTCCGTAATCGACGGCGCCACTGCATGAAAACGGGCACGGCCACATCCCGAAACGAGCTTTGCCCGCGAAAGCGCGAACGTCAAAAAAGGCACCGTGCGAAACGCATCGCCATGCGCAAGGCACGCCTCAAAGAGGGCGCGATCATACAGCACGCCAGAGGTCTGTCGGATTAAACCACAGGAAACCAATTGGGTCAGGCAAGCCGCCCGGTCCTCATCTTCAGAAACGGATGTCGCGTCCAAAACTCGGGAATGACGTTCGCGGTGAACATCGTAGCGATCGAGCGAAACAGAGGGAAACACGATGTCAGCCGAAGCGTCGCAGGAGCTATCGACCATCTGCGAAAGGGACTGCGGCGCAAACCACTCATTGGCATTCATCGCAATGATCTGGGAGCCGCGCGAAGCCGCAAAGCCGGCACGCAGGCAGGCGCCAGGCACTGGGTCCTTAACATCAATCAAATCAATATGAATGTCTCTATCGGCAGCAACTTCGAGCGAATGGCGCACACCAGCTACCACGCCGCGGCAAACGACGACAATCTGCAAATCGTAGAGGTCTTGGTTCTGGATGCTCTCGAGAGCGCGCATCGTATAACTGGGCGAACCCTCAACAATCAGGATCACCGAAAGTCGCGGATGCGAACCACGTCGAACCAAGTTTTCCGTCCTCTCGACAGCCAGTAACAAACTGCCGTTCATGGTACACCCCGTCATTTAATGCGGATGGTCGCCCGTCGCGATGCACGTCAAGAACAGATGTTGCACACGCCCCGCTCACAGGCACTGCACACAAAGATCGCCGTCAGGCAGCCACTTCCCTAATCGAGCACCACAAGCTCGGCGGGGTCGTAGTCCACGCCCATAAAGGTAAGACCGCATGCGGGCGCCGTAGGACCGGCAGCGGAGCGATCGCAGGCATCAATTACCTCGCGCATCCACTCAGGATCGCGGCGATGCATGCCGATCTCGACAAGGGTGCCCACAATGGTTCGCACCATCGAATGTAAAAACGCATTGCCCTCGATGGTAAACGTGAGGATGTCCTCGCCAAAGGCGACCTCATGACCAAACTCGGCACGCATTACACAACGGTGCGTAGGTTTGCCCACGGCAGAGGCGACCTTGCAAAAGCTCTTAAAGTCCTGCTCGCCCAAAAGCGCAGGGCAGGCGGCCGCCATCGCATCGACGTCGAGGGGATAGCGATGCCACCACACTGCACCGCGTGACAGCACGGGCCGCGCGTCACGGTCGGCAATGCGATAGGTGTACGTGCGAGAACGCGCGTCAAAACGTGCAGAAAAGCCCTTACGAGCCTTGTAGACCTCGTTTATGGCGATATCTTTGCCCAGGAGGGCATCCATAGCCCTCAGCCACCTCCGGCGCGTATACGCAAGCTCAGCGTCCGTTACGGGCACGCTGATGTATTGGGCCACCGCATGAACGCCGGCATCGGTACGCCCCGCGCACGTCAGATCGATTGGGCGGCGCAGCAACGTCTCGATGGCACGGCGCAGCTCGCCCGCAACCGTCGACTGGCCCGGCTGTTCGGCAAATCCGCTATAGGAGGAGCCATCATAGGCCACGCGAAATACAAGGGTGGCGTCGAGCTCGGGGGTCGAATTGAAATCTGACGGCGCAGTCATGGGCGCTCCCAACAAACTAGCAACGGTATTGCGACAAAAAAAGAGGGGTACGCGAACGTACCCCTCGAATATAGCCTATGCAGACAGAATGTCTACTCAGCGGTCTCCTCAGCAGGAGCCTCCTCGACAGCCTCGACCTTCTTGGGAGCAGCGGCCTTCTTGGGGGCCGGAGCAGCCTTCTTGGCCTTAGGCGTGCAAGGCTCGGTGACGAGCTCCATGATAACGATAGGAGCGTTATCGCCCTTACGGTTACCGAGCTTCATGATGCGGGTGTAACCGCCGTTGCGGTCCTGCCACATGCCCTGAGCAGCCTTGTCGAAGATCTCGGCAACGAGCTGCTTATCGCCGAGCTTGGCGATAGCCAGACGACGAGAGTGCAGGTCGCCCTTCTTGGCCCAGGTGATGATCGGGTCGACGACCGAACGCAGCGCCTTAGCGCGGGTCTCGGTGGTCTTGATGCGGTCGTTCTCGAAGAGGGCCTTAGCAAGGCTCTTCTTCATGGCCTTGGTGTGGCTCGCATCGGTGCCGAGCTTCAGGCCCTTCTTAACGTTGTGACGCATGGTCTAGTTTCTCCTCAAATATGCGAAGCATTAAGCCTTCAGGCTCAGGCCCATGGACTCAAGCTTGTCCTTCACTTCCTCGATCGACTTAACACCGAAGTTACGGATGTTGAGCAGATCGTTCTCCGAGAACTCAACGAGCTGACGGACCGAGTGAATGCTGGCGCGCTTAAGGCAGTTGTAGGAACGGACGGAAAGGTCCAGGTCCTCGATCTGCTTGTCCAGCTCGGCGTTGTCGTTGGTGACCTCGGGAGCGAAGATCGAAGCCTCCTCCTCGACCTCGGGGGTCTCGGCAAGGTTCATAAAGGCGGCCATATGCTGGTTGATGATATTGGCAGCCTGGACCACGGCGTCGCGCGGAGCGATGGAACCGTTGGTCTCGATCTCGAGGACAAGGCGGTCGTAGTCGGTATGCTGGCCGACACGGCAAGCCTCAACGAGCTTGGCGCAACGGGACACCGGCGAGTACAGCGAGTCGACGTTGATCACACCGATGGGATCGTTGTCACGCTTGTTAGCCTCGCCAGAGACATAGCCGCGGCCATAGCCGATGCGCATGCTCATGGTGAGATGGCCACCCTCGGTGAGCGTAGCAATGTGCTGCTCGGGGTTGACCAGCTCAAACTCGGACGGAATAAAGAAGTCCGCACCGGTGACCTCGCAGGGGCCGTCAACCGAGATGGTGGCGGTCGCCTCGTCGGTCGTGCCGAGAGCCCTGAAGACAAGACCCTTGACATTCAGGACGATGTCGGTGACATCCTCGACCATGTTAGGGATGGTCATGAACTCGTGCTGCGCATCATCGATCTGAATGGCCTCGACGGCGGCACCCTCGAGCGAGGACAGAAGAACACGACGAAGCGAGTTACCCAGCGTATCGCCGTAGCCACGCTCGAGCGGCTCGACGGAGACACGAGCAGAGGTCTCGTTGATCTCTTCGACCTGAACCTGAGGCCTAATGAATTCTGACATGTATTACCTCCAGCCTCAGCAGCCCGGATGGACTACTTAGAGTAGAGCTCGACGATGAGCTGCTCGTTGATATCACCGCTGATCTGCTCACGCGTCGGCAGAGCGAGCACGTTACCAGACAGCTTCTCGATATCGACCTCGAGCCAGCCAGGGACCTCAAAGCGCTCGGAGGAAATCAGGGCCTCCTTGATGGGGAGGAGGTCACGGAACTTCTCGCCGACAGCGACGACGTCGCCGGCCTTGACGCGGTAGGACGGGATGTCCACGCGCTTGCCGTTCACGGTGAAGTGACCGTGACGGACGGACTGACGAGCCTCTTTGCGGGTGCGGGCGAAGCCAAGACGGAAGACGACGTTGTCGAGGCGAGACTCAAGGATGATCATGAGGTTCTCACCGGTGACGCCGTTCATCTTACGGGCCTTGTTGAAGTAGCCGTGGAACTGCTTCTCCAGAACGCCATAGATGAACTTGACCTTCTGCTTCTCACGCAGCTGCATGCCGTACTCAGATTCCTTGCGACGGCGCTTGGGCTGACGGATAGATTCCTTCTTGCTGCTGTAACCGAGCTCAGCGGGATCGATCCCGAGCTGACGGCAGCGCTTAAGAACAGGAGTCCTGTCGATTGCCATATTGATACGATCCTTTCAGTTACACGCGGCGACGCTTCTTGGGGCGGCAGCCGTTGTGCGGAATGGGGGTCTTGTCCTGGATGCTCGAGACCTCGAGGCCAGCAGCCTGGAGGGAGCGGATGGCGGTCTCACGACCGGAGCCGGGGCCCTTGACGAAGACGGAAACCTTCTTCATACCGTGCTCCATGGCCTGCTTGGCAGCAGCCTCGGCAGCCATCTGGGCAGCGAACGGCGTGGACTTACGGGAGCCCTTGAAGCCCACCTGGCCAGCCGACTTCCAGGAAATGACGTTGCCCTGGGGATCGGTGATCGAAACGATCGTGTTGTTGAACGTAGAACGAATGTGAGCCTGGCCCACGGAAATGTTCTTACGGTCCGCGCGCTTCAGACGGGCAGCGCGAACGTTCTTCTTAGCAGTAGCCATCTATCTAGCGCTCCTTATTTCTTCTTCTTAGCACCGATCTGACGCTTCGGGCCCTTACGGGTACGAGCGTTAGTGTGGGTGCGCTGGCCGCGGACCGGGAGGCCCTTGCGGTGACGAAGGCCGCGGTTGCAGCCGATGTCCATAAGGCGCTTGACGTTCTGGTTGCGCTCACGGCGGAGGTCACCCTCAACCATGATCTGGTTCTTGTCGATATAATCGCGGATGGCGTTAACCTCATCCTCGGTGAGGTCCTTAACGCGCGTATCCACGTTAACGTTGCACTCGACGCAAATCTTCGTCGCAGTGGTGCGGCCGATGCCGTAAATGTAGGTCAGACCGATCTCAACGCGCTTCTCACGCGGGAGGTCGACACCATTAATACGGGCCAACGTAGTCTCCTCTCTTAACCCTGACGCTGCTTATGACGGGGGTTCTCGCAAATGACGAGGACCTTGCCATGGCGCCTAATGATTTTGCACTTATCGCACATCTTCTTGACCGAAGGACGTACCTTCATCGTTCTTCCTTTCGGTAGCGCTCAAACTACTTCCCTACTATCTACTCGCCCAGCCGCAGGCGTTTAAAACTATGGCTGGTCTTCACACACAATCCGACCGTAGGTTGAGCTAAGCCTGCAGTCGGAAAAGGAGTGCGTGTATGCGTGCCGCTATTTATAGCGATAGGTGATGCGGCCGCGGGTCAGGTCGTACGGGGAAAGCTCCACGACAACCCTGTCACCGGGGAGAATACGGATGTAATTCATTCGGATCTTGCCAGAAATGTTGCACAGAACCGAATGACCGTTCTCGAGCTCGACCTTAAACATGGCGTTGGGCAGCGGTTCCTTTACCGTACCCTCGAGCTCAATTGCGTCTTCCTTCTTCACAAGCAATCATCTTTCTCTAGAAAACGACAGCGATTGAGTATTCTACAACACGTATGCACGCATCGTAATAACTTCGTAATGGCTCCACAACTACGTGGAACTTGTTACATTTCTCCGCCCTGGAGCGAACACCAGGATCCTTGCGCGTCGGTGGTGAGAATCACCGGACCGTCATTGGTAATGGCGACGGTGTTCTCGTAGTGCGCGGCGGGCAGGTGGTCGTTGGTCGTAACAATCCAACCGTCGGAGCCCGTGCTCACATGGTTGGAACCCATCGTAACCATCGGCTCGATGGCAATGACCATGCCGGCCTGGAGGCGAACGCCCCTCCCCTTCTTTCCATAGTTAGGAACGTTGGGGTCCTCGTGCATCACGCGGCCAATGCCATGGCCCACATAATCACGAAGCACGCCGTAACCGTGAGACTCGGCGAGGTACTGAACGGCATAACCGACGTCCCCGATATGGTTACCGGGAACAGCCTGCTCGATGGCAGCCTTAAGGCAATCGCGCGTGACCTCGCACAAAGCCTTGGCTTCGGGCGTGGGGGTGCCGACGAAAAACGTCCATGCGTTATCGCCGACCCAACCGTCGACAACGGCTCCCGTATCGATGGAGATGATATCGCCATCGCGCAGGATCATGTCAGGGTTGGGAATACCGTGGACCACGGCATCGTTAATCGATGCGCAAATGGTCCCCGGGAACCCGCCGTAACCCTTAAAGGCAGGGGTGCCGCCATGCATGCGGATAATCTGCTCCGCGAGCTGATCGAGCTCAAAAGTCGAAACGCCGGGGCGCACCATGGCTCCAACGTGGCGGAGCGCCATCTTAGATAGCGCTCCTGCCTTCTTCATCTGCTCGATTTGCGTTGCAGACTTAATCTTGATCATAGACCGAGAGCCTCTTTGACATCCCCGTACACGGTCTCGCGAGCCTGGTCACCGTTGACCGACTTGAGCAGACCCTGGCCACGATAGTAGTCGACGAGCGGGCTCGTAGACTTCTCGTAGACGTCGAGACGGTTCTTGATGGTCTCGGGCTTGTCGTCGTCGCGCTGATACATCTCGCCACCACACTTGGGGCAGCTAGCATCGGCAGCGGTGCCGGTGTAACCGCAGGCGCGGCAGGTGCGACGCGAAGACAGACGATCGATAATGACCTCGGGGGCCACATCGACCAGAAGGGCACAGTCGATCTCGCGACCCATGGCGGAAAGCTCGGAATCGAGCGTCACAGCCTGGGCGGTGTTGCGCGGGAAGCCGTCGAGGATGAAGCCCTGCTGGGCGTCATCGGCGGCAAGGCGCTCCTTGACAAGGTCGATCACGAGCTGGTCGGGAACGAGCTCGCCAGCGTCCATGTACTTCTTAGCCTGAATACCAAGCTCGGTGCCACCCTTGACGGCAGCACGCAGCAGGTCGCCCGTGGAAATATGGGCGACGCCAAACTCGGCGACGAGCTCCTGTGCGACGGTGCCCTTACCGGCACCCGGAGCTCCGAGCAATACGAGGTTCATGAGCAATCCTCCTCTAGCCTATTTAAAGAATCCATCGTAATCATACATCTTGATCTGGCCTTCGAGCTTATCGACCGTGTCGAGCACGACGCCGACCATGATGAGGATGGACGTGCCGCCAAATGCCTGGATCAGATGGTTACCCGTGAAGGAGAAGATGATCGAAGGCACGATGGCGATGAGCGCCAAAAAGACAGCGCTGGGAAGCGTGATCTTGTTGAGCGCGTTCTTGATGTAGGCCGCGGTAGCCCTACCCGGACGGACGCCCGGAATAAAGCCGCCCTGCTTCTTAAGGTTATCGGCCGTGTCATCGGGGTTGAACACCATGGAGGTGTAGAAGTACGCGAAGAACACGATGAGGACAACGTTAAGCACCCAGTTGAGCCAACCGGTCGAAAGCGCGGAGGCAACTGCCTGAATCCAGCCGATGCCGGGGAAGAACACGGCAATCTGAGCCGGGAAGTACAGCAGCGCCGAAGCGAAGATGATCGGCACGACACCCGCGGTGTTGACCTTGATGGGCAGGTAGGTGGTCTGGCCACCCATCATGCGACGGCCCACGACGCGCTTAGCGTAGGAGACCGGGATGCGGCGCTGGCCGCGCTCAAGGAAAACAATCAGCGGGATAACCAGCAGGATGATGGCGCAGATGATCACCATGGTGATGATGCCACCGGCATTGCCCTCGGTGCTGGAGAAGATAGCCTGCGGCAGACCGGCCATGATGTTCGCGAAGATGATCAGCGACATGCCATTGCCGATACCGCGCTGGGTGATGAGCTCACCAATCCACATGATCAGCATGGCGCCCGCGGTGAGCGTACCGACGATCATGAGGTCGAAGATGATCTCGGGAGCGCCGGCGCCATTGAAGCTGATGCCGAAGCTCTTAAAGAGGAAGAGGTAACCCACGGAGTTGAGGATTGCCAGAGCCAGGGTGAGGTAACGCGAATACTGCGTAATCTTGGTCTGACCGACCTCGCCCTCGCGGGCAAGCTCATGCAGGGAAGGCACGACGGCCTGGAGCATCTGGAGGATGATCGAGCTGGTGATGTAAGGCATGATGCCCAGCGAAAACACCGACACATAGCTCAACGCGCCGCCAGAGAAAAGATTCAGGAGGGCCATAGCACCTGCGGCGACCGAATTGTTATCGGTCGAGAAAAGGCCCAGCATCCCCTGGAAGGGAATGCCGGGCACAGGAACGTGCGCACCAATGCGGTACACGACGAGCATAGCTATGGTAAAAAGAATCTTTTCGCGCAATTCTTTGATGCGGAAAGCATTCTTAAGACCATTTAGCACGGCAGCTCGACCTTTCCGCCGGCGGCCTCGATCTTGGCCTGCGCAGAAGCGCTGACCTTGTCGACCTTGACCGTGAACTTCTTGGTGAGCTCACCATTGCCGAGCACCTTGACGGGCTCGAACTCGCTCTTGGTGATGCGAGCGGCCTTAAGAGCGGCACCGTCGATCACAGCGCCGTCCTCGAACTTGCGCTCGAGACGCTCAACGTTAACAGCGGTGTACTCGATACGACGGGGGTTGCGGAAGCCCGGAAGCTTGGGCAGGCGCATGGCCAGCGGAGTCTGGCCACCCTCGAAGCCGGCACCCTTGGTGCCGCCAGAGCGGGAACCCTGGCCCTTCTGACCGCGGCCAGAAGTGGTGCCGTGACCCGAAGAATTGCCACGGCCGACGCGCTTGCGGTTCTTGGTGGAACCGGGCGCGGGAGTAAGATCGTGAAGCTGCATTTGCTACTCCTCTACAATCTCGACAAGGTGCTTGACCTTGAAGATCATGCCGCGGACGGACTCGTTGTCAGCAATCTCGCGAACCTCGCGGATCCTGTGGAGACCGAGGGCACGGACAGTACGGACCTGGTCCTGCTTGCAACCGTTGGTGCTGCGGACCTGCTTGATCTTGATGGTGTCAGCCATGCTTAGTTCTCCTTACCGACGAACATCTCGGAGACCGTCAGGCCACGGCGAGCCGCGACGTCTTCAGGGCTGGAGAGCTCCTTGAGGCCCTCGACGGCAGCCTTGATGATGTTGAGGCCGTTGTCGGTACCGAGGGACTTGGACAGGACGTTCTTGATGCCAGCAAGCTCAAAGAGGGGACGCACAGCGCCGCCGGCGATAACGCCGGTACCCTCGACAGCGGGCTTGATGATGATGCGGCCGGCACCAAAGTGGCCGAGAACCTCGTGCGGGATGGTGCCCTGCTCGGTCACCGGCACGTGGAACATGTTCTTCTTGGCATCGAGAGATGCCTTGGAGATGGCCATGGGCACCTCAGCGGACTTGCCCATGCCAACGCCGACGTTGCCCTTGCCGTCGCCAACGACGACGAGAGCGACGAGGCTCATGCGACGACCACCCTTGACGGTCTTCGACACGCGGTTGATGTAAACGACGCGCTCCTCGAACTCGGAGGCCTCGCGCTGCTGCTTCTGATTACGAGCCATGTGCTACATACCTCCTAGAACTCGAGACCGGCGGCACGAGCACCGTCGGCGAGGGCCTTGACGCGGCCATGGTAGATACGGCCACCGCGATCGAAGGCGACCTTGGTGATGCCGGCCTCGATGGCGCGCTTGCCAACGAGCTGACCGACCTTCTCCGCAGCCTCCTTGTTCGAGGTGTGGGTGCCCTTGAACTCGGCCTCGAGGGTCGAGGCAGAGACGAGCGTCAGGCTGGAGCCCTTGCTGTCGTCGATGATCTGGGCATAGATGTTGGCGTTAGTACGGGTCACGCGAAGACGCGGACGCTCGGAGGTACCCGAGACCTTGCCGCGAACACGACGCTGACGACGCTTGAGGCCTTCCAGCTTCGCCTTATGCTTGTTCATACGTAAACTCCTAAAAAGGTTGATCTTGCCAGCACCTGACGGGGTGCTGGTCTTATGCGAGTGAGTCGGTTACGACTACTTGGCGGCCTTACCCAGCTTGCGGCGGATGTGCTCGCCAACGTAGTGGATACCCTTGCCCTTGTAAGGCTCGGGAGGACGATGGCCGCGGATCTCAGCGGCGATCTGACCGACCTGCTGCTTGTTGATACCCTTGACGTTCACGTGGGTGTTGTCGGGAACCTCGAAGGTGATGCCCTCGGGAGCCTCGACGATCACGGGGTGCGAGAAGCCCAGGGAGAACTCGAGGTTCTTGCCCTTCTGCTGCACGCGGTAACCGACGCCGGCGAGCTCGAGCTTCTTCTCGAAGCCCTCGGAAACGCCAACAACCATGTTGTGGATGAGGGCGCGGGTGAGGCCATGGCGGGCACGGGTCTCACGCTCGTCGTCGGGACGGGAAACGGTGAGGACGTTGTCCTCGACGTTGATAGCGAGCTTCTCAAAGACATCGAGCTCGAGCTGGCCCTTGGGGCCCTTGACGACAACGTTGTTGCCGTTGACTGCCACTTCGACTCCGGCGGGAATCTGGACAGGCTTATTACCGATACGAGACACGGTGATCTCCTTTCCTTCTACCTACCGAGCGAATTACCAGACGTAAGCGATGATCTCGCCGCCGACGTTGTGCTTGCGAGCATCGCGGTCGGTCATGACGCCATGGCTGGTGGAAATAATGGCGGTACCAAGGCCACCGCGGACGCGGGGCATGTCGGCAACGCCGGTGTACTTACGCAGGCCCGGCTTGGAAATGCGGCGGATGCCGTTGATGACCTTAGCCTTCTTGGGACCATACTTAAGCGTGATGTGCAGAGTCTTCTGGGGAACGGTGTCCTCGACATCGTAGCCCTCGATGTAGCCCTCCTCGTGCAGAACACGAGCGATCTCGACGAGCTTCTTGCTGCTCGGCATGGAGACCGTGGCCTTGTTCACAGAGTTAGCGTTACGGATGCGCGTAAGCATATCTGCGATCGGGTCTGTAAGGTTCATACAGATTCTCCTTCGTTCTTGATGAACACGTGCTCTTGGTTCTTCGCCGCCCTTAACGGCAAAGCCTTTTTAGCGCGTTTTCCCTGTTCCAAACTGATGCTTGAAACGCTGGTAGTGACTTACCAGCTGGCCTTCTTAACGCCGGGAAGCTCGCCCTTGAGTGCAAGCTCGCGGAAGCAGACACGGCACAGGCCGAACTTGCGGTACACAGAGTGCGGACGGCCGCAGCGCTGGCAGCGCGTGTACTCACGAGTAGAGAACTTCTGCTTGCGATTGCACTTGACGATCATCGATGTCTTAGCCACTTATATCCTCCTCACATAGAGTATTGTTCGCCCCAAGCGCCGCCCCCTTGTGGGAACGGCGCTTATAGGGCAGGTGAACCTATTTCTTGAACGGGAAACCGAAGGCGTCCAGAAGGGCCTTGGCCTCCTCATCGGTGTTGGCGGTGGTCACGAAAGTGATGTCCATACCACGCTGGTGATCGACGGAATCGAAGTCGATCTCGGGGAAGATGAGCTGCTCGGTGACGCCCATGGAGAAGTTACCACGGCCGTCGAAGCTCTTGGCGGAAATGCCGCGGAAGTCGCGGATACGGGGGATCGCGACGGAGGTCAGACGATCGAAGAACTCCCACATACGGTCGCCACGCAGGGTAACCTTGCAGCCGATCGGCATACCAGCGCGCAGGCGGAAGGTAGCGATGGACTTGCGGGCACGGGTGATCATCGGCTGCTGGCCGGTGATGGCGCGCAGGTCGCGCACGGCACCGTCGATGGCCTTGGAATCGGTAGCGGCCTCGCCGACACCCATGTTCACGACGATCTTCTCAAACTTGGGGATCATCATGACGTTCTCGTACTGGAACTTGTCCTGAAGCTGCTGCTTGACCTCGTTGTTGTACTTGGTCTTCAGACGCGGCACATACTTCTCTTCTGCCATTGTTCACTCCTTCTTGGGGTTTTAAGCACGGGGCGTGGCCACGATGGGTTGTCCTCGTGCCTCCTGGCTGCATCCGCGCCGCTCATGGCATTTTGCGGTTTGGACTCGACACAGCAGGAGCCGACAAAACAATCGGTACTATACGCGCATTGAGTGCGTATTTCCAGAAAAACCTCGTCTGCCTGCACAACTCCACAACTCCCCCGCACAAATGGATCCCAAAAAGCAGTTGCGGTGAAATAGGGGCTGTTTGACGGCTTAACAGGCTTAAACAGTCCGTATTTCACCGCAACTTATATATGGGGCGTTATTTTTGGCGAGGCAGGACCAGGTTGAGGACGACGGCGACAAGTGCGGCGACGGCAATAGAGGATCCACCAAAGACGGTGCCGACCCATGCGGGGAATCCAGCGCCAGCAAGTGCGCCGGCCGTGCGCTCAATGCCCGTGCCAAAGGCGATAGACAGACCCATGAGCGTGGTATCGCGCTGAGACAGGCCGTGGCGGGCAAACATGACCACACCGTTCATGCCGATGGTCGCGAACACGCCGATCGTGGCGCCGCCGATTACTGGCTGCGGAATGGACGTGAGCACTGCCGCGCACTTGGGCAGCAGTCCAGCGATGAGTAAGATGGCGGCGGCGAGCGTAAAGACCATACGATTGACGACCTTGTTCTCGGCGATAATGCCCACATTCTGACCAAAGGTTGCTGTGGGGACGCCGCCCAAAAAGCCCGACAGCATACCGACCAGGCCGTTGGCGATCAGGCCACCCGAGATCTGGCTATCGGTCGCAGGGGTATCGAGCGCAGCGGATGACACGGCGGCAAACTCGCCCATGACCTGCACGGCGTTGACAATGGCGACAACGCCCACGACGGCGCACGCAGCCGGGTCGAACACCAGGCGATGGGCGCCCAGAGCCGGCGGGGCGAACCAGCTGGCAGTCGCGATGGCCGAGAAATCGACCATGCCCAACACCGCAGCCAAAACAAAGCCCGCGCAGATACCAGCCAGGATGCTGCCCAGCCTAAGCGCGCCCTTGCCGTAGTTGCCAGCCATAAAGGTGACGACAAACGTCACGAGCGCGACGGCCCAGTTGGTGACGCTGCCAAAATCGGCAGCGCCCTCCCCGCCCGCCATGGAGGCAACTGCCACCGGGCACAGCGACAAGCCAATGACAAAGATGACGGTGCCGAGCACCGGGGCCGGGAACAGAAAACTCACGCGCCTAAACAGCAGGCCGAAGAGCACGACGAGCGCGCCGCCGATTACCTGGGCGCCCAGCACGGCCTCAAAGCCAAGCTCGAGACCGACCGCCTTGAGCGCCGGCACGAAGGTGAAGCTCGCGCCCATCACGATGGGCAGGCCCGAACCGACGACGCCCTTTATGGGGAACTGTTGAAGGAAAATGTCGAGCGCCGAGAGAACCAGCGATGCCTGGATGACGGCGGCCTCCTCTTGAGGAGTAAAGCCGCAGACCGACGCAATGATGATAGCGGGCGTGACGATACCCGCGAACGCCGCCAGCACATGCTGCAGTGCATGGGGCAATATCTGCACAAACGATACTTTTCCCGTACGCTCGAACAGGGCATCCCCTGCTGCCGACTCTGCCATTTGCGCCTCCCATACCCTAGGCAGCGGCACCATGCCGCTCAACGAGCGGACATTATAGGGCATATGGCACAGGTAGCATTTTGACCCGCAATCCTGCATCCCCCGGGGTCAAACAGCAGTTGCGGTGAAATAGTTCCTGGCTGACCGCCCGTCAGGCTTATCTAGGAACTATTTCACCGCAACTTATTAGTGGGGATGCGATTAGCGCTTGCGGGGGACGAGTTTGGTGCGACGCAGGTGGATCATCTCGGCGGCGATGGAGATGGCAATCTCTTCGGGGTCCTCGGCCTCGATGGCGACTCCGATCGGCAGGTGCAGCTCGTCGATCTGCTCCTGCGTAAAGCCCTCCTGCTCCAGGCGGGCGCGCACAAAGGCAGTCTTGCGGCGCGAGCCCAAGCAGCCCAGATAGGCGGGTTTGGCGCGCATGGCCTGAATCACCACGTCGATATCGGACTTGTGGCCCGCTGTGGCCACGACCACCAAGTCGCGCGGGCCGATGGGACACAGCTCGCTCAGGTTCTTGTAATCGACCAGGCGACGATCGTAGACACCGGGCACCCAATCGGGGGTCAGCGTGCCGGGGCGGTCATCGCACGCCACAACGGCAAAGCCCGCCGCCGTGAGCACCCGCGCCGTCGCAGCGCCCACGTGTCCGCAGCCAAAGATGTAGGTCAGGCCCTCGGGGCAGAGCGTCTCGATGTGCGCCGCGGGAATCTCGGAGGCTGCGTTGGTGTAGGTGACCTTACTCCCCTCCTCCACCAGCGAAAGCCCGGGGCAGCCGGCAATGGTATGGCGCGATGCCTCGCCATGGTACTCGGCCACATCGCCCTCGAGCGCGCTCGCGATAAACGGCTCAAAGTCGATGACGAAGTCGCCGATGCGCCGATAGGCCAAGACGTCGGCAATTTCCTGGAACAACGGTGCCTGGGTCGCATCCAGATGCAGATAGCACAGGCAGATGGCTCCGCCGCAGATCATGCCGGTATCGGAGTTCTCGCCGCCCATGGTGTAGCGGACCAGACGCGATTGCCCTGCGGCCAGCAGCTCGCGCGCCTCATCCAGCGCAAAGAGTTCAATCTTGCCGCCGCCGATAGTGCCCGCCTGGCTGCCATCGGCAAAGACGGCCATCCAGGCGCCCACGCCGCGCGGCGATGACCCTGCCGTGCCGGCCACGACCACGAGTTCGCACGTCTCGCCAGCACGCAGAGCGGCAAGCGCCGCATTCACAACATCGAGCTTTTCCATTGCCGCCTTCTATCCTCTAAAGACATCGGTGAGCATGGCGAGCGCCTCGAGCACGCCGCCGCCGACCGACGTCGCCTTGTCCGAAATGTAGTTGATATAGCTGGCATCGCCGCGCGGATCGACATCGGCGCACTTAAAGCCCTCAGTCACCTGCACGCCGTCGGCCAAAAGACCGCGCAAGCAGCCGTCAATCTGCGTGACCATGGGAGTATCGCCCGCGTAGCCAATCACGTCTCCGGCGCTCACGATGTCGCCGATTGCGCGGTCGGACCGAAACACGCCGGCGGCGGGGCTGTGGATAACGCGCTCCTTGCCATAGCCGGCGATAATGCCCGGCACGCCCGTGTTGGGCTGGGGCGAACCTTGGGTAATGACACGGCCGAGAAAATGTCCGCGCATGGTCTCGACCACGGCGTCGCAATCGACCGGCGCGGTAAAGCCCGGCCCCACGGCGATGACGGCAGGCGCCATGTCGCGCGTGGTGCCCAGGTTGCGCTTGGCCAAAATCGCGTCGACCACAGCCGCGGGCTTAAGCTCATCGAGCATCTTGGCCTGGGGGTCCACCACAACGGCGACGTCTCCAGCCTCGGTAATCGCAAGCGCCTCAGCCGGCGTCTGTGCCAAGCGAGCGCGAATGCCTTCGACCTCGACCTCGCCCAGGTGAATGGCCTCGCAAAAACTGATCGTGCGGCGGATGCACGTGGGAACCGCGAGATCGGCCATAACGACCGACACGCCGGCGCGCACCAAGCGAGCGGCGACGCCCGTGGCGATATCGCCGGCGCCGCGAACATATACGAGCATTCCCGGGGCACCTCCCTGTGCTACGGTTTGAGCAGAGCAAATGCGGTTCGACCGCTACTCTGATGATTATTTATTATCACAGTATTATACGGCGGTGAACAGATGGAAACGACGAGCGGAAACCTTGCCTCCACGCTCAAGATCGAGCCGGGCATTACCGCAATTATCGGCAGTGGCGGCAAGTCGACCTTGCTAAAGACGCTGGGCCTTGAGCTTATGCGCGCTGGCGGCCGCGTGCTCCTCTGCACCACCACGCATATGTTTCCTGTCGCCGGCGTGCCATGGGACGGGTCGAGCCGTCGCCTGGACTCCGCGCCTTGGAAGCCAGGGGCTCTGCATGTTCCCGGCTGCACCTGCGAGGCATGCGCGGGCCTTGCGCGCGGAAGTATCTGCCAGGCGGGTGTTTTGGACCCGGAGACAGGCAAGCTCTCCGCCCCCACTGAGCCGCTCAACGAGCTGGCACAGCGCTTTGACTATGTGTTGGCCGAGGCAGATGGCAGCAAGCGACTCCCGCTCAAGGCGCATGCCGCCTGGGAGCCGGTAATTCCCGCCGCCACGGCAAACGTTGTCTGGATCGTCGGCGCCTTGGGGCTCAGCAAGCCCATCAACGAAGCCGTCCACCACCCCGAGCTCTTTTGCGAGCGTTGCGGCTGCGAGCTCACCGACATCGCCACGCCCGAGCGCGTCGCCCAGGTGCTCAATGCCGAGCTGCGGATGCTGAGCCTCAACAATGCCCGCATCATGCTCAACCAAGTCGACACGCTTGCCGACCCCACGATGGCCGACCACTTCGAGGCAGCCCTCGACCGTCCCATCATCGCCACCAGCCTCAAATAGCCCGCGCTGCCCCAGCAGACCTATAAGTTGCGGTGAAATAGTTCCTGAAACGGCCTATTTGGCGGCTAAACAGGAACTATTCCACCGCAACTGCGGAGGGGAATCCGGTGATCTTCCTGCTAGCGGGGGACGTAGCGGCCGGGTTGGGCTCCGGTGGGCTCGCCGTCGCGCGCGGCCAGCACGCCGTTCACAAACACAGCCTTGGCGCGGCCGTGCGCCTCAAAGCCCTCGAGCGGCGTGTAGTCCACAGCCTGATGCTGCGTCGCCGCGCGAATGGTCCAGCGCGCCTGGGGATCCCACACGCACACGTCGGCATCGGAGCCCTCGGCAAGACAGCCCTTGCGCGGATACATGCCAAAGACGCGCGCCGGGTTCTCGCTCATCAAGCGGCACAGATCCTCGGGACCCAGCTGCCCCTCAAAGCTCGTGGCAATCGCGACGGGACGATGCTCCACACCGGGCCCGCCGTTGGGAATCGCGCGGAAGTCATCGCGCCCGCGGTCCTTTTGCCCGTGCAGGTTAAAGCTGCAGTGGTCAGTGGCGATGGAATCGATCTCGCCGGCCACAAGCGCCTCGCGCAGTGCCACACGGTCACCCGCATGGCGCAGCGGCGGGCTCATCACATACTTGGCACCCGCAAAGCCGTCCTCGCCCTGCTCCAAGTAGCAAGTATCGTCGAGCATCAGATATTGAGGGCAGGTCTCGACATAGATATTCTTCTGCCCGCGCGCCTTGGCGGCACGGATGGCCTCGAGCCCCAGCTTGGTCGAAAGGTGCACCACGTTGACCGGTGCGTCGCCGGCCAAGTGCGCCAGATACAGTAGACGGCTCACTGCCTCGGCCTCGCACACGTCCGGACGGCTGAGCGCGTGGCCCTCGGGCCCGTGGATACCCTGCTCAAACACGCGCTTCTGCAGCTCATTCACCAGCGTGCCGTTCTCGCAATGCACGCACAGTATGCCGCCAATACGCTTGAGCTCCTCGAGCACCTCGAGTGTCTCGGCATCGTCCAAGCGCAGGTGGTCGTAGGCAAAGTAAGTCTTAAACGACGATACGCCCGCCTCGCGCATGGCCGAAAGGTCGGCGCGGTTGCGCTCGTTCCACTCGGCGAGTGCCATATGAAAGGCGTAGTTGGCCGTGCAGGTTCCGTCGGCGCGGCGATGCCACTCGGTCAAGGCATCGGGCATGGTCACGCCGCGATCGGCCGTCGCGTAGTCCACGATGGTCGTCGTGCCGCCGCAGGCAGCCGCGCGCGTGCCGGTCTCAAAGCTATCGGCTGTCCAATCCATGCCGGTCCAGCACTGCATGTGCGTGTGGCCGTCGATAAAGCCGGGAAACACCCAGCAGCCCGTGGCATCCTCGACGGTATCGCCCTCGGCCGGCTCAATCGCCGCGGCGATCCGTACGATCTTATCGCCATCCATGGCAAGATCGGCGCGGCGAAGCCCCTGTGGCGTCACGAGCGCGCCGTTTTTGATGATGATCATAATTGCTCCTTATTGATTGATGCTGTTGGCCACGCGATCAAAATACGAGCAGGCGGCGATATGCTCCGTTATGCGTCGCTGTCCCTTGGTGGTATCGACGTCCCACAGCTCATAGGCACGCGCCTCGACCAGCACCACGTCGGTACGGTCCATAAGGATCGAGCCGCCGCCGTCCTTGCCCTCAAGACACATAAGTGCATCGAACAGTTCTGCCGGAAAGAGCACCGGGCTCGAAGGCTCACCGTTGCACGCAAGACGCACCGGATGCTTGCGGCCACGCTCGTCAAATGCACGAACCATGGCATCAAAAGAATCCGAACTCACGAGCGGCTGGTCGCCCGGCAAAAAGAGGCAACCTTTCCAGTTGCGTTCGACTCCCCACGAAAGGCCCGCACGGACGCTTTCGCTGCGCAGCTCGCCATCGTGCAGCACGCACGGGCAATGCTTGTCCTCGCAAATCCGGGCGACCTCGGGCCAACGCGTCGAAACCACGACGTCAAATCCCCGGGGAACCGAATCGATGGTCCGGGCAATCAGCGGCTCGCCATAGATATCGGCGAGCATCTTGTTAGAGCCAAACCGCTTGCCCTCGCCCGAAGCCATAATGACGCAACCGAGTTTCATCTCCGCAAACCTCCCCTGGCTGCCTTGGACACCATAGTTGCTATACCCACCATAGCAAGCTCGCACTCCGTCGGAACAGGCACGCACTCGTTTTCCAGCGAACGCCCCCTGGCTCCCCATAGCACAAAGGAGGGCACCCCGCGACGCAGGGCACCCTCCTCAATGGTGCAGATATGCCTACTCAGCGTCGCCGGTAAACGTGGTACCGGTCTTGCCGGCAAGGCCATCGCGCGCCTTCTCGAGCAGCGTGATGAGCGCCGTGCGGCCCGGCTTGCTCTCGGCAAACGTCGAGGCGGCCTGGACCTTGGGCAGCATGGAGCCGCGACCGAACTCGTTGGCCTCGGACAGACGTTTAACATCGGCAGCGGTCAGCGTGTCGAGCCACTGCTCGTGGTCGGTGCCAAAGCCAATGGCAACCTTCTCCACGGCCGTCAGGATAATCAGGGCATCGGCATCGAGCTGCTCGGCGAGCTTCTCGGCCGCAAAGTCCTTATCGATGACGGCGGCAGCGCCCTTAAGGTGGTTGCCCTGGGCCTTGGTGACGGGAATGCCGCCACCGCCGCAGGAGATCACCACATGGTTGGACTCAACGAGCGACTTGATGGTGTCGAGCTCGACGATGTTCACGGGCTTGGGCGAGGCAACCACGCGACGGAAGCCCTGCTTCTCGTCGTGGATGAACTGATAGCCGCGATCGGCCTCCAGCTCCTTGGCCTCGGCCTCGCTCATCCACGGACCGATCGGCTTGACCGGGTCGGCAAAGGCCGGGTCGTCTGCCGCAACCTCGACCTGGGTGAGCACGGTGGCGACACCCTTGTCGATATTGCGGTCGAGCATTTCCTCGCGCAGCGCATTTTGCAGGTCATAGCCAATGTAGCCCTGGCTCATGGCGCCGCAAACGGACAAGGGGCAGGGAACGTACTTCTGAGGATTAGAGCGCGTGAGCTCAGCCATCGCGTTGGCGATCATGCCCACCTGGGGACCGTTGCCGTGCACGACGACGACCTCGTTGCCCTCCTCGATCAGGTCGACGATGGCCTTGGAAGTCGTCTTGACGGCCTCCATCTGCTCGGGAAGGTTGGCGCCGAGGGCGTTTCCGCCCAAGGCGACAACAATACGCTTAGCCATTTCTCAGCCCAGCTTTAGGCCTGGAGCCAACGGGCGGTGTTGCGCTCGTCGAGGGCCTTGAGGGTAGCGGCGGGATCGGCAACCTTCTGCAGGAACATCATGGCAGCGATGGCGTACGGCTTGTAGCTGGCCTCCTTGTACATGCCCACGCGGTGCATGTCGAAGACGTCGGCGTTGACCTCGCCGTGCTCGCAGGAGACACCGGAGATGTCGGCGGGCAGCGGGTGCATAAAGATGGTGTCCTGGCCGTTGGCAGTCTTCTCCATGAGCTCGGTCGTGGAGCACCAGTCCTGATGGGTGGCGTTCTGGGCGAGCAGCTCCTTCTCGAGCGCTGCGATGCCGGCATCGTCGCCCTCGGCGTACAGGTTGGTGCGCTTCTCCATGGCGGCAAACGGAGCCCAGCTCTTGGGGATCACGATGTCGGCGCCCTCGAAGGCCTCGGCCATGGTGTTGACCTGCTTAAAGGTGGTGCCGGACTCGGCGGCATAGCTCTTGGCGCGCTCGACGACCTCGGGCATGAGGTCGTAGCCCTCGGGGTGAGCCAGGGTGACGTCCATGCCAAAGCGGGGCAGCAGGCTGATCAGCGACTGCGGGCAGGACAGCGGCTTGCCGTAAGAGGGCGAATAGGCCCAGGTGACGGCAACCTTCTTGCCCTTGAGGTTCTCAAGACCGCCAAACTCGTTGATGAGGTAGAGCATGTCGGCAGAGGACTGCGTGGGGTGATCGGAATCGGACTGCAGGGAGATGAGCGTGGGACGGTGATCCAGAACGCCGTCCTCGTAGGCCTGCTGGACAGACTCGGAGACCTCGGCCATGTAGGCGTCGCCCTTGCCGATGTACATGTCGTCGCGGATGCCGATGACGTCGGCCATGAAGGAGATCATGGTAGCGGTCTCGCGGACGGTCTCGCCGTGAGCGATCTGGGACTTCTTCTCGTCCAGGTCCTGCAGCTCAAGGCCGAGCAGGTTGGCGGCCTTAGAGAAGGAGAAGCGCGTACGGGTGGAGTTGTCGCGGAACAGCGAGACGGCCAGGCCCGAATCGAAGATCTTGGACGAAACGTTGTTCTCGCGCAGCTCGCGCAGAGCGTCGGCGACGATGTAGAGCGCCTTGAGCTCATCGGTGGTCTTATCCCAGGTGTGCAGGAAGTCGCTGCCGTACATACCCTTAAAATCGAGGCCGTTCAGCTGCTCGACGAGCTCGGTAAACTTGGCGTCCATGTAAATGTCCTTTCTAAAGGTGAAACGATCGCAATGAGTAGATGCGCTCCGGCATGCGCGTGTGGCTAGAACATGCAGAGCGCTATGACGAGGACCCGCCACCGTCGAGGAAGCATGGGAGATAACGACCGCGGGCCCCAAGTCAACAGGAGGCGCCGGGGGCATAAACTGCCCCCGGCTCAACAAGATCGAGGAATGGGACTAGTCGATCTTGTTGTTGGTCAGACCGGCGCGGAACACGGTGGCATCGCCATCGGCCTGGCTCGGATCGTAGAGGTTCAGGGCAGCCACATACATGGCGGCAGCGGTGACCAGGTCGTCCTTGTAGGTGACCTCGTTGGGAGCGTGAGCCTGAGACTCGGCACCCGGGCCAAAGCCGACGCAGGGGATGCCATAGCGGCCCTGGATGGAAACGCAGTTCGTGGAGAAGGTCCACTTGTCGCACAGCGGACGACCGGTGCGCTTGTCCATGCTGGGCTCGCAGCCGATGCGCTCGTCACCGAACATGGCCTTGTGGGCGTCGACGAGGGCCTTGACGTGCGGAGCGGTCTCCTTGTTGATCCACGTGGGGAAGTAAGCCTCGGTCTCGTAGACCTCGCCGGTCCAGGACGGACGGTCGTACATGTACATGGAGACCTTCACGTCGTCGCCGTACTTCTTGGCGGCCGGCAGATTGCGGATCTCGTCCAGGCAGGACTCCCAGGTCTCACCGGCGGTCATGCGACGGTCGATGGAGATGGCGCAGGAGTCAGCGACAGCGCAGCGGCTGGGGCTGGTGTAGAAGATCTGGCTGACGGTGCAGGTGCCGCGGCCCAGGAAGCGGGCGTCCTCAAAGTGCTCGGGGTTGTACTTGGGGTCGAGCATCTTGACGAGGCCCTTGATGTCGGTCGACTCGTCGCAGCCGTTGTTGTTGAGGGCGCGGACGTCGGCGATGATGTCGGCCATCTTGTAGATGGCGTTGTCGCCGCGGTCGGGAGCGGAGCCGTGGCAGGAGGTGCCGTGAACGTCGACGCGGATCTCCATGCGGCCGCGGTGACCGCGATAGATGCCACCGTCGGTGGGCTCGGTGGAAATGACGAACTCGGGCTTAATGCCGTCCTTGTTGTAGATGTACTGCCAGCACATGCCGTCGCAGTCCTCTTCCTGGACGGTGCCGACGACCATGATCTTGTAGCCCTCGGGGATGAGGCCCATGTCCTTCATCATCTTGGCAGCGTAGGTGGCAGAAGCCATGCCACCCTCCTGGTCGGAGCCACCGCGGCCGTAGATGATCTCGTCGGTCTCGTAGCCCTCATAGGGATCGGCATCCCAATTCTCGATGTTGCCGATGCCGACGGTGTCGATGTGGGAGTCGATGGCGATGATCTTGTCGCCCTCGCCCATAAAGCCCATGACGTTGCCCAGGCCGTCGACCTTGACCTCGTCATAGCCAAGGCTCTCCATCTCGGCTTTGATGCAGGCGACAACCTCACCCTCCTCGCAAGACTCAGAGGGATGGGAGATCATAGCGCGCAGGAAGCGAGTCATATCAGCACGATGAGACTCAGCAGCAGCCTTGATAGCGTCGAAATCGAGTTCTTTAGCCATAACAGTCAACCTTTCTACAAGGGTTTACCTACAGGTAGATATTTCAGATAGATCACTTGTGCCAAGTAGCGTGAGGTCGAGCACCCCACAAGCAAGTGGACGTAGGGTGGCGGAGCATATGTTTGCTCCGTCGCGAGTTCCGCACGCAAAGGAAAGCACTTAATGTGCTTTCCGTCTTGCGCAGGACTGTTCGAGCAGGGAGCAAATATATGCTCCACCACCCGGACAGGTCAGGCCTGCTAGCAGGTGGGGTACTCGCCCTCCCAGGCGATGCGACGGTACTGATCCGGATCCGTGTCGCCCTCGGTGGAGAAGCAGAGCACGGAGCTCGTCTTGTCCAGGCCGATGAGCTCCTTGAGCTCGGCGTACTCGGGATCGAGCATGAGGGTCTCGACCAGGCCGGTGGTCACCGCGCCGGACTCGCCGGAGATGACGCGCGGGTCGCCCTTCTCGGGGGCGCCCAGGGTACGCATGCCGCGAGCGGTGACCCAGTCGGGGCAGGACACGAAGGCGGTAGCGTGGTTGCGCAGGATATCCCAGCCCAGGATGTTGGGCTCGCCGCAGCACAAGCCGGCCATGATGGAGGGCATGTCGCCGTCCACGATGCGCGGGTCGCCGTCGCCGGCGGCAGCGCCCTTGTACAGGCAGGCGGCCGGAGCGCACTCGACCACGACAAAGGTGGGCGGGTTATCGGGATACAGGTTGGTGAAGTAGCCCACCACGGCGCCGGCCAGCGAGCCTACACCGGCCTGGACAAAGACGTGCGTCGGGCGGTTGATGGCCATCTCGCGCAGCTGCTCGGCTGCCTCGGAAGCCATGGTGCCGTAGCCCTCCATGATCCAAGACGGGATCTTCTCGTAGCCCTCCCAGGCGGTGTCCTGAACGATAACACCGCGCTCGCAGGCATCGGCCTCGGCGGCGGCCATGCGCACGCACTCGTCGTAGTTGACCTCTTCGATGGTCACCGTGGCGCCCTCGGCGGCAATGTTGTCGAAGCGGGGCTTGGTGGAACCCTTGGGCATGTGCACGACAGCCTTCTGGCCCAGCTTGTTGGCAGCCCACGCCACGCCGCGGCCATGGTTGCCGTCGGTGGCGGTAAAGAAGGTAGCCTGGCCAAAGTCCTTGGCAAGCTGATCGGAGGTCAGGTAATCGAAGGTGCACTCGGCAACGTCCTTGCCGGTCTCGTCGGCAATGTAATTGGCCATGGCAAACGAACCGCCCAGGACCTTAAAGGCGTTGAGGCCAAAGCGATAGCTCTCGTCCTTAACGCACAGGTTGGACAGGCCCAGGCGCGCGGCCTGGCCGTCCAGGCGGGCAAGCGGAGTGACGGTGTACTGGGGGAACGACTGGTGGAAGGCGCGGGCCTTCTTCACGTGGTCGAGGCTCATGATTCCCAAGTGCTTATCATCGCTCTTGGGCATCGTGTTGCCCGCCCACTGGATCTTATCGGCCATACGGTGAACTCCTTAAGTCCTCTCTTGCCGGCCCCCGCATACGCGTTTCAGCCCATTCCCATTCATGCGACTGAACTTTTATGTGGATGCCAAACAAAAAGTTTGTTAGCACTGTTCTATCACACTTTTTGATTGGCAAACCTAACAAATTGTTTGTTGCCGTAATCGGTACCTTTTCGCCGACGAACGGTCACATAACGCAGCGACGCTTTTGTTATTTGCGAACAAGTGGGGTTTATGGCAAAGTGAGCCCAAACTAATTTTTAGGAAGGCACCCATGACCCCCGCACAGATTGAGTTTTACAAGCGCCTTGCACACGGTCTGGCGCTCCAGTTTGGCCCCAACTGCGAAGTCGTCGTCCACGACTTGGAGACCGATGACGTGGACCACTCCATCGTAGTGATCGAAAACGGCCACGTCAGCGGGCGCAAACTAGGTGACGGTCCCAGCCATATTGTGCTTGAGTCCATGCACGAGGGCACCACCGACGTGCACGACCGCGAGCCATACCTCACCAAAACCACCGATGGCAAGCTGCTCAAGTCCTCGACCATCTTTATCCGCAACGACGAGGGCAAGCCCGTCGGCATTTTGGGCATTAACTTTGACATTACGCTCATGAAGGCTTTTGAGCGCTCGCTCGACGCGCTCACCGGCACGGGCGACAAGGGATACACCGAGCCCGAGCCCATCACCAAAAACATCGGCGACCTGCTCGAAGACCTACTGCGCGAGTGCGAGCAGTACGTGGGCAAGCCCGCCGCCCTCATGACCAAGGACGAGCGCATTCGCGCTATCGGATACCTCGACCGCCGCGGCGCCTTCCTTATCTCCAAATCGAGCGAGCGCGCCTGCGAGTTCTTTGGCATCTCCAAGTACAGCTTCTATAGCTACCTCAACGAGGCAAAGGCTGCCGCCGGCGACAAATAGTCAGCGCGCCTGCACCCCTCCCCTTTTGGGCGCGAGTTCTGGAATGCACGAATCCGAGAGTCGGCCGCAAGGCAAGTTCCATATAATCGATGAATGTGAGCATTTCGAAAGGATGGAACAAGATGGGGTCGAGCAACGCATCACGCAACGGCCGCGGAGGCACCGTTTCTGGCGCCAGGCATGCGAAACACGCGTTTGACGAGGGCGAAGAGGGCCTTTTTGCGCTGAGCCTCGACGACGTGATGAGCGACCGCCCCTGGACCGCCGAGGAACTCATGGGCGGCGGAGCTCGCCCGACAAGTGCAAAGCCCGCACCTTCCGCCACGCCCGCGTCGGCATCCGTGCCCGCGGACGACTTTGCCACCCGTCCCATCGTGCAGACAAAGCGTAAAGCCGCCCCTGCGCCCCGTCCTGCTAGCAATCCGTCCGAGACGGCGGCGTTTCTCGCTGCAGCGGCACAGCGCCATGCGCCCAGCAGCGCGCCCGCGTATGCCACCCCACAGCAGCCGACATACGCGGCTCCCGAACCCCAGCCCGAGCCCGAGCTCGAGCCGCCTGTCATGGATCTGGATGATCTTTCCAACCGCCAGTTTGCCTTTGATTCCTGGGCGGCGGCAGATCTGGACGAGACCTCGAGCGGCATGCCGGCGCTCGACATTCCGGTAAACCCCCTGTTTACGGCTGCCGAGGAACGCAACTCCGCATACGACAACACCGCAGCATACGGCAGCCGCCCGAGCGAACAACCTCGCGCCGGCCGCATCGAAACCGAGGACTACGGCCAAACGTCGAGGGGCTATTCTCGCGACCCGTTTGCCGCCACGCCCGCTCCCGATTACAACCAAGCGAGCGTAAAGGCAGCCTCGGCATCGTCGTATACCCACGGCGCCGACGATAAGCGCGCTGCCGATTACCACACCGAAGAAGAACCGCCGCGCTTTTCGGAGTTTTCGCAGGCGGCAAAGGTTGTCTTTATCGCCCTCATCATCGCTCTGCTCGGCGTGATCGCGTTTGAGGGATTCCAGCTGTTCCGCGGCCCCACTGCGTCCGAATCGGCAACGCAGCAAAAAGAGGACGACAACCAGTACCTGGACATCAACACCCTCAAGGGCGACCCTAACGACAGAGACGACGAATAACAAATGCCAATAATTGAGGGCCGTAGACCAAATCAACCCCGTGCGCTCATTGCTGCACGGGGTTGATTTTTGTCCGCGTGCGCTGATAGACTTCCTCTTGCCCGCAAGGAGCGGGCACGTTTTATCCAGAGTCGGGGTAGAGAGTTGGCTCCACGATCCCGACGCCAACCGGCCAAGAGGCACGGTGGCCCTGCCAACATCGATGAAAGGAGTCCGTATGGACAATTTCTCTGTGCGCAGTGAGCGCAACTTCCACAACCTGGTCGTCAAACCAAAGCGAATGCATCTTCTGGACGGGCCGAGCGGCTATGCCTCGGCCATGGTCAAGAGCAGCCTCTCCCACCAGATGCGCTTTACCGTGCAGGTGCTCGAGGAAGAGCTCTGCGTTGCCGGCAATCCGCACGTACTGCAGATCAAGTTGCTCGGAGATGACTCGCGCGAGCCGTCCAGCTGGAAGCTCTTCGCCGACGGCACGTGCATCGCAAGCGGCTCGGGCGCCTTTGCCCGCGAGTGCTTCTGCGAGGGAGTCGAGGTGTTTTTGGACTTGTGCCGAGATGCCGTCGAGACTGCCGAGCTGCGCCAATGGAGCCAGAGGGAGTATGAGCTGCTGAGTGCCGCGCGCGGGATCGTGGGTGCGTAGGCAGACAGACCAGACAGCTCGTCATACTGGTTGACGCCTCGATTCAAACAGCAGGGCGAGGTCGAGCTTACAGTCCCGCCATGCCAAACCGAATGGCGTTCTCAAAAGGCCTACCTCCCCTCCGCCTTCAGCTTCAGCAGCCGATCGCCCAGCTCGGGGCACTTGCTGGAAAGGCACGTCTGAGCTCGCTCGCCCATCCCCCACCGTTGGCGGACTTCCTGGGCGCGCGGGCTCACACGGTAGTCCCCGTCCATCATCTGCTTGAGCAGCTTGGCGGTCACGCGCGCATCGGCAAGGGCGCTGTGGGCGTGACCCGTCGACTCGTCGAACTCGATGCCAAACCACGTCGCCGCGTCACTCAAAGAGACGCACCCGTGGCTGCCCACGTCCATGATCGAGGTGTAAAACGCCTGCAGGTCGGCCCAGTCCGTAGGAAATGCGGAAAGGTCGATGTGCTTTGCCTGGCACTCGGTCAAAAGCTGTCGACGGTCCGTCCCGCTCCAGCAAACTATCTGGGCGGAGTAGCGACCGATCCAATCGCTGAGCCTTTTGATCACCACATAGAGCGGATCGGCCATCGCGGTGTCCACAGCCGATATCCCCGTAAGCTCGCGGACGGGAAACGCAACGCCTTCGGTAAATTCCGTCTGCACAAACTGCGAGAACTCGCCCATAACGTTGCCGTGATAATCGAGCTTGACGGCGCCGACCTCAATAATCTCGTTGCGCAGTCCACGGCGCTGGCGCTGCTTTGGTACCGGCGCAAACTCAAAGTCCAGCACAATCTGGCGCGCAAAGTTCGTCGTATCGATAGCCGAGATACACGGCGTCTTTTCAGCTGACACGCTTAGGGCCTTTCTCCGTTGCCTGCCGCTTGCTACATAGGCGGCTACATTGCCGTAAGGATAGGCGCTCGTGCGGACATGAAAGCGGGACGCAATGCCATGCACCGGGCGCACACCATGCAGACGGTTCTAAAGGGAACACCGCTTCATTCAAATGTGTGATAAATAGAATTTAGGCCCGGTGACTTGAATCAGAGGTCATCCCGGGCCCATCAGAGCTCGTAGAGCTCCTGGTTGCTTTGGTCTCGCTCTTCACGACGCTTATCGAACTTTCCGAGGCACTCAAGCAGCATTCGAAGCATAACAAGTCGCTGCCATTAAGACATTGACCTCTTGACAAAGCAACGGCGCTGCCCAGCTATCCACAACTTGGGCTGCCGTCGACTTCATTCTATCCGCGAGCATCTGGTTTACCAAATGGATTTTCGGTAAAGGAAGCCCGACGCCCCGCAAAACCACTACGCCCCAAGTGCCGCCATGGGGATCACCGCCACGCCGTCGTCGCGTGTGTAGGCGATGCCCCCCTTGCCCACCACAACCGCCAAAAACGCCGGCGCGGTATTCTAAGACGCGCTTTCCACTTGAAGCCATGTCGATTCTGGGACACAGTTTCCGCTTGAAGCCCATCCGGAAAGCACGTCCCATTCCGAGGCTTGAATCCGGGACGTAGTTTCCACTTGAGCTCCTGACGGGAAAGCACGTCCCACTCTGAAGCTCGATTCCGGGATACAGCTTCCGCCAGAGACCTCAACCGGAAACGGCATCCCACTCTGGAGCCAGAATCCGGGACGCAGCTTCCGCTTGAAGGCCGATCCGGAAAATGCGTCCCAGTCTGAGCGCTCATTCCGGGATGCATTTTCCGCGAGGGGCCGATCCGGAAAGGCCATCCCACTCTGGAGCTATAATCCGGGACACGCTTTCCGCCGACATTCCGCCGGCAGCCAACACGACAAAAGAAGGGCCCCATTCCAGCAATTCGAGGACAGGCTCTTGTTCTCGAGCAGAGCTACCCCGCACTCACATCTCGGCAAACGAAATCAGCTTGGTATCTCCCCTGCTCGCCGCAGCTTCCTGACATCCTTGCGTAAAGCCGCGCTTCGAGAAGATCACATAGCTTTTGTGCTGCCGCCTAAAGAGATCGCTTCGGTATACGAGCTTTTGCAGCACGTCTTCGCCCACCGGTTCATTGCGCCATTTGCACTCCGCAAACAGCGCAGTGCCCTCGCCATCGTCAACAATCAGGTCGATTTCTTCCTGCGTATGCGTGCGATTATCCGTCCCCCACCAGCGCCCGACGCTCGCCGGAACCACATCGAGCTTGCCCGCCCGCGCGAGTTCGTACACATACTGCCTGCATATAAGCTCAAAGACCGTACCCATGCAATCCGATACGTGCGGCTCAATGCGCTTATACGCCATCTCAGCCATATCGTTTTGAATCAGCCCGATGTTCTGCGGAACAAACATGTACCAGAACCTAAACATCTGGTCGCTCAGCAGATACACGGCTCGCTTATTGCTCGTCTCGTTCAGGGGCAGCTCGCGCTCGACAATCCCAAGCGACGCCAGTTTATCCACATAGCTCTTTACGTTGCTCGCAGGGATTCCCGTAGAGCTCGCAATCTCCGAGATCTTCGAGCGCCCCTGAGCAATTGCTTGCACGATCGCATCATATTGCTCGGGATTGCGGCACTCTTGCAATAGCAGGTTACTTGGCTCCTCAAAGAGATAGCCCGTAGGCGTAAGAAAAAGACGTTTGATGTTGTCCTTGAGCGGTGCAGCAGGATCGACTTTCTCGATATATGCAGGAATGCCGCCCGTCATGCCATAGCAAACTGCAGCGTCTTCGCGACTCATGCTCTGCCACAGGCCGAGGGTCGTCATAAAATCGAGCGGTATGATCTTAAACTGGGCCGTACGCCTACCGTATAGCGGGCTCTCGTAGCCCAACACCTGTTCCTCCATAAACGAAAGAGACGAGCCGCATAGAATCAGCATGAGCCTGGTCTCTTTGTACAGGTGATCAATCTTGTCTTGCAGCAACGAGCTGATCTCGGGATTCGATTGGGCGAGATAGGGATACTCGTCAATCACGACAATCAAACGTTCCGTGCGAGCCATGGTGGCCAATGCATCAAACGCCTCGTCAAAGCTACGAAACGACACACCTGCAGCACCAACCGAACCCGCAAGTATCGCCTGGCTAAAGCCGTGCAGGTTTGCCTCTGCATTGGTACGACGTGCTTGAAAGTAAATGGCCTTCTTGCCCTGGATGAACTCTGTGATAAGGCGCGTTTTACCCACACGACGGCGGCCGTAAATCACGGGCATTTCGAATGAATCCGAACTGTAGAGCCGATTGAGCTCGGCCATTTCCGTTGTTCTTCCGATAAACATAGGGCCATCCTTCCCTTACGTTATAGCTAGCCATATTATACCTTCCTATAATATAGCTAGCTATAACGTAATTCGACAAGCGGCGCACGCAAAAGGGCGGTATGCCACCGCACGTGGACCGTTCCGGAAAATGTATCCCGTTCTGGAGCCAAAAACTGGGCCGTAGTTTCCGCCAAACATGCCATCCGGAAAGCGCGTCCCGCTCTGAGCCTGAATTCTGGGATGCATTTTCCGCTGAAGCCTCTACCGGAAAGCGCATCCCATTCTGAGGCTTGAATCCGGGACACAGTTTCCGCCTGCGGCCCCGCTGGGAAAGTTCATCCCGCTCTGAGCGCTCGTTCCGGGATGCAATTTCCGTTTGAGGCCCGATCCGGAAACGGCATCCCACCCTGGGGCCGAAATCTGGGTCACAGTTTCCGCAGATACCAGTCGACGATCCGCCGCCCTTATCACATGCCTTCAAATATGCGATCCGGTAACACAAAACAGCAGATAGAATGCTCTTTTTCAAAAAAGTACACGTCCCGAAACTTACCAAGACTTCATATCTAGCTACCGTTCGAGGTCGCCGATTACCGCCCACCGATTCGGATGTAAAAATGTCGCCGAAAACAGGCCATCTACCTGCATGGTTAGATTTTGGTCAGCTTTTGGTCAGCTGAGCGGCAAGTTCCGGCTGATACGTTTTTGCTACCCAAAAGGAGGCGGTAGCTCATGACCCATTGCAATGACCAACTCATCGACCAACTGCTCACCCAAGCCGAACAAGAGGGGCGCTGTCTGATTCCCCCGAGCGCGGCGATCCGAAAAGCGCTCCTTCGGCGCACCGGCAGCACGGTCGTCTCCCCCATGCCGGGATTGTTCGCGCGCAAAATGCGCTGGGATGAGCTCAACCGGGCGCAGCGTCATTGCGAGATTATTCGCGCCCTTGCGATCATCCACCCCGATTGGACGTTCTGCGCGTTTTCGGCTGCCTGCCTGCTGGGGCTCGAGGTCTCGTGGCGACACCTGAATGTCGTGCATGCCTGCAGCTCGACAAAGCCGTCGGCTCGCCCGGGCGCGCATATTCAGCGGCACCAGATTGAGCCGGCCGGAGCAATACACAGAGCCGGCATATCGGTAACGCCGCCCATCCAAACGGCCACAGATTGCCTGCTACAAACTGGTTTTGCCGACGGCATGCCCATTGCCGATTCGGCGATCTCAAAGCTCGGCCTTACGCGGGAACAGCTGATGGAGGCCGTTGAGCAACGAGCGACTGCCCGCAATGGTCGCGCAATTCGCACCGCCCTCACAACGCTTCGATATGCCGACGTCCGCGCCGAGAGCGGTGGGGAATCGGTCGCCCGAGCCGTCATGATCGAGACCGGTTTTGCGCCCGACTGGCTTCAATACGAGCTGACGGACCCCTTCGATTCGACCGAAACCATGCGAACGGACTTTGCCTGGGAGACCCAGGCGCGGGAGCTCACGTTGGGCGAGCTCGACGGGCTCATCAAATATACCGACCAGACCATGCTGGCCGGACGCACTACGGCCGAGACGCTCGTTGCCGAACGTCAGCGCGAGGCACACCTATCGCTCTACGGTCATCCCCTGCTGCGCTTTACCATGAGCGAAATCCGCTCGGCAGGAGTGCTCGCGAAAAAACTGCAGACGGCAGGCATCCGGCAGACCGCGCTGCCGACATGGCTCAACGACGTGGAGCTGTAGGGGTTGCTGAGCTTATGCCCGCCTGCCTGCCAAACCGGGACACGCTTTCCCAACAGCCACGCACGCGGAAAGCGTGTCCCAGTTCGGACCCTCAAAACGGGATGCACTTTCCATATGGCATGCCTAGCGGAAACCGTGTCCCGGAATCAAGGCCTAGAACGGGACAGACTTTCCGGTTGAAGCGCCCTGCGGAAACGGCATCCCGGAATAGACGCTCAAACTGGGACGCAGTTTCCGCTGAGGTTCTATCCGGAAACCGTGTCCCACTCTGAGCGTCAATTCTGGGATGAACTTTCCGTCTGAGGGCTCAACCGGAAACGGCATCCCACTCTGAAGCGAAATTCTGGGACGCAGTTTCCGGTTGAGGGCCGTTCCGGAAAGCGCATCCCATTCCAGGCGCGGATTCCGGGACGTAGTTTCCGTTAGAAGCTCAAAAGGAAAACGCATCCCATTCTGAGCATCGATTCCGGGACACACTTTCCGCTCCAAACAAAAGGCCCCGGCTCGCGATGGAGCTGGGGCCAAAGGCGCAGCGTATGCAGTTGATGCTAAGCGCAGACGGCAGCCAGCAATGACCACCCGCGCCCTACCCTACCCGCGGTGACGGGCGCGGCTGTACGGCGTATCCACCATGGGCAGATCTGGACGCAGCTTGCCGTCAAACGCGCGGTAGGCGTTCTGTACGGCGGGCGCCGTGGGGATCGTTGCGATCTCGCCGATGCCCTTGCCGCCGTATGCCACGGGCAACAGCTCGTCCTTCTCCACGTAGATGGCGTGGATATTCGGGATCTCGGGCGCACGGAACAGCCCGAGCGCACCGTACCTTGCCTGGGGCACGCAGTCCTTGAGCGGCCAGTCCTCGGTAAGCGCATAGCCCATACCCATGAGCACGCCGCCTTCGATCTGACCCTGGATGGAGATGGGGTTGACCACCTTGCCGGAATCGTGCGCGGCATAGACCTCGCTCACGCGGCCGTCATCATCCAGAATGACCACATGCGTGGCAAAACCGTAGCAGATGTGGCTCTTGGGGTTGGGAACATCCGCACCCAGCTTGTCGGTCGGCTCCAGATACGCGTAGCCAAACTCGCATCCCTCGAGCGCCTTGATGGCGGTCGCGGGATCCTGAGGATGCATGCCCTGGCCGGCGACGAGCTCCTGCGTGCGCAGCTGATAGGCGCGACCGTCGTCGTACTCAATCTTGACGCCGTCGCCATGCGCATTCACGGGAGCGGCGGGCGCAGACTTGCCGGCCTCGATGTCAAGCATGGCATCGCGCAGCAGGAAGGCGGCACCGCGCACGGCCTCGCCGGTCACGACCGTCTGACGCGAGCCAGACGTGGTGCCGGAGTCGGGAGCGTTCTCGGTAGAGCACTCGCCATTGGCAATGCAGCTCAGCGGCAGACCGCAGGCCTCGGCAACGTCCTGCAAAAAGACCGTGTTACAGCCCTGGCCGATGTCGGACGTAGCGGCATAGACCACGGCCACGCCGTTCTCGACGCGGATCTTGCAGCGGCCGGCATCGGGCAGGCCCACGCCCACGCCGGCGTTCTTCATGGCGCAGGCGATACCGGCGTGTCCGGGATGCGCGTAGTAGGCATCCTTGACCTCGAGCAGCGTCTCCTTAAGCGCCGTGGAGCAGTCGGCAATCTGGCCGTTGGGCAGAACCTCGCCCGGCTCGATGGCGTTACGGTAACGAATCTCCCACGGATCCAGGCCGACCTTCTCGGCCAGCAGGTCGATCAGGCTCTCGAGCGCAAACTCGGACTGGCAAACGCCAAAGCCTCGGTACGCACCGGCGGGCGGGTTGTTGGTGTAGTAGCCAAAACCGCGAATGTCGGTATTCTGGTACTTGTAGGGGCCGACGGCATGCGTGCAGGCGCGCTCGAGCACCGGGCCGCACAGCGAAGCGTAGGCGCCGGTATCAAAGTTGATCTCGCAGTCCAGGCCGGTAAAGTTGCCCTCGGCGTCGCAACCCAGCGTAAAGGTGCCGTCCATGGCGTGGCGCTTGGGATGGAACGCGAGCGACTCGGCACGCGTGAGTTTGCACTTCACAGGACGCTGGAATTTATAGGCAGCGAGCGCGGCCAGGTGCTGGATGGACACGTCCTCCTTGCCGCCAAAGCCACCGCCCACGAGCATGGTCTCGACGACCACACGCTCGGGCTCGTTATCCCAGCCAAACATGTGGGCGCACTCTTTGCGCGTATCGTAGGCGCCCTGGTCGGTCGACTGCACCTTGACGCCGTTCTTGTACGGGAAGGCGACGGCGCACTCGGGCTCCAAGAAGGCATGCTCGGTAAAGGGCGTGGTAAAGCGCTGCGTCACGGTGAACGCGCTCTCTGCCAGCGCCTTGGCGGCGTCGCCGCGCGTCACGTGACGGCTCTGGCACACGTTGTCCTTGAGCTCCACCGTGTTGCCAAAGGCAAAGAAGCTGTCGTGCAGGCGCGGGGCGTCGGCGGCCCTGGCCTCGACAATGTTGCGCACGGGCTCCAGCGGCTCGTAGTCAATCTTTACGAGCTTCTTGGCCTTCTCGAGCGTCGCCTCGTCCTCGGCAACCACCAGCACGATGGCATCGCCCACGCAGCGGGTGATATCGCCCTGGGCGATCATGACGTCCCAGTCCTGGATAAGGTGGCCGACCTGGTTAACCGGCACGTCCTCGGCGCGCAGGATGCCCACCACACCGGGCAGGGCCTCGGCCTTGGAGGTGTCGATGGAGAGCACACGGGCGCGCGGATACTTGGAGCGCACGGCGCTGGCATAGGTCAGGCCCGGCTGATCGAGCTCGTCGATGTCGTCGGGATACTTGCCCTCGCCGAGCACCTTCTTGCGCACGTCAATACGGAAGGCGCGCTTGCCCACGCCGTAGTCATCGCCGCGCTCCAGGTCCTCGTCGATCTGCTTTTCGCCGCGGAGCACCGCAGCGGCCAGCGAGATGCCCTCGATAATCTTTTTGTAGCCGGTGCAGCGACAGACGTTACCGCGAATGGCGTACTTGATCTGCTCCTCAGTGGGCTCGGGGTCCTCGGCGATGAGCGCCGCACCCGCCATGACCATGCCGGGAATGCAAAAACCGCACTGCACGGCGCCCACGGCGCCAAAGGCGTACACAAAGGCCTCGCGCACGTCCTCGGGCAGGCCCTCGACGGTCACGATGTTGCGGCCGGCGGCAAGAGCGGTGGTCAGCACGCACGCCTTGACGGCCGCACCGTCCACATGGATGGTGCAGGTGCCACAAGCACCTTCGGAGCAGCCGTCCTTGGCGGAATGGATATGCAGGTCGTCGCGCAGGTAGCGCAGCAGCGGTTTGTTTTGGGTCGTCGTGCGCTCGACGCCGTTAACGGTAAAAGTGAATTCCTGTGCCATGGTGATTCCCTTCTACACGCCGGCGGCGATGCCGGTGCGGTCGTGGATGGCGCCATGCGGGCAGACGACGGCGCACATGCCGCACGACAGGCAGTCCACGCCGTCGATATGGGCGCAGTTGTCCTCGATGCGGATAGCGCCGGCAGGGCACTTTTTGGCGCACATACCGCAACCGATGCAGCTCGTGTCGCAGACCTTGCGCGCAATGGCACCCTTATCGGTGTTGTTGCAGCGCACCAGAATGTTCTGGTAACCGGGAACGAAGGCAATCACGCGCTGCGGGCACGCCATGCCGCACAGGCCACAGCCCGTGCACTTTGAGCGATCCACGCGGGCGATGCCATCGACCAGCGCAATGGCGCCGTGGGGGCAGGCCGTGACGCAGGCGCCACAGCCAATGCAGCCTTCGCTGCAGCGGGCGTCGCCGCCTGCGGAGGCGCAACCGCTTCCGCAGGCAACGTAGGCCACGTTATGTTGAATGGATTTGGCCATAAGAGACTCGCCTATTTCTTAAGGAGATACGGATAGTTGTCGCGCACAGCCCTGATGGTCAGGCGGACGGCCTCGGGAAGGCCGGTGTTGACGGCATCGACCGAGACGGTGCGGACCGTGCCGGCGACGCGGACCTTAAAGTGGTCCTCGTCCACCGCCAGGAAGCCCTCGTTCTCGGAGTTCTCCATGTCCTCCTCGCTCCAGAACAGGGTGAGCTTGTCCTTGTAGGGACGACCCTCCAGGTAGGGGCAGAACACGGCGCAGTTGCCGCACTCGTTGCACATGCCATCGACGTGGACGACCTGATGCTTGGCGAGACCCGGCACCTTAATGGCAACGTTGGCGCGGTTGGGGCACACGTCGCAGCAGACCTCGCACACCGAGCCGCAGCCCAGGCAGCGGGTCTTGGTGCAGTTGCGCTTGTCGCGGCACAGCGACCCCTTGCGCTCGTAGCAGGTGTCCTCGCGACCGGTCTGAGCATTCTGGTCGGCGTACTTGTTAAAGTCCACACCGGCGACGGCACGGGCGACCTCGGCGGCGTCGGCGATAGCCTCGACCACGGTGGCAGGACCGCGGCGGCAGTCGCCCGCAGCCCAGACGCCCTCGACGCCGGTGGAGGTGGCGGCAAGGCGGCCGCGACGGTCGTGCTCGACGCCCGCGGCATCGTACAGGCTGGCATCGATGCCCTCGCCCACGGCGCAGATCACCGTGGTGGCGGAAAGCTCGACGGTCTTGCCCGTGGCGACGGGGCTGCGACGGCCGCTTGCATCCGGCTCGCCAAGCTCCA
Source organism: uncultured Collinsella sp. (assembly GCA_902472315.1). Lineage (GTDB taxonomy): Bacteria > Actinomycetota > Coriobacteriia > Coriobacteriales > Coriobacteriaceae > Collinsella. The sequence continues at coordinate 72,034 of CABRNM010000007.1, forward strand.
TAACGTCGCAGGTCAGCACGGCGCCGTTGAGCGCCTTAGGCGCCAGCAGCTCGCAGAACTCAACGCCGTCGGCAAGAGCAAGACCGAGCTCTTCCTCGTCGGCGGGCATCTGCTTCTTGGTACGGCGATACACCAGGCGCACGTTCTTCACGCCAGCCAGGCGCTTGGCCACGCGGGCCGCGTCCATGGCGGTGTTGCCGGCGCCAATGACCACGACGTCCTCGCCCAGCTCGAGCTTCTCGCCCTTCTTGGCGGCCTCGAGGAACTCCAGCACGTCGAGCTCGGCACCCTCGCCCAGACCCGCAGAGCCGGGCATCCAGGCACCAGTGGCCACGACCACGTCGGTAAAGCCCTGGGCCTTGAGCTCGTCAATGGACTCCACGCGGGCATTGAGCTGCACCTTGGCACCAAAGGCCAGACAGAGCTCGGCATCGTGGGAGATATCGTCGCTCGCAATGCGGAACTCGGGGATGACGTGACGGACCACACCGCCGAGCGAATCGCGGGCCTCAAAGATGGTGACGGGCACGCCGGCGCGCGTCAGGAAGAACGCCGTCGCCAGACCGGCCGGACCGCCGCCGATAACGGCAACGTTGCGCTCGCCGTCGTTGGCGATAGCCTGGGCGCGCAGCTTGGGCAGCACGGCAGTCATGGCCTCGCGGGCGGCCTTGAGCTTGCTGGCGCGAATCTGGGCGCCCTCGGGCTCGTAGAACGCACGCTCGCAGGCACGGCCGCAGGGATGCGGGCAGATGGTGCCGGTGATGAACGGCAGGGCGTTGCGCTCGATGATGATGTTGAGCGCGTCCTCGTAGCGGCCCTCGTCAACAGCCGCCAGATAGGCGGGAATATCCAGATCG
>CABRNM010000008.1 GCA_902472315.1 uncultured Collinsella sp.
GGCGCGACCAGAAGGTCAGCGCCCTTTCATTTCACGTCACCTTGCTCGCTTAGGGCCGTTTTCGCTGACATTGCCAAGACATCGGCGTCAACATGGTTGGCGTTGGCGATGATGTGCTGGTCAATCCTTACAGCTCGTACAGCGTGGTGAACTTGTCCTGCAGGTAGCTGCAGTAGTAGCGGGCGTCAAAGTCCATGCCGCAGGCGCCCTTGATGAGCTCCGGCGCGTCTTTGGCGCGGCCCCACTGCCAAATGTGCTCGCCCAGCCAGGCGCGGACGGGCGCCAGATCACCGCTCGCGCAGGCATCGGTAAGGTCGACGCCGTCGCGGCACATGGCCGGCACAAACATGGCGTCGTAGGCGCTGCCCAGCGCATAGGTGGGGAAGTAGCCAAACGAGCCACCGCTCCAGTGCGTATCCTGCAGGCAGCCGTGCGTGTCGTCGGGAACGGGAATGCCCAGGTACTCGTTCATAAAGCGATTCCAAAGCGCGGGGATGTCCTTGGCCGTGGCCTCACCGGCAAACAGCATGCGCTCAATCTGGTAACGCACCATAACGTGCAGCGGATAGGTGAGCTCGTCCGCCTCGGTGCGGATCAACGACGGCTGCGCGATGTTCACGGCGCGGTAGAGCGCGTCCTCGTCCACGTTGCCGTAGACCTCGGGCGCGTGGCGGCGCAGCACCTCGAGCAGCGGTCCCATAAAGGCGCGGCTGCGACCCACGGTGTTCTCAAAGAAGCGGCTCTGGCTCTCGTGGATGCCCATGGAGGTGCCGCCCTCCAGGCAGGTGCGCGCATAGGCGGGATTGACGCCCAGCTCATACATGGTGTGACCGGCCTCGTGGATGATGCTGTAGACGTTGGAGATGCAGTCGTCCTCATAGATGTGCGTCGCGATGCGCGCGTCACCCACGGCAAAGCCCTCGCTAAACGGGTGTTCGGTAAAGGCAAGCGTGGTGTCGTCCAGGTCCAGGCCGACGAGCTTCATAAGGTCGAAGCTCATGGCGCGCTGGGCGGCCTCGGGCATGCGGGCGTGCAAAAAGTCGGCAGCCGGCTGCTGGCCGCGCTCACCGATGGCGTGCACGAGCGGCACGACCGTAGCCTTGACCTCGTCGCAAAACGCGTCGAAGCTCTTGGCGGAAAGGCCGCGCTCGTACTGGTCGAGCCAAACGTCGTATGGGTCGCGCTTGGGATCCATGAGCTCGGCCTGATGCTTGAGCTGGGCGACGATTCTATCCACATAGGGCTCAAAGCTCGCCCAGTCATTGGCCGTCTTGGCCTTGTGCCACACGGCATCGGCCTCGCAGGTGAGCCTGGTCCAGGCCTCGGCCTCCTCGGTGGGGATGGCGCTTGCCTCGCGCTGGTCGCGGCCGAGCACGCGGATCTCGTCAAGCAGCTGCGGGTCGTCGATCTTTCCGCCCGCGACCGTCTCACGCGCGAGAGAGCGCACGAGCTCAACGGACTTTTCGCTGGTCAGGAGTTTGTGATGTTCACCGGCAAGGGTGCCCATGGCATCGGCGCGCGCTGCTGCGCCGTTGGCGGGGGCAATGGTCGCGCCATCGAACTCGGCAATCTTGAGCAGGTACTCGCGGGTCCACAGCTTGCCCTCGAGCTTGCGGAATTTTTTGACGGCCTTTTCGACCTTCATGCCTTTGGGCGTCTTGTCCGTTGCGGGCTTGGCCATCTTATCCTTGTTCTTTCCCATACCATATCCTTGATCTCGCGAGCCGTGCACCACGGGTGGGCGCACGGCCAGTTTGCACAGCTACTCGCCTTGTACCCAGTGCGAACAAAACGGAACGCGGCGATACGCCCACACAATGTGGTATCCTATAGCCCAATGCGTTGACGGAGAGGGTTTTGCCCGCCGCGTCGCCGGCAAGAGAGGGAAGGTCATGGGCTGCAAGCCTTCCTGCGGTGGCAAGGGCCAAGCGTTCACTCCCGAGCAGCGACCTCAACGGGCACGCGGCCAGCGGCGGCGAAGCCCCAGTAGGGAAGCCGTGAGCCTCGCGACAAGGGGCAAAGAGTGGGCGCGGCGGGCCAGACATCCGCCGGGTCAAACAAGGTGGTACCGCGGAATTCAACCGTCCTTGGGCAATGCACATGCCCGAGGGCGGTTTTTTGTTACCGAACCGGGCCGCGTTTTCGCAACGCCAAGCGGCAGCCGCCTTGGCAAGCGGGGAGCGCGAGAGACGAAAGGGAAGACATGAGTCTGATTGATGATCTGGTCAAACTCGAGGAAGAGGCCAAGGAGCTCGTCGCAGGTGCCGACGACGCCGCCAAGCTCGAGGCCGCGCGCGTTGAGCTGCTCGGCCGCAAGGGCCGCATCACCGGCCTGATGCGCATGATGGGCAAGCTCGCCCCCGAGGATCGTCCCATGATGGGCAAGCGCGCCAACGAGATGCGCCAGCTGATTGAGGGCATGCTCGACGAGCGCACCACCGAGATGAAGGCCGCCGCCCTCAAGCACGCACTGGAGCACGAGGCCGTCGACATCACGCTGCCGGGCATCCGTCCGCAGATCGGTCACCAGCACCTGATCAAGCAGATCATCGAGGAGGCCGAGGACATCTTCTGCGGCATCGGCTACACAGTCGAGTCCGGTCCCATGGTCGACACCTCCTACTACAACTTCACCGCGCTCAACGCCCCCATGGATCACCCGAGCCGCTCGGCCCGCGACACCTTCTACGTGGTCGACAACAATCCCGGCAGCGTCGCACACCCCGAGGCTCACGCCCACGGCGAGTCCGACGTGCTGCTGCGCACCCAGACCTCGGGCGTGCAGATCCACACCATGGAGTCGCAGAAGCCGCCCATCTACATGATCTGCCCGGGCACCGTCTATCGTCCCGACACGGCCGATGCCTGCCACCTGCCGCAGTTCAACCAGATCGAGGGCCTGGTCGTCGACGAGGGCATCACCTTTGGCGACCTTAAGGGCACGCTCGACTACTTTGTTAAGTGCATGTTTGGCGAGGACCGCAAGACGCGCTATCGCCCGCACTTCTTCCCCTTCACCGAGCCTTCCTGCGAGGTGGACGTGAGCTGCCACGTCTGCGGCGGCAAGGGTTGCAACTTCTGCAAGCACAGTGGCTGGATCGAGATTCTGGGTTGCGGCATGGTCGACCCCAACGTCCTGATCAACTGCGGCATCGACCCCGAGAAGTACACCGGCTTCGCCTTTGGTATTGGCGCCGAGCGCGTCGCGGCCCTGCGCTACGACCTGCCCGACCTCAGAACGCTCATGACTGGCGATATGAGGTTCCTCAATCAGTTTTAGGCTGCGGCTTGCCCAAGCACGGCACCTCGGCGCTCATTCGTCGCTTGCGTACCAAAGTACGCGGCGCTCCTCTTTCGGGCCGATCTGCCGCACTTGGACAACCCTCGCTTTGTAAGGAATGTTCACAAAGTTGAAGTTTCCACCTGCATCTCTTCGCAGGCTTTCAGTATGAAAGGAGAGCTAGATGCGTGTTTCTTACGACTGGCTCAAGACCATGATCGATATTCCGGAGGATCCTAAGACCCTTTCGGACGAATACATCCGTACCGGCACTGAGGTCGAGGCGATTGACACCGTGGGCGAGTCCTTCGACCACGTGGTGACCGCCAAGGTGCTTACCAAGACCCCGCACCCCGATAGCGACCATATGTATGTATGCTCGGTCGACGTGGGCGACAAGAACCTCGACGCCGACGGCAACCCCGCCCCGCTGCAGATCGTCTGCGGCGCGCAGAACTTTGAGGCCGGCGACCACATCGTCACGGCCATGATTGGCGCTGTGCTTCCCGGCGACGTTAAGATCAAGAAGAGCAAGCTTCGCGGCGTCGTGTCCATGGGCATGAACTGCTCTGCGCGCGAGCTCGGCCTGGGCGGCGATCACTCCGGCATCATGATCCTGCCCGAGGATACGCCCTGCGGCATGCCGTTTGCCGAGTACGTGGGCTCGAGCGACACCGTGCTCGACTGCGAGATCACGCCCAACCGTCCCGATTGCCTGTCCATGATCGGCATGGCCCGCGAGACCGGCGCCATTTTCGACCGCGATTTCCACGTTGAGCTGCCCGCCATCAAGGCCGAGACCGGCCGCGCGACCGACGACGAGCTTTCGGTCGAGATTGCCGACGAGGGCCTGTGCGACCGCTATGTCGCCCGCATCGTGCGCAACGTGAAGGTCGGCCCCTCGCCCGACTGGATGGTCAAGCGCCTCAACGCCCTGGGCGTGCGTCCGCACAACAACATCGTCGACATCACCAACTATGTGATGATGCTCACCGGTCAGCCGCTGCATGCCTTTGACCTGGACACCTTTGCCGAACGCGATGGCCATCGCCACGTGGTGGTTCGCGCCGCCCAACAGGACGAGAAGTTCACGACCCTCGACGGCGAGGAGCGCACGCTCGACGCCGGCATGGGCCTCATCACCGACGGCGAGCGTCCCGTGGCGCTGGCCGGCGTTATGGGCGGCATGGATTCCGAGATCGAGGATGACACCGTCGACGTGATGGTCGAGAGTGCCTGCTTCAACGCCGGTCGCACCTCGCACACCAGCCGCGATCTGTCGCTGATCTCCGATGCCTCCATCCGTTTTGAGCGCCAGGTCGATGAGACCGGCTGCGTGGATGTCGCCAACGTTACCTGCGCGCTGATCGAGGAGATCGCCGGCGGCGAGGTCGCTCCCGGCTACGTCGACGTGTTCCCCGCGCCCAAGACCATCGACAGCATCAAGCTGCGCCTGGCCCGCGTGCACGCCATTTGCGGTGCCGACATCGAGCCCGAGTTTATCGAGCGTTCGCTCACCCGCCTAGGCTGCACCGTCGAGCGCGACGGCGAGGACTTTATGGTCACCCCGCCGAGCTTCCGTCCCGACCTGCCGCGTGAGATCGACCTGATCGAGGAGGTCCTGCGCCTGTGGGGTATGGGACGTGTGACGGCGACCATTCCGGCTGCCAAGAACCACATCGGCGGCCTGACCCGCGAGCAGAAGCTCACCCGCAAGGTCGGCGAGATCCTGCGCGCCTGTGGCCTCAACGAGACCACGACTTTTGGCTTTGCCGCCCCGGGCGACCTGGAGAAGATTGGCATGTCCACCGAGGGCCGCGGCTGCCCCGTGGTGCTCATGAACCCGCTGGTAGCTGAGCAGACCGAGATGCGTCGTTCGCTGCTGCCGGGTCTGCTGCAGTCCGTGGCCTACAACGAGGCGCACGGTACGCCCAACGTACACCTGTACGAGGTCGGCAGCCTGTTCCACGGTCGCGAGAATGCCAGCCTGCCCAAGGAGACCAAGTCCGTGGCGGGTGTGCTCTCGGGCCAGTGGAGCGAGCAGTCCTGGAGCATGAAGTACCGCAAGTTGCGCTTCTTCTTTGGCAAGGGCATCGTCGAGGAGTTGCTCGCCCAGCTGCGCATCGAGAAGGTTCGCTTCCGTCCCGTCGAGGGCGAGGGCTATGCCTTCCTGCAGCCGGGTCGTGCTGCCGAGGTGCTCTCGGGCGGTACCGTGCTGGGCTGGGTTGGCGAGATCCACCCCGAGGCGCGCGAGGCTATGGGCATTGACGAGGTCGTCGTTGCCTTTGAGCTCGATCTGGACAAGCTGATCAAGGGCGCCCGCAACCAGGAGAACTACCGCGAGTTCTCGCAGTACCCTGCCGTTGAGCACGATCTGGCTATCGTGGTCGACAACACCGTGACCTGCGAGGATCTTGAGCGCCGCATTACCAGCGCCGGCGGCAAGCTGCTCGAGGGCGTGCGCCTGTTCGACGTCTACCGCGATCCCATCCGCATCGGAGCAGGCAAGAAGTCCATGGCCTTTGCGCTTACGTATCGCTCCGACGACCACACGCTCACCAGCGAAGAGGTCGAAAAGGCGCACCAGAAGATCGTTACCAAGGTGTGCAAGGGCGTAAACGGCGAGGTCCGCGGCTAGGTCCTGCGCTGGGGTATGGGTTGGGGCGACTGCTGCCGAATCCTACAAGACCGTTATGCTCGGTATAAGGCACTGCTGAGCCTGCATATATGACACGCGCATTACATAACGGCGTGCTGCTTTGTCGGCAGTGCGCCGTTTTGCTATGATAGCCCGCGGCGTGTTACGAATCTGACAATACGTAACACTGGCAAGGTGATTCAAGCGGCGTTGCAATTCCGTGCGCCGATAACCGGGAGGCGTACATGCACATTCCAGATAATTATCTGTCCCCGCAGACCGATGCCGTCATGGCGGTGGCGATGGTGCCCGTTTGGGTTCACTGCATCAAAAAGGTGCGCGCCACGCTCGATCGCGAGCATATGGCGTTCCTGGGCATCTGCGCCGCATTCTCCTTCTTGCTCATGATGTTCAACGTGCCGCTGCCCGGCGGTACCACTGGTCACGCCGTTGGTGGCGCGCTCATCGCGCTGCTGCTGGGCCCCGAGGCCGCGGCTATCGCAGTCTCGGTCGCGCTGGCGCTGCAAGCGCTGCTGTTTGGCGACGGCGGTGTTCTGTCCTTTGGCGCCAACTGCTTTAACATGGCCTTTGTGCTGCCGTTTGCCGCTGCTATCGTGTTCCGTGCGCTCAATAGCCGTTTGCACGACAAGAGCTGGGGCACCTCGGTTTCTGCCATCGTGAGCGGTTGGGTCGGTCTGTGCGTAGCGGCCCTGTGCGCGGCAATCGAGTTTGGTATTCAGCCGATGCTCTTTACCAACGCTTCAGGCGCGCCGCTGTACTGCCCCTTCCCGTTGTCTGTGGCTATTCCGGCCATGTTGATCCCGCATATGCTGGTTGCCGGCGTGGTTGAGGGCGTGGCGACGGCCGCCATCTACGGTTTCATTAAGAAGACGGCGCCGAGCATTATCGTCGGCCCCGAGGCCGCCGATGGTCAGCTTGCCGCCGAGGGCGCTGCTGCCAAGAAGACCTCGCTGGTCCCCACGCTCATCCTGGTTGCCGTGCTTGTCGTAGCCACGCCGCTGGGCCTGCTGGCCACGGGTGACGCCTGGGGTGAGTGGGACGCCGAGGGCGCCGCGACCGCCGTTCAGGAGGCTGGCGATGACAGCCTGCAGGCTTCGGTCGGCCTCGATACCCCGACCTTTGCAGATGCCCTGCCCACGGGTGATTACCTGCAGGCCTATTCCGAGGAACAGGGCCTTGGCTTTGCCGGTCAGGCTGCCATGTATATCCTTTCCGGTGTGATTGGCGTGGCGGTGCTCACCATCGCATTCCGTCTGATCTCGCTGACGGTTAAGGAAAACTGAGCGCATGCAGATGGTCGAGCTGCCTAGCTGGCTTGCGGTCGAGGAGCGATACGAGCCCGCGGGGGCTCGGCATCGCGTAATGCAACAGAATGTCCTGCACCTGGCGAGCCTGCTTGAGCGGGTTCGCCTGGGTGGAGGCGCGCACGAGGGCGGGTCGATGGTCGACCGCGCCCTTTCTTGCGTTTCGGCTCCGGTGCGCCTGGTGGGGATGTTCGTTTGCGTCCTGTGCGTGTGTCTGACGCAGAGCCCGCTGTACCTGATGCTGATGGCGGCTATCGCGCTGGTGCTGGTCGCAGTGCGCCCGGTGCGCGGGTTGCGCACGACCTTTGTACCGGCGCTCGGCGCCACGGGGCTTGCAGTGGTTCTGGCACTGCCTGCCCTGCTGCTGGGTGCTTCTGCCACGGGCGCCATGCTCAAGATCGCGCTCAAGACGTTTATTAATGTGTCGCTGGTGCTGGGTGTTTCGTGGACGCTCACCTGGAGCCGCATGTCGGCGGCGCTCAAAATGCTGCACCTGCCCGACGAGGTTATCTTTACGTTTGATATGGCGCTCAAGCATATTGAGGTGCTGGGACGCACGGCGCACGATCTGTGCGAATCGGTCATGCTGCGCAGCGTCGGTTCCGCGCCTGCGGGTTTTTCGCGCACCGATTCGCTGGCGGGTATCATGGGCATGACGTTTATCAAGGCTATGGAATGCAGCCGCGCGATGGACGAGGCCATGCTCTGCCGCGGCTTTGCCGGCGCGTATCCGGCTCCCGCGCGGAACGGCTTTGGCTGGCGCGATGCGGTTTACGCGGCCGTTGTGGCGTTGCTCGCCGTGTTGTGCGCGGTGCTGTAGCGCGGACGGTCGAGCCGTTGATGTGAGTAGGGAAGGGCGACGTTTTGGCAAACGATACGAATAACGCGATGGGTGCGAGCGGTGCTGCCGGCGCCGAGGTCACGCCGCTCATCGAGTTTCGCGACGTGGTGTTTTCCTATGCGGGTCATACGGTGGTCGACGGCGTTTCATTGCGGGTGAACCGTGGGGAGCTCGTTGCTCTGCTCGGTCCCAACGGCTGCGGCAAGACGACGATTATGCGTCTTATCAACGGCCTTGAGCTTGCGGACGCGGGTGCGTACCTGTTCGACGGGCATGCGGTCGATGCCGCATATCTCAAGGATTCCGCGACGGCCCAGCGGTTCCATCAGCGCGTGGGCTTTGTGTTCCAAAACGCCGATGCGCAGCTCTTTTGTGCCACGGTCGGCGAGGAAGTCGCGTTTGGCCCGGCTCAAATGGGGTTGCCGGCAGACGAGCTCGAGCGCCGCGTCCGCGATGCCATGGAGCTATTCCAGGTTGCCGACCTTGCCGACGTCTCTCCCTATCAGCTCTCGGGCGGGCAAAAGAAGCGCGTTGCGCTGGCTGCGGTGGTGTCGATGAACCCGGATATCCTGGTGCTCGACGAGCCCACCAACGGACTTGACGAGGACTCGTGCGACATCGTGGTCAACTTTTTACTGGCCTATGTTGCTGCCGGCAAGACGGTCTTGATGAGCACACATCACCAGGATTTGGTGCGACGCCTGGGTGCCCGTGCAATCTATATCGATCGATATCACCATGTGGTCGAGGCGCCTTCGCCGTCGTATGGAACCGAAAGCGGTGCTACGGACTAGTTGCTGCGTAGAGCGTGCGTAGCCGCCCGCGCGGCTTTGCCGTGATGGTATAGTTATCCAGGTTTTTTATGGGGGTGGCTATGCCAAGCTGGAACATTCATATCGCTCAGACGGAGCGTTTGCTGGAGCGCACCGGTGCGCTTGCCAAGAGCGTGCGCGACCGCAATGCCTTTTTGTTTGGCTGCGTGGTTCCGGATATTTTCGTGGGCTATATGGTCCCTGGCATCGCCGATCCCATCCCGTACCGCATTACGCACTTTGCCAAGCCCGAGCCTATCCCTAAGCCGCGTGAGCACGAGTTCTGGGATACCTATGTGGCACCGTTGCTTAAAAGTTCACCCACCGGTGCGTTAGCCGCGGCGACCTCGATTATCGAGGAGCGCGAGCGACTGAATCGCGTGCACTATCCCCAGCGCTACAGGGATGCCGAGCCGGTTGTCGGTCCCGGCGCTCGTGAGTTCTCGCTTGCGTCCGAGGACGTGGCGCAGTCGTTGCTCGATTTGACACTGGGTGTCTGGTCGCATCTGGTGGCCGATACCGTATGGAATACGCGCGTGAATCAGTACCTGGAGGCGCACGGCGGCAAGCCGTGCGAGGAGTTCCGCATTAAAAAGCAAGGCGACTTTGACTGGTTTGGCAAGACGCTGGGCATCGTTTCCATCCCGCGTGCGACCGATCGCCTGTATACTGCGGCGACGCGTTTTGGGCAGTATCCCATCCATAAGGAGTATGTGCTCAAGACCATCGGCGTTATACACGAGATCGTGCGCGAAAACCCCGGCGAGCCCGACCATCCGCCATACCGCTTGCTGACCGAGGAATTCTTCGACGCAACGTTTACCGAGGTCATCGAGCTGACCGAGGCGGGCTTTGCGGCTCGCGTTGCCGCTTCTGACGTCCCCGCAGTCCCCCTGATCGCTAGCTGCTAGCCGGCCGGCCCGGCAGTGAATAGCTCAACCCAATCGACAAGTAGCTCTTGCCGCAGGGCATCTTCGGTGGTGCGTTCCTGATCGGTCTTTGGGGTGTAGGGAAGTCCAGCCTTTTTATGGATGAGCTCGGCTATGTGGTTGAAGCTCTTCTTCTCCTTGATCTGGTCATAGGTAATTTGGATGACGTCGTAGCCCATGCTTGTGAGTGCGGTGGCGCGCTCGGCATCGGAGAGGCTCGCGGCTTCGCTGTCGTGGGCGGAGCGGCCTTGGCATTCAAGGATGACGCCCATGCTGTCGGTGGCGCTTTCGATGAGGATATCGGCGTAGCAGCAGGTTTTGTCATACAGCGAACGCGCGGCTTCGCTGAGCGGGATGCGCGCGTTATTGGTGATGTCGATGCCCAGACCGCCCTCATCGCGGGGGAGCGAGATGAGAATTGACGTCTGGACTTCAAAGGGCGAGGCGGTCTGTCCTGTCATGCGTTCGGCGGCCCAGCGGAGCTGCTTAACGCCGCGCAGGCCTGCGGCCTGCTTGGCGAACGCGGCGATATCCGCTGCGGTAAGAAGCGGCGTGCGCTTCCACAAGTTGGTGTCATTGCCCTTGGTGTCGTTAACTCGCTCCCAGCCGCAGCTGGGCGGAATGAGCTTAAGCGAAATAGCTTCATCGAGTTGTTGTTGCGTTCGCTCGCAGGGCTTAAACACTGCAAAGGAGCCGCACATCTCGTAGCAAGCCATGAGTAACTGGCTGCGTGAGACCTGCGTGGCAAGGCTGAGCAGCGTGAACTCCGGGGACGTGACATCAAATCCATGCTCAGTCTGCCTAAACGACCCGGGAGGTGGCTCTTGGGTTAGCAGACGGCTATGAAATAGCTTTCCGTTCGCGCGCTGTTTTCTTTCGCCCACGAATCTCCAAACTGGTGTGCCGAGCAAGTCTTTAAATACTGGTTGTTTTGAGTAGTGCACCAAGCGATGGTCATGGTCGGGCGGCAGGATTGCCGGATAGAGTCCCAGTATCTGGGGCGGGATGCGATAGTACTGAAAAGCCGTGGGTCCGCAGGCAAGAAATGACATAGCGATCCGATCGTTTGAGCGTAGTTTGGGCTAGAAAAGCTATCGGTTTCGGAAGTGCGGGGAAAAAGACAAACAGGCAAAGCACAAGCGGTATTTGAGCCAACTTTATCAGGGGTTTTGTTGAAATAAAAGGGCTTGTACTCGGAGGTAAGCAATTTTTCCCCGCACTTCCGAAAACCAGGTCGATCTGGCTCTTGCTAAAACGATTTATCAGCGTCGGTTAAGGTGTGGGTTTGCCACCGGGCGAACACTTTTAGCGCTTGGGACTTTATTTTATGGGCCTCGAAGGGTGGTTTTCGCGCTTTTGGTAAAGAAATGAGTGCGTGTTTTGCCGTGCGCCGGCATTGACGCAAAGAAAAGGGTCCGGAAGGCGAAGCCTTCCGGACCCTTTGCAATGCAAATCTGCTTGCAAGTGCGATTTAGCGCACCTGAGCGACGTAAGCGACGTTGGTCGAGGAGACCTTGTCCTCGAGCTGGACACTCATGCGGGGATCGCCGGCGGTAGCGACGGTCAAATCGCCAGTCTTGACGTAGCCGAGCTCCTTAGCGGTCTCGATCGCCTTGACGATCGTGCCGTTGACGGTGCCCTGGGTAATCTCTGCCTGGTGCGGGATGACGCCCCAGTACATAATCATCTGCTGGACGGCCCACTCGTGGCGGGAGAACGCGCAGATCGGCATGTTGGGACGGAAGTGCGAGATCAGGCGAGCGGTACGACCGGTGGTCGTTGGCACGGTGATGCACTTGGCGCCAACGGTGGTGGCCATGTTCACAGCGGACATACCCACAACGTTGTTGACAACGCGGGTGCCGTGAGCGTCAGCCGGAACCTCGAGCGGAGCGTGAGCCGGGAGGTACTTCTCGGTCTCGAGAGCAATGCTGGCCTGCATCTTAACGGCCTCGACCGGGTACTTACCGGCAGCGGACTCGCCGGAAAGCATAACGGCGTCGGTGCCGTCGTAGATGGCGTTAGCGACGTCGGCAACCTCGGCGCGCGTCGGGCGCGGGTTCTGCTGCATGGAGTCGAGCATCTGCGTAGCGGTGATAACGGGCTTGTAGGCCGCGTTGCACTTAGCGATAATCTCCTTCTGGATGTGCGGAACGAGCTCGGGCTTGATCTCGATGCCCAGGTCGCCACGGGCGACCATGATGCCGTCGGAAGCCTCGAGGATCTCGTCGAAGTTCTCGACGCCCAGGGCGCACTCGATCTTCGGGAAGATCGTCACGTGCTCGCCGCCGTTCTCGCGGCAAAGCTCACGGATGCCGCGGACGGACTCGCCGTCACGGATGAAGGAAGCGGCGATGTAGTCGATGTTCTCGGTCAGGCCAAAGAGGATGTCCTGACGATCGCGCTCGGTGATAGCGGGCAGCGAGATGTTGACGTTGGGCATGTTGACGCCCTTGCGCTCGCCGATCAAGCCGTCGTTCTTAACGACGCAGGTCATGTCCTGGCCGCTGACGGACTCGACCTCGAGGGCAACCAGGCCGTCATCGATCAGGATGAGGGAGCCCTTCTCGACCTCGGAGGGCAGAGCCAGGTAGTCGAGGGAGATGTGCTCAGAGGTGCCGTGGAAATCCTCGGACGTGGGCTGAGCGGTGACGACGATCTTGTCGCCGGTCTTTACGGCAACCTTCTTGCCGTCGACCAGAAGGCCGGTGCGGACCTCGGGGCCCTTGGTGTCGAGCAGGATGCCGACAGGCAGACCGAGCTCCTTGGAAATACGACGGACGCGCTCGATGCGACCGTGGTGCTCGTCGTAGGATCCGTGCGAGAAGTTAAAACGGGCGACGTTCATGCCCGCCTTGATCATCTCGCGGATGGTCTCGTCGCTATCGCAGGCGGGACCCATGGTGCATACAATCTTGGTGCGCTTGTACATTCAGACCTCCATCTGACATCGTCTTGCGCTGATAGATAAACCATAAGAAATAAAACTGAGATGATTATAACGAAATGCCGACCGAATACCCCAAAAAATCGACCGTATGCCGAATTAGAAGTTCATTTTTTGCGAAAAAACGGTATATGCAAAAACTTTACCAACCGTTCTAACCGCTGCTATCTGGGCGATATTTCAGTTTGATGATGCGCCGAAGAAAAAACGTTTTATCAATGTTGAACATCACACGGTCTGCATCGTTGCGCCTGTGCCGTGTTTCCAGATGGAATGTTTTGGCTAGACGCGTCGCTTTGGGGTACCATAGCTCCACTATCAACTGCCGCTCAGCACGGCAGCCTTGATGAGCCCTTGCCCTTCTCCTGGGAATTATGATCGGGCATCAATCTGCTGAGTGGCCCGAATCCCAGGAGGGGACTCTATATGCAAAAGGAATACCTGTCCGCCGCGGCGGAGGTGCTCAGCGACCAGGGTGTCGATGAGCACCTCGGCCTGAGCACCGGCGAGGCGTCGTCGCGCCTCGCCAAGACAGGCCCTAATAAGCTCGAGGAAGCCGAGAAGAAGCCGCTGTGGAAGCGTTTCTTTGAGCAGATGGCCGACCCTATGGTCATTATGCTGATCGTTGCCGCCGTCATCAGCGCGCTCACGGGCATGGTCAAGGGCGAGGCGGACTTTGCCGATGTCGCCATCATCATGTTCGTCGTTATCGTCAACTCGGTGCTGGGCGTGGTCCAGGAAGCCAAGAGCGAGGAGGCCCTCGAGGCCCTGCAGGAGATGAGCGCGGCGCAGTCCAAGGTGCTGCGCGACGGCAAGCTCGTGCACCTGCCGAGCGCCGAGCTCGTGCCCGGCGACGTGATCATGCTCGAGGCGGGCGACTCCGTCCCGGCCGACTGCCGCGTCCTCGAGAGCGCCACGATGAAGATCGAAGAGGCCGCACTGACCGGCGAGTCCGTGCCGGTCGAGAAGCACGCCAACGTGATTGAGCTCGCCGCTGGCACCGACGACGTGCCGCTCGGCGACCGCAAGAACATGTGCTACATGGGTTCCACCGTGGTGTACGGCCGCGGTCGCGCCGTCGTGGTCGGCACCGGTATGAACACCGAGATGGGCAAGATTGCCGGCGCTCTTGCCGAGGCCAAGGAAGAGCTCACGCCGTTGCAGGTGAAGCTCGCCGAGCTCAGCCGCATCCTCACCATCATGGTGATCGTCATCTGCGTCGTCATCTTTGGCGTTGACATCATCCGTCACGGCGTGGGCAACGTCCTTACCGACCCGACTGCCCTGCTTGACACCTTTATGGTTGCCGTCTCGCTCGCCGTCGCCGCCATCCCCGAGGGCCTGGTCGCCGTCGTGACCATCGTGCTTTCGCTCGGCGTGACCAAGATGGCCAAGCGCCAGGCAATCATCCGCAAGCTTTCTGCCGTCGAGACCCTTGGCTGCACGCAGACCATCTGCTCCGATAAGACCGGTACCCTTACCCAGAACAAGATGACCGTCGTCAAGCACGAGCTCGCTGCGCCCAAGGAGAAGTTCCTGGCAGGCATGGCGCTGTGCTCCGATGCCCAGTGGGACGAGGAACTGGGCGAGGCCGTGGGCGAGCCGACTGAGTGCGCGCTTGTCAACGATGCCGGCAAGGCGGGCCTCACTGGCCTGACTGCCGAGCACCCGCGCGTGGGCGAGGCCCCGTTCGACTCGGGCCGTAAGATGATGTCCGTGGTCGTCGAGACCCTGGACGGTGAGTACGAGCAGTACACCAAGGGCGCGCCCGACGTGGTGATCGGCCTGTGCACTCATATCTACGAGGGCGATAAGGTTGTGCCCCTGACCGAGGAGCGTCGTGCCGAGCTCGTGGCAGCCAACAAGGCCATGGCCGACGAGGCCCTGCGCGTGCTGGCGCTGGCGAGCCGCACCTACACCGAGGTTCCCGCCGACTGCAGCCCCGCTGCGCTCGAGCATGACCTGGTCTTCTGCGGCCTGTCCGGCATGATCGATCCGGTCCGTCCCGAGGTTGCCGACGCTATCCGCGAGGCGCACGACGCCGGTATCCGCACCGTCATGATCACGGGCGACCACATCGACACCGCCGTGGCCATCGCCAAGCAGCTGGGCATCGTCGCCGATCGCAGCCAGGCTATCACCGGTGCCGACCTCGACCGCATGAGCGACGAGGAGCTCGACGCGCACATCGAGGACTACGGCGTGTACGCTCGCGTCCAGCCCGAGCACAAGACCCGCATCGTCGAGGCTTGGAAGTCGCGCGACCAGATCGTCGCCATGACCGGCGACGGCGTCAACGATGCCCCGTCCATCAAGCGCGCCGACATCGGCGTGGGTATGGGCATCACCGGCACCGACGTTACCAAGAACGTCGCTGATATGGTGCTTGCCGACGATAACTTCGCCACCATCATCGGTGCCTGCGAAGAGGGCCGTCGCATCTACGACAACATCCGCAAGGTCATCCAGTTCCTGCTTTCGGCTAACCTTGCCGAGGTGTTCTCGGTGTTCATTGCCACGCTTATCGGTTTTACCATCTTCCAGCCGGTGCAGCTGCTGTGGGTTAACCTGGTCACCGACTGCTTCCCCGCGCTTGCGCTGGGCATGGAGGACGCCGAGGGCGACATCATGAAGCGCAAGCCGCGCAACGCCAAGGACGGCGTCTTTGCCGGTCACATGGGCCTGGACTGCGTGGTCCAGGGCCTGATCATCACCGTGCTGGTGCTGGCGAGCTTCTTTGTGGGCGTGTACTTTGACATGGGCTACATCCACATCGCCGATATGATCGCCGGCAATGCCGACGAGGAAGGCGTGATGATGGCGTTCATCACGCTCAACATGGTCGAGATTTTCCACTGCTTCAATATGCGCAGCCGTCGTGCGTCGCTGTTCACCATGAAGAAGCAGAACAAGTGGCTGTGGGCTTCGGCCGCGCTGGCGCTGGTGCTGACGGTAACCGTGACCGTGCAGCCGACGCTTGCCGAGATGTTCTTTGGCCCCGTGACGCTCGAGCTAAAGGGCGTTGTCGCCGCCCTGGGCCTGGCCTTCCTGATCATCCCGCTGATGGAGATCTACAAGGCGATCATGCGCGCGGTCGAGAAGGAGTAAGTTAACCTGTCCGTGCCCGCCCCTGCGTGTTTTCTTCTTCGCTGGTCCTCGCGCTTCGCGCTGCGGGATCGCTCAGAAGAAAACACTCCCGGGGTGGGCCCTACGGTATCCTTGCTGGCTTTTCTCCCGTGCGGATGATAAAGGGCTGAAGGAAAGTGTGTGAGCTGGTCGGGCTTTGCCCGGCCAGCTCTTTTTGATTTAAAATACCTGCTCAGTTGTGTGGTTTGGTGCTGGGAGGCGTTTGTGGGCAAGGCTAAGGCTAAGGCGAAGAAAAAGACGACGGGGGCGCGGGCTAAGCGCGATCGTCGTCGGAAGCTCGCGACTGAAGCCCCTGCATCTGCTGAGGAGTTGCTGGCGAGTGTGCCGGGGCTTGACGCGCTGCGGGATGTTCCGGCGTTCGATGACCTGCCGGTCGATGCGGCTCAGCAGGCTGCATTTGACGACTTTTGCGCCCAGGCCGAGGAGCCCGAGCAGATGCAGCTCGGTGCCGTGGTGCGCCTGGACCGCGGGTTTCCGCTGGTGGCAACTGCCGATGACACGTTTCGTGCCGAGCATGCCGTAGGGTTTGCCAAGTCGCGTGGCGAGGACGAGGTCTTGCTGCCCGCCGTGGGCGACCGCGTGGCGGTCCGCCGTGCTCCCGGGCACGACATGGGCGTGATCGAGTGCGTACTGCCGCGCCGTACGAGCTTTGAGCGCTGGCGCGGCCGTGCCCGCGGGGAGCGCCAGGTGCTCTGCTCCAACGTCGACAGCGTGCTGATCGTGCAGGCGCTCGGCGCCGGCGAGGTGCTGCTCGATCGCGTGGCGCGCTCGCTGGTGTTGGCGCTCGATTGCGATGCCGAGCCGGCGGTGGTGCTCACCAAGGCCGACCGCTGCGAGGCCGATGAGCTCGAGCGCGATCTGGACCGCGTGCGCCGTCTGGTGGGTCCGGACGTGCGCGTGATCGTGACGTCTTCTGCCGAGGGCCTCGGCCTGGACGAGGTCCGTGCCTGCGTGCCGGCCGGGAGCTGTGCCATGATCTTGGGCGAGTCGGGTGCCGGCAAGTCAACGCTGCTCAATGCGCTGCTGGGCCACGATGCGCTGGCCACTGGCGGCGTGCGCGAGCGTGATGACCAAGGTCGCCACACCACGGTTGCGCGCGTGATGGTGGCGCTGCCGGGCGACGCCGGCGTGATCGCCGATGCCCCGGGCCTGCGCAGTCTGCCGCTCGTAGGACATGAGCGGGGTCTGGCGCGTGCCTTCCCCGAGATCGTCGAGGCGTCGCGTGCGTGCCGGTTTGGCGATTGTACGCACACTCACGAGCCGGGTTGCGCCGTTCGCGAGGCCGAAGATGCCGGACAGATCGACAGCCTGCGCCTGGAGACGTTCCAAAACCTGGCGTCATCCATGCGCGTGAGTGCCCAAATGCTCGATCCCGATGTCCATCTGTAATTGAATTTTCCTATGACAGCCGTCTCCTAACTGCTTGGGAGGCGGCTTTTTTGCTGCCAAAGCGCCTCGAAATATGCGTTTTGCCGACGTTCTGACCAAAACCTTGCCACGAGCTTGACGGGCTGGTCAGCTTTTGGTCAGCAATTGGTTTGACACCTAAAACTAAGATCGCGATTGCGCCGCTTTGCGCCCTGGTCGCCCAGACAATGGTGGTACGGGCATTTGCCCGGTGCTACCTTGAGAGGAGCGGCCGTGAACAAGAGCAAGCGCATCGCCATCAGTCTGGTCGCGGGCGTGCTTGCCGCGGCGCTCTGCATGGTCTACGGCTCGTCGATCCGCTCGCAAGCCGAGCGGGCCCAGGCCGAGACGTTGGCAAAATACGGCGGCGACCGCGTTGAGGTGTGCGTCGCGGCGCGCGATATCGATGCGGGCGAGACCCTCGACGAGACTAATGTCATAACTCAGGAATGGCTGGCGAGTCTGTTGCCGCGTGATGCGGCGACCGAGCTGCGTCAGGTGCGCGGCGACGTGACGACCTCGCGCATTCCCAAAAACGCCGTGATTTGCAATGTCTACACCAAGGCCGAAAGCCACAAGCTCGAGGTGCCTAAAGGCAAGGTTGCCGTTTCGGTGGCGGTCGATGCCGAGCACTCGGTCGGCGGCGCCACGGGCGTGGGCAGCTATGTGGACGTGTACGTGCAAAAAGATGGCGTGACCGATCGTTTGTGCGGCGCGTACGTAATCGATACCAGCGAAGATGCCGGCACCACGCGTGAAGGCAAGATCGAGTGGGTGACGCTGGCGGCAGACCCCGAAGATGTCAAGGAATTGCTGGGAGCCTCGGGAAAGGGAACGGTCAGCTTGACGATTCCCGCCACGGCGCGCGGCAAAAAGAGCGGAGGCGACGAGTGATGAAGGCGATCTGGCTTGCGTGCTGCGCGTGCGGCGATTACGGGCTGCTACAGCAGGAAGTCGAGGGTCGCGATGTGGGCGCGCAGGTGCTTCGCGTGGGCGATCTGGACGGGCTGGTATCCATGGCGCGGGCGTTTCCGTCGCGCCGCGGTGCCGCCATCATCGCGGCATCTCTGTTCGATACCGAAGACGTGCGGAAGACCGTTGCACGCCTGACGGCCGAGGGCCGTGTGAGTCGCGTCGTCGTGTTGATCGAGACGCTCGACCCGTCGGATATCGAAGGGCTGTTTCGCGCGGGGGCGACCGAGGTCATCGCTGCGCACAGTTTGTGCGGCAACGGGCGCGCGGGCGAGGGAACGGTTGATTCCGATCGGCGCATGACGATTGAGCCCGATGCTTTTGTTGATGGGGAACCCGGGGCGCCTCGCGCTACAAGAGGCCCGCGTGTTGATGATTGTGGAAAAGCGGAAGCCGAGCATGGTCGGTGTCCCCGGGACCCCCTTGCATACGATGAAGTCGGAGAGCCGGTGCCGTATGGCGAGGATCTTTTGGCTGTAGATATGGGATACGTGCATGGCGTGAGCCTGGTCGATGAGCTCGACGAGGTTGAGGGACTTGCCGGGAACGACAATGTTCGTGTCGATGCGACCGTGAAGTCCCCAGATTCGGCCCCGCGGACCGAGCAGCCTGCCATGCCGGCTTGGGCGCAGCATATGAGCGCTGCCGGGGAGACGGGGACGTTGCCGCCCGTGCCGGCGCCGCCTGCCCCCACGCCGTCGGCGGATGCCGCCGCTTCGTCGCATCGAGCCCCGGTTGTCTGCGTCGTCTCGGGTTCGGGCGGTTGCGGCAAGTCGACGATCGTCGCCGCCATGGCGCACGCGGCGTCGCTGCTGGGCCTGCGCGCTGCCGTGCTCGACTTGGACCTGATGTTTGGAAACCTCTACGACCTGCTGGGTGCCGATACCCCGCATGACATGGCGACGCTTATCGAGCCATCGGCTGCGGGCACACTTGCCGAATCGGACATCGTGGCCGCCTCGATGCGCGTGGCCCCGGGCGTTACGCTTTGGGGCCCGGTCACCGCGCCCGAACAGGCCGAGCTCATGGCGCGTCCGGTGGAGCTGTTGCTCGATGTCTTGCGCCGCGAATCCGACGTGGTGCTTGTCGACACCTCGGTCTTTTGGGGCGACGCCGTGGCGGCCGCGGTGGCGGCGAGCGACCGCTGCCTGGTCGTGGGCGATCCATCGGTGTCGTCTGCGACGTCCGCGGCACGCGTCATCGAGTTGGCGAGCCGTGTGGGCGTGCCGCGTACGCGCATGAGCGCCGTATTCAACCGGTTTGGCGCGCGCGGCGCCGACGAGGATGTCGCCATGCGCTTTGAGATTACCTGCGCGTTGAGCTCCAAGATTCGCATTGCCGACGGCGGGCAGGACTTGACGGCGCTCATGGCATTCGGCCGTGCTGACGAGGCGGTGGGCCAGACCAGCGCTTTTGCCACCAGCGTGCGCGAAGCCACGCGCGAGATGCTCGTGGAGCTGGGCTGCGCCGTCGGTCCCTGGAGTGACATGGTCACCGACCGCTCGACGCGCACCGAGCGCCCACGTATCCGTCTTCCCTGGTCGCGCGAGGGTGATTCGCGATGAGCTTGCAAACAAGGATTAAGGAAGCCGGTGCGGCCGCGGCGGCGGCGCCTGTTGATGCGGGGCGCCACCGTGCCGTCAAGCGCCGCACCAAGCGCGCCGTGATGGACCGCATGGGCTATGACGAGGTGGCGCGTATCAGCGCATACATCGATCCGGCGCGCGCCCGCTCGGAATTGCGTCCTGCGGTGGAGGCGGCGCTCAACGTGGAGGAGCCGGGCGACCTGGCGACGCCCGAGCGCGAGACCATCATCGACGAGATCTTGGACGACGTGGTGGGCCTGGGCCCGCTGCAGCCGCTCATCGAGGACGACACCGTCACCGAGATCATGGTCAACGGTTGCCGCTCGGCTTTCTTTGAACGCGGCGGCGTCTTATATCCCATCGAGCATGCATTTGAGAATGACGAGCAGATCCGCGTGCTCATCGACCGCATCATCTCGCCGCTGGGCAGGCGCATCGACGAGCGCAGCCCCATTGTCAACGCCCGCCTCAAGACGGGCTATCGCGTCAACGCGGTGATCCCGCCCGTGGCGATTGATGGACCAATCCTCACCATTCGCAAGTTCTCAGATCGCATCTGTTCGTTGGACGAGCTTGTGGGCCTGGGGTCGCTGCCGCTTTGGTATGCGCAACTGCTGTCGTGTGCGGTGTCGCTGCGTCAAGATCTGGCGGTTGCGGGTGGCACGGGATCGGGCAAGACCACGCTGCTCAACGCGCTGTCGTGCGAGATATCCACCGGCGAGCGCATCGTGACGATCGAGGACTCCGCCGAGCTCAAGTTTGCGCATCACCCGCATGTGGTTCGCCTGGAGGCGCGCGAGGCTTCAATTGAGGGCGAGGGCGCGGTGACAATCCGCGATCTGGTGACCAACGCCCTGCGCATGCGTCCCGACCGTATTGTGGTGGGTGAGGTGCGCGGTGCGGAATGTTGCGACATGCTGCAGGCCATGAACACCGGGCACGACGGATCGCTCACCACGCTTCATGCGGGCACCGAGCAGGAGACCGTGGTGCGTTTGACGCTGCTTGCGCGCTATGGCATCGATCTGCCGAGCGAGCTTATCGAGGAGCAGATTGCCATGGCGCTCGACGGCATCGTGATGTCCGAGCGTCATGCGGACGGCAGGCGTTTCGTGTCCTCCTATTCGGGGGTGCGACGCGGCACGTCAGGCGGCGTGGAGCTTGAGCGCTACGTGACGTTCGATGCCGCCGCGCGCACCTGGACGCTCGATCGCGAGCCTCCGTTTATCGCGGAGGGCCTGCGCTCGGGAACGCTCACACAAGAGGAGGTGGACGAATGGAGATCGTTGTGCCCCTCGTCGTAGGGGGCTTGACAGGGCTTTCTGCCGCGGTGGCGTGCGGGGCGGAGCCTCGTGTGTCGCGCGTGCCGCCGGCGGAACTGGTCAGCCATGCGCTTGAGTCGGTGGTCGAGAAGCTGCCGCGCGAGTTGGTAGAAAACGACCTGCTAAAAAAGATTGCCCGCTCCTGGGCGGCGCTGGTTCCAGCACATCGCCTTGGCCTTGTTATCGAGGATGACGAGGCGCGCCTGGCATGCTTGCTGCTATCGAGTGGTGTCTGCGGCATTGTCCTGACTGTCGTATCGCTGTCGCCCATCGGCTTTGTCCTGGGGCTGCTCGCACCGTTTGGCGTAGGCGCCGCTCGCGACACCTTCGACCGTCGCCGCGAGCAACACGATGTGGAAGAAGCCATGCCCGAGGCCTTTACGGCGCTCTCTATGTCGCTCGCCTCGGGTCATTCGCTGGCCCAGGGCATGAGGTTTGTGGGAACTCACGCGCAAGAGCCGGTGCATACCGAGTTTTTGCGCGTGGCGGCGGCGATCGACTGCGGCGTCTCGGCGACTGATGCGTTGGATGACCTACTCGACCGTATCGATGCCCCCGGCCTTTCGCTTGTCACCTTGGCGCTTAAGGTGTCGCAGCGAACCGGTGCCCCGCTTGCCGACCTGTTGTCCGAGGCGTCGAGCATGGTGGGGGAGCGCATTGAGCTCAAGCGCCGCTTGGACGTCAAGACATCGCAGGCTCGTATGTCGGCACACATGGTCTCGGCGATGCCGGCGGGTATGTGCGCGGTGCTGGCGCTGCTTTCGGCCGACTTTCGCCGCGGCCTTGCGACGCCGGCGGGTGCCGGTGCCGTGGTACTGGGACTTGCCCTCAACGCCGTCGCCCTGGTGGTCATCCGACGCATTATGCGGGTGGAGCTATGAGCGCCCTGGTCGGGGTCGCGGCATGCCTGTGCGCGCTCAGCGTGTTTGTCGCGACGGGGCTCAATCGTGCGGACGCATGCAAGATCGCCCAGGTCTGCAAACGCGAGGCGCTGCTGGTTGTTGCGGCTGCCCGATCGGTGACCGATGTCCTGGTAGCACGGTTGAGGGGCATGCTCGGCACGGGTGGTACGGCGCAGGTGTCGCTTGGCGAGGTGTCCGAGATGATCGACGTGGTGCGTCTGGGGCTTTCGGCCGGCCTTTCGTTCGATGCGGCGCTTGAGGTTTTTTGCGCCAATCGCCGATCGACGTTGGCGCTCCGCCTTGAGCGAGCCTGCATGGCATGGCGTGTGGGCGTAGGGACGCGAGAGGATGAGCTTCTGGCGGCCGCGCGCGACCTGGATGTGCGGGCGCTCGAGACCTTTGCCATCACAGCGGGGCAGGCGCTTGCCCTCGGTGCCCCGCTTGCCGAGACGCTGGCGGCCCAAAGTCGCGAGATTCGCGCGGCCCATCGCGCCGCGGTCGAGCGCGAGATTGAGCGTGCGCCGGTCAAGCTGCTGATTCCCACCGGCACGCTCATCTTGCCGGCGTTGCTTCTGTCCATATTGGGCCCGCTGCTGGGAGCAGGCGGGATGATGTAGGGAGGAATACATGAATACGATGACTGACGTTGTTGGCAAGGTCTGGAGCTTGGCGTTTTGCCAGCCAATTCACGCTCGCCAGCGTGCCGAAGAACTGCTGCGGGAGGAGAGCGCGCAGGGCACCACCGAGTACGCCATCCTAGTCGGTGTGCTCGTGGTGATTGCCATCATTGCCATCGTCGCATTTAAGGGCAAGGTCCAAGATTTATGGAGCGCTATCAGCGAGGGCATCAACAGCCTGTAGAGGGCGCCCGTCCCGTCGGCGCGTTGCTGGTGCTCGCCTGTGCGGTCGTGGCGGTGGCAGTGGCGGTTTGGGGGCTTAACGCAGCACGGCAACAACGTTTAGGGGCTGCCGCGGATGCGGGATCGGGTTCGGCTGCGGCGTCTCAAATAGACGATGCGCGAGACGCGGACGATGCGAATGCCGCCGTCACGGCGCAAACGTTCTTGCAAGCACTCGACGAGCGAGCGGACGCTGCAACGGGTTCATCTGCAAACAATGCCGTCGCTGTTCGTCTCGCATGGTCCGAGTGCCGACCGATGACCGAGGCGGCGGCGGATATGCTGCGTGCCTATCGCGAGGTGCCCACGGCGCAACTTGCTCTGAGCGGCTATCTCGACATCAAGGGCAACGTGTGGGGCGCCATCGTGCGTGACGGACGCGGCTGGGTCGATATGGTGACGGTTGCCGCGGATGCTGGTGATACTTCGTGTTGCCTGCGTGTGGTCCGCCTGACCCCGCAGACAACGAACTCAAAGGAGGGGTCGTGAAATGCATTATGTCCTGCGCGAGGAATCTGCCCAGGCAACGGTCGAATACGCCATCGTCACGGTGGCACTGCTTTCCATCGTGCTGGCGATCGCAGGGCTTTGGCGTGCCGGTGCCGATGGGCGTTTGGCGGCGCTGGTCGAGCGGACGGCATCTCACGGCGTCACCTCGACATCGGTTGTCGACGCTGCTGCGGGTGCTAAGGACATCGTGCTGTATTGATGTTGCGCGCGAGGACCGGGCTCAGTCTACGGTCGAGGCGGCATTCCTACTGCCGACGTTTCTGGCGCTCGTCCTGTTGGCGCTGCAGCCGGTGTGCCTGCTCTATACACGCGCGGTCATGGAGTCTGCCGCCGCCGAGACCGCGCGGCTCATGACCACGACGACGATGGGGGATGACGAGGATATTAAGGAGTTTGCCCGCCGCCGTCTTGCCGCGGTTCCCGACGTTTCGATTTTCCATGCCGGCGGGCCCCTGTCGTGGGATATCGAGCTTGGTCGGGCCGATGCGGGCGGCGTCTCGTCCGTTTCCGTTACCGGCGAGGTTAAACCGCTGCCCGTGATCGGTGCGTTTGCGCAGGCTATGGGTAGCGCAGGCCAAAACGGCTATGTCGAGCTTAAGGTCGACGTCTCGTATCGATCGCGTCCCGAGTGGCTGGAGGGAGATTATGATTCATGGATTGCTGCATGGGATTAAGCGCTGTCTGTTGAAGGTGACGAGGGGGCTTGCGGGCCGTTGCCGACCGCGTGCTCGCTGCAAGCGAGGCGGCTTTATGGGTCGAGCCGGGATTGACCTGTTTATCGAAGACGGTGCCTATACCACGCTCTCCTCTGCGGTGGTCATCTTGGTGGTGCTCACGTTGCTGTTTTCGTCGGCGGCGGCGATATGGAGCATGTCGCGCGCGGGGGACACCCAGGCGGCTGCCGATAGCGGCGCGCTGGCAGGCGCCAATGTGGTGGCGTCCTACCATACGGCTGCGACAGTGGTGGATGCGAGCATATTGAGCTTGGGTCTAGCGGGGTTTGCCACGATCGGCACCGGCTTGGTCGCCATCCTTATTCCGGGTGCCGAGCTTGCCGCGGGCGATATGGTCGACACGGGGATCGAGATCATTAAAACGCGCAATAAGTTTGCCAAAAGCGCCTCCAAGGGCCTGCAGAAAATCGAGATGGCTCTACCGTATCTGGTTGCCGCGCGAGCTACGCAGGCCGTGTCGGCGCAGGATACCGAGGGTGCGACCTATACCGGTACGGCGCTTGCCGTGCCCAGGACGTCCGAGTCGGATTTCGTTGCGCTCGAGGGGTCCGAGATCTCGACCGATGTCATTAAAGACACATCGAAAGATCTGGAACGCGCAGCAGATGAGCTGCAGAAGGCCTCGGAGGAGACGGCGAAAGCAAAAGAGCGCGCCTGGCTTGCGGATTGCGGCGGGTCGGATCCGGCTTCGGTCGGCAGTTGCTCATGCATGTGGGAACGCGCGAGGAGTTTGGCGAAGCTTTCGGATATTGAGAATCCGCACTATGCCTCGAGCGTCACATGGGAGCCGCAAGTGGCGCTCGATCGCGCGAAGGCCTATTACCGCTTGCGCCTTGCAAACGAGGCGCCTCAAGGCTCAAGCGTCGAGACGAAGGCGGAGTCGGCGGCGCGCAAGGCGTTCTATACCTATGCGAGCGCAGAGGTCAATCGCGCATATATAACCGAAGACGGAGACCGGACCACTTCCTATATTCCGTTGTTGCCGCGCAACACTGACGAGGTGCGAGCGACGGAACTCTATACCGATGCGGCGTGGCCAACTAGTACCAACGATGGCAAAACGTATCTGCATTATGGAACGAGCTGCCCCAACTATAAGAAAGGGACGCCAGGCGGGCTAGCCTCGGTCGCTGCTTATGACGGGCAGGACAAATGCAACAGATGCCATTTTGGTGTTTCGTCGCTCGGCGCCGTTGCGGCTCCTTCGACTTCTATCGAAAACGGCTTCGAGTACCACTTTGATGAGTTCAAAGGCGCTCTGGAAGACTACGTCGAATGCCGCAACAAAGAGCTCGAGCTCATGCGCCAGACCGAGGACGAGGCTGACCGTGCGGGCAATGCGTTTGACGAGGCCATTAAAGCGCTTTCGGGCGAGCGTCCGCGTATCGCTCCGCCCGGTCGCAATGGCGTGGTCGCCTTTGCGGTTTCGGGTGCCATCTCGAGCCCCGATGAGCTCAGCTCTTCGTTTAACGCGGCGGTCAGGCTTGGCGAGCGCGGTGCTATCTCTGCTGCGGTGCTGGCACCCGATGACGCGACGGCGCAGAACAACGTTCTCTCGCGGTTTTTCTCGACGTTGGAGGAGCGTTCGGGCGGTGTTGCCGGTGTACTCGATGGCGTCATGGATGTTTGGGGACGGCTGCTTGTGGGATACGGAGACATCCAAGGCTCGGCTGACGAGCTTATGGATGAGATGATCGATGGCCTGGGAGGGAGCAGTGGCGCGCTGGGCTCCATTGCATCGTGGCTCGGCGATACCGTTTCGGCGTCCGTGGCGGCGCTGGGCTTGGAGCCGTGCGACTTGCGCCTACGAAAGCCGGTGCTGACCGACACCGCCAACGTCATCAAGAGCCCGGGGTCTGACATCACAGGTCTTTCTAATGCGCAGGACAAGCTACGAAGTATTCCGTTGGGCGTGACCGATCCCAAGGCGCTTTGCGAGGCGCTGGAATACCAAGTCGAGCGCACCGTCAGCGGCACGGTGTTCACGCTTGCGGAGATTCCGCTGCCCGGCGGCGGTTCCATCCCACTTACCGTCGATGTCGCCACACTGGCGGGTGCCCTGGGCGGTGGGTCGTAATGGGCATCCGCACGCGCCTGTGCGAGGAGCGCGCCCAGGCGACGGTCGAGATGGCCGTGGTCACGCCCGTCCTGCTGGTTCTGGCGCTTATCGTGTACAACGTCATGGTCTTTGCCGACGCGGTCGCACGCTTCGACCGCGTGGTGCCCGATGTCGTGCTAGCGCATGCCGTGGCGCCGAGCGGGGAGGGCGATGACAGCTCCATCGATGCCTCCGCGACCGTTCAGGCTCAGATCCAACATGCCATGGAAGGCTATGACTTGCAGATTGAGGTCTCGAGCGAGCAGGGTGCGACGACATCGGATGGCGGTCTGCTTTCGCTCTCCGGCACGTTTAGGACCTATACCTGTACCATGCGCTACGAGCCGTGGCCGAGCTCGCTCAGCATCGCCGGCGTTTCGCTGGGGGCACCGGCAAAGTTGTCGCACGAGCGCGCAGTGACGGTCGATCCGTGGCGTCCGGGGGTGGTTATGTGACCGCGGCCTCATCCTACATTGCCTACGCGCGGGCGCTCAACAGGCTGGGTTGGACGCCTGCCGAGTTTGTGGTGGCGGAGTCGTTTGCCGTGCGCCTGCGCGGCATGCTGGGACGGTCTCCGATTGCCGCCAACGGGTTGCCGCTCGTCATGGCGTTCCCACGCTGCTCTTCGGTCCACACCTGCTTTATGGCCTATCCCATCGACATTGCCTTTATCGATCGAAACGGCAACGTCCTCGCGCACTACGAAAACGTCCGGCCTTGGCGCATGTGTTCCTGTCCCGGTGCCTGGGCGGTGCTGGAACGCCCTTCAATCCTCGCTACACCTCCCGCCCTCCAACAAGTGCCGGCGTAAGAATTGGCGACAGCGGACTTTCGTCATACGAAATTGGGTAAGATGGAGGAGAAGGTGCATGGATGTTGAGATCCATCCGAACGCCAAAAAACACTTGACGGAAGGGCCGATGATGAGCAAGGCGTATACGGCTGCCAATGGTCAGGTTGTAACGGATGAAATGATTGACGCGTGGTGCGAGTCGTACGAGCATGGCGGGTTTCCGGACGGCGAGCATACCGTTGGGGGGATCGTGCACGGGCGGCCTCCGCTCTCAAGCGAAGGGACGGCAACGCTATCGGTCAAGATTCCCCTAGGGATGAAGGAGGCGATTCGTCGTCGGGCGGCGGCTGAAGGAATGACGCCAAGTGAGTTTGCCCGTGCAGCCTTGAGCGAAAAACTTCTTGCGGTGGGTTGATGTCTCTAACGTGCTGTTCTATAGGGTCGGCCTTGTGGCTGGCGCCGTGCTCAAAAACTTTTTTCAAATTCTCGGTTGACCGGAGCGCGTCCTTGGTTATACTAATCAAGCCTTGAAACAAGGCATACCTCAAATGGCTGGGTAGCTCAGTTGGTAGAGCAGAGGACTGAAAATCCTCGTGTCAGGGGTTCGATTCCCTTCCCCGCCACCTTGAATTGACTAGGACCTCTGCAAAGGGGTCCTTTTCTTTTATCTGGACCCGCGGAAAATGCATCCCGTTATTGAACGAGAAGGCGGGATGCGCTTTCCGGCGCTTACTTCCGACGTGCGTGCGCATCTCAGCGTGCCCGCCCCAGACATTCCTCCCGCTTTTGCGCCACTTTACAGACCGTTCGGTCGTCTGTCCTCACGCGCGGGTATACTCAAAACGATACTTTTCCTATGCAATACGATGCAGGTTTGGCCTGCACGATCCGAAGGGGGCAGTGATGGAGAGGATACTCGGCGTTAATCTCTCTGGCTGGTTTATTCCCGAGCCTTGGGTGACCCCGTCGCTATACGCGGCGACCGGTGCATCCAACGCGGCCGAGCTGCAGGAGGCCATGGGCACCGCCGCCTATAATGAGCGCATGCGCCGTCATTACGAGACGTTTGTGAGTGAGGACGATTTTCGCCGCATGGCGCAGATCGGTCTCAATGCCGTGCGTCTGCCGGTGCCCTGGTATGCCTTTGGTTCGCAGGAGTCCGACGCGTCCTACATCTCGGTTGTCGACTACATCGACCGTGCAATTGAGTGGGCTGCCAAGTACGACATCCGCGTGCTGCTCGATCTGGCGACGGTGCCCGGTGGCCAGGGCGATTCCAATGATTCGCCCACCACGCCGGAGGCTGTTGCCGAGTGGCATTCGTCCACCAACGGCCGTCATGTCGCGCTCGATGTGCTCGAGCGCTTGGCCGATCGCTATGGCGAGGCCGAGAGCCTGCTGGGCATTGAGCTGCTGGACACGCCACAGATGAGCGTCCGCAAGAGTCTCTTTACCATGACGGATGGTATTCCTGCCCACTACCTGCGCAACTTCTATCGCGATGCCTACGAGCTTGTCCGTTCGTATATGCCCGAGGATAAGATCGTCGTCTTCTCGTCGTCGGGGCATCCCGGCGAGTGGAAGCATTTTATGCGCGGCGCCAAGTACAAGAACGTCTACATGGACCTTCACCTGTACCATTACCGCGACGAGTATGCGCTCGACATCACGAGCCCCCGCGGGCTGACGACGGCGATCTCGCGCAACAAGCGCGAGCTTAAAGAAGCAATTTCGGCAGGGTTCCCCGTGCTGGTGGGCGAATGGTCGGGCGCGGCGATCTTTGCCAACTCGTCGGTTACGCCCGAGGGACGCAATGCCTATGAGCGCGTGTTTATCGCCAACCAGCTGGCTTCGTTTGCGCCGGCTGCCGGTTGGTTCTTCCAAACGTGGAAGACCGAGAAGCGCATTGCAGCATGGGATGCCCGCGCGGCGCTCGGTACGCTCGAGCGCGGCATGATTGAATAGGTTGATATGACGCAAAACAGCGCCCATACGGGCAAACTCTATGTGGTCGGCACGCCCATCGGCAACTTGGGTGACCTGTCCCCGCGCGTTGGCGAGGCCTTTGCCGCCGCCGATGCCATCTGCTGCGAAGACACGCGTGTGACGTCAAAGCTGCTGATGCACCTGGGCATTTCCAAGCCGCTTGTCCGTTGCGACGAGAATGTGATCGCCAGTCGCGCCGCCGGCCTGGTCGACCGCCTGCTGGCGGGGGAGACCCTCGCCTTTGCCTCGGACGCCGGCATGCCGAGTGTGTCCGACCCCGGCCAGGTGCTGGTCGAGGCAGCGCGTGAGGCCGATGTGCCCGTAGAAGTTATTCCCGGGCCCTCTGCTTGCGTCACGGCGCTCGTTTCGTCCGGCATTCCCTGCGAGCATTTTTTCTTCGAGGGCTTTTTGGACCGAAAGCACGGCGACCGCGTGCGCCGTTTGCAGCGCCTTGCCGTAGTACCCGGCGCGCTCATCTTCTACGAGTCTCCACATCGCATCGTGGCGACGCTCGAGGCCGTGGCGGAGGTCTTTCCCCAGCGTGAGGTTGCCGTCTGCCGCGAACTCACCAAGCTGCACGAGGAGGTCTTGCGCGGG
Organism: uncultured Collinsella sp.; assembly: GCA_902472315.1. Taxonomy (GTDB): domain Bacteria; phylum Actinomycetota; class Coriobacteriia; order Coriobacteriales; family Coriobacteriaceae; genus Collinsella. The sequence continues at coordinate 29,726 of CABRNM010000008.1, forward strand.
CCCGCTGCCCAGCTCGCCGAGGAGCTGCGTGCTCGCGGCGAGGTAAAGGGCGAGATTGCGCTGGTCATCGCGCCGCCGAGCGAGGACGAGGAGGCCGGTATCGTACCGGTTGGCGCCGCGGCAGCGGATCCCGACGAGGCCCTGCGCGAGGATATCCGCGCCGCGCTCGAGGAGGGGGAGCCCGCCTCTGCGGTGGCCAAGCGCCTGTCTCAGAAGTATTCGCGCCGCAAGCGCGATGTCTATGCCATGGTGCTCGATATGCAATAGATGGAGGATATCCAGCCCTTGCGCTAGAATCATCCCCTGTATGCAACGTTTTTCTGGAGGACAAACCCCATGGATCAAAGCAAGCCTTCGTTCTTTATCACGACGCCCATCTACTACGTCAACGCCGATCCGCACCTGGGCACGGCTTATTCCACCATCATCGCCGACGTTCAGGCTCGCTATCGCCGCTCCGCTGGCTACAACGTTAAGTTCCTGACCGGCATGGACGAGCACGGCGAGAAGGTCGCCGAGGCCGCAGCCAAGCATGGCATGACGCCGCAGGAGTGGACCGACAGCCAGGCTCCGCACTTCAAGGAGCTTTGGAGCAAGCTCGAGATTTCCAACGATGACTTCATTCGCACCACCGAGCCGCGCCAGCATCATGCCGTGCAGTACCTGTGGGAGCGCATGAAGGAGTCCGGTTACCTGTATAAGGGCAGCTACGACGGCTGGTATTGCGTGCCTGACGAGACCTACTTCACCGATACGCAGGTCCAGAAGGGCGACGAGGAGTACGGTAGCGTCGGCCAGCACCTGTGCCCCGACTGCCACCGTCCGCTTGAGCGCGTGCAGGAGGAGTCCTACTTCTTTAAGCTTTCCGCCTTCCAGGACAAGCTGCTCAAGCTTTACGACGAGCACCCCGACTTTGTCGAGCCTGCGTTCCGCATGAACGAGGTGCGCAGCTTTGTCGAGGGCGGCCTTAACGACCTTTCCGTGAGCCGCACGAGCTTTGACTGGGGCATTCAGGTCCCGTTTGACGAGGGCCACGTGACCTACGTGTGGTTCGATGCGCTGCTCAACTATATGACGGCCGTCGGCTACGGCGTCGACACCGACGAGGCACGTGCCGAGCTGGCCTATCGTTGGCCCGCGCAGTTCCACATCGTGGGTAAGGACATCATCCGCTTCCACTGCGTCATTTGGCCCGCCATGCTCATGGCCATCGGTGAGGCCCTGCCCGAGCACGTCTTTGCCCACGGCTTCCTGACCGTGCGCAATGCCGAGACCGGCAAGGCCGAGAAGATGTCCAAGAGCCGCGGCAACGCCATCGCTCCGCAGGACGTTATCGACATGCTGGGCGTCGAGGGCTATCGCTATTACTTCATGACCGACGTCGTCCCCGGCACCGACGGTGCCATCAGCTTCGATCGCATGGAGCAGGTCTACAACGCCGACCTGGCCAACAGCTGGGGCAACCTTATCTCGCGTTCGCTCAACATGAGCGGCAAGTACTTTGACGGTTGCGCGCCCGCCAAGCCCGCGTCGTTCGATGCGTTCGAAAACCCGCTGGCAAAGATCGCCGATGGCCTGGTCGAGCGCTACATGGCCAAGATGGACGTGCTCGATTACGGTGGAGCTAAGGACGAGGTCATGGAGCTCATCCATGCCGCCAACCACTACATCGAGGACTCCGAGCCCTGGGCGCTTGCCAAGGACGAGACCAAGGCTGACGAGCTGGCATTTGTGATCTACAACCTGCTCGAGGCTATCCGCATTGCCGCTCACCTGCTGATGCCGCTCATGCCCCAGACTTCTGCCGAGGCCCTGCGCCGCCTGTCGTGCGAGGACGAGGCCGCGAGCGACGACCTCAAGGGCATTTGCGCTTGGGGCTTGCTTGCCGGTGGTCAGCCCGTCGAGAAGGGCGAGCCGCTGTTCCCGCGTCTGGGCTAAGCCGCCGCGCGCCATATCGGCAATTTGCTGTTTAGATGTAAGGGCATGGCCGCAACGGTCCATGCCCTTTTGTTTCAAGACGCCGCCACCATGCTAAGGAGGCAACTATGACAACTTCGCCTTTGGCAAACCCCACGGCAACAAGGGAGCTGCTGGAGGAGTTTGGCCTTGCGACCAAGCATCGCCTGGGCCAGAACTTCCTGATCGACAACCATGTAATTGAGCGCATTTGCGAGCTTTCCGAGCTTGCGGGCGATGAGCGCGTGCTCGAGGTCGGTCCGGGCGTTGGTACGCTCACGCTTGCGCTGCTGCAGGAGGCGGCGTGCGTCACGTCGATCGAGGCCGACCCCGAGCTCGAGCCGGTGCTCGATGCCCATGCCGCTGACTACGCCAACTTCCGCTTTATCATGGGCGACGCGCTCAGGGTGACGCCGGAGCAGATTGAGCAGGTTGCGGGCGGTGAGCCGACGGTATTTGTCGCGAACCTGCCCTATAACGTGGCGGCGACGATCATCCTGCAGTTCTTCCAGACGATGCCCGCGCTCAAGCGCGCCGTCGTCATGGTTCAAAAGGAGGTTGCCGATCGCATTGCCGCAGTGCCGGGCAATAAGACCTATGGCGGCTATACGGCAAAGCTCGGCCTGTATGCGCAGGTGACGGGTCGCTTTGAGGTGCCGCCGCGTTGCTTTATGCCGGCACCGCACGTGGACTCGGCCGTCGTGCGTATCGACCGTGTTGACGGCGTGGTGCCCGAAGGACTCGATCGCGAGTTTGTGGCCCGCGTGATTGACGCCGCATTTGCTCAGCGTCGCAAGACCATCCGCAATTCCATGAGCGCCAACGGCTTTGCCAAGGACGTGCTCGATGCCGCCTTTGAGGCTTGCGGTATCTCACCCACCACGCGCGCCGAGACGCTCGATGTTGCTGACTTTGTCCGCCTGGCCCAGGAGCTAATCCATGACGCCTAATGCCGAACGCGTGACGTTTACCAAGAAAAAGAAGACGGTTGCCTGCCCCGTGCCCTTGGCACCGCTTGCCGACACGCATGCGCATCTGCTTTCGTTTTGGGGCAAAGAAGTGCCCGAGACGCTCGTGCGCGCGAAAGCCGCGGGCGTCGACCTGTTGGTGACGATGCTCGACCCCATCGCCGACAAGCGCAGCGTGACGGACTATAGCGACTGGCTGGTGCGCGAAATTCTACCGATGCGGGATATTCCGCAGATCAAGTATCTCGCTGGCGTTCATCCCTATGGCGCGCCGGATTATACCGACGACATCCACGCGCAGGTCGTTGCCGCGCTCGATAATCCTTTGTGCGCCGGTATCGGCGAGATCGGCCTGGACTACCACATGGATTACGATGACGACATCGCGCCGGCGCCCCATAGTGTGCAGATTGATTGCATGGCACGTCAGCTCGAAGTTGCCGTGCGCCGCAATGTGCCGGTGGAGCTGCACCTGCGGCACGAGGACTCGGATGGGGAGCGCACTTCGCACGTTGATGCGTACAACGTGCTGCGCGAGGTAGGTGTGCCTCAGGCCGGTTGCGTGCTGCACTGCTTTGGCGAGGATCGAGCTACGATGGAGCGCTTTGTGGGTTTGGGCTGCTATATCGCTTATGGCGGCGCGGCCACCTTTAAGCGCAACGACGACGTGCGCGAGGCATTTGCGGCGACCCCGCTCGATCGCATTTTGTTCGAGACGGATTGCCCGTATATGGCACCGGAGCCCATTCGTGGTCTTGAGTGCGAGCCGGCAATGATTTCTATCACGGCAAACACGCTGGTCAACGACCGTGTCGATCGTACCGGCGAGGATGCTGAGGCAATCGCGCGAGCGGCTTGGGAAAATGCCTGCAAACTTTTTCAAAAATAGTTCTTGCGTTCGCGGTAGCGCTCCGTTATTCTAATTCCTGCACGCGGGCGTGGCGGAATTGGCAGACGCGTACGGTTCAGGTCCGTATGGGGGCAACCCCATGAAGGTTCAAGTCCTTTCGCCCGCACCATTAAATGAAAGAGCTCCCAGCAATGGGGGCTTTTTTGTTATGGGCCTCCTGTTGGTGTCACGTGGCTGCTTCGTGCGGGTATCCTAGTGCCAACGTGTGCCTATCAGAGGAGAGACCATGCTGTTGTCCGGTATTATCGCTGCTCTTACGAGCCTTCTACTTCCCATCATCATTTTGTTGCTGCTGCTCCCCAACGCCTGCTATGTCGTTGAACAGCAGCATGCCGTGATCATCGAGCGTCTGGGCAAGTTTAACCGCATCGTCAACGCGGGCTTCCACATGAAGGTGCCCGTGATCGACCGCAAGGCCGCCACGGTGAATCTGCGCACCATGAAAAACGGTTTTGGCATCGACGTTAAGACCCAGGACAACGTGACCATCGGCCTTGAGGTCTCTGCTCAGTACCACGTGAGCTATGACATGGGCGCCGGCCCGGCAGATTCGGGCATCTACAAGAGCTACTACATGCTGCAGGAGCCCGTCGACCAGATGCGTGATTTCATCACCGACGCCCTGCGCTCTTCCATCCCTGTCTATACGCTCGATGAGGTCTTTGCCAAGAAGGATGACATCGCCAAGGACGTTAATGCCACCGTGTCCGAGCAGATGGCTGCCTACGGCTTTACCCTCGTGTCGACACTCATCACCAAGATCGCGCTGCCGACCGAGGTCGAGAACTCCATGAACGACATCAACGCCGCCCAGCGCAAGCGCGCTGCTGCGCAGGAGCTCGCTGAGGCCGACCGCATCAAGCGCGTTACCGAGGCGACCGCCGAGGCCGAGGCGATGGAAAAGGCGGGCGAGGGCATCGCCAACCAGCGCAAGGCCATCGCGCTGGGCATCAAGGATTCGCTCGAGATCATCCAGGAGACGGGTGTCGGCAACGACGAGGCCAACCAGCTGTTCATGTTTACGCAGTGGTCCGAGATGATGACGGAGTTCGCTCGTACGGGTAAAACCTCGACGGTCGTGCTGCCGAGCGATTTCTCGCAGTCGGCCTCGATGTTCGAGCAGATGCTGGCCGCCGGCAAAGTTCAAAACGATTTGAAGGAGTAGATGCGCGTGAAATACACCGTCGTTTGCGTTGGTAAGCTCAAGGAGCGCTTTTGGAAGGACGCGTGTGCCGAGTACACCAAGCGCCTAGGTGCCTATGCCAAGGTGGATATCCGCGAGGTGGCCGATATCGACCCGGCTAAGGCGGGCGGCGTGGATGCCGCGCGCGACAAGGAGGGGGTGGCGATTCTTGCAACCCTGCCGCCTCGAGCGCATGTGATCTTGCTGGCCATTGAGGGCAAAGAGCGCTCGAGCGAGGAGCTTTCGGCGCGGCTCGATGATCTTATGCTGCGTGGTAACAGCGACATCGCCTTTGTGATTGGCGGATCGGACGGCGTGAGCGATGACGTGCGCGCACGAGCCGACGAGATGCTCAGCTTTGGACGCATTACCTTGCCGCATAACTTGGCGCGCGTGGTGCTGCTGGAGCAGGTTTACCGCGCCTGCAAAATCAGCCGTGGCGAGCCGTATCACAAATAGGTCGGCAATACGAAACAATGCCGTGGGACAATAGCCTTCGTTTTGAAGAGCGTGTCTGAGAGGACTATGAGATATGAAGATTGGATTTGTCGGTTTTGGCAATATGGCGAGCGCTATGGCCGATGGCTGGATCGCCGCCGGTGTGGCTGCGAGCGACATGTGTGCTTGCGCGGGCCACTACGACGCCTTGGTTGAGCGTTGTGAGGCGCGTGGGATGGTTGCCTGTCGTGATGCGGCGGAGGTTGTCGCCGCATCTGATATCGTGGTCGCTGCGGTCAAGCCGTATATGATCGAGAAGGTCTTCGCTCCGCTCAAGGATGCCCTAGCCGACAAGGTTGTCCTTTCGGTCGCCTGGACTTGGGATAGCGCCAAGTGGGAAAAGGTCCTGCCGGGTGTCGCGCATATCTCGACGGTGCCCAACACGCCGGTTTCGGTGGGCGAGGGCGTTATCGCCTGCGAGAAGGCTTCCACGCTTAGCGATGAGCAGCGTGCCACGGTGCTCGGTCTGCTCGGAAAGCTTGGCACCGTCGTCGAGCTCGATTCGAGTCTGCTGTTTGTGGGCGGTACCGTGGGCGGTTGCGCACCGGCATTTGTCGCCATGGCGATTGAGGCCTTGGGCGACGCGGCCGTCAAGCACGGTATCCCGCGCGCCGATGCCTATCGCATTGTGAGCCAAATGGTGCTGGGCACGGCAAAGCTGCAGCTTGCGACTGGTCAGCATCCTGCGGCGATGAAGGATGCCGTATGCTCACCCGGCGGCGCCACCATCAAGGGCGTCGTCGCGCTCGAGGATGCTGGCATGCGCAGCGCCCTGGTCAAGGCCATCGACGCCACCCTCCAGTAAAACCTGCCATTTAGGGACAGGTTTATTTTGGCAGGTTTTTCCTGCGGTTTTGTCGTATATGCGAAAAGCGCCCCGCAACTGGCTCAATTCCAGTGGCGGGGCGCTTGCGTTTGTCCAGATAAAACCGACCAAAATAAGCCCGTCTCTTTTTGGCAGGCTAGTCCCAGAAGCCGTCTTGATCGTCCTCGGACTTGGGGCCGCGGTCGACATACATCTTATGGGTGCGCTTCTCCATTACAAAGGCAAGAATCGCAAACAGTAGGATGCCGCCGGCGAAAAGGATGGCAAAACCGGTGCGGGTGCCAAACAAAAAGGAAAAAACTGCGTCCATTGGGTGCCTTCTTGCGTAGTTGAGTTGGGTCGTAAACGCTCATAAGTATATACTTGCCCATACATGTACAAGGTTGCAACCTAAATGGAATGTATATCGCCGGAGGATCTAATGCTTGATATCAAGTTTGTTCGCGAGAACCCCGATGCCATCGATACCGCCATGGCCAACCGCCAGACGTCTTGGGATCGCGAGAAGTTCTTTGAACTCGACGACGAGCGCCGTGCCGTCATCACCGAGGTCGAGGAGCTCCAGGCCACGCGTAACGCCGAGTCCAAGAAGATTGGCGCCCTGATGAAGGAGGGCAAGAAGGACGAGGCCGAGGCCGCCAAGGAGGCCGTGCGCGCCGTCAACGAGAAGATTGACGGTCTGGCCGAGCGCCGCACCGCTCTCGAGCAGGAGCAGTACGACTTTATGGCTCACCTTCCCAACATCCCTTGCGAGGCCACGCCGTGCGGCAAGGACGAGGACGAGAACATCGAGCGCCGTCGTTGGGGCACCCCGCGCGAGTTCGACTTCGACTTTAAGCCGCACTGGGACCTGGGCACCGACCTCGACATCCTCGATTTCGAGCGCGGCAACAAGCTCTCCGGTAGCCGCTTTACCGTTCTCGGTGGCGCCGGCGCCCGTCTTGAGCGCGCCCTCATCAACTTCTTCCTTGACACGCACACCAGCCGTGGCTTTAAGGAGTGGTGGCCGCCCATCGTCGTCAAGCGTCAGACCATGTTTGGCACGGGTCAGCTGCCCAAGTTCGAGGACGACGCCTATCACGTCTCGGGCGACAACTTCCTGATCCCCACCGCCGAGGTCGTGCTTACCAACCTGCACGCCGGCGAGGTTCTCGATGCTGATACCCTGCCGCGCCGCTACACCGCCTTCACCCCCTGCTTCCGCGAGGAAGCCGGCTCCGCTGGTCGCGACACCCGCGGCATCATCCGCCAGCACGAGTTCGACAAGGTCGAGATGGTCAAGTTTGCCAAGCCGGAGGAGTCCGACGAGGAGCTCGAGAGCATGACCGCCGAGGCCGAGTTCCTGCTTCAGCAGCTGGGCCTTCCGTATCGCGTGATTAGCCTGTGCACCGGCGACCTGGGCTTCTCTGCCCGTCAGACCTACGACATCGAGGTCTGGCTGCCGAGCTATAACGCCTACAAGGAGATCAGCTCCTGCTCTAATTGCGGCGATTTCCAGGCCCGTCGCGCCAACATCAAGTATCGCGACCCCGAGAACTTCAAGGGCTCGCGCTACCTGCACACCCTCAACGGTTCCGGCCTGCCGGCTGGCCGCACCATGGCCGCCATTCTGGAGAACTACCAGAACGCCGACGGCACCATCACGGTCCCCGAGGTTCTTCGTCCTTACATGGGCGGCCTCGAGAAGATCGAGCCGGTTGCGTAGGTTGCCTGCATAAGCGATTTGCAAGGGCGCTCCTTTCTGGGGCGCCCTTTTTGTGTGCGGAGCTTTACCATATCGCGCGGACAGCTCAATAAAAAACACACGAACAAACGTTCTGTATACAGGCATCTACCTGCTATGCTTTTGTTAAATAGAAGCGAGAGGAAGGGGATGCGATGGAGCTGTTTGATGAGCGGGTAGTTTTGTTTGAGAGCGATGAAGGTGGGGAACGTCTCGCGGTTACGTGTGAGCCATCCGGTATGGGTGGTTTGGTGGTGCGGCAGACGAGCGAGGGCCCGTTGACCCAATGGTGCTTTGAGGAGTCGCCGCATGTGGTCGAGACCTTTGTGACGCACGAGGGGCTTGTGGCGCTTGAGCGGTTCTATGGAGTTGGGACTTCTAACCAGGTCGCGCGCATGTTGAGCATCTCGTTTGCCGATTATGACTGTGCCCAGCGGGTGCGCTCGCTTTTGAGGGAGCTCGGTGCTGGGTTCGATGTGGTTGAAAAACCGATTGATCGTATGGGGGACGCTGACGCATGCGGAACAGCGTGAGGAACATATTCTCAAAAAAGTTTGAGATTGTGCTTGACTCCAACTAACTAAAGTGGTTTTATATGTCTTGCGCTGCGGCGTTACCTCAGCTGGATAGAGGGTCTGACTACGAATCAGAACGTCATAGGTTCGAATCCTATACGCCGCACCAATCGAACTTGAAGCCTCCGGCAACGGGGGCTTTTCTTTTATGGCAACACCGCATGGATTCGAACCTCGGTCGAGGCGCGAGCGTGAAGCGGACGCGGAGCGTCCGTAGCGAGCGGGCGAGCGCGCCGGCAGGCGGGCGAAGCCGGCGCGGATCCGCGCAGCGGATGCGCGGAATCCTATACGCCGCACCAATCGAACTTGAAGCCTCCGGCAACGGGGGCTTTTCTTTTTTGGAAACCATGCATGGATTCGAACCTCGGTCGGGGTGTGAACAGCCTAATCACCACTCCGTAAAATTTTTTCAAATTGTCGCTTGACCCATCGGGGGCTCGCGTGCATAATAATCCGTGCGTTGCGGCGTTACCTCAGCTGGATAGAGGGTCTGACTACGAATCAGAACGTCATAGGTTCGAATCCTATACGCCGCACCAATTGACTTTAAAGCTCCCGGCAACGGGGGCTTTTCTTATATGGGAGCATTGCGGAGATTCGAACCTAGGTCGAAGCCGGAGTGGATGCGCGGAATCCTATACGTCGCACCAATAGACTTTAAAGCTCCCAATAACGACTGCTCTTCTATATCGCGAGGCGTCGAAGATCGCACCAAGCCCTCCAAATGAGTAAAAACTAAATTCAATAACTTTTTTTGAAAAAATGCTTGACCATTATTCAGTCCATGTGCATAATAATCAACAAGTCGCGGCGTTACCTCAGCTGGATAGAGGGTCTGACTACGAATCAGAACGTCATAGGTTCGAATCCTATACGCCGCACCATTTGAACTTAAAGCCTCCGGTAACGGGGGCTTTTCTTTTACGCCGGCATCCCATTGATTCGAACCTCGGTCGAGGCGCGAGCGTGAAGCGGACTATTTCTTATCGACTCGTGTAAGATTCCGAGTAGGTGTCGCGGCCCATCCGCGACCACTCCTTCTTTCAACGACTGATCAGGGTGATATTTCGTGGCAGAGCGTCCGACATACAAGCTCAGGTTTCTCGACCCCAAAAAGCGTTTTCCATCGATGCCAGAGCAGCCTGCGGGGCGCTCATATGGTATTGTCTGGAAAGTCTTTGGCGAGGACCCCAAAGAGTCGTGCTATGTCGTCGAATTCGTCGGCAAAACTCACATATCGCTCTTGGGCTACGTGAGCGTGTCGGGCAAGGTTTATAAGGTTGATCGTCCTGTTCGGGAAGTACCGTTGCCCGAGGACCCTGACATGGAGCTGGTCCTTCACGAGTCCGATTCCAGTATTGGTGAGATTATGGTAAGGGAAGCCAACGGTGCAATGCGCGCGTGTGCGCAAGCTGCCGGCTCTCCCGAAGGCCCCATGCGCGAGCAGTCCGACCACGAGACATGGAATTCGACCCGCGCCCTTCCTTACGGCGAGTTCATGGCATCGATGTTCCTGCGCTACGTGATATTTGCCAACTCCGAAAGCGCTATTGCGAACACGGCGGGCGTCGACGGTCTCGATGCGGATATGCAAAACGTTGTCGACAAGATCAAGCTCGTAAAGTTGCCCGAGCCGGTCGAGGTGTTTTTGGGCTTTAACACGGCACCGCTCCCCGATGCTATCGAGACGCTGCTTTACCGCGTTGACCATGCCGAGAATCCGAGCGGTATTGAGCGTTATGCCGCTGCCCTTATGAGCGAGGTCGACTTACCCCGCCTGCGCACCATCGCCGCCAAGTCCGAGATGAGCCTGGCTCGCATCGATCGCTCAAAGCTGTTCTATCTCAATTTTGATCGTAGTCTGCTGGATCAGGACGAGATTGACATGCTGCTTGCCATCGAGTGCCGTCTCAACCGCCTCTCCGGCATCCTTGAGCGCATCGGGGCCGGATTGGTCCCTGCGGCATCCTCGCCGAGCCTTGAGGGCTGCGCGCTCTTTGATTCGTGGCATATCGCCAAGACGACCAACGATGTTCCCCGACTGCTCGATACGGCCTTGAGCGATAACCCGTGGGGCAAACCGGGTACGGTGGCTTGCCAGCCGGGCGGTGAGTGGGATGTGCGTACCCGCTTCGCGCGTATCGTCGAGGCACTTAACGTTGTCACACGGCTCGACTATACCTATCGGGCAAACGTTGCCGAGGGGATTATGCTCGTTCGGTTTGGGCAGTCTGTCGTGGATGCCATGCCGCAACGTGAATACGACGCTCAAGATGACGCCTGGCGCGAGCTGGACGAGGACACGCGCGCGGTCTGGGCCGCGGAACACGATGCGCGCGTGGCACTCACGCTTGCGGCAGCGTGTTTTGCCGCGGGCACCTGCATCACGCGCTGCTATGTGCAGATTGCTGCTCCCGACAGTGAGCAGGGCGAGCGCGTTGTCGCAACGTATTTCTTTGGGCGCGCGGCCTATCTGGCCGATTGCGTGCCTGTCGCCAAGGATCTTGAGAGCATGGACATGGACGATATGCCGTGCAAGCGTGTGCTTGAGGCGTATGAGTCAACCGCTCCGGAGACGATTGAGCCTGCGGAGGTTCATGCTCGTCCGCGTGATGACCATCGCACGCTGCCGCCGGCGCTGCGCGACCTGCTGCTTGCCGATACGGCTGATGAGCTCGAGGTCATGGAGATGGACGATGACCCGTATGTGGCGCGCGTCGTTGAGTTGCGCGAGCAGGCAAAAGTTGACCGTGCAAGCGCGTTTGAGGGCTTCTCCCGTCTTGTTGAGGAGTTGGAGGCTAAGTGCGCCGTTGCCGAGCTTTTGGCAACGGGTCCGGTCCAGACGCAGTTTTGCGACAACCAGCTGGTACGCATGGTGCTGCCGGTAATGGAGGAAGACCGCTCCGTTCGTATTTTGCGTGCTCCCGATGCGCTGTACTTTGCCCAGCACGAGATCTGCAGTTATTACGCCGAGCAGGAGGATTTTGAACGGGCATTGCCCGAGGTGCGTCGTCTTTACGATCTGGCTCGCTCGTCCATGCAGTCGCACTTTGCGCTCATTAACGTGCTGGCGCGCCTGGAGCGCTTTGACGAGATTATCGAGGTGGCGCGCCACGGCCTGCGCATTGCCAGTGACCGTTCCGCAATCGGTTATCTGTTCTATCGTCTGGCGTTTGCCTATTGGAACTGCGATCAGCTCGAGCTCGCGTTGGCGTGCTACCGCCTCGTGCCGCGCGGCGAGGAGTCGGGTAGCAGCGCGCTGGAGGAAATGCAGGGCCTTATGAACGAGATGGGCGTCAATGAGCCGCCGACGTTCGAGGATGCGGTTGAGACCATCCGGAGGGCCGGGCTCGAGCTGCCTCCCGTGTCCGCCGTGACCAACCAGCTGGCGGATGCCGCCGTGCAGCTGGTCGATAACGGCTTCTTTTTCCTGGCGCGCGTCTGCATCTTCCAAATGTGGCGCACCATGGGTAACGATGAGCTCGGCTCCCTCAGTCGCTCGCTGGGGTAGGGGCGATATAGAGGGGCCGCACCGCGCTATTTGTATCGGCGCGGGCGGGAGGACCCGGCAGGATCGGTAAGGCATAAAGCCGCCGAGCCTGCTAAAACTGTTAAACTCTGCTAAAGTTGCTAAACTTTGTTAAAGTTGTTAAAACTAGCAGAGGAGGGCAGAATGACGAAAGCTGTTAACCCCTTTAAGCCAACGGCGGGCATGAATCCGCCTGAGCTTATCGGACGGGACACTGTTTTGGATGACTTTGCCGAGGCTCTTGAGAATGGTCCTGGTGCCCCCGATCGACTCATGCGCATCTCGGGCGTCCGAGGCACAGGTAAAACGGTGCTCCTTAATGCATTGGGTGACCTTGCACGCAAAAAAGGATTCGAGGTCGTTGACGTTGCCTCCAATGCTGGTTTTTGCAATAGAATCCTCGAGGCTCTGCAGCGAAACATTCGTCTTGAATCAATCTCGATTTCCCCATCGATTTTAGGGGTCAGCCTTGGCTCCATGGAGATGTCGAAGTCGGCCTCTCATCTGGGCGAGGCGATGTACGATGCTGCGAAGCGCGGTGGTCTGCTCATTACGCTCGACGAGATCCAGGATGCCTCAACTGAGGAAATGCGCGAGCTAGGCAATGAGATGCAGCTCTTGATCCGCCAAGGAGCGAATGTCGCTTTCGCTTTCGCCGGGCTGCCGACATCGGTAGATGGCGTGGTGGTGGATGATACGTTGACGTTCCTTCAGCGAGCCAAACATGTTGAACTTACTCGGCTTTCCGATTTTGAAGTTGGCGGATCGTTTGAGGATACGATGAGACGAGCGGGCAAGGAGCTCGACAAAGGTGCCGCTGAGCTATTAACAAAAGCTTCGGCAGGCTATCCCTTTATGGTCCAGCTGGTCGGATATTACGCTTGGCAGGTTGCTGCGCGCAGTGGGGCGGAGAGCGTGAGCGAAGAGGCGGCTCGTAAGGGTATCCAGGCGGCTCTTGATAGCTTTAATGCTATGGTGATTGCCCCAGCGCTGCGCAGGGTGTCGGAACGGCAGTTTCAGTATCTCGCGGCGATGGCTCAATGCGAGGGCGTCGATATCGCCAACGGCGATATCGCCAAGAAGATGGGTTTGTCGGCGAACAAAGTTGGGTCATATCGCAAGCGTCTGATCGATGCGGGGTTGATTGAGCCCGCGGGCTATGGCTGTGTTTCGTTTGCAATTCCGTACATGCGCGATTATCTGTTGGAGACCGTTCGAGAGAACTAATAAAGAATGGGCTGTCCGCGCTGTCGCTGGGGCTGTCCTTGTATCTTTGTCTCAATCTGTAACATCTGGAGAGGATTACGGCCTGCAGATGTTACAGATTGAGATGATTGACTGAGACGTTTACTGGTAAAAGAGAGGTAAAAGAGGAAACGCCTCAAAATTCCCCTTGCCCAACTTCGGCTGTTTGGTTACTATAGAACGGCTGTTACGGAGAGCTGACCGAGAGGCCGAAGGTGCTCGCCTGCTAAGCGAGTATGCCCCAAAAGGGCATCTGGGGTTCGAATCCCCAGCTCTCCGCCAGTATGACTTTGAAGAAGGGTCCCATTTGGGGCCCTTTTTTATTATCAAGAATGGCGGCTGGGGATTAGAGTCCGAAAGGGCGTGAACATTAGGCAAACACGGGGCGCTTGAAAACGGGGAGACCCAGGCGTGCTCGTGCACCCCGGTGTGGGGTTCCGAGGGGATGGAGTAGAAATATGGTAAAGGTCGGGCTGCGTAAGCCGAATCTAAAGACATCACTCAAGGCAAGAACGACCGGCAGAGCGAAGCGCGCGGTAAGGCGGGCGATAATCCCCGGCTATGGTAAGAAGGGCATGGGGTGGATCAAAAATCCGAAGAAGGCTGCTTACAATGCCGTATACAGCAGAACGACCGTCGGAGTTGGGGATGTCGCTCGCGCCGTTGCTAAATCAGGCGCTCGGAGCTCGGCGTCAAGGACGTCCTCAATTACTGTTTCATCGCATGAAATTACACCTTTGGCGAAGCCTGAACAGAAATCTCTCACTCGAGAGATTACGTCGGTTGACAGGGCAAACAAGGCGCTTTTGCTATGCTTCCTTCTTGGGTGGTCGGGCGCTCATAGGGCGTATGCACGGATGTGGGGTAGCTTCTTTCTATATCTCTTTACCTTTGGCCTTTTTGGATTTGGTTGGCTGTTTGATATTGTGACACTACTGATGAGACGCTCCGAGCTAAGGCGTCTCGGCGACAGTGATCCGACTCAACAGCAAGCGCCATGTTCCGTTGATTCTACATTCGATCGAAATGTCGCCGACTCCGGAAATTGGGAACAGCGTGGAGATGGGGAGGCTGCGGCTCGGCTAGAGCTTCAACGTAAAAACCGTGCCTATATGGAAGAAAACGGCATCGACGTGGAGATGTTTACCGAGGAAAAGGTCGCGGCGGACGCCTTGCGAACCATTGAGTCGGTATGCCCGTGCATGCTTAGGTTTGACCGAGGCATGAGCGAAGAGGAGTCAAGCATCAGCTTTTGCTCTCCAACAAAGACGGGGAAAATGCCCAAGAATGTCGTCGAGGCCCGCATTTACCATCAGGATGTGAAGCTATTGATGGATTCCCACGGCTTCGAATTGCCGGAGTATGGTGACAGCATCAATGTCATGATTAGTTATCTAGCTGATGGGCGCATAAATAAAGTCGATATCCATGGGTTCCATAATGGCCGCTCCGTTAGTGTCTCCATTCGCAGGCGGAGCGACGATCTTGTTATGACGAGTGCGGGCACCATCGGAGAAACGGGTGCCTGGCAATCGCTGTGTCCTGGGGCAGACCCCTCAGCTGGGGATCTTTTCAGGGCCTTGACCAAGGAGGTCGAAAGGATCTACTAGCATGCCCGGTGGACCCGTTTTCAAGGTCCGAAAAGACACAGCGAAGGTAAACGGCTAGCAATGTCGCTTTGGTGATTCTGACGCATCCCGTTTAAGAGGTATTCAAAAAGAGGCGCCCCGTTGGACGCCTCTCCAATCTCAAATGTAATGTTCCCCCAGCCCTACACCTCGGGCGCCTTGGCGATGGTCTCGCTTTCTGCCGTAAGTGGGCGGTTGTCGATGCGGCGGCCCAAGCGGTCGAGTTTTACAAGGAGCCACTCAATGGGATTCGGCCCCGAGTCTTCCTCGTCGGCAACCAAATCCATGACGGCGATCTTGGTGCCGTCTTGCTTGAGCGTCACGCTGCCCACCTTGTCGCCCACATGCACCGTGCCCGAAAGGTCATCGTAGGTAACCTTCTCGGTCACCTCTCCAGCAAGCGAAAAGACGGTTGCCTGAGCTGCGGGGTCGGCGAGCGTGGCATCGATCGTCTTGTCCGTCCAATCGGTCTGGCTAATGCGCGCGATGAGCGGATTGCCGTTGGTGGTCTTTTCCTGCGTGTTGGCGATCGCAACCGTCACCTTGTGGCCGTAGTACCAGTTGGCAAGGGCGGCCGTGTCGGCAAAGCGCTGGTCGGTGGTGCTGGAGTTCAAAACGACGGTGTAGGTCTCGTCGCCATCGCGGTTGTAGGCTCCCGTAAAGCAATAGCCGGCATCGTCGGTGGTGCCGGTCTTACCGCCGATATTGCCGTCCTGCCCCAGCAGCTCATTGTGTGTATCCATGGAATGAGAATGGTCGGAACCGTCGGCGCCCGTAACCTCAATCCAGGAATCATCGCTCGCCACGATTTCGCGGAACGTATCGCTCTTCATTGCCTCCTGCATCATCAGGGCTACATCGTGCGCGGTAGAGTGCATGTCGCCGGTCCACTCATCAAAGTCCAGACCGTGCGGATTCTCAAAAAGCGTTCCCGTGCAGCCGAGCTTTTTAGCGCGCTCGTTCATGGCCTTTACAAAGGTGGCCACGGCGTCCTTGGTCTTGGGGTCGATCTTTTTGCCCACGTGCTCGGCAAGCGCGATGGCGGCATCGTTGCCCGAGGGGATCATCAGACCGCGCAGAGCTTGCTCCACGGTGAGCTCGTCGCCTTCGAGCAGGCCGGCGGTCGAGTTGCCTACGGTGGCGGCAGCATTGCTCACCGTGATCTTCTCGTCCATTTTGCAGTTCTCGACGGTCAGGATCGCAGTCATGACCTTGGTAATTGAGGCGATCTTGACCTGCTCGTCGGCACTTCGGGCGTAATAGACGGAACCGTCCTTGCTCATGACGATGGCGTTGGTCGCATCGATATCGGGCAGATTCTCGGCCGTGATGCCGCGGGCGTCGGCGGTCTTGCCGCAAACGATATCAGTCGTAAGCACCTGGGCGTTGGCGATAGACGGCACGCCGGCAGCAAGGGCGAGAGCGCAGGCAATGCCGGCGGTCAGTTGCGCGGAGCGCTTTACAAGAGAACTAAGGGTCTTCACAGATTTCGCTTTCGACGGGATGGTCTCTTTAGAGTTCAAAGTATATCGTTTACCGGCGCGGACAATCAGTGCGCGGGCGCGCGCGGCCCATGTCTGCGCCCGAACGGACGCATAGGTGCTTAAGGTCGACTTAAACGACCGCGCTTGTTGTGTGTGGCGCGCGCTGCCTCGGGCATAATGGAGCGCGAGAGGAGCACGCATGAATGAGCGCATTTTGGTAGTTGATGACGAGAAGGCCATCGCCGACCTGGTCGGTATCTACCTTACAAAAGAGGGCTTTGATGTTCAGATTGCCTATAGCGGAGCAGATGCTGCCAAGGCGATTTTGGAGCATGAGTTCGATCTGGCGCTGCTGGACGTCATGCTGCCCGATATCGACGGCTTTGAGTTGCTGCGCACCATCCGCGCTGGCCATACCTATCCCGTTATTATGCTGACGGCGCGCGATGCCCAGCAGGATAAGATCGAGGGCCTCTCACTGGGTGCAGACGATTACGTGGTCAAGCCGTTCCGTCCGCTGGAGCTCATAGCGCGCGTTCATGCTCAACTCCGTCGTTACACCAGCTACGGCAGCCGCGCACAGGCGGTCGAATCGCCGACCATCCAGCTCGATGGCCTCGAGATCAACCGCGATGCTCGTTGTGTGACGGTGGACGGTGCACCGGTGCGCCTCACACCCATCGAGTATTCCATCTTGCTGTATCTGGTCGAGCATCGTGGCAGCGTGGTAGCCGTGGGGGACCTGTTCCGCGCGGTGTGGAACGAGGATTTTATGCCCGGCTCCAACAATACGGTGATGGTGCACATCCGCCATCTGCGCGAAAAGATCGGCGATGATGCCCAAAAGCCGCGCTTTATCAAAAACGTCTGGGGCGTCGGCTACATAATCGAATAACGCCTTTGGTGGTGGGGAAGTGGATATGACAAAAGACGATAGACGGGTATTCGAGGTGCCCGATCGACTCTTTGAATACATAAGGGCGGTCGTCGACAACCGCGCGCTTGCGACGGTGCTGCTCTTTTTGCTGAGTCTGCTACTCATCGGCATTGACAATATTGTTGGCATCCTGGCAGTTCTGCTCATTGGCTTTTTGCTGATCGATCGATTCGAAATCGTTCGCCGCTGCGTGGTAATCGGCGGTGCCGCGTGGACAATTACGCTGGCGATCGGGGCCATGGCGCTTGGCGGTATTGGCGAGCCCGTGTTCTTTGATGCCGCCTTTGTGTTCAACATGCTTGGCTTTGTGCTGGCGCTCGCCGTCTGTGTCCTGTTCTTTTGCGGGCGCGCCCTGTATTACCAGGGTTATGAGCAAGGCGAGCAGCATGCCGACCGCGTAATCGCCGCCCGTATTCAGGACCGTCTGATTGATGACCCCGACACGTGGGATACCATCGACGGCGACTTTCTCGAGGTCGAAGGTGCGCTCAACCGGGCGCGCGATTGCGAGCGTAAGGTTCAACAGGCCTTGCGCGACGAATCGCATCGCAAAGATGACCTGGTTACGTACCTGGCGCACGACCTGCGTACGCCGCTCGCCAGTGTGGTGGGCTATCTTTCGCTCCTGCAGGAGGCTCCCGATTTGCCGCTTGAGCAGCGTGCACGCTTTACAGGCGTGGCACTCGACAAGGCCCACCGGCTCGACGCGCTCATCGAGGAGTTCTTCGACATCACGCGTTTCGATTTCCACGATATCGTGCTTACCCGCGCCTACGTCGATTTGGGGCTATTGCTGGCGCAGGTGGCCGACGAGTTCTATCCCATTCTCAACGAACAGCACAAGGAAGCCCAGGTTGATATCTGCGAGGACCTGACGGTGCTCGTGGACGGCGACAAGATGGCTCGCGTATTCAACAACATCATGAAAAACGCCGTTGCCTATAGCTATGAAGGCTCGATGATCACGATCGAGGCCAGGCGTTTGGGCGACGGTGGCGTACGCGTACGATTTGTGAACCAGGGCGATCCGATCCCTGAGCCAAAGCTCAAGGTGATCTTTGAGAAGTTTTATCGCCTGGATGCAGCGCGTGCGACCAATCGCGGCGGTGCTGGGCTGGGCCTCGCCATCGCCAAGGAGATTGTATGCGCGCATGGCGGTACCATCGCGTGCGAATCAACGCCCGAGCATACCGTCTTTACCATCGAGCTGCCTGCCGCGTAGCGTAGGCGCCCTTACAAACACCTGACAATGCGCTCACGTGCATATGAGCCGCGATTTCTACTATCGATACTGCTGAATTGATATCGATGTGGAGGTATGCGGTATGACGGCTGCTGCGGCTATGGAGCCCACGGAGCTCGAGGAGCTAATGGAGGCGCAAGCCGAGGCTGCGCACGAGCGCGAAGTCGGGGACGCGACTCGTCCCACGGCGCAGGATCTTGCCGCCTCGTCGACGCGCATCGACGTCGAGGGCCTCGATCTGTTCTATGGCGACCACCACGCGCTCAAGGACGTATCCATCAAGATTCGCGACAAGCAGATCACCTCGTTTATCGGTCCTTCGGGCTGCGGCAAGTCGACGCTGCTGCGTTGCTTTAACCGCATGAACGACGACATCAAGGACTGCCGCATCGAGGGTAAGATCGCGCTCGACGGCCAGGATATCCTGGGCGACTACGACATCTGCCGCCTGCGCCAGCGCGTGGGCATGGTGTTCCAGCGCCCCAACCCGTTTCCCATGAGCATCTACGACAACGTCGCGTATGGTCCACGCGGCATGGGCGTGCGCGACCGCGCCGTTCTGGATGAGTTGGTCGAGGACTCTCTTCGTCGCGCTGCGCTATGGGATGAGGTCAAGGACAAACTCAAGGAGTCGGGGCTGGGCCTTTCGGGCGGGCAGCAGCAGCGTCTGTGCATCGCCCGCGCGCTTGCCGTGCAGCCCGATATTCTGCTGATGGACGAGCCCACGAGCGCTCTCGATCCCGTGTCGACGCTGGTGGTTGAGCAGCTGGCCTGCGAGCTCAAAGAGACCTGTACGCTCGTGGTCGTTACGCACAATATGCAGCAGGCGGCGCGCATCTCCGACTCGGTCGCGTTTTTCTTGCTGGGTGAGTTGGTGGAGCACGCACCCACCGCTCAGCTCTTCAAAAATCCCACCGACCCGCGCACGGCGGATTATTTAACGGGACGTTTTGGCTGATACCATCTAGTAAAGGTACCTTTAGGGTTAAGATGCGGTCATGCCGGCCGCAAAGGGGTTCAACATGATCTATTACGTCGAGGACGATGACAACATCAGGGATTTGACGGTCTATGCACTGCGCAAGCAGGGAATCGAGGCCGAAGGCTTTTCGTGCGATGGCGAGTTTAAGGCCGCCGTGGCGCGACGGGTACCCGATGCCGTCCTGCTCGACATCATGCTGCCCGATACCGACGGTTTGGCAATTATGCGTCGCCTGCGCGCCGACCGCCTGACGGCGACGGTGCCCATCATGATGCTCACCGCCAAAGATACCGAGCTCGATAAGGTGATGGCGCTCGATGGCGGTGCCGACGATTATCTGACTAAGCCGTTTTCGCTCATGGAGCTTGCCAGCCGTTGCCGTGCGCTGCTGCGCCGCGGCGGTATGGTCAAGCAGGTGAGTGATGTGTTCAGCGTGGGCGATATCGTGCTTTCGCCCAGCCATCGCGAGGTGACCGTTGCCGGTGAGCCACTCAAGCTTACTTTGCGCGAGTTCGATTTGCTCGAGTATCTTATGCGCAAACCCGGTGTGGTCTTTACTCGCGAGTCGCTGCTGCAGAGCGTGTGGGGCTGGGACTTCGATGGCGGCTCGCGTACCGTCGACGTTCACGTACAGACGCTTCGCCAAAAGCTCGGCGAGCGTGCCAGCGCTATCGAGACAGTGCGCGGCGTGGGCTATCGTCTGGCCGAGCCTTCCGCTGGTGGCGATACCGAAGATGCCGGCATTGCGGACGCCGCAACGGAGGAGTAGCCCGTGGTCTTTGCCCCTCAGGGAAAACACACGCTCTCGCATCGCGTGTTTGCGACGATATTTGTCTGCGCAATGTCCGTCATTTTGGCGTTTACGGTGTTGGGTGCGTTCTTTGTGCAAAACACCTTGGCAGATGCCACGAGTGCCAACCTTTCGCAAGAAACCGAGCTTATTGCCGCCGCCTTAAACGAGCAGAAGGAACCCATCGCATTTTTGCGAAGCCTCGATCGCGAGGACCTTCGTATCACGCTGATCAACAGGGATGGAT
The DNA here is from genome assembly GCA_902472315.1 of uncultured Collinsella sp. Classification (GTDB taxonomy): domain Bacteria; phylum Actinomycetota; class Coriobacteriia; order Coriobacteriales; family Coriobacteriaceae; genus Collinsella. The sequence continues at coordinate 50,450 of CABRNM010000008.1, forward strand.
CGGTCGCCTACGACAACGAGGCGTCTCCTTCCATGTTGCCCAACCATGGCGATCGCCCCGAGGTCGTTGAGGCCCTTGAGAGCGGTTCGGGCTCCGCGGAGCGCTCGAGCGCCACGCTCGACGAGATTATGCTATATCGCGCCGTCGCCCTTGATAACGGTCAGGTCGTTCGTTTGGCGCAAGCCCAGCCTGGCGTCGCGGCGATTTTGCTTTCGCTGGTGGCGCCGATGCTGCTTATCGCGGCGGCGGGCGCGGTGCTTTCGTTTTTCCTTGCGCGCCGCGAATCCCGTGCCATCATTGCGCCGCTGCAGGAGGTCGATTTGGACCACCCGCGCCGTAGCTATGAACATGCCTACACCGAGATGGTTCCCATGCTCGAACGCATTGAGTCGCAGCGCCAGGAGCTTAAACGCCAGATGGCGGTGCTGGCCGATAACGACCGCATGCGTCGCGAGTTCACGGCCAATATCACTCATGAGCTCAAGACCCCGCTTACCGCGATTTCGGGCTACGCCGAGCTTATTGCAAACGGCATGGTTGAGGGCGAGGATGACCTGCGCAACTTTGGCGGTCGAATCTATCGCGAGGCGGGCCGTCTAGCAGCGCTGGTAAACGACATCTTGACGTTGTCTAACCTGGACGAGGCCGAGCGCGCGACCGAGGGCGAGGCAGTGCCTATTGGTTCTACGGAACCCATTGAGCTCTCGCGCGCTATTACGACGGTGGAGCAGCGCCTTGAGCAGGTCGCCCGACAGTCGGACGTGACCATCGTGCGCAAGACGAAGCCCGTTGTGGTCGAAGGTGTGCCACGCCTGATCGACGAGCTGATTTATAACCTGGCCAGTAACGCTATTCGCTATAACCAGCCCGGTGGCACGGTTACGCTTCGATGTGGGACCAATGATGAGGGCCATCCGTACCTGACGGTTGCCGATACAGGTATCGGCATCGCGCCCGAGGAGCAGGGCAAGGTGTTCGAGCGCTTCTATCGCGTGGACAAGAGCCGCTCCAAGGCACGTGGCGGAACAGGCTTGGGTCTGGCCATCGTTAAGCATGCCGCCGTGTATCACCATGCTTCGCTCGACCTATCGAGCGAGCTGGGTGTGGGGACTACCATCACGGTGACGTTTCCCGTACAGCAGGACGAATCATTTGCGTAGCAATGCAGCAAACGTGTTGTTTTGACGCCGCACCGGGGTTGCCGATGCGGCGTTATTATTGCGCAACATTGCCGTTTGTGCTGTATCTTATGTATAGAGTTCGGACTTGGCAGAAAGATGCGATATGATACGAGCAGTTTTGTCGATATGAACTAGGGAAATGAAAGGCAAGCTGCATGACCCTTCTCGAACTGTTCCAGCTGCTTAAAAAGCACCTCAAGCTGGTCATCGCCCTTCCGGTGATTTGCGCGGTCGCCATGGGCATCGTGTCCTTCACCATGATGGACAACACCTACACCGCCACGACGAGCATGTACGTTCTCGCCAAGACCGACGATAGCAGTCAAATGAGCTACACCGATCTTTCGGCGAGCCAGATGCTTTCCAACGATATCGCCACGCTGCTCGATAGCGATAGCGTTAAGGGTGGTGCTGCCAAGGATCTGGGCCTCGCCGATCTGGACGACTACAAGATTTCCGTTTCCTCCGAGACCACGACGCGCGTCATCACGCTTTCGGTGACGGGCACCGATGCCGAGGAGACGGCAGAGGTGGCAAGGGCCATGGCCAGCTCGGTGAGCACGGTCGCCCAGAACGTCGGTGCCGCTCAGAGCATCAACGTTATCGATAAGGCTAAGACCCCCGAATCCCCCAGTGGTCCCAAGCGCACGCTGTACGTCGCCGTCGCGTTCCTCGCCGGCGTCTTTATCGCAATTGCCTATGTCGTTTTGGCAGATATGCTCAACACGCGCATCCGCGGTGTCGAAGAGGCAGAAGAGCTCCTTGGTATTCCCGTTGTTGGCCGAATTCCGGCTATGAAAGGTGGTAAATAGGCATGGCTAGGGCTAAGAACACCGATAAGCTCGTTGTACAGAATGCCGCCAAGACCCTTCTGGCCAACATTCGCTTTGCGAGCGTGGATGACCCCATCCGCACCATTACCGTTACGTCTTCGATTCCCAACGAGGGAAAGTCTACGGTTTCCATCAACTTGGCCCAGGCTATCGCCACCAGCGGCAAGAGCGTTCTTCTGGTCGAGGGAGATATGCGTCGCAGGTCTCTTTCCGACATGCTTGGTGTCCGTTCGCATGGCGGACTCTACGCAGTCCTGTCCGAGCAGATTTCCATCGACCAGGCAATCGTCGAGACGGGTCAGAAGAACTTCTATTTCCTCGATGCGGAGCCTCACATTCCCAATCCTGCTGACATCATCGTGTCTCACCGTTTTGCCAAGCTGGTTAAGGCACTGTCTGCCAAGTTCCAGTATGTCATCTTTGACGCTCCTCCGGTCGGCACCTTCATCGATGCTGCCGAGATCGCCAGCCTGACTGACGGCACACTGTTTGTGGTGCGCGAGGACTTTACCAAGCGCGAAGAGGCGCTCAACGCTATCGCCCAGCTTAAGAAGTCCGAGAAGGTCAAGCTCATCGGTACCGTCATGAATTACTGTGAGACCGAGACCAGCGAGTATTACTATTCTTACTACACCAAGGACGGTAAGAAGGTAAAGAACGGTTCCGCTGCTCAGGGTGCTTCTAAAAAGGGGATCTTTACCAACCGGGCAAACGTTTAGTTGATTAAGGCCGACCTATGCGCGACATTCATTGTCATATCTTGCCGGGTGTAGACGACGGTGCTGCCGATCTCGATGAGAGCTTGGCGATGCTTGCGGCTGCCAAACAGGCTGGCGTAACCAGAATTGTCTGCACCCCGCACTGCCGAGATCCCTATTTTGACTACGACAAGATGTGGGATGCCTTTGAGCTATTGCGGGATAACGCAGATGGTTTTCCGCTTCAGATGGGCTTTGAGGTCAACCACCGAAAGCTTGTCGAGCTGGGCATCGACGCCGCGGAATACCTGCATTTCGATGGCACCAATGAGTTCCTGCTTGAGCTTTCGACGCATGCTGATCCCTATGCGTTTAGAGAGTACGAGAGTACGATTTACGATTTGCAATGCCGCGGCTACCAGGTGATCATCGCTCATCCCGAGCGATATCGCGCTGTTCAAAAGGATGTGAGTGTGGCCGAGCGTCTGGTCGATATGGGTTGTAAGCTGCAGGCTTCGGCTGATTTTATTGCCGGCGGGCGCTTTGGTCGCGAGAAAAAGCCGGCGCAGCGCCTGTTTGACGAGGGCTTGTACAGCTTTATCGCAAGCGACGCCCACAATGTTCGCCACTACGATTGCCTGGCAAAGGCGCGGGCCAAGTTTAGCGTGCGGGGCGCTCATTTTCGCTAAAATCTGTCCCTAACGTTTGCTTTGATGGGAGGGGCGACCATGGATATTCAAATCAAGACGGGATGCTTTGAGGATGCGGCGCTGGTGCGCCGCGCCGTCTTTGTGGACGAACAGGGTTATGAAATCGAGTTCGACCAGATCGATGAGGCCTCGAGCTGCATTCATGTGACGCTGTATGTGGATGGTCAACTCGCCGGCTGCTCGCGCGTGTTTCCCGAGGAGCTGGAGCGCGCGGCAGATGCGGAAGCCCCGGTGTCGCCGGCATGTGACATGGACGAAGACGTTGCGGCGGGGGAGACCTACATTATGGGGCGCGTCGCCGTGCTGCCGGCTATGCGTCGTCGCGGACTGGCGAGTGTGATCGTCGAGGCCAGCGCTGCGTGTGCACGCGATGCCGGCGCTAAACTTATTAAGCTGCATGCGCAGGAATACGTGTTGCCGCTCTATGCAAAGGCGGGCTACACGCAAATTGCCCCGGTAGACTACGAAGACGAGGGACAGCCCCATGTCTGGATGGCCAAGCGCGTTGATGGCAGATAGGGACGTTCCTTTTCTGCCGGCAGTTGGGGCACTCCTTGGCAATTGGCGCATCAGAGCGCTCTGACATACAGTTTTTCGATTCCGTATGTATATATGCGCGCTAATGGGTTATAAAATCTAAGTCTGAACATAGCAGGTCTGCGATGCGGCTCGGGCAACCGGGCCGTTTTTGCGGACGGGGGTAGCGCGAAAGGACTGCACATGCGTCAATTTAAGACCGAGAGCAAAAAACTGCTCGACCTTATGATCAACTCCATCTACACCAATAAGGAAATCTTCCTGCGCGAGCTTATCTCCAACGCGAGCGATGCCGTCGACAAGCTCAACTTTAAGAGCCTTCAGGATCCGAGTGTCAAGCTCGACCAGGGCGACTTGGCCATCCGTGTTTCCTTTGATAAGGACGCCCGCACCATCACTATTTCGGATAACGGTATCGGCATGACCGCCGAGGAGCTCGAGCGCAACCTGGGCACCATCGCCCATTCCGGCTCCGAGGAGTTTAAGACCGAGAACGCCGAGCAGCAGGGTTCCGATGTCGACATCATCGGTCAGTTTGGCGTGGGTTTCTACTCCGCCTTTATGGTCGCCAGCCACGTGAAGGTCGTCAGCCGCGCTTATGGCGAGGATACCGCCCACGTTTGGGAGTCCGACGGCCTTGAGGGCTACACCATCGAGGATGGCGAGCGTGCTGAGCACGGTACCGATGTCATCCTGACGCTGCGCGAGAACGAGAAGCTCGATGCCGACGGCGAGGCCGAGACCTACGATCGCTTCCTGACCGAGTGGGGCCTCAAGAGCCTGATTCAGCAGTACAGCAACTATGTGCGCTACCCGATTCAGATGATGGTGAGCAAGAGCCGCCAGAAACCCAAGCCCGAGGACGCGCCGGATGATTACAAGCCCGAGTACGAGGACTACCAGGAGCTCGAGACCATCAATTCCATGACGCCGATCTGGAAAAAGCGCAGCTCCGACGTTGAGCAGAAGGATTACAACGAGTTCTACAAGTCCACGTTCCACGACTTTGACGATCCCGCGCGCACTATCAGCTTCCATGCCGAGGGTACGCTTGAGTACGATGCACTGCTGTTTGTGCCGGGTCGCGCCCCGTTCGATCTGTACAGCAAGGACTACGAGAAGGGCCTGGCGCTCTACAGCTCCAACGTGCTGATTATGGAAAAGTGCGACGACCTGCTGCCCGACTACTACAACTTTGTGCGCGGTGTCGTGGACTCTGCCGACGTGACGCTCAATATCTCGCGTGAGACGCTGCAGCAGAACCGTCAGCTCAAGGCCATTGCCAAGCGCGTCGAGAAGAAGATCACCGCCGACCTTGAGGATATGCGTGACAACGACCGCGAGGCCTACGAGAAGTTCTTTGAGAACTTTGGCCGCGGTCTTAAGTACGGCATCTACTCGAGCTACGGCATGAAGGCCGATGAGCTCGCCGACCTGCTGCTGTTCTGGTCTGCCAAGGAGCAGAAGATGATCACCCTTGCCGAGTATGCTAAGGGTATGCCCGAGGGCCAGAAGGCAATCTACTATGCCGCCGGCGATTCGCGCGAGCGTCTGGCCAAGATGCCCGTCGTGAAGGGCGTGCTCGACCGCGGCTACGATGTACTGCTGCTGACGCAGGACGTGGATGAGTTCACCTTCCAGGCCATGCGTGAGTACGTGGCTGCCGATATGCCCAAGGTCTACGAGGATGACGCTGCTCGCGAGGCTGCCGAGAAGGCAGTTGCCGATGGTGCCGAGCCTGAGGTCGAGGATCGTCACCTGGAGCTTAAGAACGTCGCGACCGGCGATCTTGACTTGGCGACCGATGACGAGAAGAAGGAGGCCGAGGACGCCACCAAGGAGAACGAGGACCTCTTTAACGCCATGAAGGAGGCGCTCGGCGACAAGGTCGAGAAGGTTGCCGTCTCCGCGCGCCTGACCGATGCCCCCGCCTGCATTACCACCGAGGGCCCGCTTTCGCTCGAGATGGAGAAGGTGCTCCAGAAGGGTCCCGAGGGTACGCCCGACGGTATGCCCAAGAGCCAGCGCGTGCTCGAGCTCAACGCTAAGCACCCGGTCTTCGCCAAGCTCGTCGCTGCCCAGAAGGCGGGCGATGCCGACAAGATCAAGCAGTACTCCGGCCTGCTCTACGACCAGGCCCTGCTCGTCGAGGGCATCCTCCCCGAGGACCCCGTAGCCTTCGCGGCAGCTGTCTGTAACTTGATGTAGTTCGGGGATACGGCACCGTAACTAGATTAGAACGAGAGTGGATAATTTCCCACTTTTGGCTCGAGCGCGGGCTTGAAGTGGGGGATTTTCCACTCTCGTTTGCTTTTGCACGGAGTAGTCATTGGGGACGTTCTGGGGACGTTCTTGTTTGACTAGTCGGTTAAGAACGTCCCCAACGACTAGTCGGATTGCTAATTTGTGTGGGTTGTGGTTTTGGGAGCTGCGGGAATTTAAGATACTGTACAACTGTACGTTAAATCATCTTCGTAGTATATTGCTACCCGCAAAACTCAGCACCATTGTGCCGCGAGGCACTAAAGCGTCTACGTACAATGGTTGTCGATAGTACGATTCGATTCAACGACAGGATGGATGGTCCAAGCGTGAGTCTCGGCAGCAAACTATCCAACGCAAAGGTCTCCTTTGCGATATTTAAGCGCGACATTAAGCGACTGCTTATGAATCCCGTCGCCCTGGTGGTCACCCTGGGCGTGTGCGTCATTCCCTCGCTGTATGCCTGGTACAACATCGTGGCAAACTGGGATCCGTACGGAAACACTCAGGGTATCAAGATTGCCATCGCCAACAACGATCAGGGCACCCAAAACGACCTGGTGGGTGAGCTCAACGCGGGTGATAAGGTCGTCGATCAGCTCAAGGAGAACGATCAGTTGGGCTGGACCTTCGTCGATTCGGCGGCCGACGCCAAGGAGGGCGTCGAGAGCAGTGAGTACTATGCGGCCATCGTAATCCCCAAGAATTTCTCGGATAACCTGGTCTCGATGCTCGACGGCAACTACCATCAGCCCAAGCTTACGTACTACGTCAACGAGAAAAAGAGCGCCATTGCGCCCAAGGTCACCGATACCGGTGCCAACACCATCGAGGAGCAGATCAACTCGGAGTTTGTCTCCACGGTGGGCGAGACCGTCGCGGGCATTGCCAAAGATGCTGGCATCGACCTTAAAGACAAGGCAACCCAGACCCAGGATTCGCTGGCGGGCTCGGTGTCCGAGGCGTCTGATACCCTGGGCGAAGTACGTGATTCCATCGGCGACATGAACACCGCCATCGACAAGACAAGCAGCTCGATTGCTTCGGCCGATGCTGCGTTGGCGGGCCTGCAGGGACAGGCGCCTTCGCTAACGCAGGCAATCGCTCAGGGTAATGATCTGCTGGGCGAAGCTCGCACCACGGCTGGCAAGTCCATCACCTCGCTCTCCAAGGCACTTTCGGAGGGCAGCATCGTGCTGAGTAAGACATCGGCTTCTGCGAACGCCGCGATTGGCAGGCTTACCGGTACGGTTACGTCCACGACCACTCGAATCGACAACTCGCTCGAATCCCTTCAGGCGACGATTGACCACAACAGCGCTGTCATCGAGCGCCTGCAGATTCTCGTTAACGATACGTCGACGGGATCGGAGAACGCCGATGCGCTCATCGCGTCGACCATCAATTCGCTTCGCGAGCAAAACCAGAAGCTGCAGAGCATTAAGGATGGCCTTTCTGCACAGTCGAGCGCCATGGCAAAAGACGCTACGGCAATCTCGAACGCGAGTAAGGCACTCAACACGGCAATTAAGACCGGTACGGCTAACCTCGGTCAGGCTCAGACCGATCTGGGGCAGAACGCGCTGCCGAAGGCTTCGAGCGCGCTTGACTCCTTTGCCGCCGTTTCGGGCGATTTGACCGGCATTGTATCGGGTATGACCCCCACGATAGCGAGCGCGCGCGGCACGCTGGCGCAGCTCGACGCCACGCTCAAGCAGGCAAAGACCACGCTGTCCCAAACCGATGCCTCCCTTGCCAAGGTTCAGGACAAGCTCGCGACCGCCGCTAATGACATTGCGGCGCTGCAGACCTCCGAGTCCATGGGCGAGCTGGCCGACCTGATGGGCGTCGACGTCGATGACGTTGCAGACTTCATGGCATCTCCGGTTGAGCTCGCGTCCAAGTCGATTTATCCGGTTAAGAGCTTCGGCTCGGGCATTGCCCCGTTCTATACCAATCTGGCGCTGTGGGTGGGCGGCTACGTACTCATCGCCATCTACAAGCTCGAGGTCGACCGCGAAGGCATCGGCAGCTTTACCGCGCGTCAGGGCTACTTTGGCCGCTGGTTGCTCCTGGTGATCCTGGGCGCGTTGCAGGCCATCATCGTTACGGTAGGCGATCTGGTGATTGGCGTGCAGTGCGTCAGCCCGCTGCTGTTCGTGCTGGGCGGCATCGCCATTTCGTTCACCTACGTCAATATCATCTATGCGCTATCCACCACGTTTAAGCATATCGGTAAGGCAATCGGTGTCATTCTCGTCATCGTGCAGATTCCGGGTTCGTCGGGCATGTACCCCATCGAGATGATGCCCGGCTTCTTCCAGTGGCTGCACCCGCTGCTGCCCTTCACCTATGGCATCAACCTGCTGCGCGAGACCGTCGGTGGCATGTATTCGTTCAACTACCTGTTCAACCTGTGCATCCTGGGCGTGTTCCTGATCGTGGCGCTCTTTATCGGTCTGCAGCTGCGCCCGTTGCTGCTCAACCTCAATCTGCTCTTTGATAAGCAGCTTTCCACGACGGGCCTCATGATCTGCGAGTTCAACGACCTGCCGCGCCAGCGCTATTCGCTGCGCACGGCCATGCGCGTCATGCTCGATTCGGATTCGTACCGTCGCGAGCTGCTCGATCATGCCGTGGCGTTTGAGCATCGCTACCCGTACTACATCAAGGGCGGTTTTGCCGCCGTGGTAGGCGTGCAGGTCCTGCTCTTTGTGCTCTCGACGGTGCTCGATATCGACAATAACGGCAAGATCATCCTGCTCGTTATCTGGATCATTTCGGTTATCGCCATCTGTGGCTGGCTCATCAACATCGAGTACATCCGTGCGAGCCTCAATACCCAGATGCGTATCTCGGCGCTTTCGGACGAGGACCTTCGCCGCGAGATGCGCGAGCACACGGCCGCCATCCCTGCTGCCCGTCGCATGTTTGGTCTCAACGCCAGCGAGCGGGGCACCAAGGACAGCGAACAGCCCACGAGCCGTCTGCCGCATATCGGTGCGCATCGTAAGGCTCAAGATGCCGACGGCGTTGACAACGTAAGCGGAAACGACGGGGACACCACCCCGCTTGGCAAGCACTCTAAAGGAGGTGAGGCATAAATGAAAAACATCCTGCACCTGTTTAAGCGCGATGTCCAAAATGTGTCTCGCTCCGTGATCGGCTTGGTTGTTGTGATGGGTCTCATTATCGTGCCGTGCCTGTACGCGTGGTTTAACATCGCCGGAAGCTGGGATCCGTACGGCAACACCGGCAATCTTAAGATTGCCGTGGTCAACACCGACGAGGGCTACGAGAGCGATCTGATTCCCGTCGAGGTCAACGTGGGCGAAAACGTAACCTCCACCCTGCGCGGCAACGAGAACTTCGACTGGGTCGTCCTCAACGACCGAGATAAGGCGATTGAGGGCGTTAAGTCGGGCGCGTACTACGCTGCCGTCGTTATCCCTAAAACGTTTAGCGCCGACATGATGACGCTTTTCTCGACCGAGGTGAAGCACGCCGATATCGAGTTCTATGAGAACCAGAAGGCCAACGCCATCGCGCAGATCGTGACTGAAAAGGGTTCGAGCGCCGTCCAGAGTCAGGTCAACGAGACCTTTACCAAGACCATCACAACCATCGGCCTTAAGACCGTGTCCAGCCTGCTCGACTATATGAGCACCGACCAGGTGAGCAACTTTATCGCCAATCTGTCCTCTACGCTGGGCGATTCGGTCCAGGACTTGCAGGACATTCAGGCCAGCGCAACGTCACTTGCGGGCATTTTAAGCTCCACGGCCGATTCACTGACGTCGGCGGGCGGCATGCTCAAGCAGTCCGGATCGACCGAGGAGTCGGTGAAGCAGCTCATGCAGCATGCTGAGAGCGGTATTGCCGATTCCGAGCAAGCGCTCAAGTCCGCCAGCGATGCGATCGATGCTGCTATTGATGGGAGCGCAGGTTCGTTCGATAACGTTTCTACCGAGCTCGCAAAGGCATTCGACGCTGCAAACAAGCACGTCGATCTTACGGTGTCTCAGCTCAACGATGGCGCAGCGTCACTCAATAAACGTGCCGACGAGATTGATGGCACGGCGAATGAGCTCCGCAGTCTTGCTGACCAGGTGAGTAACGATAAGCTCAAGGCAGGGCTTGAGGACGCGGCTGCCGAGCTTGATAAAACCGCGACGGAGTACCGCAACAATGCCAATGAGCTGACGAATATCGCGACGTCGCTCACGAAGAGTATGGCAGAGGTTAACAAATCGCCTGCCGAGGTCGATCAGGCAATCGCGGATGCCAAGGCTGGTATCTCGGGCGCCAAGATTGACTACGACTCTACGTTTTCGGTCAAGGCCAAAGAACTCAAGAAGACTATTTCGGGCGTTTTGGACTCGCTTGATGGCATCTCGGGCGACCTGGATAGCGCCGTAGACGGCCTGACCGCTGCATCCGGTTCGCTGGCAAAGGGCCTCTCCAAGGCTGCAAAGCTGGTCAACAAGGCTTCCGATCAGCTGGGCGAGGCGTCGGACAAGATCAGCGCGTTTAAGGACGAGCTCGACGGCGCCTTGATGTCGGATGACCTCGCTACGATCAAGACGATGATCGGCAATGATCCCGAGGGTCTGGCCGTGTCGCTTTCCGGCCCCGTCGCGCTCGACCGCAAGCCGGTCTATCCGATCCGCAACTACGGTTCGGCCATGGCACCGTTCTACACGATTCTGTCGCTCTGGGTCGGCTCGATCGTACTGGCAGCCATGATGAAGGTCTCGGTTGACGATGAGCTTATCAACGAGCTCATCCCCGTACGCCTGCACGAGATCTATCTGGGTCGTTACCTGTTCTTTGGCGGTTTGGCTCTGCTGCAGGCAACGCTCGTGTGCGCGGGCGACATCCTGTTCTTTGGCATTCAGTGCGACAACCCACTGCAGTTTGTGCTGGCGGGCTGGGTCGCGAGTCTCGTGTTCTCCAATATCGTCTACACGCTTACGGTTTCGTTTGGCGATATCGGCAAGGCGCTCGCTGTCGTGCTGTTGGTCATGCAGGTCGGCGGTTCGGGCGGCACGTTCCCCATCGAGATGACCGGCCCTGTGTTCCAGGCGATCTATCCGTTCCTGCCGTTCACTCACGGCATCAACGCCATGCATGCCGCCATGGCTGGCGCCTACCATATGGAGTACTGGGTTGAGCTGGGCATTCTGGCGAGCTATCTGATTCCGTCGCTGGCCCTGGGCGTCGTCTTCCGCCGCCCAGTCATCAAAGCCAACGACTGGATTATCGAAAAGCTTGAAAGCACGAAACTTATTTAGTGCAACAGCGTGACATTGACGAAACATTGAGGTTTACTCTGCCGACGCTTTAGTGCGGTGAATTGCGGTGTGACGTTGGTTGTTGCTACAGTAGCGGGGCGTGCCGGGGGTCCGGCGCGTCCCGTTTTTATTTGACCATGAGGCGGCATGCAGCCATACGCGTGCGGACACCACGCCCAGTTTGAGTGTGAGGATGTTCCATGGCCCAATACGCTGCCAACGAAATCGAAAACATGCCCGATAGCCCTGTTGCTCGCGAGGACCTGGGCGCGGGCGGCACCTCCCGTGGTGCTGGTGCTCGTTCGCCGTTGTTCTGGAAAGTTCTACTGCTTTCGGTGGCGATTATCTGGGGCTACTCCTTTACCACTATGAAGGACGCGCTCGACACCATTCCGGTGTTCGAACTGCTCTATATTCGTTTTCTTCCCGCGGCGCTGGTCATGCTTGTTATCTTTCGCAAGCGCATCGCCGCCCACCTTAACGCTCGCAATCTGATTGTCGGTCTGAGCATGGGCGCGCTCATGTGGGCAGCCTATGCCTTGCAGACGGTCGGTCTGGCGCACACCACAGCGGGCAAGAACGCGTTTTTGACGGGAACATACTGCATCCTCGTGCCCTTTGCGAGCTATTTTCTGAGCGGCGAAAAACTCACCCGCTATAACCTGGGCGCGGCACTGCTGTGCTTGGCGGGCATTGGCTTGGTGGCGCTCGATAGCGTCGAGTTCAACATCGGTGATGCCATCACGCTGGGCGGTGCGGTTTTCTTTGCCATTCAGATGTCGGTGACGGCCAAGTACGGCCGAAAGATGGACATCAACGTCATCACGTTTTGGATGTTTGTGGGCAATGGCGTCTTGAGCCTTCTCTCGTCGCTGTTGTTCGAGACCCAAGCGCCCGCGTCCGTGTGGACGCCGAGCTTTATCGGCGTGATGGCCTTTCTCTCGGTGGGCTGCACGTGCGTGGCGCTGCTCATCCAAAACGTCGGCTTGGCGCACGTCCCGGCCTCGACGGGCTCATTGCTCCTATCGATGGAGTCCCCCTCGGGTGTGTTGTTTTCGGTGCTGCTGATGGGGGAGGCGCTCACTTCGCGTCTGCTCGCCGGCTTCGTCCTCATCTTCTTGTCGATCATCTTGAGCGAGACACATTTCGATTTTTTGCGCCGAAATAATTGAGCGCAATTGTAAACAACTTGTTGCGCCGCCCTCCTGGGGCGGCGTTTTTTATGTAACGCCCTTACAGTTATGCCTTGCACTTTAGACTATCAAAGTGTTTGCTGCACAAATAATACTGGAGGGCATCTATGGCACCAGCTCAGTCCAATCTTCAACCGCAACCAGCGCCCAAGGCCACCCAGGCAGCGCAAGCCGCTATCGGTGACGGTCTTGTTGCCGAGGCTCAAGCTTTTGCAGACAAACTTGCTGCGTGGCGCCACGACCTGCATCAGACGCCCGAGTTGGGTAATCGCCTTCCGCAAACCTCTGCGTATATCCAGGCACGTCTGACCGAGATGGGCATCCCGTTTGCCACGCTCGTCGACGGCTCCTGTGTTGTGGGCCTTATTGGTGCTGGTGCGGCCGTGGCGGCCCAGGGCAACGGTATGTGCACGGACGATCAGGCCGGCACGGTCATCATGCTCCGTGGCGACATGGACGCACTGCCCGTCGCGGAAGAGTCGGGCGAGCCTTTCGCCTCTGTCAACGGCTGCATGCATGCTTGCGGCCACGATATGCATGCGACGGCCCTGCTTGGTGCCGCCCACCTGCTCAAGGCCCGCGAGTCCGAGCTTGTCGACGCCAACGCCACAGTTAAGTTGCTGTTCCAGCCGGGCGAGGAAACCTTTGAGGGCGCCCGCGCCGCCATTGCCGACGGTCTGCTGCAGAATCCGCGTCCCCAGGCCGCCTTTGCCATGCATGTCAATAGCCAGTCGCCGCTTGGCCTGGTGCTCTACGGCAGCCCGGCGCTCTCGGGCGTGTACGGTTTTCACATCACGCTTCAGGGCAAGGGCGGCCATGGCTCGAGCCCCGAGATCTGCATCGACCCCATCACGGCCGGCGTCCATGTGCATCTGGCGCTTCAGGAGCTCATCTCCCGCGAGGTGCCGGCGGCCAAGGAGGTCGCGCTTACCGTTGGCAAGTTCGCCGGCGGTCAGGCCGCAAATGTCATCCCCGACACTTGTGTGCTCGAGGGAACGCTGCGTGGCTTCGACGTCGAGCTCATGGAGCACCTCAAGACCCGCATCGCGGAGGTCGTTAAAGGCGTTGCCTCGACCTATCGTACGCCGGCGACTATCGAGACGCTCTCGGATGTTCCCCCGCTCGTACTCGATGACGATATGACTCAGGCTTCGCTTGGCTATGTGGGTGTGGCGCTGCCCAAGGCCGCCTTCCTGCCGCTGTTCCACGCCATGGCGAGCGAGGACTTCGCGTTGATTTCGAGCGAGATCCCGAGTGCGTACTTTACCGTGGGCGCTGCCGTGACTGATACGGACGAGCATTTTGCTCAGCATCATCCCAAGGCACGTTTTAGCGATGCTGAGCTTCCCCTTGGCGCCGCGGCTTATGCCGCCGTCGCTTTGGGCTACATCGCCGACCACCGGTAGCACCCAACCTTGCTACTCGTTTTTTTAAAAAAGGAACAGTATGTCCCAACAACGTAAGCTCTTCCCTGGTTGGCTCGTCGTGGCCTCCGGCTTTGTGATCATGGCCACGTGCTACACGATTTTCGTCAACTGCATGAGCCTGTTTCAGCCGCTGATCGTCAGCGACCTGGGCATTTCCCTTGCGCAGTACAACATCTCCAATGCGATCTCTACCGTGGTGAGCGTTATCGGCTCACTTGTCATTGGCCATGTTGCCGATAAAGTAAGCGGCCGTGTTTTGGGCTCCCTCACTGTAATCGCCACCTCTGCCGTGCTTGTCGGCATGAGCTTTGTGGGCGAGCTTTGGCAGGTCTACGTGCTCTTTGCCGTTTCGGGCTGCTTTGCCGTTGCCTCGACCCGACTGCTCATTAGCCTGGTGACCGCCAACTGGTTTACGGCCAAGCGAGGCCTTGCCATCTCCATCGCACTTTCGGGCTCGGGCTTTGGCGGCGCTATTCTGTCTCCCATCGTGAGCTCGCTTATCGTGAGCGTTGGCTGGCGTTCCGCCTTCCTGGTGCTCGCGGCTATCTGCATGCTGGCGGCGCTGCCCAGCCGCGTCCAAGCAGTTTGGTATGGCCGACCTGGGCAAGGTCACGGGTACCATTACCTCGCTCGAGATGGTCGGTGGCACCGTGGGCGCCATCGTCTCGGGCGTGCTGTTCGATGCCACGGGCTCCTTTGCGAGCACCTGGATTGTGTGCCTGGCATGCTCCGTGGTCATGCTCGTGTTCCTGCTGGCATCCGAGCCCATCGCCGCCAAGCTGCGCGCGAGCGTGGCGGGGGAATAGACGTCCGTCGCTCTTTTCTGTTTGCCCCGTTCTGTCCGTGGCCGCCTTGGAAGCCGAATGGATGCTCGTACCGTCATTCGGTTTCCAAGGCGGCCACGGGCCTACGAACGATCCGGTTTCCTCCGTCCCCAGCAGATCATGTGACCCGAAGGAGACGGAGGAAAAGGGATTACAAATAGCGGCGGCGCGTCTGGCCGAACGAGTCCAGATCGGAAGAG
>CABRNM010000009.1 GCA_902472315.1 uncultured Collinsella sp.
CGGGACCTCGCCCTCCCCCTGCGGCGACGGCTCGACTGCCACCTCGTAGGCGCGATGCGTCGTCGTCCCCCGCGACCAAGCAGGCTCAAAGGACATGGTCCTGCCGCGCAGCAGGTCCAGCACGGACACGACGGAATACTCGGATACCGGAAACTGACGCTCGGCGACAAAACCGCTGCGGGCAAAGTCATACGATGCCGAGCGCGAGCTCGTAATATCGCCTAGGTAGGCGACCGTCATTGCGATAAAGTCGAGCAGCTTTGTCGACACGTCATCGAAAGCCTCGGGCACATGGACAAACGTAAGCTTCTTGCCATAGGAGAACGTACCGCCGCGCACATAGGCATCGGCCATGCCGTCGATATCCTTAACCACGTAGGACACCGAACCGCAGCGAATGCGAAACTCAAGCGCCCAGTTAAAGCGATCGGCAAACAGCGGATTGTAGTACGGCACCAACGAGGGCTCCAGCACCGCTTTGGGCGCGTCGGGGTCAATGGTGCTGGCGAGCTTGCGACGCATGGCCGCGAGCTCGTCCATGCGCGCGTCCGAAAGATCGGAAAGCGCCTTCATGAGGCTCGGGCTCGTGGGGACGGGCGCCGGGAAGGGAAAGTTTGGGTTGACCGCAGATGCGGTGGGCGCGGGGCGCGCGGGCTGCTTGGACTGTGCGGGCGGTGCCGTAAACGTGCGGACCGGCGTGCGCAAACCCTCGACGGGCTCGGCGCCACTGGCATCCAGATACGCCAACGCCGTGGCGATGACGTGTTTGCACATGCCGGAATAGCGGAAGGCGGCCGGGCAATCGCAGTCGTAGTCGACAACCTCGTGCTCGTCCATGTCGAGCGCCACGTGCGTCTTGTACAGGTCGCCGCGCGAGCCGCGCACCGAACCCTCGATGTTCACGTTTTTGGAGAAGCGCGAGCCGGAGTCCTCAAACGACAGCACGGCGCCGTTGAGCATGAGCGAACGCCCCTTCATAAAGGTGCTGCTGAGCGCCGCCTCCTTGCGAAGCGCCTGCGCAAACGTCCCCTGCGTCATCACTTCCTCCAATCCACCCACCGGATGATTTTTCTGGGACGGGGATTAAAAAATCATTCCCGTCCCAGAAAGACCGGTCTTCCGCCACACGTCACCCAAAATGATTTTTTAATCCCCGTCCCAGAAAAATCATCTTAGATCACCGTCACACGGCCTTGGTTACCCACGATGGCCTTTGCCTCTGCCAACAGCGGAATCGAGCGTGCGTTGACCTTGGCCGGCACCTCGGCACGCAGTACGCGCCCGTCCACCTGCTCGATAAAGATCTCCACGCGGTCGCCGCCCGGGTTGGCGGTAAGCACCGTGGCAAGACGCGCCATATTGCCCTGGCTAAAGCGGCTGTTGGGCACCATGACCTCAAACACCTTGGGCTTGTTGTTCTCCTCGTTGAGCTCCAGCGGCACGATCTCCTGCGCGATGATCTGGTCGCCGCGGTCCGAGCGCTCGAGCTTGCCCTTAATGCGCACAAACGCATCGGACAGCTGTGCACCGGTCTCGGGATCGACCTCGCCGTATAGATACCCCTCGGCTTCCTTGTAGGTCTTGGGGAACACCACGACCGTGGCCTCGCCTTCCATGTCCTCGAGCTGCACGATGCCCATGGGATCGCCGTTTTTGGTCACGCGCTTGGACACGCTCGAGACCATGCCGGCCCACCACAGCGCCTTGCCCTCGGGAATCTCCTGGTTGATGGTACCGCCCGTGGGGTTTTGCACCTCGTAGCCGGTATCGATCTGCGAGAACGAGAAGTCGCGCGCCTTACTGAGCGCATACTCAAACGGGCGCAGCGGGTGGTCCGAGACATAGATGCCCAGAACCTCCTTCTCCTGGCTCAGCTTAAGGTGACGGTCCCACTCCTGGCCATCCGGATCGGGCACGCTCACCTCAAAGCCCGAGCCCTCAACGTCGCCGAACATGTCGAAGAACGACGTCTGGCCGCTCGCGCGATCTTTCTGGCGCTTTACCGCTGCATCGATGATGTTCTCGGGGTTGTTCTTGTCCACAAAGTGCATCATCTGGCGACGCGGATACCCCGTGGAGTCAAAGGCGCCTGCCTTGATGAGCGATTCGATCACGCGACGGTTGGCCTGGCTCGAGTCCACGCGCTCGACAAAGTCGTGCAGCGTCTTAAACGGACCGCCCGCCTCGCGCTCGGCGATAATCGCCTGCGCCACGCCGGTGCCCACGCCGCGGATGCCGGCCAGGCCAAAGCGCACGCCTTCCTTGGTAGCCGTGAACTCGGTGCCGGACTCGTTGACATCTGGCGAAAGCACGGGGATGCCGTCGTGACGGCACGCCGAGACGTAGTGAACGATCTTGTCGGTCTTGCCCGTGTAGGACGTCAGAACGGCCGCCATGTACTCGTGCGGATAGTGCGCCTTAAGCCATGCCGTCTGCATAACCAGAATGGCGTAGCCGGCGGAGTGCGACTTGTTGAAGGCGTAGGACGCGAACTCGAGAACATCGTCCCAAATCTTCTGGGCGACCTCGCGCGTGTAGTTGTTCTTGATGGCGCCGTTCATCCAGTGGTCGTAGGTGGTCTCGTCCGAGCCATCCTCCCAGTGGAGCACCGTCGACGTGAGCAGCTTGATCTTTTTCTTAGCCACGGGCTTACGGATACGCGAGTCCGATTCGCCCTTGGAGAAGCCGCACATCTCAACGGAGATGAGCATAACCTGCTCCTGGTAGACCATGGTGCCGTAGGTTTCGCCCAGGATGTCGTCCAGGCGGTCGTCGTAGGAGACGGCCGGCTCCTTGCCGTTCATACGGTTGATGTAGGACGAAACCATGCCGGCACCCAGCGGGCCCGGGCGGTATAGAGCGATCAATGCCACAACGTGCTTGTACTCGGTGGGCTTCATATTCTTGATCGTGGCCGTCATGCCGGCGGACTCGACCTGGAAGACGCCGGCGGTGTGACCGGAGCCCATGAGCTTAAAGATCTCGGGGTCGTCAAAGGGAATCTCTTCCTCTTTGATGTCGATGCCGAAATTCTTTTTGATGTTTGCCTTAGCCTTGGAGATAACCGTCAGCGTGCGCAGGCCCAGGAAGTCCATCTTGAGCAGGCCCATGTCGGCAACGGTATGGCCCTCGTACTGGGTAATCTCGACGCCGCCCTTGGTATCGAGCTTGGTGGGCACATGCTCGTTGACGGGATCGCGGCAGATCAGGACGGCGCACGCGTGCACACCCTCGCCACGGGTGAGGCCCTCGATCGAGAGCGCCGTGTCGATGATACGGCGGGCGTCGTCATCCTTTTTATAGGCCTCGGCAAAGTCGGGGTTAAACAGATCCTCTTTGCCGGGTTGCTTTTCGAGCACCTGCTTGAGCTTGACCTTGGGGTCGCTCGAGACCATCTTGGACAGGCGCTGGCCCATGTAGACCGGGTAGTCCAGCACGCGCGCGGCGTCGTTGATGGCCTGCTTGGCCTTAATGGTCGAGTAGGTGATGACGTGGGTGACCTTCTCGGGACCGTAGAGCTGGCGAACGTGCTCCACGACCTCGAGGCGCCGCTCATCGTCGAAGTCCATATCGATATCGGGCATCTCGGTACGCTGCGGGGACAGGAACCTCTCGAACATCAGGCCGTTCTCGAGCGGGTCGAACGCGGTGATGTTCATGGCGTAGGCGACGATAGCGCCGGCGGCCGAGCCACGGCCGGGACCGACGCCGATGCCGTTGTCCTTGGCCCATTGCACGTACTCGGCGACGATCAAAAAGTAGGCGGCAAAGCCCTTGTCGCAGATGACCTTGTATTCGTACTCAAAGCGCTCTTTGATGTTGACGCCACAGATCTCGCGCGTGGCCCAGTCGTCACCGTAGTGTTGGCGCAGGCCCTTCTCGCACTCGCGGCGGAACTGGCTCTCGTGCGTCTCGCCGGGATCGAGCAACGGGAAGCGCGGCAGGATGATGGAGTCCCAGTCCAGCTCAACGTAGCACTTGTCGGCAATCTCGAGCGTGTTGTCGCAGGCCTCGGGGCAATACGGGAACATCGCCCGCATCTCCTCCTCGGTCTTCATGTAAAACTCCGAGCCGGTCATGCGCATGCGGTTGGGGTCGTCGACCTTGGCGTTCATGCCAATGCACATGATGACGTCCTGCACGGGCGCGTCCTCGCGGCGCAGGTAGTGGAAGTCGTTGGTGGCGATGACCTTGACGCCCACCTGCTTGGCAATATCGATGAGCGTGCGGTCCATCTGCTCGTCGGTCAGGCCGTTGTCGGTGGTGATGCCGTGTTCCTGGATCTCGATATAAAAGTCGCCGGGATCGAAGGTGTCACGGAAGGTCTCGGCCCACTTGATGGCGCCTTCCATGTCGCCGCGATCGATGTATTTGGGGATGATGCCCGCGATGCAGGCGCTGGTGCAGATCATGCCCTTGGCGTGGCGGCGCAGGTTGTCGAGCGTCACGCGCGGCTTGTAGTAAAAGCCCTGCACAGCGGCCTCGGAGACCGTCTGCATCAGGTTGACGTAGCCCTCCTGGTCCTTGGCCAGAAGGATCATGTGGTAGAGCTCGGGCTTGTGGTCGCGGGCGAGCGTCTCGTCCGGCGTAAAGTAGACCTCGCAGCCAAAGATGGGTTTGATGACCAGAGGCGGCTTGAGCTCGTCGATGTTGCCCTTCTCGTCCCACATGGCCATGTCCTTCACATACTGGGCATGCTCGCGCGGGTTTTCCTCGGGATCGGGCTCCACCAGCTCGTCGCGGCGGTCCTTTTCCAAGAAGGCCTTGTCGTGGCTCCAGGTTTTGTACTCGGGCGTGTTGTGGTTAACGGCGTCGCAGGCCAGCGCCAGGTCGGGCACGCCGTACATGTAGCCGTGGTCGGTAATGGCCACGGCGGGCATGCCAAGCTCTACGGCGCGGTTGACCATATCCTGAATACGGGTTGCGCCGTCGAGCATGGAGAAAACAGTGTGATTGTGCAGATGGACAAATGCCATGTAATGAGCTCCGATGCGGGTTCGTGATCTTAGGGTTACGATTCTACCGCACGGCGCGGACGGCACCCGAACCTAGCCAAACCAACACGGCTCCTCTTGCAGTTGCGGTGAAATAGTTCCCGCTTAGGCCACCTGAGCCGCAATACAGGAACTATTCCACCGCAAGTTATCTGAGGGCTAGAGGTTGTAGGTGACCACTTGAGGTTCGGCGGGTTCGACGAAGATGGTTGGATCCGGCTGCTCCACGCGGACGAACTTGACGGTCACAGCCTCAAAGCCCGCCTTGCGCAGAACATCAGCGTAGACGCGCGCCTGCAGGGCGTGCTTCTCCTGCAGCTGTTCCGACGTCTCGTCCGGCGTGCCGCCCGTCTTGTAGTCGATGACCAGCGCGCATGACGAATCCGCCGGGTTCGTCGCCAAAGCGTCGATGGCGCCCTCGGCATAAGCACCGTAGCGAGCGATGTCCTCGTCCTCGCAGCCCAGTGAAAAGAACGGCACCTCGGCGCGAACGCACGGCCACGCGAGCAGGTCGGCACGAACAGCCGACTTGAGCCAGCGGTCCAGGGCAACGTCGAAGCGCTGGCGCTGCTCCGGCGTCAGGCACCACAGGCGCGCCAGCGCATCGGCACGCTCAGCAGGCAGCGCATCGGCACCCATCTCGATCAGCCACTGGCAGGCGGCATGGAACGCCGAGCCCAGCGCCATGGGGTTGCCGGCGGGCTCAACGGCGGCCACGTCTGCATCCGTCATCTCCGAGCCATCCGACTCCGCATCATCGCCTGCCTCGTCCATGGGAACACGAGCCTCGGCGGCACGGTCTTCCGTCTCGGCATGGAGTGCCGCGGCGATTGACGAGTAGCTATACGAGTCACGCATCGGATACGGACAGATGCCCATGCGCACGCCCACTGCCTGGGGATACACGAGTTCAAACGCATCGGGCTCGGGGTCGGCAGGGCCGGGAACAGCGGCGCGGGCATCTGCACCGGCGCCCTCCGGCTCCGCATCGCCGCGGACAAGCCTGCCCTCGGCATCCAGTGAAGCGTTGGCCTCAAACGCCTGCTCGCCAAAGGTAAAGTTCGCCAGCGTGATGAGCTCGTAGTCGCCCGGCTGGGAGTTGTCGAACACCAGGCGGTCGGCATCGAGCTGCGGCATGTCCAGAGCGTCGGTCGGCAAAATACGGCGCAGCACGTCGTAGGTCAGATCGGTCTCGACGTCGAAGGTCGGCGCCGTCACCTTGCCACGGCTCACGCCGGCATCCATCGCCAAGATCACCAGCTCGCGCGCACGCGTCATGGCGACATAGAGCAAACGAGCCCGCTCTTCGAGCGAAAGCTGAAGGTCGTCGTTGCGCAAGCGAGCAAATGCCTCGGCGGGAGAACCCGTCGCACAGACGTCCTCCATGAGCTCCGGCGGCAACCACAGCGACGTGCCCTTGCCCTTAAACGCATGCTCAAACTGCTTTTTAACGTCGTCGCCCTTCACAAAGGTTCCGTCGGCGAGCTTAACGCCGTCGAAGCGTGCCGGCAGTGCCACGACCTGCGCTCCACCCTCGACGCGACCCATCTGCGCCGCACCCGAGGACTTACGCACGCCAAAGCACTCCGCGACCGCCACGACCGGATATTCCAGACCTTTGGAGGCGTGCACCGTCATGATGCGCACCGCGCCGTCGCCCTCCTCGTTGAGGGCGCCCGGGGCCTCCTTGCCCGCCAAGAAGCGGTCGAAGGCGAGCGCGATGGAGCGCGGCGAGTTGCCGAACTCGGCCTCTGCCTCGGCCACAGCGTCGAGCGCCTTGAGCACGTTGGCGGCAATGGCCTTGCCCTCGGGGCCGCGCTGCGCCAGACGCACGAACCAGCCGGAGGCATTGACCACGTCGCGCGCGATGGCGGCGAACGAATCGCGTCCCACGCGACGAAGCGCGTAGCGCAGCACCTCGCGGGCGCGCGTTACGAGCGGCAAGCCCTGCAAGCCCGGCACATCGGAATCGCTCATGATGCCCGCATCGATGTTGCGACGCGACGTCTCGCCCGTCTGCTCGTCGAGTTTGGTCGCCAGCGCCAGGAACTCCTGGGCGCCGAGTGCAAACATCGGCGAGGCCAGCAACGGCATAAGACCTTGGGCCGTATCGGCCGGATTGGCGAGCGCGCAGACCAGGGCACGCACCGTCTGCACCTCGGCTGCCTGGGCAAAGACTGAGCCGCCCGCGATCACGCAGTCGAGCCCCTGGTCGCGGAAGGCCTGTGCGTAGACGTCGGCATTGGTCATGCGACCCAGCAGCAACACCATATCGCCCTGGGGCTGCCCCGCTTTGACGAGCGCTTGGAACCGCTCCGCAATCGCACGAGCTTTCGCCTGCGTTCGCTCCTGCGTGCTACCACCGGCAACGAACAGCGCCTGGCGGCGCGAAGCCTTTGCCTTGAGCTTGTCCTTGCGTTTGTCGCTCGGTTCAAGATCCAAGAACCCCTGCATCAAACCACCGGTGTCGCCGTCAAAGACGCGCGCCACGTAGCGCAGCACCTCGTCGTGGCTGCGGAAGTTGCGCACGAGTTTGACGAGCTCGCCGGCGGGGGCATCGGATGCGACAGTCGTCTCGGGAGCAGCAGAGGAGCCCACCTTGCGCTCCTGGCGGCGAAACACCTCAACCTCGGCGCCACGGAAGCGGTAGATCGACTGCTGCGCATCGCCCACGGTGCACAGCGCGCGCTCCCCCGCGCCCGTCAGGTAACGGATCAAATCGACCTGCATCTGATCGGTATCCTGGAACTCATCGATCATGACCATCTTAAAGCGGCCCTCATAGGCAGCTCGAATAGCCGGATAGTCGCGCAGCGCCTCGTATGCCATGCGCAGCAGGTCGTTGTTATCGAGCGCGGACTGGTCGGCCTTGAGCGCACGGTACTCCGCCTCTACGGCACGGGCAAGCCCCACCAGCGCATCGAGCGCCGGGCCGCCGCAGGCAAGCACGATATTGATAAACGCATCGGCGGCCTCGGCCTTGAGTAGCTCCACCTGCTCCTTAGGAAACGCCTTGCTCGCCCGAGGCATACTGCACGACATCATGAGTCGCGCCGCATCCTCCATGGTTTTGCCGCTCGCCTCAAACGCGTCGATGGCGTCGAGTGCCACCTGCGCTTTCTCGGTCGTGGCCTTGCTTGCGCCCAGCGCCGCACGATAGGCATCGGCAAGCGCCGAGGTGTCGGCCTGGCCGCGCGCCACGCACACATCGTCCATGCCGCCCGGAAGCTGGCTCGATAGCTCCAGCAAGTCGCGCACCAGGCCTTTGATGGTGGTACCGGCGCCAAACGTCCCGCCCTCGCCCGCCATGGGATACCAGGCGTAGAGGGCCTTAAGCGAAGTGGCGAGCTCGGGCGCGGCATCGGGCGCCGTCGCGCGCCCCAGCACATGCTCGACAGCCTGATCCATAAGCTCGTCGGTATCGGTGAGCACCGTGAACTCGGGATCGATGCCCAGCTCCAACGCATGCGCGCGCAGAATGCGCGAACACATGCCGTGAATGGTCGAGATCCAAGCGTCATCGACCGTCAGGGCCTCTTCGTCCATCCCCTCGTCGATAAGCGCACGGCGCACGCGGTCGCGGATCTCGGCCGCGGCGTCTTTGGTAAAGGTAATGGCGAGCACCTGGTCCAGATGCTCGACAAACGGACCGGATTCGGGCGAGAGCGCATAGACGATGCGGCGCGTGAGGGTAAAGGTCTTGCCCGAGCCGGCACCTGCCGAGACAAACAGCGGACGGTCGAGCGTTTTGACGACTTGCAGCTGTTGCGGCATCAAAGTCGAAAGATCCATGGTCTACACGTCCCTCCTTACAAACGTTCCTTCGTGGTTATACGAGCAGCGCGCATGCGCGGCCTGCGCCGACGTCGGATCGACAGCGGCGACGTCGCCCGCCTCGAGCTCGCGCAGGCGCTCGGCAATGCCGGCCTCCACGCGGTCGAGCAGCGCATCGAAGTCCATGTTGCCGCCCTCGCCCGGAAAGCCCTTCTTGAGGCCCGGGATGCGACCGTCGCCGCGCTCTTCCTCGAGCAACTCGGCACTTGCGGCACCACGCAGCGCGGGCTTGCCGCCCTTGGTCGAAAAATAGAGCGCAGCACGGGTATCTAGGCCCAGCGCCCGACGCATGGCCTGGGCGTAGATGAGTGTCTGGGTATGGGGCGGCAGCCAGCGCGGGTCGTCGATGGGGGCCTCGCCCGACTCCTCGTCGCGCACCGTGGGGTCGGCGAGCTTAAACTCCTCGACACCCGAACGATGCTTGTAGTCGATTACCACGGCGCGATTCTCGGCATCCACGTCAACGCGGTCGATGCGCCCACCGAGCGGCCAACCGGCATACTCGACCTGGAGCTCGTTGAACGCAAACTCCAGGTAGCGCGGCGCGAAGGGCGCGAGCGCCTCGGACTCGTAGGCGAGCACGCCCTCCAGTTGCGGCAAGATCTCGGCCGCCTGGCGCTCCTCCACTGGAGAGAGCGGCACCAGCGGGCCCTCGGTACCGCGCTTGCCGGCGTGCTCGGCCAGGGTCTCGGCAAAGACCTCGTGCAGCAGCTCCTTCGCGCGCGGCAGATTCATGGGCGTCACGCGCTCCATGCCCTCCTGCGAAAGACGTGCATGCAAGTGCTCCAGCACGTCATGGACAAAGTTGCCCTTCTCCATGTTGCCAAAGCCCGCATCGATGGACTGAGGTTTGACGCGATACGAGACGAACCAGCACAGCGGGCAGGTGGAATAGGCCTCGATCTGCGAGGCGGACGTCAGGCGCGGCACGAGCGGCGCGTCCTCGCCCTCGCCATCGCGACGACGCAGGACCAAATACGGCACGGCCTCGGCACTCAGATGCTGAGGGGCTTCACAGGTCACGCGCTCGCGCTTGAGACCTTCGCCTGCCGCGGGATCGAAGTCCTTTACGATATCACCCTCACCCACGCACTTCGCCTTGTCGGCGCCAGCGGCTTTAGCGTCACCAGCGGTCTTAGCGTCGTCAGCGATCTTAGCGCCGTCAGCCTCGGCATGCGCCCGCAACTCGGTCCACACGGCAGCCGGATAGCACTCGCGCGCCTGGCGATCGTGGGTCACACGGGCGAGCGTAACCGGGCCGCGTGACGCCTGCATCGCGTGGCCAAAGCGCGCGCGCAGCAAGGCCGCGGGCTCAAGCGTCACGCCCTCGCGACCAAGGCTCGCCGTCAGCGTGGCCAGCGGCCCCTCCTCGTGCGAGAGCGGATAGCTGTCCAGATCGACATCGGCAAACAGCACGGCATCGTAGCTGCCGGGGCGCAGAGCTGCCGCATCGGCAAGCGAAGCAAAACGAACCTGAGCACGTGGCGCACGGTCAACCTCGTAGGTCTCGTAATCGTAGGCGGTGCTACGCTTGTCCACCTTGGTGCGAATGCCATCGAGCACGGGCACGGTCGCGGCCTGCGACACGTCGAGCGCGCGGGCGCCATTCATAAGGATGTCGATGGCGTGGCGCAGCAGGGCCACCTCCGCCTGGCGACGGGCTTGGCCATCTAAGCTGCCCAGCGAACGATCGGGCAACGCCTCGGCAACGGCAAGCATGGCCTTGAGCGCCGTCACGGGCTTGTCACGCCACAGCGCCTGGAACACGTCCGAAACCACACACGGCACGTTCTTAAACCAGTTCTCGTCGCTCGCCGCCTTGCGCGCGCCCCTCACCTGGCCCTGGACGCTCTGCAGCAGACTCTTAACGCCCGCGGTAGTCTTGCTGCGCGAGAGACGCATATTCTTATCGAAGGTACGGGCATTGACGGCATCAGCGCCCGAAAGCGGACTGTAGATCCAGTCGGTAAGCTCCGGCGCGGGCCACCACTCGGTCTTTGACGCCATGCCCTCATCGGCGGCCTTCATGCGCTCGATCAGGCCGGCAAGCGCCGCAAGCTGCCTGCCCGCAATGGATTGGGAAAACGCCGTGAACTCAACTGTCTCGGCAGCAATATGACGAGCCGCCAGACGAGAGGCGAGCTCACCGAACAGCTGGGGTGCCCGGGCAGAAACAACGAGCACGCGCGCGGGGTCGGCGGGCGTTGCGGCGCCGTCGACCTCGGAACCCTGGCACGCTTTTACCAAATCATCAATTGCGTCCGCATAGACATGAGCACGGGCATGGGGACCAGCGACCTCAATAAAGGCAGGCTGAGCGGCGGTCCTGCAAGCGGCATCAGACGCGACGGCGTCCTCCTCCAGCGGCGCGGCCTCAAACAGCAAACCGCGGGCATCAAATGCCGCGGCAAGCTCCTCGCGCATCGCCGCCTGCTCGCGGGCAAGCAGCACGACGACCTCTCCCCCGTTGTTCGCCACGGCAGACAGCAGCTCGAGCAGACCGTGCGTAAACGACGTGATACCGCGCACGCATACGGCGCGGGTGCACGCCGGCAGGTTATCGGCCAGGGCACCGGCCATAATGTCAGCCGCCTCGCAGGGCTCGACCATATCTCGACGGTCCAAACCACCCGCGTAGGCACGCAAAAGCTCGAACACACGAGCCTCGGCATCGCTTTTTGGCTCAGGCTGGCAGTTGTCGCCACGGCATCGTTCGGCACCCGTCCCCGCAACGCCCGGCAACACGTCGCGGGCCATGCGCGCAAGCATGCGCACCGTGCCCTGGCTGCGCGAAAGCGGCTGCAAATCGGCATCGTCGAGACGCGTGACCATGTCCGAGAACAGCATCTGGCGCTGCAGGTTGTCGACGAAACCGCGCCCGTCGCCCAAAAGCTCCCAAAGCGAGCGAAGCCACGATGTAGGCGTCTTGTAGTCGATACCCAGCGAAATCCCGGCTTCCGCCGCATCATGACGGCACAGGTCGAGCTCGGCAAACGTTGGCGCCAGCAACACGGCACGCCCGTGGCGGGCAATAAGGTCGGTAAGCAGTGCCGACTCGGCATCGCTCAAATCCGTGCCGGCATTGGTGGTATAGATTCGAACAGGCATGGTCCTCCGCTCAAACTGTTCGCAATAATCAATGTATCCATCCTACCCGCCCAAACGGACAGATTTGCCCCACGCCAACAGATTTGATCCCTTGGGGACGGAGGAAAACGGATCATCGAGGAGGTCAGTCTAACCCGGTGATCCGTTTTCCTCCGTCCCCAAGGGATCAAAAAACCGCCCCCGGAGGAGCGGTTTTGTACAATTCATTTTTGCCGCTGGCCTACTCGCCATCCTCCAGCTTGATGAGGATCTTGCGATAGCCACCGTACTCGCCGTTGAGCGCCTTGGATACACGGCTCACCGTGGTGGACGAAGCGCCGGTACGCGCCTGAACCTCGACATAGGGCTCGCCCTCGTCCAGGTAATGCGCGACCTGCAGACGCTGCGATAGATCGCAAATCTCACGCGGCGTGCAGATATCGGTCAAAAACGCTTGGATATCTTTCTCGTCGTCCAAAAGGCTAAATGCGTGGACGAGCTGCTTGACATCAGGCTTGTCAAACATGTTCTCGATATTCATCGATCACCGCCAAACCCGCCAAAAGGCATCGAAGTTGATACTGACATCGGGCATCGTTCACCCGTAATATGCAATAGGGCAACGCCTGTGGCTTTTGCCCGTAGCAGTTTAGCACACCACCAAACTAAAGCGACAAGACTCTCTGCCAGCGGCACGTTTTTTAGGACGAACGCCGTTTTGAAACCGAATGCGCACGCAAGCTCCACGAATATCTGGAACAATGGGTGCCCAAACAGGGCCGTGCCCGCGCATCTACCCGAGTTGCAAAGATGTGCGCCCCTCACGCCCCCTCCCCACGCCATGCGCAAGAAAGGATTCCCACCATGCGCTTTTTGCTCAACTGGCTTTTGACCTCAATCGCCATCGCGATCGCAACGTTTCTCGTCCCCGGCATTCAGCCCTTCGGCATGGCCGACGCTTGGGTCTGCTTTGCCTTCGTGGGACTGTTCCTCAACATCGTCGACTCGCTCGTCAAGCCGTTCCTGACGGTCATCTCGCTGCCGCTCACTATTATCACGCTTGGTATTTTTCAGCTCGTAGTCAACAGCTTTATGCTCGAGCTGGCCAGCTACCTGTCGGTCAATCTGCTGGGAGCGGGTATCTCCATTGCCGGCTTTGGATCGGCCTTTATGGGCAGCATCCTGGTATCCATCATGCGCAGCATTCTCGACAGCATCGCCAGGAACTAAAGCGACCGGATACGGACCGCCACAACACGCCAAAAGAAGGCCGTCCATCGCAACGATGGACGGCCTTGTCATTTGTCAAGCCTCAGAGGGCAAGAAAATCTACCATTTCTGCCCCGTCCCCAAATGGCAGGTGGAGCTAGATGACGTAGTCGTAGCCCTCGTTGGGGGTGACGAGTGCATCGAGCGTCACGCCGTCGAGGTAGTCATTGATGAGCTTGTCCAGATTCTTCCACACGTCGAGCGTTGGGCACTCATCCGAACGCGAACAGCCCTTGCAGTCGCCGTCCAGGCATGCGACCGGCGCCAGGCTGCCCTCGGTCAGGCGCAAGATCTCGCCCACCGTATACTGCTCGGGCGGGCGCGTGAGCACGTAACCGCCGCCCTTGCCGCGCATGCCCGAGAGCATATTGGCGCGGACGAGCGTGGCCAAAATGTTCTCCAGATATTTCTCCGAAATCCCCTGGCGCGCGGCGATCTCTTTGAGGGGAATGCGGCCAGCCGCCTGGTGCTCGGCCAGGTCGACCATAACGCGCAGGGCATATCTGCCCTTTGTGGAAACCAACATATATATTGCTGCCTTTCGGTCTTTTAATTCGTAGAAATTCTAGCCGAAAAATTGGTTTTGAAAATACCTATTCCCGTCAAGCTGGTTAATCGACTCGTAATAATCTTCTATTTCCTATTGCGTTACTAGGCTTTACTGTCTACTATGCTTGCCAACAGCAAAACGAACAACCTATAAGGTTTGTGGGTTTCGCTGTTACACACACCGTAAAACCACACGGTATCCAGTCATTTGAACACTTTGGAGGTTCACCATGAGCAATGTTTACACGTCCATCGATCAGCTTATCGGCCACACCCCGCTTCTGGAGCTCACTCACTTTGAGGCCGATGAGGACCTCAAGGCCCGCGTACTCGTCAAGCTGGAATACTTCAACCCCGCCGGCTCCGTCAAAGACCGCGTCGCCAAGAACATGATCGACGAGGCCGAGAAGGCCGGCAAGCTCGTGCGCGGCGGCGACTACACCATCATCGAGCCCACGAGCGGCAACACCGGCGTCGGCATCGCCTCAGTGGCGGCGGCTCGCGGCTACAAGGTGATCATCACCATGCCCGAGACCATGTCCGTCGAGCGCCGCAAACTTATGCAGGCATACGGCGCACAGCTCGTGCTCACCGACGGCTCCAAGGGCATGAAGGGTGCCATCGCCAAGGCCGAGGAGCTGCAGAAGGAGACGCCCAACAGCATTATCGCCGGCCAGTTTGTGAACCCCGCCAACCCCGCCATCCACAAGGCCACGACCGGCCCCGAGATCTGGGATGACACCGACGGCGAGGTCGATATCTTCGTCGCTGGCGTTGGCACCGGCGGCACCGTGACCGGCGTGGGCGAGTTCCTCAAGGAGCAGAACCCCGAGATTCAGGTCGTCGCCGTCGAGCCCGCCACCTCCCCGGTGCTCTCCAAGGGCCAGGCCGGCCCGCACAAGATCCAGGGTATCGGCGCCGGCTTTGTGCCCGACGTCCTCGACACCCAGGTCTACGACGAGATCATCCCCGTCGAGAACGACGACGCCTTTTCCACCGGCCGCGCCGTGGGCCACAAGGAGGGCGTGCTCGTGGGCATTTCGTCCGGCGCCGCCGTGTGGGCTGCGCTGCAGCTGGCCAAGCGCCCCGAGAACGAGGGCAAGACCATCGTGGCGCTGCTCGCCGACACCGGCGAGCGCTACCTGTCCACGGCGCTCTTCCAGGACTAGGGCCCGTCGCCCATAGGTTGAGCCCAGGGCGAACCGGTCTCCTCTCTCCCGGCAGTCTGAGCCCATCCCATCAGGGTGTCCCACGAGACGTCCGAACTTGTTACAATGTCTGCGGCGCGGAACCAGCCTCCCGCGCCGCTTTTCTTTTTTGGCCACATGCCACCAAGGAGAACCTCCCCATGCACAACAAGCGCGTGCTCGTCGCCATGAGCGGCGGCGTCGATTCCAGCGTGACTGCGTACCTGCTCAAAAGCCAGGGCTACGAATGCGTCGGCGCCACCATGCGCCTCACCTGTCCCGCGCCCGATCCCGTCACGGGCATGAATAAGGTCGACCGCGACATCGCCGATGCAAAGGCCGTCGCCGAGCGCCTGGGGATACCCCACCATGTGCTCGACCTGCAGCAGACCTTCGACCGTAACGTTATCGAGCGCTTCGTGACTGCCTATCAGGAGGGACTGACGCCCAACCCGTGCATCATCTGCAACCGCCATATTAAGTTTGGGGCACTGCTCGATGCGGCACTCAATATGGGCTGCGACTACATCGCCACAGGTCACTACGCCAAAACGAGCCAAGCGGCCGACGGCACCTGGCAGCTGAACCGCGGCGAGGACCCCAAGAAGGACCAGAGTTACTTTTTGTATTCGCTCACGCAAGAGCGCCTGGCACGCACGATCTTTCCGCTGGCCGGGCTGGACAAAGAGCGCGACGTGCGCCGCATTGCCGCCGAGCAGGGCTTCATCAACGCCAAGAAGGCCGAGAGCGAAGATATCTGCTTTATCGCGGACGGCGACTACGCGGGCTATATCGAGCGCCGCTGCGGACATGCCGCCGAGCCAGGCGACATTGTGTGGCGCGACGGCAGCGTGGTCGGGCGTCACAACGGCGCGCTGCGCTATACCATCGGCCAGCGCAAGGGCTTGGGCGTCGCGATGGCGCATCCCGTGTACGTAACGGGCGTCGATGCCGCCAACAACATTGTGCACCTGGGCGAGGCCGTGGACCTGACGGCCACAGCGCTCACGGCCAACGACTGGATCTGGAGCGCCCCTGCCGACCGCATGGAGGCAGAGCTCGATGCCGGCGGCATTCACGTGGGCGCCAAGTACCGTTACCGTCAAAAGGACCAGGCAGCAACCCTTACACGTGGCGAAGATGGGCAAATGCTGCTAACTTTTGACGAGCCGCAACGAGCCATCGCCCCCGGCCAGGCCGTTGTAGTCTATCGCGGCGACATCGTCCTGGGCGGCGGCACGGTGACCGGCGCACTTAAGTAGCCGCAGGTTTATCGCTGCACGTGTCGAAGCACCTCAACAGCGGCACTAACCTCGATTACGCGACGCTCGAGGCCGCGGCAAATGGCCTCGAGTCGACCCTCCGCCGTCGCCCATTCGCTCTGCGAAAGAATCTCGATCGCCTCATCAACAAATCCGTTGAGCCGCGATGGATCGAACCAATCGAGCGAGTCCGCAAGCGCCAGCTGGACGGAAGGGTCGGGCCCAAACGGCTTAGCGGAAAACCCAAACTCCCCAGCTGCGAGCACGGCAGTTGGTACGTTGTACCACAGGCAATTGCCGCTATCGAACAGCGGAGCAGGCCTTATCTCCAGGGTATCGACATTGCGGATGATGCCGAAGTTTCGCCAATGGCGGTCGCTGTTGGCCAAAAGGGCATCGCAGACAATCATCTGCGACATAGACCTTCTCACAGCGGCCTCATCGACACCATGCTTGCCGAGGTAGCGGCAGTACCGGTCGTACGTCGAGCTTCCTCGCTGGCCGCCAAGGGCGTTCTTAACGTAAACAGCCGGAACATATTCCTCGCGGCCGTCTAGAAAGTCGTCGCACAGACACACAGGACCATCGAACATCCGCTCAACCGTATAAGGAACAAACTCGCCCTCCGACAGCAAGCGACGATGCAGAGCCGTTGCAACCGCCTCGTTAAAGGGACGCTGATCGTCCATCCCGCACCCTTTAGCCAAAACGCGAATGCCGTTTCGGATCATCCACGATTTAGGGAGCTCGCCCTCGGACGTGTTATCCGGATTTTTAAGACCGATGCCTTCCAGCCAACCCGAACGCTCTTCGGGCGCCGATCGCTCAAATTCGTTCTCAAAGTAATTGATGTTTTGCCATTTGAGTTCGTCGCAATCGGCCGGCCGCAGCCAATAACAATCCGAAAGCGATAGGCCCAGGCACCGAACCGGCACCTCGATACCACTGGCAATTCCCAGTTCACGATAGCGCGAGACGAGCCCGGGGCGGACGTCAGGCACCGACCGATGGCTCCACCACACGTTGAGCTCCCGTTTATTCACCGTTGGAGAAGAGCTCGAGCACGTGCCAAACGGCATCCTCTGTGCATCGAGGACCTCGGCGATTTCGAAGGGAAACTCGCGCGTCGGATCAAATGAGACATGCGCGACCTCATGGTCGGCCGACATCAGCGTAAACTTGCGTCCCACATCGGCCGCAGGACGGCGTCCACGTTTGCGGACCTTTTGATAGGCGATCGCAGAATCATACTCAACCATCTTCCGTCCGCCCACAATATCGCACGCGAGCGTTCCCGATGCGGCAAGTTGAGATATGCGGGCTTTCGTAACGCCCAACAGGCGGGCAGCATCACCCATAGACAAGTACTCAGACGTATCCATACACCGCATCACCTCGTTAAGTAATTTACACGTTTAGTTAATAGATTACATACATCATAATACTAAACATCCTAAAGCGAAAAAAGGCCCGAGAAATCGGGCCTTAGCGATTGGTCAGCCGAGTCGCAAGCTGCTCCCCTAGCGCTGCACGTAGGCGCGGACGAGCTCGTAGGTGTTGCGCACGCCGTCGATGTGGCTGCGCTCGTAGTTGTGGCTCGCGTACACACCGGGGCCGATCAGGCCGTGACGGATGTCGTAGCCGGCAGACAGCGTGGCCTCAACGTCCGAGCCGTAATGCGGGTACACGTCGATGGCGTAATCAAGCTCGAGCTCGCGCGCGATATTGGACAGCGTGGTCACCAGATCGTAGTTATAGGGGCCACCCGAATCCTTGGCGCAGATCGACACCATGCGCTCGGTGCAGCCCAGGTCGTCGCCCACGCAGCCCATGTCAACGCTGATCATCTCGCGCGTGTCGGCCGGCACGAAGGCGCCGCCGTGGCCGACCTCCTCGTACACGGTAAAGAGCAGCGACACCTTGCGCGAAAGCGTCACCTCGCCGTCAGCAACGGCACGGGCCAGACCCAGCAGAATCGACGCCGACAGTTTGTCATCCAGGAAGCGGCTCTTGATGTAGCCGCTCTCCGTCACCGTGGTACGCGGATCCATAGCGATGATGTCGCCGGTCTGAACGCCCAGCTCAAGCACGTCGTCCTTGCTGTCGACGTTCTCGTCGAGCAGGATTTCCATGTTCTTCTCGACGGTCTTGACCGGCTCGTCGGCCACGTGCGCCGAGGGCTCGGTATTGAGGACCACACCCGTGTACACATTGCCGTCACGCGTGTAGACGGTGCAGTTCTCGCCATCGGCCGTAGACCACTGATGCCCGCCGAGCGTCGTGGGACGCAGGCGGCCATTGTCCTTGATGGAGCGCACCATGGCGCCCAGGGTGTCGACATGGCTCGCCAACACAAGCGGCTCACCCTCGCCACCAAGCTCAACGAGCACGTTGCCCTTATTAGAACGTTCAGGCCCAAACCCCATATCGCGCAGGGTCTCCATCAGATAATCAGTCGCCGCACGGGTATAGCCCGTAGGCGAAGCAATAGAAGTCAGCGTCTTAAGCTGTCCCGCGATATAGGAGAGCGTCTCCTCTAGAGAAGCATCGATTACAGAAGCCATGTGCATCCTTCCAAGCAAAACTAAGACCGAATCCCGATTTTAACCGTTCTGCACGCGCAAGGCTCTGGGAGCCGAGCCACCTCTAGACGTCCTCACGCCGATTTTGCGCACGCGCACGGCTTACAATCCCAATCTTGCATAAATCCTATCGGTATCTGCATAGAAATGAGGACTCTTTTTGCTTCGTCTCAGGGTACCCCACCTTGGGCCGTGCAAAAAACGGAGTATTCAGCACCGTGGGCCCCAACGACCCCATCGCGAACGACAAAACGACGCGGTTACAGCAGTGTTGCAGGTCGTTGCAAAGCAGAAACTCAGTAACAACCCCCTCCACTCATCGATAGCCCGCCCACAATGGCTGTCGATGGGCGCCTGCGGGCCACTACGGGTCATTCAAAACGTTATGCATTTTTAAGAGCTTGCTGAATACTCCCAAAAATGCACGCTGGGAAGTGCACCACCTATCCGCAGCGGGCAGCATGCCTTGGTTTTGCCCGTCTCGGGGCATCGACGCAGCACAAAAAGCCCCGCCGTGCGTAGCACGGCGGGGCCAGCGGCAAGCCAAAAGTCCATACGCCCACAGGCGAAAGAACACCAAACTAGGCTAGGCAGCCGGGCAGATCTTCTTGAAGAGCTCGATGACGTCGTCGAGCGTCGCCTCGCGCGGATTACCCGGGAAGCAGGCGTCGGCCATGGCGTCCTTGGCCAGGACCTCGATCTCGTCGGCCTTCATGGCCTCGCAGACGTGCGGGATGTTCACGTCGGCGGAAAGCTGCTTGACAGCGGCGATAGCGGCGTCGGCGGCCTCGTCGGTGCTCATGCCCGTGGTGTCAACGCCCATGGCGACGGCGACCTTGGCCAGGCGCTCGGCGCAAACCGGCTTGTTGAACTCCATGGCGATCGGCAGCAGCATGGCGCAAGCGACGCCGTGCGGGGTGTCGTAGTGAGCAGACAGGGTATGAGCCATGGCGTGGTCGATGCCCAGGCCAACATTGGAGAAGCCCATGCCGGCGACATACTGGCCAAGAGCCATGCCCTCACGGCCGGAGCCGGGCTGGCCGGACTTGGCCTCGGCGACGGAGTCGCGCAGGTTCTCGCTGATCAGCTTAATAGCCTCAAAGTGGAACATGTCGGAGAGCTCCCAAGCACCCTTGGTGGTGTAGCCCTCGATGGCGTGGGTCAGAGCGTCCATGCCGGTGGAGGCGGTCAGGCCGGCGGGCATGGAGGCCATCATATCGGGGTCGACGACGGCGACCTCGGGGGCGTCGTTGGTGTCGACGCACACGAACTTGCGGACCTTCTCGGGGTCGGTGATGACGTAGTTGATGGTCACCTCGGCGGCGGTACCGGCAGTCGTCGGCACAGCGATGGTGAACACGGCGTGGTTCTTAGTCGGAGCAACGCCCTCGAGGCTGCGGACATCGGCGAACTCGGGGTTGTTGATAATGATGCCGATAGCCTTAGCGGTGTCCATGGAGGAGCCACCACCAATGGTCACGATAGCGTCAGCCTCGGCGGCCTTGAAGGCCTCGACGCCGTCCTTGACGTTCTGGATAGTGGGGTTGGGCTTGATCTCGGAGTAGAGGCTCCAAGCGATGCCGGCAGCGTCGAGCTCGTCGGTCACCTTAGCGGTAACGCCAAACTTGACCAGATCGGGGTCGGAGCAGACGAAGATCTTCTTGTAGCCGCGACGCTGGAGCTCGCCGGGGATCTCCTTGATGGCGCCGGAACCATGATAAGAGATGGTGTTGAGAACGAAACGATTAGCCATTGATAGCCTCCTATCGTGCGCGGGGCACCCGTTACGCCCCGCACTATAAGCCCCTCCTAACGCTTTTGAAACAAAAAAACACGCGAGAACATCAAAAGTGTTAAAGCGTTTCAACAACTGGTATCGTCACCACCAGACCACTAAACAAAAAGGGGCGGCCGAGATGGCCGTCCCCTCCCCATTATCGATCTATCTGACAAAGGGACTGCCCCCCCCTGTCACATCCTGCCGCTATTTTTGGCAGGCGTCTTTCCAATCTTCGCAGGCGCGCTTCCAGCGAGAGCGCAAGTCGCGCTCGCGGTCGATGAACATGATGGCAAACGCGACAAACAGCAGCAAGCTCGCCACGACGATGGCATGCAGGCCCATGCGCTCAATGCACCAGTTGCCCAGCACGGCGCCAAACACAAAGGTAAAGATCACGCCAAAGTACAGCACGCCGTTTTCCAAAAAGCCGCGCTTGTGGGTGATGATGTAGTCGTCCACGTTTTGCAGCGCATTGCGCAGGTTACCGATGCACATGGTCGTGGCGATGCCGTGACCATGTATCTTGCGGAAGCTCTCGACCTGCATGCCGCAGGCAAACGAGGTGAGGCAGTTGGCGAGCAGGTTGTAACCGCCACCGGGGATAAAGCTCACGCCCAGCAAGATGACGGCTTCAAAGAACACCGTCACTTGGCGCCAGTGAATCACGCTGCCAAACCGCTCGTGAACCAGGTCGGCAAGCATAATGCCCACGGCAAACGACACCACAGGGAAGAAGTAGCGCCCCGCAAGTGCCCAGTTGCCCTCCGAGATGCTCACGCCCACGAGCAGGATGTTGCCTGTCTGCGCGTTGGCGAAAACATGGTCGCGCCCAATGTACGAATACACGTCCATAAAGCCACCGGCGAGCGCCAAGATGATGCCCAGCTCAATAGACTCCGATATCTGTTTGGCACGCTGCATCGTCGTGCATCCTCCTTGTTGACGACCCTCTCGTGCGTTGGCGGAAACATATCCGCCGTTCATACTGTAACCCATTGACAACATGGCGTGCGCACGAGACGGGTTCTCCAACGCGCAGATACACAGTCTGGAAACAAACAGCGGGCGCGGCGCCGGCACCCGCATCGACACGCCGATCCGCCAGCTCGTGTACTCCACCAGTCTTTTTAGCCCCGTCCCAAAAAGACTGGTTACAATTACGTGCAGCATACAAACACCGGGAGGGATCGTGGCAAAAAAGCCTCAGCACGCTCAGAACAACCAGCGCAGTCAGCAGGGCAAACAGGGCCAGCAGCAAAAGCGCGGCGGCAAGGCGCAGGGTGGGCACACCACGCATACCCCAGCAGCGCCCACGCGCCCCTGGCGTCCGGGCCGCGATAAGTTCCTCCCCGTCAGCCGCGCCGACATGGATGCGCGCGGCTGGGACCAGTGCGACTTTGTCTACATCTGCGGCGACGCCTACGTGGACCACCCTAGCTTTGGTATGGCCATCATCAGCCGCGTCCTCGACGCGCACGGCTACAAGGTGGGCATCATCTGCCAGCCCGACTGGACCGACCCCGCCAGCATCAGCGTGCTCGGTGAGCCGCGCCTGGGCTTTCTCGTCAGCGCCGGTAACATGGACTCCATGGTCAACCACTATTCGGTGACCAAGCACCGCCGCCACACCGATGCCTATACCCCCGGTGGCGAGGAGGGGCGCCGTCCCAACCGAGCCGTCACGGTCTACGGTAACCTCATCCGCCAGACGTTCAAGGACGCCCCCATCATCATCGGCGGCATCGAGGCAAGCCTGCGCCGCCTGGCCCACTACGACTACTGGCAGGACAAGCTCAAGCGCTCGGTACTGCTCGACTCGGGCGCCGACATTCTCATCTACGGCATGGGCGAGCACGCGATCGTCGAGATCGCCGACGCGCTCGACGCGGGACTGCCCGTCGATCAGATTACCTATATCAACGGTACCGTCTACCGCACGAGCTCGCTCGACGAGGTCTACGACTACGACCTGCTGCCCAGCTGGGACGATCTTGCCGCCGACAAGCTCAACTACGCGCGCAGCTTTAACGTGCAGCAGCAGAATATGGACCCCATCACCGGGCATCGCCTGGTAGAGCCCTACCCCAACAGCGTCTATGTGGTGCAAAACCCGCCGTCGGCGACACTCACCACCGACGAGATGGACGAGGTGGCCGAACTCCCCTACGCACGCGATTGGCATCCCGACTACGACGCGGCGGGCGGCGTACCGGCCTTTGCCGAGATCAAGTTTTCCATTAGCTCCAACCGCGGCTGTTTTGGCGAGTGCTCGTTTTGCGCCCTCACCTTCCACCAGGGCCGCGTGCTGCAGATGCGCAGCCACGACTCGATCATGCGCGAGGCCGAGCTGCTCACGCGCGATCCCGAGTTTAAGGGCTACATCAACGACGTGGGCGGGCCGACGGCAAACTTTAGCCGTCCCGCCTGCGACAAGCAGCTCAAGCACGGCGTATGCAAGAACAAGCGATGCCTGTGGCCAAGCGTGTGCAAGAACATGGTGGTCGACGAGAGCGGCTACACACAGCTGCTGCGCGACCTACGCCAGCTGCCGGGCGTCAAGAAGGTCTTCGTGCGCAGCGGCATCCGCTTCGACTACACCATGGCCGATGCCTCGGACGAGTTTTTGCGCGAACTGCTGGAGCACCATGTCTCGGGCCAGCTGCGCGTAGCGCCCGAGCACGTGAGCGACGCGGTGCTGTCCGTGATGGGCAAGCCGAGCCGCGCCGTCTACGATGCATTCTGCCGTAAATTTGAACGCTTGAATCGCGAGTATGGACTCAAGCAGTATGTGGTGCCGTACCTCATCTCGAGCCACCCGGGCTCAACCATGAAGGAAGCCGTGGACCTTGCCGAGGCCGTGCGCGACATGGGCTACATGCCCGAGCAAGTGCAGGACTTCTACCCCACGCCGTCCACCATGTCGACGTGCATGTACTACACCGGCGTGGACCCGCGCACCATGGAGCCGATCTATGTGGCGCGCGACCCGCACGAGAAGGCCATGCAGCGTGCGCTCATCCAGTATCGCAAGCCCGAGAACTACAAGCTCGTACGCGAGGCGCTGGAAAAGGCCGGGCGTCGTGACCTGATCGGCTACACCAAGCATTGTCTGATTCGCCCCGTGCCGCCACGCCCGGGCGAGACATCTGCTGGCGGCGGACACGGCGCTGGCAAGAAAGGCGGCAAGCCGCACGGTGGCGCTGGCGGTGCCGGCAAGGGGCCAAAGGGCAGCAAGGGGCACAGCGGCATGTCGCGCGCACAGAACACTGCCGGTCGCAATCGCGCGGCCCAGGGACGGCAGGGCGCCAACGGAGGCGGGCGTCGCAACTAGGGCAGCGGCGCGCTCGCTGCGTCCATCCCACACGCGTGGCGCAGCGAGCGCATTGCCTCAACGAGGATGACGCCGGCGATAGCGACCGTAATTGCCACGTCGAACGGCGTGTTCACAAACCAGAGCAACGTCATGAGATACGACCCGGCATTAAAGGCAAAATGCAGCAGGATCGTATAGCGAAGCTTTCCGGTCGTCACGAGCACCCAGCCAAAGATGAGGCCGGCGGCACCCGCGTAGCAACCTTGCACCCAATTCATGTGCATAAAACCGAAGATTGCCGCCTGCAACACAATCGCCGCGGCGATACCCCACGTGCTTGGGGCCGCCCAGGGCACCATGGCGCCGTCCTGCGCGCTCGCACGACGCCGGCGCTTCCAAAGTGGGCGGCACTGCGGATTAAACGCTCGGAGCGAAAACTCAAAGATGATGCCGCGCACCAGGAGCTCTTCGCAAAACGGCGCGCCGAGCACCGTGGTCAGGACGGCCAGATAGCTCGTGTCGCCCATGCCCGTCTCCTCGACAAGTTCGCTGTAATCGGCCGCCGCCTCGGGCAACAGCGACAGCACGGCGTCGGTCACGTAGCCAACGACCACCTGCATGGACAGACCGATCACGACAACGCAGACGATGCGCTTCCATGCCGCGCCTGTTCCCCCACCGAGCGGGCGCTCGCCCTGCCGGCGCGCCATGAAGGAGCGGGGCCACAGATAACGCCACCACAGCAGCGCCATCAAATACGACGCCGTCTGAGCGGCAGCCTGGAACCATTGAATATCGAGATTGTCGACCGGATAGCCCGTCAGCACCGACAGGGCATCGAGAACCAAAAACAGAACCACGCTCAGGGCTATATCGGCAGCGACAACGCCAAAACAGGCAAGTGCCCAAACCAGCGCATTGAGCATGCCAACCTCCTCAAAACCGTTCCCTAGTTCTACCACAACTCGGCAGAGAGCTGATCCCATGGGGACGGAGGAAAACGGATCACTTATTGACGAGAATCGGGCGCAGCGCCAAAGGCCCCGCTGGGCGAAATGTCGAACGGAA
This sequence comes from uncultured Collinsella sp., assembly GCA_902472315.1. Lineage (GTDB taxonomy): Bacteria > Actinomycetota > Coriobacteriia > Coriobacteriales > Coriobacteriaceae > Collinsella. The sequence goes on from CABRNM010000009.1 coordinate 24,926, forward strand.
AGGTGCCGCAGCGATTGAACGCGGCGATGAACATGCGGATGGCGTTGGACGGCGTGGTACCCACGAGCTGGGTTGCCGCCGCGAAGGCCGCCTTTTCCTCGGGCAAGACCTTCGCGACAACCGGGGTCATGTGTTCTGCCATGGCGCTTCCTTTTTGAAACGACGGTGGTGTGGATAGATGCGGGCCACGCGGCTGGGCGACGGGCTGTGAAGGCAACCCGATTGGCCCGCATCTGGAGTTTGTTTCTACGGCGTTGGTATTACTCTGTATTCTTAAGTATTACCCCCGCAGATAGAATACCATACCCGACCCCATGGGGACGGAGAAATACGGATCATTTTGTTGCTAAGTAGTATTTAGAGCGTGATGATGTCCGAGATATTGAGGGCCCGAGCGTCAGCGGCATCGTGCGTGGCAAGCAGGAGCATGCGGCCGTCGAGCGCCGGCGCCCAGGGCGCGCGATCGCCCACGGCAAGCGCAAGCTCCGCTGCAACCCCGCCGTCAGCAGGGCCGCCCGCACGCCCATAACTGCCCTCGCCTTTTGATTCGCGCACGGCGCGGAAGGGACGCGGCGAACGTCGGCGTATGGCGCGCCCAATCTGGGCATCCGGCGCATGGCGCCCTATTGTCTTGCATATTTTCGCTTGTGCCATGCATAAATAGATGGGGGCGCCCCTTCCCGTCCCAACGTACCCCCGCTTGGACCGTGCAAAAACCGGAGTATTCAGCATCGCGACCCCCGCCGGCGACGCCGCGAACCGGGAGCATCGCGCGGCCGGCGTCGCTTTGGGGCACGGCACGGCGCGAAACGCGCGTTATCGCCGCACCGGACGCCGTCCTCCAACCCAAGTTGCCCGTCGAGGGACCCCGCGAGCCCAAATAGACGCTTCCGGAGCGTATGCAGCCACCCCGGCTTGCTGAAAACTCCCGAAAATGCACGGCGCGCCCCGGGGGACCCGTGCGTGCCGTGAAAAAACACGCCCGCATCCAGAACAATGCGAGCGTGAAAGTCAGATGGCAGCAAGGGCGCCAGGCAGCGAGCGGAATCCCGAGTGTGTCCGCCCGGGCACTGCGGCCACCGTGCGTCAGTAGGGAGCTTCACGTTCTCCGTCTATGCCAGAACCCCGCATACGCGAATCTCCAACTAAGCCGATAACCCACATCTCTTGCCGCGACCGCCTCCGTGCTTTTTCGTGAGGGGGCCGGCCCACCTCAAACTACGCCCACAAAAAGGGCCCCGAGCATAGTCTGCTCGGGGCCCGAACTCGTCTCGCCTTACCGCGCGACGCGTATGTTACTTGCGCTTGCCGCCGCCGTCACCGGGACGACGGGAGCTGCCGCCGCGCTTGCCGCCACGGCTGTTGCCATAGCTGCCACGGTTATCGCGACCGCCGGCACGACCGCCACGGGAACCCACCTGGTTGCCGCCGCGACCACCACGGTAGCCGCCGCGACGCTCTTCGCGGGTATCGTCGTAGTTGCGCCAGTCATCGCGACGATCGCGGCTGGCACGCGGATCGCGACGATCGCGCGACTCACCAGAACGCCCAGCGCCGCTGCGCCCGCCATTACCGCGAGCACCCTCGCGACGCTCGCCGCCACGGCCGCTGCGCTCTTCAAAGCGCTTGCCGCCACGGGACTCACCGCTTCGGGCGCCACGCGCACCGCGACCCTCGCTGCCGCGACGCTCGTCACGGTCACCGCGCTCGTCATTGCGACCGGAACGACGACGATCGCCCGAGCCACGCTTGCCGCCACGAGGACCGCGGCCCTCGTCCTCGCGCTCGACACGGCGACGACCGCCGCGGTCCTCGTCCTCGCGACGACGACGATGCGCCTCGCCCTGGAACTGCTTGGCACGGCGCTCGGCACGATTGCCGCGCGGGGCCTGCTCGACGGCAGCAGCACCGCCGCGCTCCTCGGCAGCCACCTCGCGGGCCACGCTCTCCACAGCCTCGTCCACGCGAGCCTGAACGCCCTCGCGCACGCGGGTCTTGCCGCCGCGCTTGGGACGGCTCGGGCGCTCGCCGTCGCCGCGACGCTCGTCGCGACCGCGGTTGGAACGACCGGCCACATCGCCGTAGTCATCGCCGTTGCGTTTGCCGTCACGACGTGCCTGCTCAAGCTTCTTCTTGCTCTTGGACTTGCCGCGCTTGGTCTTCTTCTTCACCTTGAAGGCCGCAGGGTCGCGCTCGGGGTCAACCGCGGGCGGGTTGGGACCCACATGCAGGTCGCCGGCCTCGTAGATGTCAGCCGTCTTGTCCATGAGCTTCTCGATCTCGTAGAACTCGTCCACGTCCTGCTCGGTCACAAACGTAATGGCCCAACCCAGCTCGCCGGCGCGGCCCGTGCGGCCGATGCGGTGGATGTAGTCGGTCGGCTCGGCTGGCACGTCAAAGTTCACAACGTAGCGCACGTCGCTGATGTCGATGCCGCGGGCAAGCACGTCGGTTGCCACCAGCACGTCGACGGTACCGTCGCGGAAGGCCGAAAGCGCGCGCTCGCGCTGGGCCTGGCTGCGGTTGCCGTGAATCGCGGCGGCCTTGATGCCCTTGCGCTCAAGACGACGGCAGCAGCTGTCGGCACGGTGCTTGGTGCGCATAAAGACGATAGTGCGCTCCGGGCCTTCCTTTTTGAGGAACTCGGGCAGCAGGTTGTTCTTGGCCTCGATGGACACCGGGAACACAAACTGATCGACGGTGTCGGCGGTCGACGTAGCGGGCGCGATCTCCACGCGGGCCGGGTCGCTCACCAGGTCGGTGATCTCGCCCACGGCCTCCTCGTCGAGGGTCGCCGAGAACAGCAGCGTCTGACGCTCGGCCGGCGTCTCGCGCACAATGCGGCGGACGGCGGGCAAAAAGCCCATGTCGAGCATGCGGTCGGCCTCGTCGAGCACCAGGACCTTAACCTCGTCCAGGTGGCAGGCGCCCTGCTCGATCAGATCGACCAGACGGCCCGGCGTGGCGACCAGGATGTCACAGCCGTACTTGAGCGCCGCGGTCTGGGGCTTGTAGCTCACGCCGCCCACGACGGTCACGGCAACATGGCCGGTGACGTCGGCGATTTTGCTCGCAACCTCGTCGATCTGCTGGGCAAGCTCGCGCGTGGGGGTGATGACGAGCATCACGGGACCGCGGCCGTTGCCCTCGGGCTTCTTAGCACCGCGACGGCGATTGCGGCCGCCACGCTCGCGCACGGGTTTGGGCGGAGCAATGTGCTCCAGATTGTTCATGGTCGGCAGCAAAAAGGCGGCCGTCTTGCCGGTGCCGGTCTGAGCGGCGGCAAGCAGGTCGCGGCCTTCGAGCACCACAGGGATCGAGCCGGCCTGAACAGGCGTCGGCGCCGTGTAGCCCAGGTTCTCGATAGCACGGAGCATCTCGTCGGAAAGACCCAGCTCGTCAAAGGCGGGCAGGCTCTCGGTAGCGGACTCGACGGCCTGGGCAGCATTGGCCTCATCAGCGGCATCGAAGGCAGCCTGGGTCATGGCCTCGCGGGCCTCGTCCAGAATCTCGGCGTCCGTGACGTCGGATACAGAATTACGCATATGTCGTTGTTCCTTATCTGCACGCGTCATGGGCGCGGCATGCGGCCGCGCGGGCGTGCTTGGTAGTGCGCTAATACATACAAAAACAGGTGCGCACAGAGAGGACGTTGCTCAGCACGCTGGCGATCGCTTTGGCAGCCCTATCACGCGCCGTCCAGACGCAGCGGCCCTAAGCGATGGAGCAGATTCGCCGCGGGTTAGTATACCCGTGCTTCGCATGCCCCCACGTAAACCACAGATGACGAGGCGGACGCGGCGGGTCCGAGGTGGGCCCGGCCGATTGTCTCAATCTGTAACAGTTACGAGACAAAACCAGGTCCACACGTTACGGATCGAGACATTCAGTCAGCCCCTTGGCTAACATCTCGATCTGTAACATCTGCAGGCCGAATCTTCGTTTAGGTGTTACAGGTCGAGACAAACGGTCGACACGGCTCACAAACGTCTCGATCTGTAACAGTTGCGGAGCAAAACCGGCCCCAAATGTTACAGAACGAGACAGTTGAGTTGTCTGCCGAGGAACAATCTCAATCTGTAACAACTAGACCCCATATCCCCCGCCAGATGTTACAGATCGAGACAGACGTGCCGAGCACCAAACCCGACAGGCCAAAAAAAGACCGGACGTCCAGCCATCACAACTGGAACGTCCGGCCCCGTCAAGCACCAACTAGGGAAGCTGAACCAACAGATCGCAGCCTCTACTCTGCGTCCGGGTCCTTAAAGTTCTTGGGATCCAAGACCATGCAGGTGTAGGTGATGTCGTGCTCATCATCGGGAATGGGCTCAAACCCGTTCTTGCCAAAGAAGTCGATGAGCAGCTGCGCGAGCTTAATCGGATCCGCATCAGGATCGTCAAAGAGATATTCGCTCAGATCCAGGAATGCAGGCTGCTGGTGGCCCTCGCTCTCCCAGTATCCCAACAGGGCGTCGTGCACCAGGCGCGCGCCATAGCCGTTACCGCGGTAGTCGGGGTCAACATACACATGGCTCAAAAACGTCGCCAGGTACTTGTTGAGCGGGTGCTCCGTAACGGCATTCGGCAGGCGGGGGTCATCTGAACCGCCCGTTACGCAAAAACCGACCAGCTCATCATCGGCAAAGACGCCCCAGAGGTAACTGTTCTCCTCGTCCTCGTCCTCAACCCAGTCCGCGTACTCGTCATAGACCTCGTAGCCCGACTGCTCGTCCAGATCGACCATATCGTCGACGTCGTCGGGACCCAAAGCCCTTACTTCAACTTCAGCCATTGTCCTGTCCTTTCTCTCGCTTTCAGGACAACCCGAGCATACGCCGCTGTCCAGATAACCTGTTGCGCAACATCGGAAACTGCGTCAATACCGCCGTTAACGGCGACGACGCCTCAGGGCAATGCATGCAACGACAATCGCCAGCAGCACCAAGCCCTGGAAATTGATGCGGCTAATAGCGAAGCCCGAAGGAACAATAAAACTGTCGTAGAACATGTCGAGCAGGCCGATAAACACCAAAAACGCGATGAAGATCCAGAACACGCGACTCCTTAAAATGGGAGTAAACATGTCGAGTACCGAGCCACCCGAAGAAGAACCCTGATAGCCTATTAAATCAAACGGCTCATCCTTTTCCACCTCGTCGACATCGCTCGAAGCGCCTGAAGGCTCGGACTCCAAATCTCGACGATCCGTCCAATACCCGGGCACATGGTCGCGCTCACCAAGGTACTCACCGTTTTTGACCACCGGCTCAAACAACATGGCACTCGAAAGATCCTCGAGCTCCTCGCGAATCAACTGGTCAGTACGAGCGTCATGAGGCTCCTCGAGCTCGCACTCAAGCTCGTACATATGCTCCATAACCCGCTCGTAGTCCTCTTCGGACATATCGTCATCGTAATAGGAGTTCCCGCTCATCGTTCATCCCTCATTCAAGAACCGAATCCCTTTTGGACAACTCAAGTGTAGAAATCCATACCGAGCAGACGTTGCGCAACATTGCCGGGAACGAGACGGATCCGCTCTCAAAACGCCTCGGGACAAACCGTTCCGCATTGCAATTTGCGCACTCGCGGATGTTGCGCAACGTTCTCGCCCATCGGGGCGGTAGCGTTCGAGTTAACAAAGCCACGAGCCCTAAAACCCGGAATCGTGGGCTTCCACCGCATACGAAAGAAGGAACGATGGACGAGATTTTTGAGCATCTGCTTCAAGATACCGACCGAGGGATCTCGATCAACCAGATTGTCAATCGCATCGTGTTTCCCAACCACGATATCTGCATGCAGGCCAAAGCTGCCCTGGAGCGAGACTATGGCGAGTTCTGCTTTGCTGCCGTGATCCCCGATTACGAGGACTTCCAGCACATGGATCCGACCGACGCCATCAATGCCGCCCTGGAAACCTGCGGGTCCGACGGCGAAGAGGTCACCAACGTCGTCTGGGGCTACAACTCGCTCCAGTACGAATACAACGGCATCCCCTCGCTGGAGGTTGCCAAGACTATCTCCAAGATGATCGGCGTTCCCGTCTACTACGAGTACACCGATGCCGATGAGATCGCCGCCGGCGCCGTGATTGCCGATGCGCAGGGCGATAGCGTCTCATTTGCAAACGTGGTCGACAAGAGCTGCTGGGTGTATTTCCCGGAGGGGTTCGACGGTGCCACCGACACCCTGTTCCGCTGCGGCATGGGAACCATGTCCATGCCCGACGGAAGCCAAAAGTACTTTGAGGACACCACCGACCCCATCATGCGTTCGTATGCGCAGCGCGGAAACGTGTCCCTGTACTTCGACTTTCTCAAGGACCAGTTTGGCGCCCAAGAGGAGCCCCGGGCAGAGTCCGATGCCCAGGCAGAGTCCGATGCCCAGGCATCGGGCAACGTCTACATGTCCCAGGCCATGGGCGCGATGACGTTTCGCATCGTCTTTCCCAATCATGACTGCTGCGAGTATATCCGCGATGATCTCGACAAGTGCTTTGGCGGGTTCTCGCTCCAGGCGATTTGCGGCACACCCGACGGTACGTTTGACTCACCCGATGAAGTCCTGTCCACCATGGCAGGCCACGGAATCCCCGATGATGCAACCGATGTCGAATGGGGCTATAACTCCGTGCGCTATCGCGTGGCGCACTCCGTGCCCAACGCCGTCGTTCTCGAGGCGCTAGTCCAGCACTACAACATCCCGCTGTACGTCGAGTATTTCGATGAGCTTAAACGCGCGACCGGCGCTGCCATTACGATCCCCGACATGGCAAACCCGACCGCATTCATCCCCGGCACACTCGGATGCAAAGAGCAGATGTACTTTGACCATGGCAGCGACAACGAAGGCTACGTTGCACTTCGATGCGGCTATTGCCAGGCGGTCTCCGATGATGGCAAAACGCGCATTTCCTTTGTCGACGACCCATCGCAGTCGGTCATGGCAGAAATGGCAGAAGAAGCATCGGTCGGAGTCTACGTTAGGCTGCTTAAAAAATTCGATCTTGAGCAAGTTCTCCCCGCTGGATATCAGAAACCGACTTCTCGTCCCGCCGCAAGTTCCAAAAAGAACACCTCGACCTCCTCGGCAGAAAAATCGAAAATCAGCCTGTGGATGAACCCCATTGCAGAGAAGCATGTCTGGAACTCCCTCGATGCCTACGGTCAAAAGCAGGGCAAGCAAAATGACATGAACATGTTCTTTTTGGAGCCGCTCTATCGCGGCGGCGACCAGATCCGCGACCCATTTGGATTTGCCACAGGCCGCAAACCTATGCCGGCTTATGCAAGCCACCAGGCGCACCGCAAGGTTATCGACGCCGCCCTTACTACCGACATGGAAGTCGGCGCGCTTGTCGCGGGGCTTCTCGGCCAAGACCTGTTGACATCCGAAGAGCTCAACGCGCTGCACCGCGACATCGAGCTCAAGTCCCAAGGCATAAGCGCCATCGCCACCGGAAGAGGCGCCGCGCTCGAAAGCCGTTGCGACTCGGTTTGCTACCTTATTGCAAAGCTCCGGAGCCATGACGACGACAATAGCCATCGCTTTATGATGTGGATGGCGGACACCGACCAAGCCGTACGCGTAAAGTTCTACGGCGAGGCACCGGCAATTGGCGCGCCCTTTACGTGCCGCTTTAGCGTAGTGGAAAATGACGCCATTACGTACTGGATGCCCGTCGAGGACGAGAAGGGCTTCTCTCGCTATAAGCAGATTCCCGAGGGAGGACGCATCGACGTCTCCGCGGCAAAGAGCGACTCCGCCGCTATGAGCGCTCTTCGCAAGGCCAACGCGATGTTCCTTAAGGCGTGCGGACTCAAGCAGACCGCACCGTCCAAAACGCGCATGACCCCGGAGCAGTCGCAACGATTTAGCGAGCTGCGAGAGAAACTGGGTCGTAAAACGGGTTATGCCCTTACGGTGCTCTTCTCGCGCTGCGTACTCTGCAGCGCCGAAGCCGACCGATTCCTCGAGCTCATGGAGCACGCCGCTGCCGCGCACGATCGTGGAGAGGTGATCGACGTCGACGATACCGAGGTCGTAGAGCACAAGGCCGTTTACATGGTTGGCCCGATCTCTACCGAGGATGGTACTTGTCAGCTCTACAACCCCAACACCGTCAACTTTGAGGACTTTAGGTTCCAGCCCAACCTGCTCGAAGACTTCCATACCGACCTGCCCCGTGGCGGCAGCTTTATCAACATTGCAACGAGCGTCGTTGAGTCGGACGTCATCGCCGCCTGGGCGGGCTACAACCCGGGCAACGCCCAGCGCTCGGCGCGCTACTAGAGAGCGATTGGCACGGCCAAGCCATGTATCTGTTGCGCGGCATCGGCCCCGGACGTCGAACCGCGCCGTCCACGATGTTGCGCAACAGAATGCAGCGCAGGCGGCCTAGTATGCGAAGTAACAGGCGCGCGCAGGTCAGACGCATCGAATCTGACCTGCGCGCGCAACACAAATCATCGCAGGGAGCACACCATGGCGCGTGACACATCAAACGATCCGGTTGTTAACTTGCCGCTCGATTACAAGTTCGACGGCAACGGCAACATCATCCAAAAGGTCTTTTTTGGCGTAAATGCGGTATTCTGCCCCGTCTGGTACTGGTGGTACTTCAAAAGCAATCGTGATCCCAACTTTTGGGTCGGTGACAGCGACATGGACGGCTATGATCCCGAGGAATGCGCTACCGAGTTCCTGCACCGCATGGATAACTTTACGCCCGAGGAGAGCTGCAACCTCTTTGAAGTCGCAAAGTATTGCGACCGCATGACGGGCGTTACCGTCTTTGACGTCGTAAACGGGCGAAATGTAAACGAACGACACCTGGATGACTACTACACCGGCTACGACCTTGGCATCGAAGATGATGACGAGGACGAAGAAGACGACACAGACATCGAGATGGAGTTTGAAGGGCAACCTGTTAGCCCCCAGCCGATGCGCGTATGCGACGAGGGCCCCTGCCAGTTTATGCTGCCGCCCGTTTTAAACTGCGGAACGGACGACGGTTCTGGCTACGAGGTCGAGATTCCCCTGCGCGCCAAAACGACCAAGAGCGGTACTCCGCAGGAGCGACTATCGTTCTATATCCCCGCCGACGTCGCCGTACAGTGGTTCCGCGAGGTCACGGGCGAACCGCAGGCCGACTACCAACTGTTCCAAACTGTTTGGATGGATCGGGCCAATCGGCTTGAGAACCCGCACTTTGTCGACCACCTGTTTTCCTATGCGTTTTGGCAGGAGCGACTGCTGCGCATCCTGCACTACACGTACAAACGCGGCAAGGTGCAGAGTGCGCGCATCGTTGCCGATTACGAAGGCGATGCCGCCGAGTTTATTGACAAGTACTACCCGGAGGCCGAGGTCATCGGTCATCAGGGCAATGAGAACGCCTTTGAAACGGGAGCCGCCTATCTGGTGGACCTCACGCTGGACTACAAATACAAGGGCGACAAGCTTGTCGAAAAAAAGACGTTCTCGGTCCTTGGCAGCTTTGGACGCGAATGGTATCGACTCTTTAGCGGCAATCCCAACGCCACCGTTGATGATTTCTACGCATGGTGCGAACAAACTGACACCTACGAGCCCCTACGTCAGGCAGCCGAAACCGCCGGCGCAATCGTTCAGTACACCACCTACGGACTAAAGGACGGCAAGCTCACCAGCAAGCGCACCGAAGATCTCCAAGGCCGCACGAATGTCGAGATTAACGAGGCGGCCGAGCTGAGGAATCGCATGCTTACGTAGACGGCAACAGGCCCAGTTCACGTTATCCGTTCATCTCTATACTCACAGGAGGTACCTACTTTGATTTCTCCAATCTGTTGGTTCGCGGCATTCCTCGTCGCTCTCGTCGCGCTCTGCTATTCCATACACTTGGAACGGCACAACTATCAGCACAGACTCTTTGGCTTCGAGATCAATTCCAACCGTCGCATCGTCGCCTTTGGAATTCTTGCTCTTGGCGCTTTTTGCCTATTTGCCCCCGTTACCTGGGCGCAGTGCTTTTCTTCGGATCTTGGCGAGGGCTGGGAGCCGGGAGCCTTCAACTTTATTAGCTGGGTCATCACCAACTTCTTTGCCGTGGGATGGACAACGACCATCCAGACCGGCCTCACCGATGTGACGTCAACCGTCTATAGCGCTATTCCCCTTGGCGGCAGCATTGCCGGCCAGGTATTCAACTTGCTCTATTCGCTGCTCACACTTGCATACATCATCGCCCTTCCCGTTGAAATTGGCCTGTTTGCCTTCAACGCTGTTGCTACACGTCTCTCGGGCAGCGTTATCAAGCGTCATCTCAAATATGCCGACCATGCAATTATCTTTGAGAGCGTCGACGCCAACACCGAGTTGCTCGCGCGTGATATCGTTAACAACATCAAGGACGGAACGCTCAATAACACGAATGGCAACGGCGACATCGCCCTCATCTTTTGTCTAGGCAGCAACGAGGACAGCGAGCGTCAGCGCGTACTGCGCAATCTGTGCCAGGGCTATGTGCGCTATGTGTTCACCGACTCCGAAGCGGCCGATGTGCTCACAACGATTACATCGCTGCGCGATGCAGTTAAGCATCTGCTCGCAGTCGATGTCGTCGCAACGAGCGAAGAAACCGAACACAATGTCAGCGCGACGATCGACATGCTCGAAGCGACGCACAAGAATCCTCAGGCCAGCTGCGCGCCCAAGATTACGCTCCATTGCACCCACAAGAACCCCGATGATGCCCAGATCTTCGATGCCATCAAAGCCGACAATGAGCCGACTTGTCTTCACTTGCTCTCACGCGTACAAGACGAAATATACGATGTACTTGAAGAAGCCCCACTCTACAGCGTGCTCGAGCCCATCGATATCTCCGTCGACCCAAATCCCAAGCCTCAGAATCTCACCGTTCTCGTTTTCGGCGCAGGCGATTTCGGCATGCAGGCAACACGCACTTCCTTCTGGATGGGCCGCATGCCGGGCGTTCGTCTGAACATTGTTGTTGTCGACCCCAACGCCCGAACGATACTAGAACGCGAAGCAGCCCGCTACCCCGAGATGTTTGGCGAAAGCTGCAACGGCATGCCGACAATTCGCTTTGTACAAGCTGAGGCGCCCTCGGTTACAACCGATCGCCTTATTGCAGGCGGCACCGTCACTACGCTGCACTACGACGCTCAAAACAAATGCGTATCGTCCACGGCCGACAGTGCGCCAATTACCGATGACGCTCGTCTTTACGCTTTTGTAACCATGGGAGATTGTGGACAAAACCTCTCCTATTCGCTCATGCTCCAACGGCAGATCTTCAATCGCTTTATCGACCAGGGCTCACCGGACTACACCAAACAGCAACCCGTCATCTGTCCCCATATCGAGAGCGAAGAAATCCTAGGCGCCCTTAAAAGCCTCGATAAGACTCAGACGACTGGCAAAGACGCCGCCAATATCATGCATCCGTTTGGCGCCCGCAAGGCGTTCTACACCTACGGCAACATCATCAATGACGAGCGCGAGCGCCTGGCCGTACAGCTCAATGCGGCATACGACCTTTGCTTTAATGGCTCCATTGAGAATGATTTTGACGCAACGCTCGACGTTAAGGAGGCAGTCAAAAGTTACAACGGCAAGGAATCCAACAAGAGCAGCAGCCGAGCTTCGGCAGCACATATCACCTACCGCTTCTGGGCGCTTGGTTTTAGCGACACCGACGTGGAGCGGGAATCCTTCGAGCATGCCTGGAGGGAGAAGCTGCAGGGCGAGGTCAAGCCGGCCTCGAATAACGACAACATTGCCAATGCGATATTGAGCTCCGTCGTTCCCGACGCAGCCACCAAAGCCGAGTTCGATGCCAGCGAGCAGAAGAACCGCGAGGAATTCGCCCTTATCTGTCGTTTAGGGGATATGGAGCACGATCGTTGGCTTGCCTATTGTCAGGCAACGGGCATGACCGAACTGGGACACGGCACCGTCGAACAGGAACGCGAGCAGCGTATGCGTGCAGCAGTCGTCGATGCGTTCCTGAGCGGCAAGTCCAACAAGAGTGGGGCCGAAGGCGTTCGCAAGTCCGACATCCTCATGCGTCACGCCTACATGACACCCGATAACGACGTACTCGGCGCTCGCGGATTCTTGCTAGGCAAAGACGTCTACGCCTACGACCGAATCATCGTCGCCCTCTCAGCCCGCATCGCCAAGGGAAATGTTGTCAAGCCCAAGAAGGACATGGATAAATAACGATTTCAATCGAGAGGATTGCAACATGGGAAAGCCATCCGCCGCAAATTTAAAGCAAGATAGCGAGGGCCACACCCTTCTGCGGATATTCGTAAGCTACCGACGTGCGGACAACACATTCAACCACATGCTCGATATCGTTGACAGAACCCTAGATATGCTCAACACAAGCAAAGATATGCTTGCTTTGACCGACTATCGAATTGACAAGTTCACCGATATCGTCTCCATCGATTACGGGCAGCGCTGGGAACAGAAGATGAATGAAGCTCTCGAAGGCTCGGACATCCTGCTTGCTTTCATAACGCCTGGCTATATCGAAAGCAAGAACTGCTGTCACGAATACAATCATTTCCTTGAAAACGCTGAAGGAGAAAATGATGAAAAAACTGACAAGGACGATAGGCCTCGCCGGTGCATTCCCGTTTTTTGGACAAGCCAAGATAAAATTGAAGCGAATCTAAAAAAGAAATATGGTGAAAGCCCCGACGGAGAACCCACTGCAAAAGAAAAATCCAGTCAAACTAGCTCGGACAGCCATGACGACAAAAACGATCATGACGAGTCACTCGCTAAAGAACAGACCCGAGGAATCCGCGATAAGGAAAGCGGCGACAAAAGCGTCTCCGATAATCCCTCAAAAGATAAGAACTCAGCAAAAAACGCCCATAGCACTTGGGAGGCAATCAAAGAGCTCAATGGCCTGGAGGCGGTCCTCCCTAAGTTCATTGAGCTTCTTAAGGACGATGCGCAGGGGTCTGATTACGATTTCGTGAAAGACTGTATCGTTCGCTGGCTTGCTAACAAGATTTTCATCGTTGCAGATTCAATCATTAAGAGCAAACAAATGGTTGAGGAAGAGGATTCTACGATTGCGGAAGCGAAGACGGTCAAGACATTAGACGACGAGCTTGCCGCCGCACTTTCCGGCCATGTGTTTCATCTCTCGACAAAGAACTCCGAAGGGACCGCTCATGTGTCTGATGGCGTTTTTATCGTCGAAAAAGGCACGAAGATTGCCAGGGATCTTACGGTAAGCTGCCCGGTCTCCGTCATCAAGCAACGCAACGCGCATGCAGACCTCATAGAGGATTACGTGCTCACCGATGACATTGCGTTTTCGAGTCCCTCGGCGGCAGCGGGATTCGTAGCAGGCCGAAGCTCCAACGGTAAAACTATGTGGACGACCGATGAAAATAAAACCATCAACGATCTTGAGGAGGAATACAGGAAGGGAAAACAGTCCTAAGAGGAAAATGGGCTGGAAAGAAAAACCATCCAGTAATAATGAACAAAAAGAAGCGGGGCTCGGTTCATTTCCGAGCCCTGCTTCTTTTTGTTCGTTTTTGCCTTGCAGCAAAAGTACTCTGCCGCTCCAAAGGACCTTACCGCTCCTCTAGCGTCCAGCCTTTCTGGGCGCAAAGGTCACGCAGGGTTGCCACCAGGTCCGCATTGGTGTTGCTGTCGACCACGATCTTGTCGATATGATCCGCAGCGATGTTGAGCTTGGGGAACGAGTGGCTGCAACCCGACAGGTTGAGCTCACCGACGTTGCAGGTAATCTCGAGTGCGCCAAGAATGTCATCGTTCGAAAGATCAATCTTCTCGACGTCACCCTGAAGGCCCTGGTCAACGGTAAAGAACATCAGGTTCTTAAGACCCGAGGCGTTGATGGAACTGACAGCACCCTTAAGGCCCTCGATCTTAAAGGCATTAAGCTTGGGGCAGACGCTCAGGTCGAGGTCCTGGGTCGTCATGTCGCCAAACTTGAGCACCTCGAGTGCCTCGAGCTCGCTAAAGTCTGCACTCTTGGCGCTCAGGGTATTAATGCCGAGCGTGTCGAGCTTGTTCAGCTTGCTAATGGGCGTGAAATCCGTCACCTCGTCACTCACGACCAGCTCCGTGATGCGCTGGGTCTCCTTGGCGGTCAGCTGGCCATCGTCATCGCTATCGTAGTCGGCAAGCAGCCCGTGCAGCGTATCATCCGAGATCGCATCAACATCGACGAGACCTTTTTCTTTCTTGGTCTCGGAGCCAGAGGCGTCAGTTGAGCTCGACTCTTTAGAGGCACTCGACGAGGCTCCCCCGCCGCCCTGCACGTCACCGATGCCGCCAATCACGGCGAAGGCGGCAACCGCACCTATGACCACAACCGCCGCAAGCACTACCAGGGCGCGAACGCCGCCCAAGCGAGAGACGGCTTCATTAGCACGTTCAGCCACCTGTCCATTCGGCTGGCCGGCAGGGCGAGGGATCCGACTTGTCGAACGCCCCGGCGTCTGCTGCGCCTGCCCAGCAGACTGTTCGGTTGCCTGCCCGTTCGAACGCATATTCACCCGCACATCCGGCGTCTCGGCAGCCTGCTCATGAGCCCCGCCCGAAGGCTGCTCGGTCACACGCTGAACCCGTTCGTTATCCCGCCAAGACATGTCGGGCTTAAAATTCGCCATATCGCTTCTCCTCACTTGAGCGCATCGCTACTGCTGCTCCATGGTGTAACCGTAGTCACTGCTCATTTTTTGCAAATACTCGACCAGGCTGCTGCTCGTGTCGCTGTCGTACAAGATCTTGCCAACACAATTGGGTGTAAAAGTGAAATGGAAGGCATCTTCCCTGCCTGCCCCGCACAGATTGAGCGTTTCGACTCTGCTACTGATCTTCAGAACCTCGAGGTTCACATCACCCGACAGGTCAAGTGTCCCGATACTGCCATCAAGGCCTTCGATCTGGACGTTCGTCAACGAGGACATGTTTTTGGCATTCAAGGTATCGACGGGGCTCTCGAGCCTGTTTATGGTAACACGCTGTAGCTGAGGAAAACGTGTGAGATCAACCTGGGGCACCGAGCAGTCGCCAATGGACAGATGAGTGATATTGCTAATGGAGCTTATGTCGTAGCTTTCGCTGTCGTAGTCGCCGATGCCAAACGTCGTGATGTTGTGGAAGTTGGCCAACAGCGGAAGCGAATCAAACGACTCGACGTCGATTGATCTAGCTTCATCCGCAGTCTCTTGCGAAATATTCCCGTCCTCATCTGCATCGAGCGCTAAGTCCGAGCGCAGCGCCTCGTCCGTAATTTCATCGAGCGTGAGCACTGTGGCCTTTTTCGCTTCTTCCTGGTGGCGCTCTTCTTTTTCCCTTTTACGCTGAGCGCGCGCCGCCTCGTCTTCTTGCTGTTGTTTGGCCTCGGCGCGCTGTTCGGTCTGCCGATTGGTGTCGGAGATGCCGCTTGTGATGGACGTGACCGCCACAATCGCGATGACTACCACCACGGCAAGAACGATCACTACGCGCGGACCGCCCAAGCGGTTCACGATATCGTTGATATCCGATCCGTTGGACCCGGCGCCCCCGCAGTCAGACCCGTTCTGATTAATTGCCATCCGTGTTTCCCCTTCCGGCGCCTACAGGCGGTCCTTGTCGAAGTAGTCAGCATCGCGCCAGTCGCCGCGCCAGCGGTAGGCGTGGGCGTTCTCGCGCGACCAGTCGCTCAGGTGGCGCAGGATGAAGCGGCTCATGTCGTCCGCGAGCGGCTCGATCGGTCCCACGCGCCGCTCCTCGGCCGCCCGCTCCCAGAACGAGTACGCCATGAGGTAGAACGTGCCGGCGTCGACGTAGTCGCCCGGGTAGGCGGGGTCGTCGAACCAGCCGTGCGTGTCGGGCGTGCCGTTTTGCTCGCACCACTCCGCCACGTTGAGGGCAAGGCTCATCAGGGTCGTGTAGTCCTGCGGGTCGCCCGCGGCGAGCGCCTCGTGCAGGTTGGACATGGGGCCCTCGGCGCCGTAGGCCGGGTAGTACAGGTCCCACAAGCGATCGGCCTCTTCATCAGTCAGTTCCAAGACGGACGGACGATCACCAATTCCATCATCATATTGATATGAATATGGATCTACGCCCGTCAAGGCACCCTCGCCGTAATCAAGAGAAGATGAGCCGTTGCGCGCACCACGTTTTGCGCGCAACGCCGACCCCAATAGTGAATAGCCATTGTGATAGCCTTCGCGCGTGTCAGCGATAAACTGACCAAAGTTAAATTGAGCATGCGCATCCGATAATGCGCGCCTTGTAGCAGCTGAACCGCGTAGCAAATAGAAAAGACCAATGATCAGCTGTTTGATAATCAGACTCAGCGGTCCAATTAATAACTCAATCGAAACGACAATTAGGCCACCGAAAATAACGGCTGCTTGAGCGAATGGGTTAAAAGCGCTATATCCAGGAGCAGGGAGACCCGTATGCAAAATATCGTCTCCACCTGTATTTAGAAACAGACGATACCAGACCGAGCAAAGACCCCACACCGTAAAAATACGCACCGGAAGAAAACGAATGACGGTCGGAATAGCATCTACAATGCGCGATAAATTAATGCTCACATGGTGCTTTGGTGCACCGGCACTATTCCAGTTGATGTCCAGACGTCCATTTGCTGCGTCCGATTCGATATGTACCCCGGGGTCTTTCGGTGCCATCCTCTGAGCGCGAAGCTGTTCGAGTCGCTCCTGCGCCGACAGGCCCTCAGAATCTCGTTCCCCCATGCCCATTGTCTATATCCTCACAAATCATCAGAAGTGGTAATGCATAGCGCCAAAACGCTCTAACGAATAGCCAAGCTCTCTAGTCATAGCTTTAATCGTGTGGGACTCTCGCTTCCTCGTCACAGGATCCCTTCGCATGAATACAAACGTCGGGAACATCCCCCATGCCACTTGCTGAAAACCCGTCATGGCATTGGCGGGGATGACGATTGGCGGGTTTGAATTACCCGGAGCAAGAATCCTTCCCGCAACAGCCTTGCTTTTGCCAAGGCCGGGGATAAGCGACTTGACCACCGGATGATTATCCAGAGTCGAGCCTTCGCGTTTCGCAACAATCTCAATGCGGTTTTCGTACAATCTAATCGAACAGGGCCTTCCATCGTACGTTCCGTATCCTTGGTCGATGACGGTTCCGTACACCGCATCTTTCCTAGCCATGCTCTCGGCAAGGCGGCGTCGCTGGCGCTGCGCCTCGGCGCTATTAGCAATAGCCTCACGGCCCCCCATAACCAGCCGCTCAACATCGTGAAGTTGCCCACCTGCTCGCTGAGCATTGGAGCCCTGTTGTTGAGAACCCCCGCTACGATTCCTATCGTTATTGGAACTTCCAAACATATTTCCCAAGTTTAACGTTGGCATTGGTCATCCAAACTGTCGTCTCGCCAATCGGAGTCCTCCCCGACGGGCACGTGAGTATTACCCTCTGTCCTCATCAGTAATGGAAATGAGAGTCTGCAAAATCTTCGAGTACCTCATCGAAACCCGGCGAAAAAACCTGAATCGTGTGTTGCACGCGAGTGTGCAGCTGGCGATCCTTTCGGTCGAACGTAAATTCGGGGCTATTGGTGATGCCGGGCATGCGAAGCCAATTAGTGAGCGCGTTTGCTGGAATATTGATCGTATTTACAGCATAAGGCCTATTAAACGCCTTGTCCAAGTCAGATGTTTTACCCGATTTAACTACGGATTTATATTTATCTAAATCGCGCCTTCCAGAATACATCGAGGTATGGGTAATCTTGATGTAGTTGGCATAGATGTCGATACGGCAAGGCATCTGATCATAGGTGCCATATCCAATAGCGTTCGGCTCCTTTTTGCCTTTCACTCCAGAACCGGACTTCTTAGCATTCACTGATTCTTTCTTCACAGCAGGAGCGCTGCCCGTATGTCCAACAGACGCAGCACTGCCAGAAGCGTAAACATGACTAACAGGCGCCTTGTAATTCGTCTTCATTCCAGTGCTGGAATTCTGAACACCATTCTGTGGAATGTTGTCTTGTTTAGCAGTGTTCTGCTGAGCAGCAATCGGCTGGACAGCAATCGGCTGAGCAATCGGCGACTGCTTTTTCCGCGATTGGAGATCATCCCATTTTTCCAAACCACGGAAAAACACGAACGCAATAACGCTAATTACAAAAGCAAGCAAGAGGAAAATGAAACCGAAAAGGCTCAGGAAGTTGGCAAACGAGACAACCCCCGAAAGCAAAAACTCAATAAGTATCGGAGGTATCCACATGTAAAGCCACGAACGCAGCGCTTGAGCGCTACCAGGATGTGCATCCTCGCCAAACATGATCAATACGATCATCAAGCCGAAGCAAACCGCAATTAAAACTTCAACTCTCGCATACACATCGCCATCGACATACATCGACCCCATAAAGCCAAACGCGCTAACGACGAGCGCCGTGATGAGCACCAACCTGCCAGCAAGACGTCCGAATCGATCCATGACTTCGGGATCGGTATAAAACGACACAGAATGACGCCCTGTCGAGAACAGCGGCTTACGCGCATCGGTCAATACGGCATCTCCCGACTGAACTGACAGAATTTCAGTAATTTTGTCATTGCGTCCGTCGAAATTGACCAACTTAACCAAATAGCCCTCTAAGGCAGCGGCGTTTGAATCCAGAGCATCTTCGAGACCCGAAACACGATCAACGGCAGAAAACGAACGGAGAACATTGAGTGCAAGGAAGCCGAAAGAGCCCAAAAATGCCAGCACCAAGAAGACGACAACGAGAGGTCCAAACGTTCCAAGTGAAACGATAAGCTGACCGAATGCGCCGCGTGCACACTTAATAATAAGGAGATAGAGAAGCGCAACGGCAATGGTGGTAATGAGAACGTTCCGCTGCTCCTTCTTTACAGCAGCAATCTGAGCATCGCTGTCAGCGATGCCCTTGACGACACCGTATTCACGCGTGTCCGTTTCGATAGCGGCCTTCAGCTTTCCATCGGCAACTCCGCGAGCGTCATCCAAATATTGTGAATATGCCGCGGACGGCAGGCTCTCGACATCCGCCAAAAGCCTAATCTCAAGGATGTCGAGCACACCTTGGTCCTCACAAGAGGCCAGGAGGTCAGAAACGTACCCACGCGGCACGACATCATCCTTTACCTGGGCACAGAACAGTGATCCCATCGCGATGGGGCGCGTTCCAAAACGTTCATCAAGTTCCCAACCCAGAATATATGGAACTGGCGTAGATTCCATGTCGCCTCGAAGCTTAATGCCCTCAAGACGGGCGTTGCTGCCCAACTTAACAAGTGTCGAGACGGGCGCATCCATTGCCGGATTAAGTCCACGAAGCGCGATAACCGCAGCTTCACCTGTCGAACCCTGCATCGTTTCGTATAAGTCGGTATGGCCAGAAAGCCAAATCCAGGCAGCATAGTTTCCATACTTTCGATAAAACGAGCGCACGGCGGCCTTATCGTCGGCGACCTTATCCATAAAGACAAGGACAACGTCGGTGTCTATGCCGTCCTCAGCATTTGCCCCATCGCGAGCAGCGATGATTGCTGACATATCAACATCGCCGGCAAAATAGAGCAAAAACTCATCGAGCGATCGAGAAGACGAACAGACGCCAAAGAATGCAGAGGGTTGCCGTAATACCGACTTAATCGCACCTTGGGCCATAGCATGCTTGTTTTCACCGGACGTCAACAAGCCCTTAAAAAGGCAGGCTGCAAAATGAGGGTCGTCCGATTGACGAGCAAGAAGCTCAAGGCTGTGAATATCGGAGGCCAAACGAACCCTTTGACTGTCAGCGTTTGCTTCTCGAGATAAGACGAGCGAGAGGAATCCAGAGGGCAACACGCCAGATGAATTTGCACCATCAAGGCCTGACTGCCGAGCATAGCGATCAATTGTATCCACAGCCATCGATGCAATACGCGCCGGCAAAGCATCGGGTGCATTAGTCAGCGAGACATCCTCGCCGCGCCACGACATAATCTTGCCGTTGGACATCTCATAGATTACGCAAGCGAGTGCTAGGTCGGGATTGGACGCTGTCTGGATATCCTCTTCGACTAACTGGTGAATCCTGGTCTGCAGGTCATTTTCACCCCAGTCGCCCATCAGGTTTTCGAGCTGCTGTTGGCTCATGCGAAGTTTTGCCTCGTCCCAATTGGAGGACAGCGCTCGAGCGAGCAACACCGGATCGCTATACTGCTTGCCAGCAAACTCGTAAGGCTTGCGAGCACTGCCGGCGTCCATGGTGGGAAGCTTACGATAGAAATTATCTGGGTCGGCTATCCAGTCTTTAACCTCTTCATAGCCAAAACGCTCGCCCGAAAGCTCAAACGTCAGGCCCTTGAGGAGGTTTCCCAGGGTTGCATCATCTGGATGGTTAAAGTCCGCAGGCTCACCCGTCTCTTGGCGATCGGAAAGCGTATTGTCGTCTATGAACTCCTGCAGCGGGTGGACATTGTTTTCGTAGAGCGTCCAGATTGTATAGCCAAACGAATACCAGTCGTTACGAGGGTCGACCATGCCGCCACGACCAGGCGTATAACCATCGGAGCGCGTCATGGTGTTTGTCAGGCGACTGTCAAATCCTGCAAGCGAGCGGGCGGAGCCATAATCTCCCAGCACAATCTGCTTGTCGTACAGGTAGACGTTCTGCGGCTTAATGTCACGATGGACAATGCCAAGCTCGGTATGGAGCAGCTCAATTGCCTGGCTGAGCTCGGGAATCACGCGGCTCTTAACCATATTCTTGCTACGGGGACGATCAAAAAGGCATGTGGCCAGCGGCGTAATGGAAACATCCCACAGCTGAGGAGCCGCAGCCCCCACTTCGGTCGCGCTCAGGCCCTGGTGCAGATAGGCAAAGATGGGCAGTAGATGCGTTTGAGACACGGGGCGGCCATTAAGCCCCATTACGGCGCTTACCACCTTTTGATATGCCGAACGCTCGGCGCCCACAAGAGGCTTAAAGACCTTGGCAACGCATGCCAAACCATCGCTCACCCGCTCGGCGGCAACAATGGTAGATTGACCGCCATGGCCAATGACCTGTCCCAAATGAATAATGAACTGCTGCCCGTCATTCGAGACAACCGTCGCATCCTCCGCAACAAAAGGCGAGGCAGATGCAGCGGCGGCATGTGCGCCCCCACGAGAAACGGTCACCGTTTCACCGTTGGGACTGGCCGTGGCGCCGCGCGAGACAGTTACCGTCTGGCCGTCGGGGCTCGCAGCGCGCGGCACCGTGACAGTTTCGCCTGCCGCAGAAGCACCAGGGCGTGAAACAGTAACGGTCTTGCCGTCGTCGGAAGCACCAACAGACGGCCTCGCAACCGTTACTGTTTCACCATTCGATTCAGTCATCGGGCGATGCACCGTTACGGTTTCGTTTGTCGATGGCGTACCGTCGCGGCGGACGGTGACCGTTTCACCAGATGCCGGAGCGTCGGCTCGACGTACCGTCACGGTCTCTCCAGGCGCAGAAGCCTGGTCGCCACGGTTCACGGTAACCGTCTCTCCCCCTACGGGCGCATTCCCGCGGCGCACCGTTACGGTCTCATCATTGTCATTGCCGCCATCTCGGCGTACCGTAATCGTTTCATCAGACATGGCTACTCCCCTACCTCAATTACAATCAGCGTCGCATCGTCCGTCGAGCCGTTCACCCGAGCCTCGGCATATAGCTCTTCGCACAACTGCGCACATGTCGAATCGCTCGCAAGCATCTGCTGCAAACGCTCCTGCGCAATCTGCCCATCGATACCATCGGAACAGATCAGATAGCGATCGCCCGGAAGCATCACGGTCGTCTTGACCTCAAGATTGCGACCGCCCTGATTGAGTCCAATCGCAAGCTCAATACAATGCGAAACGGCATCGTCTCTGTATTCAGCGCCAACGCCGCCCACACGCCGCTCAGGCGTGTGGTCACAGCTAAGCACGGCAAGCACACCACCACGCAGTCGGTACACGCGAGAATCGCCGGCATTAAAAACAGCACCGTGCCCGTCAGGAGCAACCACGAGGCCAGCAACCGTGGATGCGGCAACAGACAGTCCATAGCGAGCCGCATACGTCTCAACATCGTTCTCGGCTCGCTCGCCCGCCATGCGTAGGCGCTCCTGTAACGCGTTGACAGCGTCGGTATCAAAGACGCGCACGGCCTGCGCAAACGCCTGGGCAGCAAGCGTCGAGGCGGCCGCTCCGTGCCCGCCTTCGCTCACGCCGTCAAAGACTGCCATACAGCCCATCTCGCGCTCGCAATCGCCCACCAGGCCATAGCAAAGGACATCACCGTCAAGAAGCAAACGGTCCTCGTTGACAGGGTGATTGGTTCCCGCTTGGGTTTTTGCTGCAGCGATAAACTTCGTCATCGCCAATCGCCTCCCATCGATCCGGGCACGAGCTCAAACGCGATATGCGCATCATCGCCCTCGCCCTGCGGCACGGCGCGTGCCACCATGCCGGGACGGCCGCGCCACTCGGCGCGGTGTTCAAACAGAAAATCGGAAAGCCCGTTAAGGTAGCCGCTCTCCACCAAGTTACCAATGCCGCGGCCGCCCTTAGCCTTGACAGCATCCGTCATGGCAATGGAGTGCAGCAGCTCGCGGGCGGCATCGGTCGCCTCAACCGTAATATCGGGCTGTGCCTTATGCACGTTGCGGTTAACGGCATCGATCTTGGAATTGAGGATCTGAAGTGCCACGGCGTCATCGATAAAGTTGAAGATCACCACGTTGTCGCCGATACGACCCAAGAACTCGGGCTTAAACTCGCGATCCATCTCGGTGCGCACGCGCTCGCAAATCTCGTCATAGGGCGTGTTGGGCGCGATGGTATTACGAACTTCGTTGCCCTGCGCATCGATCTCAATCTTGGAAAAGCCGATGTTGCTCGTAAAGAAGATGACCGTCTCAGAGAAGTACACGGTATTACCCTGGCCATCGGTCAGGCGGCCATCTTCGAGGATCTGCAGGAACTTGTCCATAATGCTCGGTGCGGCCTTCTCGATCTCATCGAAAAGAACCACCGAGAACGGATTGGCCTTGACGGCATTAGTAAGCTGACCGCCCTCGGCATAGCCCACGTATCCCGGAGGAGCGCCAAAGAGCTTTTGGTCGGAGTTCTCGGCACCGTACTCTGACATATCAAAACGCAGCATGCTGCGCTCGTCGCCAAAGAGGAGCTCCGTAATGGCCTTAACGATCTCGGTCTTACCGGTACCGGTGGGACCGCTCAAAAACAGGACGCCCTTGGGTTTAGAGCCAGACGAATGGGTAGCACCCGAAAGGCCCATAACGGAGCGCTTGAGCACAGTGACGGCCTTCTCAACGGCCTCGTCCTGACCCTTCACGCGGCGCTTGATCTTTGCCTCGGGATCCTCTTCGAGCTTCTCGAACATCTGCTGCCATTTGTTCTCGCGAAAGCCGTACTTATACACGTCGACGAGCTTGGGAAGGATGGCCTCGATGGAAGCCTCGGGGTTTTGCATGTCGCGCTGGTACATACGCTGCAGGCCCTCGAGCTCCTTAACGCTCATGCCGTCCGTGGTATCGATAAAGCGGCGCACCGCACGGTCATCGGAATCGGACAGCGCCTCACCAAAGCCAAACTTGCTCTGAATATAGGCCTCGCGCATGTCGCGGTCGGGATGCGGCAGCGTGATGGTGCGCAAGAAGGGGTTCTCCTCGATAAACCACACGGGCAGGTTGCGCACGTTATCCGTTACCAGAATGAGCGTGTTGACAGCCGTGCGGTTAATAAGGCGTGCTTTGCTAGCACCAAGGTACAGATTAAGGAAAAACTGCGTCTCGTCGGGCATAAGACCGGTCGAGGAGGCAAGCAGACGCGACGCCATGTTGACGATCACGCAAAGCGGCTTGGCCTCGGTGCCGCCATCGGGATTGTCGTTGTATTTAAGGCGCAACATTGAGCGGATAACCTCGCCGTATGATGGCAGGCTCGACTGCTCGGTGGCATATGCTTGGCGGCCATCGGCGATACAGGCGTTCGCCTCCATCATGCGGTCGTCGCTCTTGGAAGCCTCGTCGTGCGCCAGCGACACCAGGCGCTTGCAATCGACGTTGCCCATGCTGCTCGAAAACAGCTGGATGGG
Organism: uncultured Collinsella sp.; assembly: GCA_902472315.1. Taxonomy (GTDB): domain Bacteria; phylum Actinomycetota; class Coriobacteriia; order Coriobacteriales; family Coriobacteriaceae; genus Collinsella. The sequence goes on from CABRNM010000009.1 coordinate 49,086, forward strand.
ATCGAAATATGCCACGTTGTACTCAACTGAGCCATTGGCGTCTTCGAAAAGGCCGCGCACAACCTCGGCGAGCTCCGAGAACTGAAGGCCGCCGTCAACCACATCGGGATACTTGTCGTTCACGTTGCCCTCAAGGATAAAGAGGCTCTTCACCCCTTTAAAGTTGAGCATCTCGCGCTGCCAGGATTGGCGCTCGAAATCAGTTGCCATGTGTTATACCTCCTTGACAGGAAATTCGTGGTGGTAGCGGTTAGCAATGCCGACGGTGTTAACAGTGCCGTCCTGAACAAAGTTCTGAAGCTGACGAGGCTGCTGAAGATACTGGTCGTAGTCATCGTGCGGGCGGTCGCTCAGATAGATCACGCGCTGATTAGTCGAGCCGCGCAGCGCACAATCGGGCACGTTGAGCTCGTCTACGTACGGACCGTCGATCAGCACATCGATGAGGGACTTAAGCGTCTCCCACGTATCCGCACCGATCACTTGCGGCAGCTCTTCAAACGTGAATCCGGTGTAAACGAGAATGTCGTCGTAGGCACAGCGGATCGTTGTCAGCAGCTTCACGAGCTCTGGTGCCTGCTCGAGCGGATCTCCACCCGAAACTGTCAGTCGATGCACGCCATGTTCGCGCGCCGTATCGAGCAACATCTGCGCAAGCTCATCAACGTCGACATCCTGCTCGGGCAGCTGCATCCTAAGTTCGGGCGAGATACATCCGGCGCAGTGCTTAGAACAGCCGCTAGTCCAGATTGCGATGCGCTCGCCTGGCCCCAGAGAAACGACAGGCGCAAGCATCTGGCTAACGAACATCCGAGTAATCCTCGCCGGGGTCGAGCGTACGATATACGGCAGACGTGCGCGCGAGCGAACAGCCACACTCTTCACAGCCATCCCCGACCTTTGCGCGCTCATCGGCAACAAGGTGTAGACGACCACACTCGGGACACTCGACAAACCAGCCCTCAACGCCGGCAGACGGGCTAGCGGCTGGCGTGGCGGGTGCCGCAGCGGGCGCGACGGCCGCAGGCCGCGGCGCAACCGCCGTCTGAGCCTGCGTGGGCTGCACCGCAGGAGGCTCCTCCACGGTGACCATCAAACGTAGCTGGGCAAACTCACCAGATGCCGCCGGGATCAGCAGCACGTCACCAGTATGGATCTGCTGGGACACGCCGGGGGCCAAATTAAGAATCTGGCCACCGCGCATAATGGCCGTTCCATTATTGGAACCCTCGTCGGCAACCAACCAGGCACCCTGTTCAAAGCGAACGCTGGCATGCTGGCGAGATATTGCAAAGTTCGATGCCATGCTGGGAAACGCGTTACGCCCAAGCACGGTCATGCCCGTGAGACGCAGCTGCTCACCCATGGACGGGTCGATGAGCACAAGCGCGGGAACCGGAGACGCAGCAGCGGCGCTCGCCGCGGGTTGAGGCGCAGGTATAGGCATGGGGGTAGGCTGCGGCATCGACATGGCCGCGGGCTGCGGCGCGGGCGCAGGCATCGGTTGTGGGGTGGACATCGGTTGTGGCACGGGCACCGGCTGAGGCATAGGCGCGGGTGCCGGCTGCGCCGCGGGCACGGGAACAGACTGATACACCTGCTGGGATGCAGACTGTTGAACCTGTGGTGTACCACCCATCGAAGAAGTCGCAGGATAGACGGCGGGCGCTGGACGTTCACCGCTTGGTGCAGCGAGGTCTTGCACCGGAGCGGCAGGCGTCGACGGCGCAGGTGCTACGCCGGCGGGACGCGGAGCACCGCATTCCTCGCACATATCGCGCTCGTCATCATTATCAAAACCGCATTCTGGGCATTCCCATGTCATGATTTACCTCATCTCTCTTTGCTTGAGCTGGCTTGCTTGGCGACGGTTACGCAGGCGGCGCTCCGCATCTGCGGAAGGCACAGGCGGCACGTAATCGTGCGGATGAATCTCGACGGCGGCAGCGGGATTCGCGGCCTGTGTGGTCAATCCTGCACCCTCGGCCGGAACGGTTACGCCGTAGGCCTTAAGATCCTCTTCGAACTGTTTGTAGAAGTCGCAGAACTCAATCTGGTCCCTATAGACCTTCTCGACAGTCGCTTGATCCTGCGGCTTCATGTCCTTGATGATGGTCGGATTATCAGGATCCTCAGAAAACTCCTCAGGGTTGGCTGCGACAACGCGGATGATGAGTCGATCTCTTTTCGTGCTGCGCAAAAGGGCGATGGCCTTGTTCTGCTTGGTGTCAAACATCAATCGCCAGGGCTTTCCCGAACCCTCCATAACGGCATAGCGAGTAACGTTAATACCGCGAGCAGCCATGACCTCGTTGATAGAACGCTCGATATAGTCGTCTTTCATAGCATTGACAAGGGCGGCCTCCGCTTCATCGTTTGCAGCATAGACATCTTCGATCTCGTGCAATTGCTTAAGCGGCAAACTCTTTCCGTAACGGTTGTTGGCACGTTCGATGCGCGCACGATACTCTTCATAGACTCGGTGCCGTTCGCTCGATTCATACGTAGCGTTTTTTACTACGTATTCAAAATCATTCATCATCTTCATCGCCGCCAGGCGATCATCGACGCGCGAATCAGGCCCAAGTGCATCAAAAGCGGCGCGGACGCTCTCAAACTTTGCAGAGATACGGTTTCGAAGGGGGATATCGAGTGCTTCGTCCTGCATAAGCGGCGTAACACGTCCCGCCCAAGTCTCAAACGCGCGAGCCGCTTCTTCGAGCGACCCTTCCTCTTGTTTAGTTGTTGATTCGGTAAGGTAACGGAGTGCCTTCTTCAGGTCCACTCCGCCGCCGGGACCAACAACATAATTCGTAATTTCCGCGACATGCTGAGCGCGAAGCCGCTCAGCAGTCTGGATAGCCTCAAGTTGAGCTCGCGACTGCTGAACGAACTGCTCTCTATGCGCTTCCGAAACCGTTGAGGGCAGCAGGGCGCTAATCTCCCCGAGCAGAGCCGGAATCTTAGCGCGAACCGTTTCGGCATAGCGCATGTTTACCGCTTGCATTCCACTGGGCATATTGCCCAATGCCTCTTGGGAAAAAGCCTCGATACGAGCATTGATCAACCGATCAAAATATGCCGAAACCGAACCATCGGTGTCTTCAATCTTAGAAAGTGCTTTGGCTTTTATCCCAGCTAGAGAGCTCTTATATGACTGAATGGCCGCCTCAACGCGCTCCCGCTCCGAGGCTATGGCCGTCTCAACGCGCTCCCGCTCCAAGGCCCTGGCTGCCTCAGCGCGCTCCCGCTCCCGGTCTTCGCTCCGCTGCGCCCAAACAAACTCATCCTGCTCTCGCGTGGTCATCTTGTTCCACTGTTCCCGCGTGATTCCATATGATGCGCTGAATGAATAGCTCATATCGTTCCCCTGATTGCCGACTTTAATTGACCTATTTCTACCGCCGCTCTGCGCGATTCTGTTGCGCAACATTGGCGAGTGGCAGATTTGTCGATGTTGCGCAACAGAAGGCAGCGGTCAGCGCATATCCTGCTAATGGAAGAAAGGATGAAAGCGCGCCATGACCGGATCCTACGAAGAAGTTCGACTCGTCAAGTTTCATACGCCAGCACTGCTCTCCGAGCGTGAGCAGGCCGCGGCACGGCGTCGCTTTTGCACGCTTCTCGTTCCGCCGCAAAAGGGCGGCTTTGGCGGCAACGCTTATGTCCGCCGCGTCCAAAGCGGCGATCGCGCTTTTGAGCTCGCACTTAAGATGCCGCGCCCCGATGCCCAGCCCGAGCAAGAACAGCTCAACCGGGAAACCCTAGAAGAGGAATATCGCACCCTCTCCGTCGTATCCAATCTAAGGGGTTTTCCCGATGTCTATGGTTTTGGCTACACGGCAGACGGAACCCCGGCGCTGCTTATGGAATGGGTTGACGGTGTCTCGCTTCTTGATGCACGGCCAGCCCTGAGCGATGGCACTGAAACCTGCCCCGGTGATATCGTCGCCGCGCTGGGTCTGAGCGTGCTCAAGATCATCTTGTCCACGCAATCGCTCGACACGCCCTTTGTTCACCGCGACCTCTCCATGCGCAACATCATGCTGCGTCACGATCGCATCCCGCTCGAGGAGCAGGTCTCGAGTGGCTATTTTGACATCTGCCTGATCGATATGGGCAGTGCAAAACTCGTTAAGCCGGACTTTTCCTTTACCGTCGACGTCAACGCTTTTCGCGGTGCCACGCCGGCATACGCGGCACCCGAAATGCTGGAGCGGTTTAAGGCCGACCCCGGTGCGCGTGACAATCCCGCCGTCGACATCTATGCGCTGGGAAGCATCCTCTACGAGCTTTATTGCTGACACGCGCCCTTTGAGACAGAGCTCAGACGCTCTGGAGATCACGCGCGCCTCAAGCGCACCATGCAGCCGCAACCCCTTACGCCCGCAACTCCCCGCGAGCAGGGCTTGGTCAACGCGATTATGGCTTGTTTGGCAGTCTCGCAAGACGCACGCCCTTCGGCAAATGAACTCGCGGCGCGCCTTGAGCCTTTCGCCCGTACGGGTGCCCCGCGAAAGCACCGGCCCGTGGCGGATCGCGGCAGCGCTACCGTGCGGGTGGATGCCGCCGTCCCCACCCGCACGGTTGCACAGGCGCAGCCCGCGCCTCGGCCAACCCCATCCACCGAGACGGTCCGCAGCGCCGAGTCCATGCGTCGCGCACGCCTTGCCGTCAAACGTCAACGCTCGATGGCACTCACGATGGTGATTGTTGCCCTGGTAGCAATCGTGGTCATACTCGTCCTCGCATCTGCCGGCATGCTTTAACCGGCGGCGATGCCAAGGTCAGCTCATAGACCCTATACAAAAAACGGTGACGAACACAGCTCTCGATAAAGCCGCACCCGTCACCGCTTCACGCATCGCATACAGGCGGCACTAGGAAATCATAAGCTCGAAGGAATCCGTGATGCGCGTTCCCATATTAACGGCGCCGTCTCCCGATTCGACTGTGGTATTCAGGTAGTACTTGCCGTTCTTCTTTTTAGGTACACCCGTAACCGTAAGGTCGCAGCCGTCCTCCTCGACGGGAAGCGAAAACTCAAAACCCTTGTTCCTAACAAACGAACCGGTGACATCCGTGTAGGTGCGATAGTCGTCACCATCGGATTGCGCGACGGTTTTTTCGGCGTTGTAGGTATCGTGGGCATGCAGCGTGGCCGAGATGTCTGCAACCACTTCGCCGGAATCGCTGATGCTCTTAAACACAATCGCAAGGTCGTTTTTGCTCGCGCCGTAGCAAGTATGGCCCCAAGAGTTGCCCGTCTCCTTAAGTGATCCGCGCCACGTGGTGTTGGCAAAGCTCGTGGGCTTATCGATGTTGAGCTTCGCTGTGCTACCGGAGGTCGTAGTGGTCGACGAGGTCGCATTGCCCGTCGTGGAAGAGCCCTCGGCATTGGAGCTGGCGTCCTCGCCGTTCTTGCTTGCGGTCTTGAGCTCCGCCTTAGCATCCTTAAGGTCGGACTTTGTCTGATCGAGCTCGTCTTGCGTTTTTGTGAGTTCGTCCTTGGAAGATTCAAGCTGCTTCTTGAGCTTTTGAATCTGCTCCGTATTTTGCGGATGAGCCAAACCATATGAGTAGCCCGCCCAGCCGGTTCCCGCGCACAAGGCGGCAACGACAATAACGCCGGCGGCGATGGCGGGCGCATACGACTTGCCCAGGCGCTTGCGTGCCAGCTTGTACTCGGCCTTGGCCGTCTTGAGGCTCTCGCGGTCCTGCTCGAGCTGCTCTTCCTCACTGAGCGGCGTAGAACCAAAATCGGCATGGCAGGCAGGCTCAGTTTCCACGTCCTCGATCGTAGTGCCAAAGTCTGACAAGGGATCGACTACACGTGTGGCGTCCGAATCGGATTCGGGCACAGCGGGCTCAAACGCGCCGGGTGCCGCCACCGGCTGCTCGTCTGCTTTCGAGGCAGCATCCGCCTTAGGCAACTCCACCGTTGCCGCCGTAGCGGCCTCGCCGTCGCGCCAAGAAAAGGCAGGGCTCTGTGACACGGTCTGGGGCGTAGTATAGGGATCTTCGGAAACGGGCGCAGTCGACGAGGGCGCGGCAAGAGGCGATCCACACTCAGAGCAAAAACTAGCGTCATCGGGCAACAATGCACCGCAATAAGGGCATTCCATAGGGCACGACCTCTCAAAATGTGTCGTTTGCAGCCATCCTGCAACTTGGCGTATCTGCCCTATAATGTCTCAATAGTTATGCAAAGCGTTGCGCAACATTTTTCGAGTCGGTACGCTTTGAGCGTAGCCATTTCCTATCATGTTTGCAGTACGTCATTAAAGTTATCTGGGGAGGCAGCCATGGCGGCGGAAACACCGTGCTCGGTCCTCTACAACGACATCCGATCGTTCGGCGGTCTCAAGCATCTCGAGATTGCGCGAATGCTCATTAACGGCAATTCGTATGCGGGCAGTACCCTGCTCGACAAATGCTCTACCAACCGCTCGTACCTCACTCGCTACATCGTCCACCGCGAGCCCGATCAGTGTGCGCCAGGTATCTACAATGACCTTACCGTCTCCACACTCAACCTTGCCGCCGCCATTAGCAACAAGCTCGGCGGAGGCGATCGCGCCTATCAGGAAATATCCGAACATTACAGCGGCCCGGCGGCCCAAGGCATGATGTCGGTTCTCGCCGATTATGACCTTGACGACCGCCCCTACGCCAATGCCTTGGGGCGTATCAACAGCTCCGATGACCACGGCCCCCGCGAAAAAAGCACGCTCTTCTTGATGCTCTTTGTGGCAACGGGTGCACTTGCCGATCCCGTTCAAGGCGTGGCCACCGTCGAGCGCTTTTGCGACAGCAAGACGGGCGGGCACTTTGGCACCACCGAAACTACCGTCGGACGTGGCTTTATGGGCAGCCTGGAGCAGCCGCGCACCGTTGCCCCCAACCTCGGTCTGCTCAGGACACATGCCGACAACTGCGTCGACATGCAAATCCATCCCCTCACACGCGATCCGCGCGGCACCGTGATTGGTTCTTTGCCCAAAACCTCGCCCAGCATCACCGATGTGGGCGCCGACGCATCGCGCGAGCATCTTCGCATTTGGCTTGAGGGTGAGCACTGGTACGCCCAGGGCCTTGGATCGACCAACGGCACGGTGCTCGAATCGGGTGCAGGCGACGGCGATACCGTAATCGAGCCGCCCCGCGACCAACGAGAGCCCGGCAAAGTCTATCCCCCCGTGGAAATCGCTAACAGTGACAGACTTCATTTGGGTCTCTATACAACGTTTCTCGTTATTGTGGACTAGCGCGTAGAGACGTGGGAAACAGGTGTCACTCGTCTTATATCATTTACGTTGCGCGCTGCACTATAAATAGCAATACGAGTCAGCTTATCGGCGAACACGTCTATCATGGGCTTTAATCGATAATCGCGTTCTCGGCGTGAGCACGCGGCCCCACCAAATGAAGGAACGTCTTGGATACCACCAACACCGCCCCTGGCGACAAACTCATCCGTCTCGACACGTTCGATACCGCCGTGGCAGTCGACCCCAGCGCCGAGGATGATGCCAAGCGCCGGTTTATGACGCTTATTCTTCAGACGGCATACCGCGACGGCGGTAATATCGGACACGTGCTTCGCGCGACCAACACAAGCGGCGAGGTCTTTGCCGTCAAGCTGCTCAAGGACAACGCCATCCTTTCCGGCCAAGCCCACGATCGCTCCGCCGAGCAAGCGGCTGCGCACCTGGCCAACACCGCCGCGCTGTTCGAGGAGTACCGTCATCTGTGCACCGTCTCGCACCTGCGCGGATTTCCGCGCGTCTATGGCTATGGATCGTGCGAGGACGACCCGCTCATCCTCATGGAGTGGGTCGAGGGCACCTCGCTCAAGCAGGCGCTGCCCTTGCTTCCGCACGATGTCTCGGGCGGGCTAACCACCCAGATGGTGGCCGCCGTTGGAAACGCCGTGCTTCGCGCACTCCTGATGACCCAGGGACTCGTAAATCCGGTCGTCCATCGCGACCTGTCGCCCGCCAATATCATGTTCCGTACCACCAGTCGAACGCTCGAGCAGCAGATCGTCGATTGCTCCTTTGACCCCTGCCTCATCGACATGGGCTCCGCGACCATGGCCCTCGGCGATGACACGATCACCCGGCGCGCCGACATCTGGCGCTTTGCCACGCCCGCATACGCCGCGCCCGAGATGCTCACGCAGGATATCGAAGGCATCGCGGCCCTTCGCCGTTCGCCGGCAATCGACGTCTATGCGCTTTCGAGCATTCTGTACCAGCTCTACAGCGGTCGCAAGCCGTTCGATGTCGAGTCGACGGGTGCCGCGGCAACCGGCTCGTTCTACCTCATAAAGACCAAGACCAAGCCGGCACCGCTCGAGCCGCGATGCGATGACGACGAGGCACTCGTCCAGATCATCATGAAAGGCATCTCAGTCGAGCAGTGCGATCGTCCCACCGAACAGCAGATGCTCGAGGTGCTCTCGGCATACCTCACCGATGCCGAATCCGAGGGCCGCGAAGGTGCAGGAGACGAGGCCGCAATTGATATCGATTCTGGTACGCACCTTAAGGTCGACGTCGCCGGCGAGCGAGCGCGAGAGATTCTGGAGCAGGCCCGGCACGATGCCATGACCCGCCGCCGCTTTATTATCGGTGGCGTTGTCGCAGCCGTTGCGGGGCTCGGCGTTATCGGGGCGGCAACCCATGGCTTTGGCATCCCCGACTACCTGGACGGCATCCGCGGTTCACTTGACGACTACACCTGGGATCAGCTGCAGGAGATTTCGCTCAAGATTAAGGCCGCCGAGACCCGTAGCGAGGCACGCGAGATTGCAAAGCGCTACCATCTGCTCGATGCCGATGGGCACATCCCCTATCCGTGCACCAAGCGCGTGAGGCTCGCCAACGGGCTGCACGTCGGCGCGCAGCTTGTGGGCATCCGCCACGACGAGCTTCTAGACGGTACGGGCAAGGCAGGGTTAACGTTTATGTTCGATGCGGGTATTGCCGAGCGCAACGCTGCGGTTGAACCGCCGAGCGCCGGCTGGGCAGATTGCGAGCTGCGGGAATGGCTCGACGGCGACGGCCTTAAGCTGCTGCCCAACGAGTTGCGCGCACTCATTAAATCTGTCAAAAAGATCTCGAATAACGTTGGCGCCGCCAGAAGCGTATCGTGTCTGAGCGAGTTGCCCGCAACCCTTTGGCTGCCCGCCATGGTCGAGCTGTGCGGTACGCAACCGCCCGAGTCATTTGTCGAGGACTTTCACTACCTGGCCGACATCTATAACGGCGAGGGCAAGGAGTATCAGCTCTTCCGCGAGCTTAGATCGGAAGAGCGTCGT
>CABRNM010000010.1 GCA_902472315.1 uncultured Collinsella sp.
AGATCTACACTCTTTCCCTACACGACGCTCTTCCGATCTACTGGATCTCGTTGGAGCTCGAGACGGTGAAGTCGGTGTAGTCCAGGCCCAGCTTGTCGAGCTCCTTCTTGGCGGCCTTGATCTGGACGTCGGAGTTGGACTCGGCGGTGCAGTAGAGCAGGCCGACCTTTTTAACGTCGGGCAGGACCTTCTGCATCATCTCGAGCTGCTCGGCGACCGGGGTGAGGTCGGAGGCGCCAGTGACGTTGGTGCCGGGCTTTTCGTTGTCCTGGACCAGGCCCGAGGCGGCGTAGTCGGTGATGGCGCAACCCACGATGGGGATATCGGCGGTGGCGCCGGCGGCGGCCTGCGCGGCGGGCGTAGCGATGGCGTAGATCAGGTCGACGCCATCGCCCACGAACTTGTCGGCGATGGACTTACACGTGGACTGGTCATTCTGGGCGTTCTTCTGGTCGATTTTGACCTTAAGGCCGCTCTTCTTGATGGCCTTGACGAAGCCGTCGTTGGCGGCGTCGAGTGCGGAGTGCTCGGTGAGCTGCAGAACGCCGATGGTGTAGTCGGAACCGGCGGCAGCAGAGCCGGAACCAGAGTTGCCGCCGCATCCGGCGAGCGGAGCGAGCGCGAGCAGGCCAGCAGAGACCAGAAGGCTCCTGCGGCTGATGGTGATGTCCTTCATATCGTTACCCCCAGTATAGAAATGGCTGGAAACACTGCACTCAAACAAAGTGCAAGTGGAACTATAGTAGCGCGGATGTCCATTTTTACAATAACCTGGCGGGTTTTTTAATACAGAACCGGATGGGCGGTACGGGTAGTCGAATGGACGGCGGAGGTTCTTATGCGGCGGAGGCGTCGTCCTCCTCCAGGGCGGCGAAGAGCTTCTTGCCGTCGAGGAGACGCGTGGTGACGTTTCTCATGCGCCCGATCTCTACGGTACGCAGCGTGTCATCGGCGCCTCGGGCGTCATAGACCGTTCCCAGCAAATACGAGATGCCGTCTCGTTGCTTGATGGCAAAGGGGCGGAGTGTCATCCGTGCTACTTCGGTTTCGCCACGTGTCGTGACGCTCGAAATATCAAAACTCACCGTGGTTCCGTGGTCGATGGCCTGCTCGATGAGCTCGCAGGTGTCGATGCGCTTGACGGGCGTGCGCGTGGCCTTGGTGGATTTGCCACCGGCGCTTGGAGCGGGCTCGGGCGCATCGAGGTAGCCGCGAACGTCGGCACTCGCCATGGCGACCAAGTGCTGCGCCATGCTTTTTCGAATGGCGATGGGCGTAGAGCGGTTACGCATGACCATGCCGTGGAGCCGGATGATCTCTTCGTCGGTGAGCGGACGGGTCAAGAGCCGATACCCCACGCCGCGTTTGTACTCAATTTCGTATCCGGCATGGCGAAGTGCGGAGATGGCGGTGTAGATGCTGCGCCGCGCCGCCGAGATGGGCATGCGGGCGGGGTCGTCGGGATGGGCGAGGCGCTGGATCAACTCATCGGAAAGCATGGCCTTGTCCTCGCCGGTGTTCTCGCTTAATAGCTGCAAGATGCGAACGGCGCGATAGGCTGCCATCGAGGCGGCGCCTCTCGTTGTGGTGTCGTAGGTTTCAACAGCGGCTTCGGTCATGGTGCCCACGTCCTTTCCGTTTTGGGTGGCGACGGTATGGAGCCTAGGACGTGGGGCTTTCCCAGGGGCGCAGGACGCTCTGGGCGGTCGGTAGTCGTCGGCAAACGGCGGTTCGAGTTTTCAACAGCCCTGCCCAACTGACCAAAAACTTGCCAAAAGCTTGACGGATGCTGTTGAAAAAAGCGTCTCTCGACCGATGTCGAGAGACGCTTGTGCGATGAGCGTTGGCGTGTGGCGACGCGAGCTAACGTCCGACGATTAGAAGTCGGCGTTGCCCACGGTGCGCGGGTGCGGCAGGACGTCGCGGATGTTGCCCACGCCGGTCAGATACATGACCAAGCGCTCGAAGCCCAGACCGTAGCCGGCGTGCTTGCAGGAACCGTAGCGGCGCAGGTCAAGGTAGTACTTGTACTGCTCGGGATTCATGCCCAGGTCCTTGATGCGGGCCTCGAGCAGATCCAGGCGCTCCTCGCGCTGGGAGCCGCCGATAATCTCGCCGATACCGGGAACCAGGCAGTCGGCGGCGGCGACGGTCTTGCCGTCCTCGTTCATGCGCATGTAGAACGCCTTGATCTCGGCCGGGTAGTCGGTTACGAAGGTCGGGCGCTTAAAGTGCTCCTCGGTCAGGAAACGCTCGTGCTCGGTCTGCAGGTCGATGCCCCAGCTCACGGGATAGTCAAACTTGTGGCCGGCGGCGACGGCCTGCTCCAGGATTTCGACGGCCTCGGTATAGGTGACGCGGGCAAAGTCGGAGTTGGCGACGTGGTCCAGGCGCTCGATCAGGCCCTTGTCCACAAACTTGTTGAGCATGTTGAGCTCGTCGGGGCAGGTGGCCATAACGTCCTTAAGGACGTACTTGAGCATGGCCTCGGCGTTATCCATGTAGTCGTTCAGATCGGCAAAGGCCATCTCGGGCTCGATCATCCAAAACTCGGCGGCATGGCGCGTGGTGTTGGAGTTTTCGGCGCGGAAGGTGGGGCCAAAGGTGTACACGTCGCCAAAGGCCATGGCAAAGTTCTCGGCATTGAGCTGACCGGACACGGTGAGGCTTGCATGCTTGCCAAAGAAGTCCTGACTCCAGTCGACCTCGCCGGACTCGGTGAGGGGCGGATTTTTGGGGTCGAGCGTGGTCACGCGGAACATCTCGCCGGCGCCTTCGCAGTCACTCGTGGTGATGATGGGGGTGTTGACGTAGACAAAACCCTGCTCCTGGAAGAAGCGGTGGATGGCGGCAGCCGCGACAGAGCGGATGCGGAACACGGCGCGGAACAGGTTGGTGCGCGGGCGCAGGTGCTGCTGGGTGCGCAGGAACTCGACGGTTGCGCGCTTCTTCTGCAGCGGGTAATCCGGGGCGCTCGTGCCCTCGACCTCGATGGAAGTGGCAGAAAGCTCGAAAGGCTGGGGTGCATCGGGGGTCAGTTTGACGGTGCCGGTGCAAATGAGTGCGGCCGAGACGTTTTGATGTGCGATCTCGTCGTAGTTGTCGAGTGCCTCGCGGTTCATGACGACCTGCAGGTCGCGGAAGCAGCTGCCGTCGTTGAGCGTAACAAAGCCAAAGTTCTTCATGTCGCGGACGGACTTGACCCAGCCGGCGACGGTGACGGTCTGGCCGCCGAGCGACTCGGCATCGGCATAGAGCTGCGCGATTTTGGTGCGGTTCACGTATCCTCCCATAACGGTTGAATGATAGTTATCCATACAGTTCGATATTCTAGCAGCTCGGCTCATTTGGGCTATACAGATAAGGCATTGGCGGGATGGTTTTTCAAACGAAAAGCGCCCGCGGCCAAATGGTCGCGGGCGCTTGGCGTGGTGCCTTTTGGCTGTGTGGCGCGGGACTTGGCTACTTGGTCTTGGCCACCAGCAGCGGGTCGCCCAGCTTGACGAGCGGGTTGCCGCCGATAAGCGTTCCAGATTCGCCGACATGGTCGATGCTCTTAAGACGATCGAGCTCGGAGACGATGACGGTCACGATGTCCTCGTGACCAGCGGCCTTAATGGCCTCGCGGTCGAAGCTGATGAGCGGCTGGCCTGCCTTGACCACATCGCCCATCTCGACAAAGCGGGCAAAACCCTTGCCGTTCATTTCCACGGTGCCCAGGCCAACATGGATGAACACGCGAAGACCGTCCTCGGTGATCATGCCAATGGAGTGGTTGGTGACAGTGGTGGCGCCGATGCGGCCGTTGGCGGGCGCATAGATGGTGCCGGTAATGGGCTCGATGCCATAGCCCTGGCCAAGCATGCCCGAGGCGATCGTCTTGTCGGGAACCTCGTCCAGGTTGATGAGCACGCCGTTGACGGGGGCATAGATGACGCCTTCGCGGGTAGCGAAGCTTGCTGCGGGCGGAACGGACGCCTCGCCGGTCGAGGTGAAGGTGGACTTAAGCGAATCGAGCAGACCCATAGTTGCCTCCAACTTAAATAGGCGCATATCGCGCGTTTGGTTTGCCGGAAACGTTTCACATGTGTTTCGCGGCTTGGTCAACGCTCCTATTCTACGCTGCTCAACGATACCTCTGAACTGGGATTATGTGATATATCAGTTGAAGGGAAACTAATTGCTGGAGTGTTTCTGCGCCACGGGTTCAAGTGGGGTACGCTTGAAGGCGAAAAACAAGGGCGCTTAATTTGCGCGAAGGGAGCACATATGATTGTCGAGAACCATGCGCTGTGGGGCGAGGAGCCGACCGAGGAATATCCGGCGACGTTTACGTATCTGGGCGCCGAGCCGCTCCCCGACAAGCCCAATGGCCGCCGCCCCGCGGTGATCATTTGTGGCGGGGGCGGGTTTACACATATCGCTCCGCACGAGCAGGACCCGGTGGCGTTTGCATTTTTGGACCGCGGCTACCAGGCCTTTGTGCTCAACTATGTGACGAGCGGCACGGGCGATGTGAGCTTTCCGCACCCGCAGGCAGACCTTGCCAAGATGGTCGCCACGGTTCGTGCGAATGCCGACGAGTGGCATGTCGATCCCAGGCGCGTGTGCGTCGTGGGCTTCTCGGCAGGCGGTATGATCTGCGCCTCGCTGGCAACGCAATGGAAGACTGGCCCCTTCGCGGGCCTGGCAGGGGCGCGTCCGGACGACATTCGTCCCGATGCCGTGGTGCTGGGCTATCCGCTGCTCGACCTTGCCTATGTGCGCGACATACAGACACGCGACCCGCGCATTGACTTGCGTGTGCCCAAGACGGGCGGCAAGACGGGGCGCGATCTGCTCAACGACTACCTGTCGATGGTGACGGGTGGCGAGGCAACTGACGAGCTTCTGGCCGATATCTGCCCCACCACACATGTTTCGCGCCAGATGCCGCCGACCTTTGTGTGGGGCGTGTCCGATGACAAGACGGCGCCGATCGCGCAGGTCTACCCGTTTGCGCAGCGCATGGCCGAGGAGGGCGTCGCATGCGAGATGCACGTCTTTGACCAGGGCGGTCACGGCCTTTCGCTCGGCAACGCCAACACCGCGGTCGATAACGAGGACAAGCAGGTGGCGGTCCGCCCTTGGATTCGCCTAGCCTTCCACTTCCTGGAGCGCCACGGGTTTTAGTTACGGCGTTTTACCAAACGCCGTAACCACTTGACGCTGCAAGCCCGCCAGGGCGGCAATCTGCCTTTCAACTTCGGCGGCATGACCAGAAGGTCAATGCCGCCTCGTTTCAAGGCACCTTGCTCGCTCTGACGGGCTTTCGCTGTCGTTGCCAAAAGAATGATCCCTTGGGGACGGAGGAAAACGGATCAGTTTGGGCGGTGCTGGCGCCAAGGTTTAAGACCGACGTTGTCCCTTGTTGCTTCCCTACCAGACGGTGAACTGGGCGTTTTCTGTGTTCCAATGGACATCGCGAACGTAGTCGCGCACGCCCGTCGCATCTCGTGCTTCGAACAACTCAAGAATATGGGCATGTTCGTTGTTGGCTTTATTGAGCAGTTTGCACGCCGTCTCCTGGTCGACAGTCTCGTAATCGCGCTTGATAAAGCAGCGCTCGAGCTGCGAGATCATATCGCGCAGACGATCGTTGCCGCAGCGGTTGAAGTACGTCAGATGAAAGTCTCGCTGAATGTCGTCGTACTTTCGGATGAGACCGCCTTGGATCGCGAGGTCCATAGAGCCGACGAGAAATTTCAGCTGCGTAATGTCATCGTCGGTTAGGTTCGGACAGGAGAGATATGCGGCCTGCCCGTCGAGCGGTCCCATAATCTCAAAGACTTCAACGGCGTTTTGCTGATCGAACCCACGGACGCGGAATCCGCGGCGGGGGAGATTGTCCAGGTAGCCATCGCTTGCCAGCTGGATGAGCGCTTCGCGGACCGGCGTGCGCGACACGCCCATGGCATCGCAGATCGTCTGCTCGCTCAGCCGGTCGCCGGCGGACAACTCGCCGGCGTCAATACGGCTCGAAATATAGTCGTATACGTGGTCCTTCAGGGGCCTTCTGAGCGTTTCCATGAACTTATATGTTCCTTAACTGTATATTTCTAAAAATAAATACGTTTCGCTTGAATAGCTCAATTGAATTATAGAACGACCAGCTAAATCGTGCTACTTTGCGCCGATACGTAAGAATACGCTTACCGATGAATATCTACCGTTCAGTATTGTATACAATATACAAAACAGGAAAACCGCACTAAGATAAAGACATCGAAAGGAAGGCGGGCGCGAAGAAGTCCCGCTCTCTGCTAAGAGATCCAAGGAGGATCATCATGACCAAGTTCAGCCACGTCATCATCCGCCGCCCCGGCAAGTCCCTGAGCAATGGCATCACGAGTGCCCCCGAGCTTGGCCAGCCCATCTACGAGCGCGCCATCGAGGAGCACTACGATTACGAGCATGCGCTCGAGCAGTGCGGCGTGGATGTCTCGGTGCTGCCGGCACTCGAGCAGTATCCTGACAGCTGCTTCGTCGAAGATCCGGCCGTTATCACTCGCTGCGGCGCCATCATTACCAACCCCGGCGCCGATAGCCGCAACGGCGAGAAGGACGAGATCGAGCCGGCCGTCCGTCGCTTCTTTGACGACGAGCATGTCAAGCACATCGTTTCTCCGGGCACGCTCGACGGCGGCGACGTCATGATGGTCGGCGACCATTTCTACGTCGGTCGCTCCGCTCGCACCAACGAAGAGGGCATCCGCCAGTTCTGCGAGATTCTCGAGGGCTGGGGCCTCGAGGGTTCCGAGGTTCCGCTGGAGGAGGTCCTGCACCTCAAGACGGGCGTCAACTACATCGAGGACAACAACATGCTCGTCTCCGGTGAGTTTATCGATAAACCCGACTTTGCCCAGTACAACAAGATCATCGTGCCCGAGGACGAGGCTTACGGCGCCAACTGCATCTGGGTCAACGGTACGGTCATCGTCGCCGAAGGCTATCCGACCGTGCTCAAGGCCGTGCAGGATCTGGGCTACAAGACGCTCGTCGTCGATACCTCCGAGTATCGCAAGGTCGACGGCGGCCTTTCTTGCCTGTCGCTGCGCTTCTAACGCGATAGCTGTAACAGTCTGATGATCGCTTGACCGATGGCCCGGCACCCGATTCGGGACGTCCGGGTCATCTTTCGTTCGATCACATGATGAAGGGGGTGCGCATACAATGGCCTCTAAAGCTCAAAACGACGAGATTATCGACCCTAATGGCCTCGATCTCTTTCGTCTGACCATGATGGTCATTACCGCCAGTATTTGTGGCGGCATCTTCTCGCTTGCCGGCGATATGGCAGCGGGCGGGGCAAATACCGGTGCAGTTATCGTCTCGTGGGGAATTTGCTTTATTGGCGTCTTTGCGCTGATGATGGTGTTCAACGGTTTGTCTCAGGCCCGTCCCGACCTGACCGGCGGCATCTATGCATACGCTGCGGCCGGTTTTGGCGATTACATTGGATTCAACTCCGCCTGGGGCTACTGGATCAGCGCATGTCTTTCCAACGTGAGCTTTGCGCTCTTGCTGTTTAGCGCGCTGGGCTATTTCTTCCCTGCGTTTGGCGCGGGCAACAACTTGCTTTCCATCGTCTGCGCCAGTGTGTTTTTGTGGTTCCTTACCGCCCTTGTGCTTCGTGGCGTTAAGGAGGCTGCGGGCATTAACACGATCGTCACGTTGGCGAAGCTGGTGCCGCTGGGGCTCTTTGTGCTGAGTATCGTGCTCCTGGGTAAGTTCAACGTCGATATCTTTATGGACAACTTCTGGGGAGAGCCGGCTGGTCCTGGCTTTGGCGAGCAGGTTGTCTCGACCATGATCGCCCTTGTCTGGGTCTTCACGGGCATCGAGGGCGCTGTCGTTATCTCGGGCCGTGCAAAGTACGTGCGTGACGTCGGCCGCTCGACGGCACTTGGATTCGCGGCTGTGTTCACGCTGTATCTGATTATCTCGATGTTGTCACTCGGCATTATGCCGCGCGAGGAGATGGCACAGCTCGCAACGCCCTCCATGGCGGGAATTCTCGAGTGCGCAATCGGTCCTGTTGGCGCTGCCATCGTAAACCTTGGCGTTATTCTCTCGCTGGTCGGCGCGATGCTGGGCTACGTCATCATTGCATCCGAGACGCCGTTCGAGCCAGCGCGCCAGGGGTCCTTCCCTCTGGCGTTTGCCAAGACGAACAAACACGATGCCCCGGTGGTAACGGTTCTCGTGAGCTCCGGCATTACGCAACTCTTCTTGATCGTGTCGTATGTGGCGGCGAGCACCTATCAGTTCTTCTATAGCTGCGCAGTCAATACGATTCTGGTTCCGTATGTTTGCTCGGCTGCCTATTACATGGTGATTGGCTGGAAGAACGAGCATCTGGACGGGCCGCATGCGCCAAGCGTCGGCAAAGCTCGCTTCTTCGGTACGCTCGGCTTCATCTACACATTGTTCCTGGTGTGGTCGACGGGTCTTCAGGGCGTTATGATCACGACGATCCTTTTTGCTCCGGCCATTCCCGTCTATATGCTGGGCGAGCGAGGCCGCGGTAAGCCGGTGCTTCCGCATCTGCACGACAAGCTGATCGCAGCGGTGGTCATTGTCGTGGCAATCATTTCGCTGTATCTGCACTTTGCCGGCATTGCGCCGATTGTCTAAGGCTATGGCGAGTTTCATTGCTAGGTAAGCCGGCGGGCATCGCGTATCGGTGCTACTTGGCATTCCATAGCTGATGTGGGTCTCTATAACGTGCCTATGTGAGCGCCCACCAAGCCCGCGCAGGTGACATTTGTTGCCAGCGCGGGCCTTTGCTGTTGCGGCGAAATGCTGCCGGCAGCTGGGGACGTTCCTGTTGTGCCGGCGCCTTGGGACACTCCTTGGTTGTTTTGCATGCGACGAAGGGAATGGATCATTTTGTCGAGGGGGCGGGCGGCTTTCGGTCCTCGGGGAAACCACGGCCCGGAATCCCCCTTGCACCAATCTGTCGATTGAACATCGGTGTGTGTTCGCGCTATCATGCGTGGTTAAATGGTTAGCCATGGCAAACGGTTAGCCAAGTTAAACAAAATGCAACGCCCTGTGGGCGCCGGGGGAGGAACGCGGACGTGAGACTCGATACACTCGAGATTGGAAAGGATGCCGTTGTCGCATCGGTGGCATCGGACGATCAGGCACTCCGACAGCATATTTTGGACATGGGCCTAACGCCGGGCACCGAAGTCACCATGATGAAGTACGCCCCTATGGGCGACCCGCTCGAGATTCGCCTGCGTGGCTATGAGTTGACGCTGCGCAAGGACGATGCCGCTCGCATCGAGCTCGTGGGCATTCACGACACCGATACGGGTCCGCGCGCTAACGCCGCAATCGGCACGACGGAGCATCCGGCCCTGGGCGAGGGGACGTATTCGCCCCGCGCGGCAAAGACGGTCGTGCCCGAGGGCGCACCGCTGCATTTTGCCCTCGCCGGCAACCAAAACTGCGGCAAGACCACGCTGTTCAACCAGCTGACGGGCTCCAACCAGCATGTCGGTAACTTTCCTGGCGTGACGGTCGACCGCAAAGATGGCGCCATCCGCAACCACCCCGAGGCGAGCGTCACTGATCTGCCCGGCATTTACTCTCTGTCGCCGTACACGGGCGAGGAGATCGTAAGCCGCCAGTTTATCCTGGATGAGCACCCCGACGCCATCATCGATATCATCGACGCCACCAACATCGAGCGTAACCTTTACCTGACGCTGCAGCTTATGGAGCTCGATCGACCCATGGTCATCGCGCTCAACATGATGGACGAGGTGACGGCCAACGGCGGCGCCGTGGACGTCAACCTGCTCGAGAGCCTGCTGGGCGTGCCTGTTGTTCCCATTAGTGCTGCCCGCAACGAGGGTATTGGCGAGTTGGTGGATCATGCCTTGCACGTGGCGCGGTTCCGCGAGCGCCCCGGTCGCCTGGACTTCTGCGCGCCCGATGGTCCGGACGGCGGCGCGCTGCATCGCTGCATTCACGGCATCGCCAACCTTATCGAGGACCATGCCGCGACGGCGCACATTCCCGTGCGTTTTGCGGCGACCAAGCTGGTTGAGGGCGACGAGCTGGTGACCGAGGCGCTTCACCTGGACCGCAACGAGCTCGACGCCATCGAGCACATCATTAGCCAAATGGAGGGCGAGGCCGGCACCGACCGTCTATCTGCGCTGGCTGACATGCGCTTCGGCTTTATCGGCGACGTGTGCGGGCGTTGCGTCGTCAAGCCGCACGAGAGCCGCGAGCACGTGCGCTCCGTCAAGATTGACCGCATCCTGACGGGTCGCTACACGGCCATCCCGGCGTTCCTGGTGATCATGGGTCTCGTCTTTTGGCTGACGTTTGGCGTGATCGGCGCGGCGTTGCAGGGACTTATGGAGGACGGCATCGCTGCCATCATCGCCTCGGCCGATGCGGGTCTCAAGGCGTTCGGCACCAACGACGTAGTGCGCTCGCTGGCTGTCGACGGCGTGCTTACGGGCGTGGGCAGCGTGCTGACCTTCCTGCCGATTATCGTCGTGCTCTTTTTGTTCCTCTCCATTCTGGAAGACTCGGGCTACATGGCGCGCGTGGCCTTTGTCATGGATAAGGTATTGCGTCGCTTTGGCCTGTCGGGCCGCAGCTTTGTGCCCATGCTCGTCGGTTTTGGCTGCACCGTGCCGGCTATCATGTCGACCCGTACGCTCCCATCCGAGCACGACCGCAAGATGACCGTCATGCTCACGCCGTTCATGAGCTGCTCGGCCAAGCTGCCGGTTTACGGCTTGCTGTGCGGAGCATTCTTCCCGCAGGCGACGGTCCCCGCCATGGTCTCGCTCTATCTGATTGGCATTGCGGTCGGCTGCATTGCCGCTCTGGTGCTCAACCGCACGGCATTTAAGGGCGACCCGGTGCCGTTTATCATGGAGCTTCCCAACTACCGCTTGCCGAGTGTCAAGACGACGGTGATGCTGGCATGGGATAAGGCCAAGGACTTTATTACCAAGGCCTTTACCATTATCTTTGCCGCGACCGTGGTCATCTGGTTCCTTCAGACGTTCGACATCCGCTTTAATGTGGTCGCCGATCAGTCGCAGAGTCTGCTTGCCGGTCTGGGTAGCATTATCGCGCCGGCGCTGGCGCCGCTTGGCTTTGGCGACTGGCGTGCATCCACGGCGCTCGTCACCGGACTTATCGCCAAGGAGAGTGTCATCTCGACCCTCACGGTGCTTTTGGGCGCGACCTCGCCTGCGGTGTTGTCGACCATGTTCTCTCCGTTTACTGCCTACGTGTTCCTGGTCTTTACGCTGCTGTACCCGCCCTGCGTGGCAGCCATCGGTGCCGTCAAGAGCGAGTTGGGCGCGCGCTACGCCGTTGCCGTGTTCGCGTTTCAAGTGACGGTCGCCTGGATCGTGGCGTTTGTCGTGCATTCGGCGGGCATATTGCTGGGGCTGGCTTAGTTATTTATTGACGGCGCAACCTCTGTGTATCGAATTGTTTTCGGCCCCGCATCTGTTGCTGACAGATGCGGGGCCGTTGCTATATAATCGCCTCCGCTCAAAATGATTGGAGACGTTATATATGAGTCAGGCAAGGCAAGACGGCATCACGCTCAGGCAGTGGCTCCCGCTCGTCGGGCTCACCTGCTGTGCGTTCGTGTTCAACACGTCGGAGTTTATGCCCATCGGCCTTTTGACTGATATCGCCGCGTCGTTCTCGCTCACCGAGGCCCAGGCGGGCATCATGATCTCGGTCTACGCCTGGGGCGTCATGCTGTTGTCGTTACCACTCATGGTGTTTGCCTCGCGTTTCGAGTTTAAGCGGATGCTGCTGGGCGTGCTGGCCGTGTTCTCGCTCGGTCAGTTCCTGTCCGCTGTGGCGCCGACCTATCCCATCCTGGTCTGCGCGCGCCTGGTGGTCGCCTGCGCACATGCCGTGTTCTGGTCAGTCGCCTCGATTATGGCCTCGCGCCTGGTCGACACTCGCCACGGCGCGCTCGCCATCAGCATGATCGCCACGGGCTCGTCCATCGCGCAGATCTTTGGCCTGCCTCTCGGTCGCGCCATTGGCTTGGCCGTGGGCTGGCGCATGACGTTTGCCGTGGTCGGGGGCCTCTCAGCCATCGCGGTCGTCTACCAGGCAGCGGTGTTCCCGGCCATGCCGGCGGGTGAGCGCTTTACCGTCAAACAGCTGCCCGAGCTGCTCAAGAACCCGCTCCTCATCGCGCTCTACGCAGTCACGGTCTTCATGGCGACCGGCTATTACGCAAGCTACAGCTATATCGAGCCCTTCCTGGCGCAGGTCGCGCACGTCGATGCGGGCGCCATCACCATGACGCTGACGGCGTTTGGCTGTTCCGGCTTGGTGGGCAGCTGGCTGTTCAGCCGCCTGTTCGACGGGCACCGTTTTCCGTTCCTTGCTATCACGCTTTCCGGCGTGCCGGTGGCTCTGCTGCTCATGGGGCCGGCCGCATCGTCGCTCGTGACAGTGCTTGCCGTCTGCGCACTGTGGGGTTGCTGCGCCACGGCCTTTAACGTGGCGTTTCAGGCCGAGCTCATCAAGCACACGCCGGCAGATTCGTCGGCCGTCGCCATGTCGATCTTCTCGGGCCTGTTTAACCTCGGTATTGGCACGGGCACCGCAATCGGCGGCGCCGTGGTTTCGGGTCCCGGTATCGCTTGGATCGGCTTCGCGGGCGGGGCGATTGCCGTCGTGGGCGTCATCCTCGCTATCACGGTGCTATTCCCGGCCATACGCCGCGCAAAGCCCGTCGCCTAGCCACATCCTCCTCATCAGTTGCGGTGAAATAGTTCCTGTTTAAGGCCTCTGAAGGCCCAAGCAGGAACTATTTCACCGCAACTTATTTTGGGGGAGAGGATACAAGCTGGGCATACAATGGATGTCGTTGTGTTGAGCTTACCGGGAGGTTGCTATGTGGGCATACGAGACGACGTTCTATCAGATCTATCCGCTGGGCTTTTGCGGAGCTCCGCGCGAAAACGCCGCGCCCGTTGCCGAGGATGAGCTCGCCCAGGCTGCCAACGCCGCGCCCAACCCCGATGCGCCCATCATGAAAATCGCCCAATGGGCAGACTACTTGCAGGAACTCGGCGTTGGCGCTGTGCTCATCAACCCGCCGCTCGAGTCTGATAGCCACGGCTACGATACGCGCAGCCTGCGCCACATCGACCGCCGCCTGGGTGGGGACGCCGACTTTGCCGCCGTATGCGACACACTGCATGCCCACGGCATCCGCGTGGTGCTCGACGCCGTCTTCAACCACGTCGGTCGCGGCTTTTGGGCCTTCCGCGATGTGCAGGAGCGCAAGTGGGACTCGCCCTACAAGGATTGGTTCCACATCAGCTTTGACGGCGATTCCTGCTATGGCGACGGCTTTTGGTACGAGGGCTGGGAAGGCCATTTTGAGCTTGTGAAGCTCAACCTGCAAAACCCCGCCGTGGTCGATTACCTGCTCGAGTCCGTGCGCCGTTGGGCCGATGTCTTTGGCGTCGACGGTCTGCGCCTGGACGTCGCCTACATGCTCGACCGCGATTTCATGCGTCGTCTGCATAGCTTTACCCGTGGGCTCAAGCCCGGCTTTGTGCTGATTGGTGAGACGCTCCACGGCGACTACAACCAGATCGTCAACGAAGAGATGCTCGACTCCTGTACCAACTACGAGTGTTACAAGGGCCTGTACTCCAGCTTTAATTCGGTCAACATGTTCGAGATTGCCCATTCGCTGCATCGCCAGTTTGGCGGCGACCCGTGGTGCATCTACCGCGGCAAACACCTGCTGTCGTTTGTCGACAACCACGACGTGCCGCGCTTGGCGAGCATCCTCACCGACAAGTCCTGCCTGCGCCCCGCCTATGGCATGCTGTTTGGCATGCCGGGCATCCCGTGCGTCTACTACGGCAGCGAGTGGGGAATTGCTGGCGAAAAGGGCGGCCCCGATGGCGACTGGGCGCTGCGACCTGCGCTCGATGAGCCTGCGCCCAACGAGCTGACGGCTTTCATCAAGCAGCTCACGCACCTGCGCTCGGCCGACGACGCGGCGGCCCGTGCTCTCAACTACGGTGCCTATCGCAACGTGGTGATCCAGAACAAGCAGCTGCTGTTCGAGCGCGCCTGCGACGACGCGACGGTGCTTGTGGCGGTCAATGCCGTGAACGAGCCCTATACCTTTGGAGCCGGCGAACTCAACGACTCCTTCGTCGACCTACTTGCCGACGATGCCCCCACGGTCGAGCTGACGGGTACCCTTGAGCTTGCACCCTACGAGGTGCGCTATCTGCTGAGGGCCTAGCTCGTGGCCGTGCCGGACGAGGGCTATCAACATATTGAGCATGGGTTTGAACCCGTGTTTGACGAGCACTCGCGCGTTTTGGTGCTCGGGTCGTTTCCCTCGGTGCTTTCGCGTGCCAATGCCTTTTATTACGGTAACCCTCAGAATCGCTTTTGGCGCGTGATGGCCGCATGTCTCGGTGTGCCCGTGCCGCCCAACGAGGGCGACCCTTTGGCAAGCGGTGAGCCTGCGACGCTCGACGCCTCGATTGTCGTCAAGCGCTCCATGCTGCTGAACGGCGGCGTAGCCCTGTGGGACGTGATCGAGAGCTGTGACATTAAGGGCTCGAGTGACGCGAGCATTCGCAACGTTGTGCCGGCACATATCGAGCGCATTACCGGCGCAGCTCCCATTGAGCAGGTGATATGCAACGGAGGTACGGCGGGGCGCCTTTATAAGCGCTATCTACAGGAGCGGACGGGTCTGTCCGCTGTCGTATTGCCGTCAACTAGTCCCGCCAATGCCGCCTGGCGTCTGGAGCGTCTTGTTGAGCGTTGGCACGAAGCCGTTGACTGGGCCGCTCTCTAATTTAGATATCTGATTGGGCGCGGGCGCCGAGGCGTTTGATGATGGCGCGCCAAATTAATGCGGGCACAGCAGGCCTAGCGCGCACCATGCCGCCGTCATCGACGCTACCGGCATTGCCGCCGCCAAGT
Source organism: uncultured Collinsella sp. (assembly GCA_902472315.1). Lineage (GTDB taxonomy): Bacteria > Actinomycetota > Coriobacteriia > Coriobacteriales > Coriobacteriaceae > Collinsella. The sequence continues at coordinate 15,028 of CABRNM010000010.1, forward strand.
CGCTGCGCATGCTCGACGGAGCAGCCCATGCGAACGGCGCCTACGAGCTTGTCCATCGCTTCGGAAAATGGCCGGCGCAAGAGGCCCATACGCGGTGAGTGGCGAAGCGCCGCAATACCGCTGCCGGCACAGACGACAACGCCGCCACACCACAATTGGTCATGGCGCTCACATGCCTTGTGCAGACGAACGGCGGTCCCGCGCGCCTGCTTAGCGCCCTCTTGTGCGGCTCGAATCGCGGCATAGACGCGCGTTCCCGTACCGCCAAAGTGCTCAAGCGCCTGCTCGATAGCTGTCAACGTCTCATCGTCAGCCATATCTTCAATGGCCAGCACCATGCCATCGACTGCACCGGCATCATCCGCCTCCAAATCGACCGGGCGGGGGAGCGCGGTGCCGGAAAGCCGGGCATAGGCCGCGATGGCATCCTGCAGGTCCCAGAGCAAAAACTCAAGATCGGCGCTATTGGGAATGCTGATATACGCAATGGTCTGCAACGTTTTTGGTACATCGCCGCGTGCGGTCGTCTCCATGCCGCCTCCTTTCCGGTTGGTTTCCGTTTAGGTTACACCGTCTGACGGCGCCCCGCCGCGCTATCCTAGTGCAACCCTTACGAAAGGAATGCCATGCGTCTGCCCATGAATACCTCGCTTGCCACGCTTAAGCCCTCCGGCATCCGTCGGATTAACGCGCTCGCTGCCCAGCACCCAGGGTGCATCGCGCTTGCGCTCGGCGAGCCCGATTTTCCCACGCCCGATGTGATTAGCGCCGAGGTGACCGCTTCGTTGGACCGCGGCGACACACACTATCCGCCCAACAACGGTCGCCCCGCCCTGCGTGAGGCGTTGTCTGCTTACATGGGGGACGCGGGCCTTACGTTTTCGGCCGACGAGGTCGTCCTGACCGACGGCGCGACCGAGGCCCTGTCGGCAACATTCATGGCTATGCTCAACCCCGGCGATGAGGTCATTATCCCAACGCCGGCCTTTGGCCTGTACGAGAGCATCGTCGTGGCCAACCACGCCAAAGCGGTTTATTTGGATACGGAGCCTACGCAATTCCAGATTGACGAGGACGCACTTCGTGTCTGCGTAACGCCGGCGACCAAGGCTATCGTCATTTGCTCGCCCAACAATCCTACGGGATGCATCCTCGACGCGGCATCGCTCGACGCCGTGGCACACGTGGCGGAGCAGGCGGGCATCTACGTGGTCTGCGACGACGTATATAACCGCCTGGTCTACGTGGATGGCTACGAGCGATTTGCCCAGCGCCACCCGGAGCTACGCGAGCAGACGGTGGTCATCGAGAGCTTCTCCAAGCCCTGGGCCATGACCGGCTGGCGCTTGGGCTGGCTCGCAGCCGCAGCCCCTGTCATCGCCGAGATCGCAAAGGCCCACCAATACTTAGTATCGAGCGCCGTCTCCTTTGAGATGGACGCCGCAGCCCGAGCCCTGACCGTCGATCCAACCCCCATGCTCAATGTCTACCGAGCCCGCCGCGAACGCGTGCTCGCATCCCTTAATAACATGGGCCTAGACGTAGTGGAACCAGCCGGCGCCTTCTACACTTTCCCGAGCATCAAAAAATTCGGTCTAACCAGCGAAGACTTCTGCATCAAAGCCATCAAAGAGGCAAACGTAGCCCTAGTCCCGGGAGACTGCTTCGGCACCGAAGGCCACGTCCGCTTAAGCTACTGCGCCTCCGACAAAAATCTGGACGAAGGTCTCCACCGCCTGTCAACCTTCGTTTCAACCTTATAGCCCAACGGGACGCAACACATCAGCCCACCGACCCAAGCATTATGAGTGGGACGCGTCGCTCAACGGACACGAGGATTCGCAGCAAAGGCAACGTAGCTCCGGCCGGGAGGGGCAGGGCGAGTTTTCCGTAGATTCCGCATGAGCCGAAGGCCACTTAATGTGGCCTTCGTGCGAGCCCAGGACTTGACCGAGCGGAAAACTCGCCCTGCCCCTCCCGGCCGGAGCGTATGCAGGGTTTGTGTACGAATCCTCGCGCCCGTTGACCGACGCCGGGGTCCCCGCCATAATACTTTCGGTTCACGCACGAATCCGCTGCCAGAGACAGCCGGTGCAAACGGGCATCGCCCGCGAGCTTAATGGGATATCCCGCCAGCCGAGGTGGTCGAGTAGATATGTCTTCTCGCCCCCGTCGCTCATGCAGCGCGGGGGCTTTCTTTTTGGACATGCCCCCGTCACGTCCTTGTGGCGGACCGTGCCCGGAAAGAATTCGAGGAGGTGTAATTCATGCCCCAGCAGTACAAAATCGACAAGGTTGCAGAGATCGAGTCCCGTATCGCCGAGAACGCCGGTCTGTTCGTCGTCAACTACAACGGTCTGACGGTTAAGCAGGCTCAGGAGCTGCGTCATCAGCTTCGCGAGTGCGGCGCCGAGATGAAGGTCTACAAGAACAACCTGGTCAAGATCGCTCTCAAGAACCAGGAGCAGCCCGAGCTCGACGAGATCCTCGCCGGCCCCGTCGCTTATGTGTTCTACGAGACCGAGCCGGTCGAGGCCGCTAAGACCCTTAAGGACTTCTCCGCTAAGTCCAAGGGCGTCCTTGAGATCAAGGGCGGTATCTCCGACGGCAAGGTCGTTTCCGCTGATGATGTTAAGGCTATCGCCGAGCTGCCCACCAAGGACCAGCTTCTCGGCCAGATCGCCGGTCTCATCTCCGGTTTCGCTCGCGACATCGCTGTCTGCGTCAACGGCGTTTCCTCTGGTCTCGCTCGTTCGATCCAGCAGGTCTCCGAGCAGAAGGCAGCCTAGTCGCTGTTTTCACCCGCGGCGGCAACGCCGCACCCCTGGCGCATTCGCGCCGTGTTTTAACTGATCTCCGTGCACAGACACGGAAACCGAAAGGACTTAGAAATGGCTAAGCTTACCACCGATGAGATCATCGATGCTCTTAAGGAAATGACCCTTCTCGAGGCTTCCGAGCTCGTTAAGGCTATCGAGGACACCTTCGGCGTTTCCGCCGCTGCTCCTGCCGCTGTTGTCGCCGCTCCCGCTGCTGGCGCTGCTGAGGCCGAGGAGAAGACCGAGTTTGACGTCGTGCTCGAGGGCTTCGGCGACAACAAGATCCAGGTCATCAAGGCCGTCCGTGAGCTCACCAACCTTGGCCTGAAGGAGGCCAAGGAGGTCGTCGAGGGCGCTCCCAAGGCTGTTCTCGAGGGTGCCAAGAAGGAGGACGCCGAGGCTGCCAAGGAGAAGCTCGAGGCTGCTGGCGCTGCTGTCACCCTCAAGTAATCAGGCTTTCTCGCCAGATTTCTTTGCAGACGGGGTTCGCATTGCGAACCCCGTCTTTTTCGTTTTGATCCCTCTATTTTGTTGGCTCGGCATACAAATTGCTGCCGCTTGCGGTGCTTTGGCGTTGCTACCGTTGGGCGATAAAATTGCACCATTCGAGCAATAATTTGCGTTGACCTGCTGAAGAATGGCGCTTGCCTACATTAGCGTTAATTAACGGCGGTAAGATAAACCGGTATCGCAATTTGGTCTGCGGCCGCCGTGCCGCACGCACAGGGCGCATCCTGCGCCTGCGAAAGGATCCTTGAATAACATGAAGGCAATCATCCCCGCCGCCGGTCTTGGCACGCGTTTTCTGCCTGGCACCAAGTGCACGCCCAAAGAGATGCTGCCGGTGCTCGACAAACCGGTCATCCAGTACGTCGTTGAGGAGGCGCTCGACCCCGATGAGGTCGACGATGCTATTATCGTCACCTCTCCTGGCAAGCCCGAGTTGCTGAGCTACTTCCAGCCCGATCGCTCGCTCGAGAACCTGCTTCGCGAGCGTGGCAAGGACGCCTACGCCGACGCCGTCGCCCATGCTGGTGGTATGCCGGTCGACTTCCGTTATCAGTACGAGCCCAAGGGCCTTGGCCACGCCATTCGCTCTGCCGCCGACGCTGTGGCAGGGGAGAACTTCCTGGTTCTTCTGGGCGATTACGTTGTGCCCAACCGTGACATCTGCGACAAGATGCTTGCTGTCTCCAAGGAGCACGGTGGCGCTTCTGTTATCGCCGTTGCCGCGTGCGCTCCCGAGGAAGTCAGCCGCTATGGCGTTATCGCCGGCGATCGCGTGGGCGCTCTCGAGGGCTTCGAGAATGCCGCCGACGACGAGCCCGGTGCTGTTTGGCGTATCGGCGGCCTGGTCGAGAAGCCCGCTCCCGAGGCGGCTCCGTCCAACCTGTACATCGTCGGTCGCTACCTGCTGAGCCCGTTGGTCATGGACTTGCTCGCCGATCAGCAGGCCGGTAAGGGCGGCGAGATCCAGCTGACCGACGCTATGGCCCGTTCGCTCGATCGCGAGGCCATGTACGCTGTTGTCATCGACCCGCTGTCGGGCTACGATACCGGTACCCCGTCTGGCTGGATGGCCACCAACGCCCTCATGGCTGCAAGCGATCCTTGCTTTGCCGGCGCCTTCTGGGATGCCATCGACGAGCGCGGCGGTTTGATGCGCAAATAAGCCTTTCGGGCATCGACATTTACGGGCGCGGACCTCGGTTCGCGCCCGTTTTTTATAAGAGCTACGATTGCCAGCCCTCTGTTCACAGAAAATATATGAACAGGTGTTCGATGCATATCCATCTACCTGCATGTTTTCTGTCGAAAAACTTTGCTACTCCAAAAACTCAATCACGTCAAGGCTTTTCTTGCTCAACGGTCGGTACCTGATAAACTATTAGGTTGCGATAACTGGCGAAGCTATGCCTCGCCAATCCACCGAGCATTTCCGTGAAGGAGGAAAAACCTGGTGACCTACGCATACACTGCCACTGAGCGCAAGCGCGTCAGCTTCGGGAAAATCCCGGAGGCCATGGAGCTCCCCAACCTTATCTCTGTTCAGAGGGAATCCTTTGAGCGTTTTAAGGACGAGGGCCTTCGTGAGGCGTTCAAGGAATCCAGCCCCATCCAGAGTCAGAACCATGTTCTCGAGGTTACCTTCGGCGAGCATCAGTTCGGCGACCCCGCGCACACCGTCGAGGAGTGCCGCGAGAAGGACATGACCTATCAGGCCCCGCTTCTGACTGACGTCCGTCTCACCAACAAGGAGACCGGCGAGATCAAGGAGCAGCTCGTCTTTATGGGCGACTTCCCCATGATGACCGATCAGGGCACCTTCATCATCAACGGTACCGAGCGTATCGTCGTCTCGCAGCTCGTCCGCTCCCCGGGCGTGTACTACAGCTCCGAGATGGATTCGGGCAAGCAGATCTACAAGGCTCAGATCATCCCGTCCCGCGGTGCCTGGCTCGAGTTTGAGGTCGACAAGCGCGACCAGCTCATGGTCTCCATCGACCGTAAGCGCAAGCAGAGCGCCACGATGTTCCTGCGCGCCCTTGGCATCGCCGTCACCAACGACGATATCATCGAGCTGCTCGGCAACTCCGATGTGATTAAGCGCACCCTCGAGCGCGATACCGCCCTTACCCGCGAGGATGCTCTTATCGAGATCTACCGTCGTCTGCGCCCGGGCGAGCCTCCCACCGTGGATGCTTCCCGCAGCCTGCTCGAGGGCCTGCTCTTCAACCCGCAGCGCTACGATCTGGCCCGCGTCGGTCGTTACAAGGTCAACAAGAAGCTCAACCTCACCACCGAGGAAGAGGTCACGGTGCTCACCGACGAGGACATCGTCGCTACGCTTCGCTACCTGCTGTCCCTCGCTGCCGGCGAGCAGGGCTTCAAGGTCGACGACATCGACCACTTTGGCAACCGCCGCATTCGCACCGTCGGCGAGCTCGTCGCCAACCAGTTCCGTATCGGCATGAGCCGTATGGAGCGCGTCGTCCGTGAGCGCATGAGCTCCCAGGACATCGACGAGATCACCCCGCAGTCGCTCATCAACATCCGTCCGATCGTGGCCTCTATCAAGGAGTTCTTCGGTTCCTCGCAGCTCTCGCAGTTCATGGACCAGGCGAACCCCCTGACCGGTCTGACTCACAAGCGCCGTCTGTCCGCACTCGGCCCTGGCGGCCTTGCCGGCCACAAGTCGGGCTCCAGCCGCCGCACCAACGTGCCGACGGCCGTCCGCGACGTTCACAACTCGCACTACAGCCGCATGTGCCCGATCGAGACCCCCGAAGGCCCCAACATCGGCCTGATCGGCTCGCTCGCCCTCTACGCCCGCGTCAACGAGTATGGCTTCATCGAGGCCCCGTTCCGTCGTGTCGAGAACGGCGTTGCCACCGACCAGATCGACTGGATGACCGCTGACGAGGAAGAGAAGCACGTCATCGCGCCGGCCAACACGCCGCTCGATCCCAAGACCAACGAGTTCATCACGACCGATGCCGAGGGCAAGATCGTCCGTCCGCATACCGTGATCGCCCGTACCCGCGACTTCGACGGCTCCTTCGGCGCTCCCGCCGACGTGCCTGTCGAGGACGTCGACTACATGGACGTCTCGCCGCGTCAGATGCTCTCCGTCGCAGCCACGCTGATTCCGTTCCTCGAGCACGACGACGCCAAGCGTACGCTCATGGGCGCCAACATGCAGCGTCAGGCCGTGCCGCTGGTTCACCCCGCCGCTCCCTATGTCGGTACCGGCATGGAGCGCCGCGCCGCCCTGGACTCTGCCGAGGTTACCCTGGCCAAGAACGCCGGCGAAGTCATCTATGCCGACGCCTCCAAGATTATCGTCAAGCATGCCGGCGGCATGGACGAGTATCACCTGGCCAAGTACCAGCGCTCCAACCAGTCCACCTGCATCAACCACCGTCCGCTCGTGCGCGTCGGTGACACCGTTGAGCAGGGCGAGCCTCTGGCCGACGGTCCTTCGACCGATCATGGCGAGCTCGCACTGGGCCAGAACCTCACCGTGGCATACATGCCGTGGGAAGGCTTCAACTACGAGGACGGTATCGTCGTGTCCGAGCGCCTGGTGGCCGAGGACCTGCTGACGACCATCAATATCACCCGTCACGAGATCGACGCCCGCGACACCAAGCTCGGCCCCGAGGAGATCACTCGCGAGATCCCGAACCTCTCCGAGGACATGCTTGCCAACCTCGACGAGGACGGCATCATCCGCATCGGCGCTGAGGTCGGCCCTGGCGACATCCTGGTCGGCAAGGTCACGCCTAAGGGCGAGAGCGCTCTGACCGCCGAGGAGCGCCTGCTGCGCGCCATCTTCGGTGCCAAGGCTCACGATGTTCGCGACACCTCCCTTAAGATGCCTCACGGCGCTTATGGCCGCGTCATCGACGTCGTCCGCTTTAGCCGCGAGAACGGCGACGACCTGGCCCCCGGCGTCAACGAGCAGGTGCGCGTCTACGTCGCCCAGCGTCGTAAGATCCAGCAGGGCGATAAGATCGCCGGTCGCCACGGCAACAAGGGCGTTATCTGTAACGTTCTGCCGGTCGAGGACATGCCCTACATGGCTGACGGTACCCCGATCGACGTTATCCTCAACCCGCTGGGCGTTCCTTCGCGTATGAACGTCGGTCAGCTGCTCGAGTGCCACCTTGGCTGGGCTGCTGCCTGCGGTTGGGATACCGAGGATGCCGACTCCGACAAGTATGTCCCCGGTCCGTTCTTCGTCTCGACGCCCGTCTTCGACGGCGCCAAGGAGGACGAGATCGCCGAGGTCATCCGTCGCGCCAACAAGAACATGCTCAACAAGGCCACCGCTGCCTTTGGCGATCACATGCGTCCCGAGTTTGTCACCCAGCTTGACGAGCGCGGCAAGACCCGCCTGTTCGACGGCCGCACCGGCGAGGAGTTCCGCGAGCCCATTACTGTGGGTACGTCCTACATCCTCAAGCTCGGCCACATGGTCGACGACAAGATCCACGCCCGTTCGACCGGCCCTTACAGCCTGGTTACCCAGCAACCGCTGGGCGGCAAGGCTCAGTTCGGCGGCCAGCGCTTCGGCGAGATGGAAGTTTGGGCACTGTACGCATACGGTGCTGCCAACGTCCTGCAGGAGATCCTGACCGTCAAGTCCGACGATACCGTGGGCCGCGTCAAGACCTACGAGTCCATCGTCAAGGGCGAGAACGTCCCGGTTCCGGGTATCCCCGAGTCCTTCAAGGTTCTCGTCAAGGAGATCCGTTCCCTCGCACTGGACATCGAGCCCATGCACGATGCCGACGAGGACGCCTCCGCCCCTGTGACCGCCGAGGAGACCTCTGCTCTCGACGACCTGGCTGCGCTCGCCGGCGTTGACACCGACGTCGAGGCCCAGGATGCCGAGACCGCCGAGGCACCCGAGGCTGTCGCCGCCACGACCACTGATAAGGAGTAGTTGACTGTGGCAGATTTCGAAGCTACTGATTTTGACTCGGTAAAGATCTCCCTTGCCTCCGCCGACCAGATCCGTTCCTGGTCGCACGGTGAGGTCAAGAAGCCGGAGACCATCAATTACCGTACCCTCAAGCCCGAGAAGGACGGCCTGTTCTGCGAGAAGATCTTCGGTCCCGCCAAGGACTGGGAGTGCTCCTGCGGCAAGTACAAGGGCATCCGCTTTAAGGGCATCGTCTGCGAGCGCTGCGGCGTCGAGGTCACCTCGGCCAAGGTTCGTCGCGAGCGCATGGGTCACATCGAGCTCGCCGCTCCCGTGTCCCACATCTGGTACTTCAAGAGCCCCACGAGCTTCCCGATGAGCCGTATGCTCGACATCAAGTCCAAGGACCTCGAGAAGGTTCTGTACTTTGCCAGCTACATCATCACCGAGGTCGACTACGAGGCTCGCGAGGCCGACGCTGACGACCTGCGCGAGGAGCTCGCCGCCGATCTGGAAGAGATCGATGCCGAGTGCGCCCGCCAGATCGAGTCCCTCAAGGAGCAGGGCAACCCCGAGAACTTTGACGAGTTCTCCGACGAGGAGCCGCTGACCCCCGAGGAGATCGCCTCTGGCATCGTCGACATCGAGGAAGAGTGCAAGGACGATAAGCAGCTCCGCACGGACGCCTTCAACGCCTTCATGAAGCTCACCGAGCGCGACCTCATCTCCGATGAGCCGCTGTTCCGCGAGATGACCCGTTACTACTCCATGTACTTCAAGGGTGGTATGGGTGCCGAGGCCGTTCGCGACCTGCTCGCTGCCATCGACCTCCCCTCCGAGGCCGAGAAGCTCAAGGCCATCATCGCCGACGAGGACTCCCAGAAGCAGAAGCGCGAGAAGGCCGTTAAGCGCCTCGAGGTCGTTGACGCCTTCCTGAAGGGCGGCAACAGCCCCGCGAACATGATCCTGGATGTCATTCCGGTCATTCCGCCCGATCTGCGCCCGATGGTCCAGCTCGATGGCGGCCGCTTCGCCGCGTCCGACCTCAACGACCTGTATCGTCGCGTGATCAACCGTAACAACCGACTCAAGCGCCTGCTCGACCTGGACGCCCCTGCGATCATCGTGAACAACGAGAAGCGCATGCTCCAGGAGTCCGTGGACGCCCTGTTCGACAACGGCCGTCGTGGTCGCCCGGTCTCTGGCCGTGGCGGTCGCCCGCTCAAGTCGCTCGCTGAGGCCCTCAAGGGCAAGCAGGGTCGTTTCCGTCAGAACCTGCTGGGCAAGCGTGTCGACTACTCCGGCCGTTCGGTAATCGTTACCGACCCCAAGCTGCTGCTGCACCAGTGCGGTCTGCCCAAGACCATGGCGCTGGAGCTCTTCAAGCCCTTCGTCATGAAGCGCCTGGTCGAGCTTGGCAAGGTCGAGAACATCAAGGGCGCCAAGCGCGCTATCGACCGCGGTGCCACCTTTGTGTGGGATATCCTCGAAGAGGTCATCGACGGCCGCGTCGTGCTGCTCAACCGTGCACCGACCCTGCACCGTCTGTCCATCCAGGCCTTTGAGCCGGTGCTGGTCGAGGGCAAGGCTATCCACCTGCATCCGCTGGTCTGCTCGCCCTTCAACGCCGACTTCGACGGCGACCAGATGTCTGTCCACGTGCCGCTGTCCAGCCAGGCTCAGGCCGAGGCTCGCGTGCTCATGCTCTCTGCGAACAACCTGCGCTCGCCGGCATCCGGCAAGCCGGTTAACATCCCTTCGCAGGACATGATCATTGGTGTGTACTACCTTACCCAGGTCCGCGAGGGTCTGCCGGGCGAGAACCACGTGTTCGCCAGCTTCGACGACGCGCTGCACGCCTATGACTGCCGTTCCGAGGTCGACATGCAGGCCAAGATCCAGGTTCGCGTGTCCGCTGCCGATGCCAACGTCATCAACGAGGACGGCACCCGTATCTTCCGCGTCAAGAACGGCAAGAACGAGTTCGTCGACTACGACGTCACCGGCAACAAGACCGCGCGCTTCGAGACCTCTATCGGCCGCATCATCTTCAACCGCCAGTGCCTGCCCGAAGACTATGAGTTCATGAACTACAAGATGGTCAAGGGCGATGTGGCCAAGCTGGTTGCCGACTGCTGCGATCGTTACCCCGAGGCCAAGGTCGGCCCGATCCTCGACGCCATCAAGTACTCCGGCTTCCACTACGCTACCCGCGCCGGCCTCACCATCTCGGTGTGGGACGCTCTCATCCCTGCCGAGAAGCAGGAGCTGCTCGATCGCGCCCAGGCCAACGTCGACCAGATCAACGAGTACTTCGAGGAGGGCTTCATCAACGAGACGGAGCGCCACATCGAAGTCGTTAACGAGTGGACCGCTTGTACCGACAAGGTCGCAGCGCTCATGCTCGACTTGTTCGACGAGGAGAACCCGCTCTACATGATGGCCGACTCCGGCGCCCGTGGTTCTAAGACCCAGCTGCGTCAGCTCGGCGGCATGCGTGGCCTGATGGCAGACATGTCCGGCGAGACGATCGACCTTCCCATTAAGGCGAACTTCCGCGAGGGCCTGCTGCCGCTCGAGTACTTCATTTCGACCTACGGCGCCCGTAAGGGCCTGGTCGATACCGCATCCCACACCTCGGACTCTGGTTACCTGACCCGTCGTCTGGTCGACGTGGCCCAGGACGTCATCGTCCGCGAGGAGGACTGCGGTACGCACGAGGGCGTCACCTACAACCTCATCATCCCCGGCACCACCGACCTCAACACCGACCTCGTCGGCCGTTGCTTCATTGAGGACGTCGTGGCTCCCGATGGCACCGTGCTCTTTGAGCAGGACGGCTACATCGAGAAGGTCGCCGACATCCAGAAGATGGTCGATGCGGGCCTCAAGAAGGTCAAGCTTCGCGCACTGCTCACCTGCCGCTCCAAGTACGGTGTGTGCCAGAAGTGCTACGGCTGGGATCTTTCCACCCGTCGTCCGGTCGCCATCGGTACCGCGGTCGGCATTATTGCCGCCCAGTCCATCGGCGAGCCCGGTACGCAGCTTACGATGCGTACCATTCACTCCGGCGGCGTCGCTGGCGTCGACGATATTACGCAGGGTCTGCCTACGGTCAGCCGTATGTTCGATATCGTCGGCAACGTCAACGAGAAGATTCTGGGTCGCGAGGCCGAGCTGGCTCCGTACTCCGGTCACCTCTCGATTAAGCCCGAGAAGTCCGAGTACGTGCTGACGCTCACCGACTCCGAGGATCACACCCGTGTCCTCGACGAGCGTCGCGTCCCCGCATCGGTGCGCTTTATGCCCGAGATCGAGGACGGCTGCGAGGTTCGCGCCGGCGACCAGATCACCAAGGGCTTCGTCAACTTCCGCAACCTGCGCAAGCTGACCGACATCGAGTCGACGATGCACACCTTCGTCGAGAGCGTCAAGGACGTCTACACCAGCCAGGGCGTCGACCTGAACGACAAGCACATCGAGGTGCTCGCACGTCAGATGCTGCGTCGCGTTCAGATCACCAACCCCGGTGACTCCAAGTACCTGCTTGGTCAGTACGTCGACCGCTACGAGTTCGCCGACGAGGTCGAGCGCGTTGCCCGTCTGGGCGGTCAGGCTCCCGTGGCCGAGCCCGTCATCCTGGGTACGCTCAAGGTCGCGTCCAACATCGACTCCTGGCTGTCGAGCGCTTCGTTCATCCGTACCGCTGGCGTCCTTACCGAGGCTGCCATCGAGGGCAAGGTCGACCACCTGCTCGACCTTAAGTCCAACGTCATCGTCGGTAAGAAGATTCCGGCCGGTACCGGCCTCAAGCCGTACGCCAACGCCAAGCTGACGTATCGCACGGCCGACGGCTACGTGGACATCGACGGCCCGGCTTCGCCCAACGCCAAGTCGCTGCCCGAGTGGGCTCCGGTGGAGCTCAAGGACCTGGACGAGCAGCTCCCGCAGCAGCTCGACTGGGCCGGCTACGACGAGTTCGGTGGTGCTGACGGTTCGTTCACCCGCAACGGCCACACCATCTCCGCCGAGAAGGCTCGCCTGTACCTGTTCGACGACCTGGGCGTGTCGCAGCGCTGGACCAACAAGTTCAGCGAGGTCGGCATCGAGACGGTCGGCGACCTGGTCGGCAAGTCCGAGGAAGATCTGCTGCGCATTGATGGTATCGGTGCCAAGGCGATTGAGGAACTCCGTGACGGCCTCGAGGCCCACGACCTGCTCTACATCCTCGAGAACAACGACGACGTTGCCGACGAGGAAGACCTCTCGCAGCTGCTGCAGATGGTCTTTAGCCCCGACGGTCCGGACGATATCCTGCTGGGTACCTCCGCTCCGACGCATCACGCCGACGCCGACGAGGAGCTCCTGGGCGCCCCGATCGACGACAAGAAGGCTCCTGCCAACGGCGCGATCAACGAGGACATGGCTTCCCTCGACGAGCTGCTCAACCAGCTCGTGGACACCGACGACGCCGAAGAGGCCAAGGACAACGACGAGGAGTAATTTCCTAGTACGTTAACCGCCCTTCCAAAGACCCGTTTCCCAACAGGGAAGCGGGTCTTTTTTGTTGAAGAACGTTGCCCCGACGAGCACGTCGGATTCCCGGAACGGGCCGCCCGCTGTTTAAGTTTGTCGCGAGTTCCGCACGCAAAGGGAAGCACTTAATGTGCTTTCCGTCTTGCGCAGGACTGTAGAGCAGCAAACTTAAACAGCGGGCGGCCCGTTCCGGGAATCTGCCCTGCGCACAGAAGGGGATTCCTTTTGCCAAAAAGGGACAGGTTTATTTTGGTAGGTTTTTCCTGCTTGAATTTGAAACATTTCGTTCGGTTAAAGCGTATCTATGGTGAGGACCTCATCAAGAATCATTACCGTCACCGGGAGGTGATTATGGAAGAACAGGCATTTAGACAGGCGGTCGAAGATCACCGGGATGTCGTGTTTCGAATCGCATTGACGTACCTGCGCGATCGTGCCGACGCCGACGATGTTGCCCAGGATGTCTTTCTTAAGCTGCTTAAAAGCAATGGACATTTTGAAAGTTGGGAACATCTTCGTCGATGGCTTATCCGGGTCACGATCAATGAATGCAAATCGCTCTTTCGAAAGCCATGGAGGCGTGTGGAGGATATTGAGAACCTGGCCGATTCGCTTTCGGCGGCGCAGGATGAGACCAAGGCGGTCCTGTCAGACGTTATGCGACTTCCGGAGCGATTCCGTGTCCCCATCGTGCTCTATTACTATCTGGGCTTTTCGACCTCAGAGATTGCCGAGTTGTTGCATGTACCAGCCGCGACCGTTCGAACGCGTTTAGCTCGCGGTCGATCGAAGCTCAAATTCATCCTAGAGGAGGGCGACCGTGAAATCCAATCAAATCAAGCAGGCCTTCGAGTCCATCCAAGCCGATAGCGATCTTGCAGATCGCGTCCTAAATACCGTTGCGGGTGAGCCGCTTCATCGAAAGGGCCACGCGAAGCCTCTCTATGTTGCCGTAATCGGATGTCTTGTCGGAGTGTTGGCGACCGGAGGGGTCGCCTATGCCGTTATCAATTCCAGCTATTTTGCCTCAGCGTGGGGAGACCACGGCAACGGGGATTCCATTACCTGGACCAACGGCGGCTCATCGGGGGCTAAATACACCTACACCAGGGAGTTTGGTGACGGCATTGCGCCCCAAAGCCTGGAGGGCAAAGTCCAGAAGGTTAATCTGTCCGTCGAGGGTAACGGCTATACGCTTGATATCCATGAGATGGCTATCGATAAAAACGGTTGCGGTGCCGTGACGTTTACGCTGTCCAATCCAAATGGCGTTAACTACTACAAGCCGGCAGCAGAGACGGGCGAACTTGTTCTCTATGGTGAAGAAGAACAAGGCATCGGCACGCCCAGCATGAACTTCGGCGAGGAATGGGCTGACACACGCTGCACCATTGATAAGGACACATCAAGCGACACGGTCATTAATGGCACGATGTACTTTGCCTCGTGGGATCGCGAGCGAGATTTGCAACATGCGGTTACCTGGAATATCTGCTGGACTGAGGGTGAAGGCGAGGACGCGAAGCCGTTCGAGGCATCGACGCCCGAGTTTAGCGTTGGAGCGTACGTCGATACAAAGGAACTCCGCTCCGATGACTCGCCTCTCGAGATCAGCCCGTTTTCTATCCAGACACACATCGATGATCTGGGCATTGGCGCAGTCACGAAGAAGTTGATCGTTACCTACAAGGATGGATCGGAGCAGATTATCGAAGACGATGCTGCGGGCGCGTACAATTTCTATGTCTCGCTGACGCGCAATAGCGGAGAGAACATCTCGGTGCCGACAAAACTGATCAATGTCGATCAAGTGGTCTCGGTAACCCTTGAGGGCACGAGGTACACATCAACAGGAGAGACCGAAACAGAAGTACCCTTTACCATCGTTTATTCGTAAAGTCTGGGCCGCTTCCCAAGGGGGGAAACGGCCTTTTTAGCGTTATATGGACGAGTGGATTGGACGTTATTCGTCTGATTCTCGGAAGAACGTAGCAAATGGATGCGGATCACCGTGAAGAGTGGCGTTTTCCCAGATAAAACCGACCAAAATAAACCTGTCCCTTTTTGGCAGGTAACGTTGCCCCAACGAGCACGTCGGATTCCCGGGCCGGGCGGCACAGGGGTTAAGTTTGTCGCGAGTTCCGCACGAGCCGGAGGCCACTTAATGTGGCCTCCGTGCGAGCCAGGACTGTAGAGCAGCAAACTTAACCCCTGTGCCGCCCGGCCCGGGAATCCGCCCCCGCGCACAGAAGGAGATTCCTTTTGTGTAGGCTTTGCGGAAATGTGCCAATTTTAGGATACGCCCGGCGGCGTGGTCTGTTGACGGCACAGCTAACGCCACGTATCCTATCGAACTGCGTGTTTCGTAGGGGGATGCTGACCCCTCGATTCAAGCCGTTGCACTTTACAGAAAGCTGGAATCATTCGAGAAGGAGTACGCTTTGCCTACTATTAACCAGCTGGTTCGCCAGGGCCGTCGTTCCGTGCCCAAGAAGTCCAAGAACGCTGCCCTGCAGCACAACTCCCAGAAGCGCGGCGTGTGCACCCGCGTCTTCACCACGAGCCCCAAGAAGCCGAACTCGGCTCTTCGTAAGGTTGCCCGTGTTCGCCTTGTCAACGGCATCGAAGTTACTGCTTACATCCCGGGTGAGGGCCACAACCTGCAGGAGCACTCCATCGTGCTCGTCCGTGGCGGTCGTGTCCGTGACCTCCCTGGTGTCCGTTATCACGTCATCCGTGGCGCCTACGACGCTGCTCCGGTCCAGAACCGTATGCAGGCCCGTTCCAAGTACGGTGCTAAGCGCCCCAAGGCCAAATAAGCCAGATAACGTTTTGATACTTTCGCCGTGTGCCGCCTAAGCGCCGCACGGTAGACACTTAAGGAGATTTCACATGCCGCGTCGTGCAGCAGCTAATCGTCGTGAGGTTCAGCCTGACGCCGTTTACAACAACCGCCTGGTGACTCAGCTCATCAACAAGGTCCTTCTTGACGGCAAGAAGGCCACCGCTGAGCGCATCGTTTACACCGCTTTCGAGATCGTTGCCGAGAAGTCTGAGGGTGGCGACGCTCTCGCTACCTTCAAGAAGGCTATGGACAACGTCAAGCCCACGCTCGAGGTCAAGCCCAAGCGTGTCGGTGGCGCTACCTATCAGGTCCCGATGGAGGTCAACTCCCGTCGTTCCACCGCTCTGGGTATTCGCTGGATCGTCAACTTCTCCCGCGCTCGCAAGGAGAAGACCATGGCCGAGCGTCTCGCCAACGAGATCCTCGACGCTTCCAACGGCCTGGGCGCTTCCGTCAAGAAGCGTGAGGACGTCTTCAAGATGGCCGAGGCCAACCGCGCGTTCTCTCACTATCGTTGGTAAGTTAAGGTAAGGAACTAACATGGCTAAGCCTAAGTACAAGCTTTCCGATACCCGTAACATCGGCATCATGGCCCACATCGATGCTGGTAAGACCACCACGACCGAGCGTATTCTTTACTACACCGGTAAGACCCACAAGATCGGTGAGGTCCATGAGGGCGCTGCCACCATGGACTGGATGGTTCAGGAGCAGGAGCGCGGCGTAACCATTACCTCCGCTGCTACCACGTGCTTCTGGAAGAAGGACGGTACCGACTACCGCATCCAGATCATCGACACCCCGGGCCACGTTGACTTCACCGCCGAGGTCGAGCGCTGCCTGCGCGTCCTCGATGGCGCTGTCGCCGTCTTCGACGCCGTTGCCGGCGTTCAGCCCCAGTCTGAGACCGTTTGGCGTCAGGCTTCTACCTTCAACGTCCCCCGCATCGCCTTCATCAACAAGTATGACCGCGTGGGCGCTGACTTCTTCAACGCTATCGAGACCATGAAGGATCGTCTCGACGCTAACGCCGTGGCCGCTCAGGTCCCGATGGGCGCCGAGGACAACTTCTGGGGCGTCATCGACCTGGTCACCATGACTGCATGGGACTTCAAGGCCGACGAGAAGGGTATGACCTACCCCGAGCCGATGGACGAGATCCCGGCTGAGTTCGCCGACATCGCTGCCACCAAGCGCGAGGAGCTCCTCGACGCTGCTGCCAGCTTTGACGACGAGCTCATGGAGAAGATTCTCATGGAGGAGGACTTCACCGTCGAGGAGCTCAAGGCTGCTCTGCGCAAGGGCGTTCTGGCCAACGAGCTCAACCTCGTCTTCGTGGGCTCCGCCTACAAGAACAAGGGCGTTCAGGAGCTGCTCGACGCTGTCGTCGACTACCTGCCCAGCCCGCTCGACGTTGAGGCCGTCACCGGTACCGATCCGGACACCGGCGAGGAGATCCAGCGTCATCCTTCCTTCGACGAGCCCTTCTCCGGCCTGGTCTTCAAGATCATGACCGACCCGTTCGTCGGTAAGCTCACCTACGTCCGCGTTTACTCCGGCCGCGCCGAGTCCGGCTCCTACGTTGTCAACGCTTCCAACGGTCAGCGTGAGCGCCTCGGCCGCATCCTCGAGATGAACGCCGCCGAGCGTATCGACCGTGACGACGCTGCCGCCGGCGACATCGTCGCTTGCGTCGGTTTCAAGAACTCCACCACCGGTGACACCCTGTGCGCCGAGGGCAAGGAGATCGTCCTCGAGAAGATCGAGTTCGCTAAGCCCGTTATCGACGTTGCCATCGAGCCCAAGACCAAGGCCGAGCAGGACAAGATGTCCCTGGCTCTGACCAAGCTCGCCGAGGAGGACCCGACCTTCCAGGTGTCCACCAACCACGAGACCGGCCAGACCATCATCGCCGGCATGGGCGAGCTGCACCTCGAGATCATCGTCGACCGTCTGCTCCGCGAGTTCAAGGTTGACGCTAACGTTGGTAAGCCCCAGGTTGCCTACCGCGAGACCGCTGGTCACGACGTCGAGAAGGCTGAGGGCAAGTTCGTCCGTCAGTCCGGCGGTCGCGGTCAGTACGGCCACGCCGTCATCAAGCTCGAGAAGATGGAGGAGGGCTTCGGCTACGAGTTCGTCAACGCTATCGTCGGCGGCGTCGTGCCCAAGGAGTACATCCCGTCCATCGACAAGGGCATCCAGGAGGCCCTGAACACCGGTGTTATCGCCGGCTTCCCGGTCCTCGACGTTAAGGTCACCCTGTTCGACGGTTCTTACCACGAGGTCGACTCCTCCGAGGCCGCCTTCAAGATCGCCGGTTCCATGGCTATCAAGGACGCCCTCAAGAAGTCCGATCCGCAGCTGCTCGAGCCGATCATGGCTGTCGAGGTCGAGACCCCCGAGCAGTACATGGGCGACGTTATGGGCAACCTCTCCGGTCGCCGCGGCAAGATCGAGGGCATGGAGGATCGCAAGAACAGCAAGCTCATCCGTGCCAAGGTGCCGCTGGGCGAGATGTTCGGTTACGCTACCGACCTTCGCTCCCAGACCCAGGGCCGTGCATCCTACACGATGCAGTTCGACTCTTATGAGCCCGCGCCCAAGTCCATTGTGGACGAGGTCATGAGCAAGAACGCCTAAGTTCGAGCTCCCTGTTACGTAATCCGCGAGAGCATCTCTCGCACTCTTTGGAGGTTTAAGTTGGCTACCCAGAAGATCCGCATTCGCCTCAAGGGCTATGATCACGAGGTCGTCGATCAGTCCGCGAAGCTCATCGTCGAGACCGCTCAGAAGACCGGCGCTCGCGTTTCCGGTCCTGTCCCCCTGCCCACCGAGCGCAACCTGTACACGGTTATCCGCTCGCCGCACATTAACAAGGACTCCCGTGAGCAGTTCGAGATGCGCACCCACAAGCGCCTCATCGACATCCTCGACCCCACCTCGGGCACCGTTGATTCGCTCATGCGTCTCGACCTCCCCGCTGGCGTCGACATCGACATCAAGCTCTAAGCTTTTTGCTCGATAGTGCGATTTGCAAGGCCGCAGCCCTAAGGGTTGCGGCCTTTTTTGTGCCGATGGGGTAAAGGGTCTACACTACTGAACTATTCGACAAACGGGTGTAAGAGTAAAACTGTTGGGGGCAGATATAGATGGTCGAGTGGATCGTTCGTCGTGCGCAGGGCGACCGCGCGCGCGTGGGAACGTTGGCAGGCGTGGTGTGTATTCTCGCCAATGTGGCACTATGCGCTGCGAAGGGTGCAATTGGCGTGCTGTCGGGATCGGTTTCGATTGTGGCGGATGCCATGAACAACCTGTCCGATGCCAGCTCGAATATCGTGAGCGTGCTGGGCTTTAAGCTGGCGAGCAAGCCGGCCGATCCCGAGCATCCTTACGGACATGGTCGCTACGAGTATCTTTCTGGCCTGGTCGTGGCGGCGCTCGTGCTGCTGATTGGCCTTGAGCTTATCAAGTCCTCGTTTGAGCGCATCATCCACCCCGAACCTGTCGAGTTCTCGCTTGCCCTGGTGGCAGTTCTGGCGCTTTCGATGGTTGTAAAGCTGTGGATGGCGGCCCTCAACCAAAAGCTCGGTGATCGCATTGAGTCCGATACGCTGCATGCGACGGCCCAGGATTCCAAGAACGATGTTCTTGCCACGGGTGCTGTGCTGGCATGCGCGATTGTTTCTCAGGTGACGGGCATCAACCTTGATGCTTGGGTCGGCCTTGCCGTTGGCGCCTATATTGGCTGGAGCGGCTTTGAGCTTATCCAAGATACGGTGAGCCCGCTTTTGGGTCAGGCACCCGATCCCAAGTTGGTCAAGCACATCCGAGACAAGATCATGAGCTACCCCGGCGTTTTGGGCGTTCATGACCTAATGGTTCACGATTACGGTCCGGGCAGGAAGTTTGCAAGTGCGCACGCCGAGATGGCGGTCGAGGCCAGCCCACTGGAAAGCCACGACACGCTCGATAACATCGAGCAGTGGTTTAGGGACGAGGACGGCATGATCGTTACGCTCCATTACGATCCCATCGTGACCGACGATCCAAAGGTGGCGAGCATGCGCCTGCGCATCAACGCTATGGCCCAAGAGATCGATAGCCGCCTTTCGATTCATGATTTGCGTTGCGTGCCGGGCCCCACGCACACCAACGTGATCTTTGACTGCGTGCGACCCTCGGATTTGCGAATGAGCGCCGAGGACCTAAAGCACGAGTTGGCGAAACGGGTCGAGTCGGAATACCCCAAGTCGATTGCCAAGATTACGATCGACGAAGACTACGTAGGGCATACCCACGAGTAGGGCTGTGCCGGCAAAGCAAGTTATACAGAAGGGGAGAATATGAAGAGGCTGTATCTGCTCCGCCACGGTCAGACGGAGTTCAACGTCAAAAAGCTGGTCCAGGGCCGCTGCGATTCACCGCTGACCGACCTTGGCCGCAAACAAGCGGGAATGGCAGCCGCATGGCTCAAAGCCCACGGCGTTGTCCCCGACAAAGTGGTCTCTTCGCCCTTAGGCCGAGCCATGGACACAGCTCAGCTGGTTGCAACCGAACTCCTTGGCCCGGACGCAGCAGTTGAGTCCTGCGAAGGCATCATCGAGCGCTGCTACGGCACCTTCGAAGAAGGCCCCCACGATGCCCTTCCCACCGACGTCTGGGATCCGGGCGAGGATCTGGTCCCCTTCGGAGGAGAAGGAAGCCAGGCGCTGCAAGCGCGCATGGTAGACACCCTCACCAATCTCATGGGCGCCGAGGGCATAGAAACCCTCTTAGCAGTAAGCCACGGCAGTGCCAGCCGCCAATTCATCAAGGCCGCAGCCTCAGAGGGCTTCGAGCTCCCAGCAAAACTTCCCAACTGCGCGATCATGATCTTCGATTTTGACGAGGAAGATTTGCAAGGAGAGAGCGACGGGTCCCAATGCAAGTTCACTCTCCAGCAAATAGTGGACCCTCAACAAAGTCATTAGCCTGAACGAGCAGAGTTAAGCAGACATCAACGTGTCGTCTCCCGAGCACGGCGGAGGGCCGGAGAAATATATTAAGGTCATCGCGAGTTCCGCACGCAAAGAAGGCCACTTAATGTGGCCTTCGTCTTGCGCAGGACTGTAGAGCAGGGACCTTAATATATTTCTCCGGCCCTCCGCCGTGCCCAGGAGCCATCCACGCACTTTACCTGCGTAAACAATGTGAGTGAAATATGAATCTCGATGGATACGCCCGCACCCGTGTATACTAAACAGCTGTGTGTAACCAGGGGAGTATTCAGGCTGGACAAAATGCCTGCTTAATAGGGTTGTCAGGTAGTCCGGACGCAATACAAGACTGGGGAGCACGTCGTGTAAGTAGTGGTCCTCTAGGGGCGTACGCTCGGTGGTGTACGCATTGTCCCAAGACCACGCGAGAGTTGGGATCATATCTTGATCAGCATGATTCTCGGCCGCAAGATTGGCATGACCCAGGTTTGGGACGAGGACGACAACGTCGTTCCCGTCACGGTCATCCAGGCTGGCCCCTGCGCTGTCTCGCAGGTTAAAACTCAGGCAACCGACGGCTATGACGCCGTCCAGATCGGTTTCGGCGACATCAAGGCCAAGAACGTGAACAAGCCCATGGCTGGTCACTTCGCCAAGGCCGGCGTCGAGCCTGTCCGCTTCCTTCGTGAGGTCCGCGTCGAGAACGGCGAGGAGCACAAGGTCGGCGAGGTCGTCACCGTCGCTGATTTCGCTGATGTCGAGAAGGTCGACGTCATCGGTACCTCCAAGGGTAAGGGCTTCCAGGGTCGCATCAAGCGCTGGGGTCAGCGCCGCGGTCCTATGACGCATGGTTCTCACTTCCAGCGTCACCCCGGTTCTATCGGTCAGTGCGCCTATCCTGCGCGCGTCCTCAAGGGCGTCAAGATGGCCGGTCACATGGGTAACGAGCGCGTTACCGTCAAGAACCTTTCCGTTGTCCGCATCGATGCCGAGCAGAACCTCATCTTGGTCAAGGGCGCTGTCCCGGGTGCCAAGAATGGTCTCGTCGCCATCCGTATGGCCTAAGGGCCCAGCCCATTTAGCCCAGCGTCATACCAAGGAGAACACTTAAATGGCAAAGTTTGAAGTAAAGAACAGCGAGGGCAAGAAGGTCGCCGAGGCCGAGCTCGCCGCTGAGGTGTACGGCATCGAGCCGAACATCCACGTTATGCACCACATCGTCAAGTGCCAGATGGCCTCTTGGCGTCAGGGCACCCAGTCCGCTAAGGGCCGCTCTGAGGTTTCCGGTGGCGGCAAGAAGCCTTGGCGTCAGAAGGGCACCGGCCGTGCCCGCCAGGGTTCCATCCGTGCTGCCCAGTGGCGTCACGGTGGCGTTGTCTTCGCCCCCAAGCCCCGTTCCTACGCTAAGCGTATGAACAACAAGGAGGTCAAGCTGGCTATGCGCTCCGCGCTGTCCGCCAAGCTGGCCGATGGCGAGCTCGTGCTCGTCGACGACTACGGCTTCGAGAAGCCTTCCACCAAGGCTGCCGTTGCCATGCTCAAGGCTCTCGGCCTTGAGGGCAAGCGTCTGACCATCATCGTTCGCGATGAGGACGTCAACGCCTACCTGTCGTTCCGCAACATTCCCAAGACGTTCATCATCACCGCCGATGAGGCCAACACCTACGATCTCGTCAACAACAACGCTGTGCTGATGCCCGCCGACATCGCCGCTCACTTCGGGGAGGTGCTTGCATAAATGACCGCCCACGAGATCATCATCCGTCCGATCGTGTCCGAGCGTTCCTTCTCCGGCATGGAGCAGAACAAGTACACGTTCGAGGTCGCCAAAGATGCTAACAAGTATCAGATCAAGGACGCTGTCGAGGAGATCTTCGGCGTCAAGGTCGTTCGCGTGAACACCCTGACGGTCAAGCCCAAGACCAAGCGCGTGCGCTATGTCGCCGGCAAGACCCGTTCTTGGAAGAAGGCCATCGTCACGCTGGCCGAGGGCGACACCATCGAGGTCTTTGGCAACCAGGCCTAAGACTCGCTGCTGTTGAGTGAGCTCATGCCTCCCAAATAGGGGAGGCGAGAGCTCAAGGTTTTGGGCGTATAAAATGGACACGCCCGGAACCGTGTATACGTCCGGTGTCATCGCACCCGAGGCAGAACCTCGAATCCCTGTCTGCGATGGCTAACGGATTCCTATTGAAAGGGATTGTAATGGCTGTAAAGCACCTTAAGCCGACCTCCGCTGGTAGGCGTTGGCAGACGATCTCCGATTTCTCCGAGATCACCTGCACTAAGCCCGAGAAGTCTCTTCTCGAGCCCCTGCCCAAGAAGGCCGGTCGTAACAACAACGGCCGCATCACCACCCGCCACCAGGGCGGCGGCGTGAAGCGTCGTTACCGCGTGATCGACTTCAAGCGCAACAAGGACGGCGTGCCCGCCAAGGTTGCCACGATCGAGTACGATCCGAACCGTTCCGCTCGCATCGCTCTGCTGCACTACGCTGACGGTGAGAAGCGTTACATCCTGGCTCCCAAGGGCCTCGAGGTCGGTCAGACCATCATGTCCGGTTCTGACGCCGACATCAAGCCGGGCAACGCTCTGCCCCTCGCCGACATCCCCGTCGGTACGCTCATCCACGCCGTCGAGTTCCAGCCGGGCAAGGGCGCCGCTATCGCCCGTTCCGCCGGTAACTCCTGCCAGCTGATGGGTAAGGAGGGCAAGTACGCTATCGTCCGTATGCCTTCCTCCGAGATGCGCCGCATCCTCGTTACCTGCCGCGCCACCGTCGGTGAGGTCGGCAACGCCGATCACGCCAACATCGTCATCGGCAAGGCCGGCCGTAAGCGTCACTTGAACGTGCGCCCGACCGTCCGCGGTACCGTCATGAACCCTGTCGACCACCCGCACGGCGGTGGCGAGGGCAAGAACCACACCTCTGGTCGTCCCTCTGTTACCCCCTGGGGTAAGCCGACGAAGGGCCTTCGTACGCGCAAGAAGAAGAAGGTCTCTAACCAGCACATCATTCGTCGCCGTAAGAAGTAATTTCGGATACCGAGCTTTAGGAGAAAGCACTTATGAGCAGAAGTCTCAAAAAGGGCCCGTTCGTGGAGACTCGCCTTCTCTCGCGTATCACCGCGATGAACGAGGCTGGCAAGAAGGACGTCGTGAAGACCTGGTCCCGCGCGTCCACCATCTTCCCCGAGATGGTTGGTCACACCATCGCCGTCCACGACGGCCGCAAGCATGTGCCCGTGTATGTTACCGAGTCCATGGTTGGTCACAAGCTCGGCGAGTTCGCGCCGACTCGTACGTTCCGTGGCCACAAGGCCAAATAGGGGGTTAACCGTAAATGGCAACTAAGTCTATTGAAACTGAGGCCACCGAGGTTCGCGCCGTCGCTAAGTACGTGCGTGTTTCCCCCAGCAAGGCCCGCCTGGTGGTCGATCTGATCCGCCGCAAGCCTGTTGCTCAGGCCTTCGACATCCTCCACTTCTGCGACCGCGCCGTCGCCGTGGATGTCGAGAAGGTTCTCCGTTCCGCCGTTGCGAACGCCGAGAACAACAACGGTCTGCGTGCCGACAACCTGGTTGTCGCCGCTGCCTATGTTGACGAGGGTCCGACGCTCAAGCGCATCCGTCCCCGCGCCAAGGGTTCCGCTTCTCGCATTCTGAAGCGTACTTCCCACATCACCGTCGTCGTTGCTCCTCGAAAGGAGGCGTAAAGCTGTATGGGTCAGAAAGTCTACCCCACCGGCTTCCGTCTTGGCATCACCGAGAACTGGCGCTCCCGCTGGTTCGCAGAGAAGGATTACGCTAAGACCCTCGGTAACGATCTCGAGATCCGCAAGTACCTCGAGAAGCGTCTTTCCCGCGCAGCTGTCTCCCGCGTCGAGATCGAGCGCGCTGGCGACAAGGTGAAGGTCATCATCCTCACCGCTCGCCCCGGCGTTGTCATCGGTAAGAAGGGTGCCGAGATCGATACCCTCCGCACCGAGCTCGAGAAGGTCGCTGGTGTCTCCAAAGGCCAGCTCTCCGTCGACGTTGTCGAGATCAAGCGCCCCGAGCTCGACGCCAACCTCGTTGCTCAGTCTATCGCCGAGCAGCTCGAGGGCCGCGTTGCCTTCCGTCGCGCTATGCGCAAGGCTGTCCAGTCCGCCCGCAAGGCCGGCGCCAAGGGCATCCGTATCCAGTGCTCCGGTCGTCTCGGCGGTGCCGAGATGGGCCGTCGTGAGTGGTACCGCGAGGGTCGCGTGCCTCTGCACACCCTCCGTGCCAAGATCGACTACGGCACGGCTGTCGCCAGCACCACCATGGGCGCTTGCGGCGTGAAGGTCTGGATCTACCTGGGCGAGAAGCTCCCGGGCCAGCCTGTTCCCAACCCTGCACTCGAGGGCTCTTCCCGTCCTCGTCGTCGTAACTCCGAGAGGAGGGGTCAGTAGTGCTTGCCCCTAAGCGTATTCTTCACCGCAAGGTGCAGCGTGGCTCCATGAAGGGCCAGGCCAAGGGTAATACCGAGCTGCATTTCGGCGAGTTTGGTATCCAGGCTCTCGAGGCCCATTGGATCACCAACCGTCAGATCGAGGCCGCTCGTATTGCCATGACCCGCTACATGAAGCGTGGCGGTCGTGTCTACATCACGATCTTCCCCGATAAGCCCATCACCAAGAAGCCTGCCGAGACTCGCATGGGTTCTGGTAAGGGTAACCCCGAGGAGTGGGTGGCCGTCGTCAAGCCCGGCCGCATCATGTTCGAGGTCAAGGGCGTGCCCGAGGAGGTCGCTCGCGAGGCTCTGCGTCTTGCACAGCACAAGCTTCCCATCAAGACCAAGATTGTTGCTGCCAAGAACGCTGAGCAGCGCATCGAGAAGGAGATGGCTGAGGAGGCCGCTCTCGAGGCCAAGTGGGCTGCTGAGGACGCCGCCGCCGCCAAGGAGGAGAACTAATGAAGCCCGCAGAGATTCGTGAGCTCTCGGACGCTCAGCTCGTTGAGAAGCTGAAGGAAATGCGCGCCGAGCTCTTTAACCTTCGTTTCCAGATGGCTACCAGCCAGCTGGACAACACCGCTCGCGTCAACACCGTGAAGAAGGACATCGCTCGCGTCCTCACGGAGCAGCGCGCCCGCGAGATCGCAGCGGAGAAGTCCGCTGTCGCCGAGTAGGACCTAAGGAGAGAACATGACTGATTCGCGTAACTCGCGTAAGGTCCGTACGGGTGTCGTTACCTCCGTCTCCGGTGCCAAGACCATTGTTGTCACCATCACCGAGCGCAAGCGTCACCCCAAGTACGGCAAGATGATGACCAGCTCCAAGAAGCTGCACGCTCACGACGAGGAGTGCACGGCTGGCGTGGGCGACACCGTCCGCGTTATGGAGACCCGTCCTATGTCCAAGATGAAGCGTTGGCGCCTCATCGAGGTCGTCGAGCGCGCTAAATAAGCAGTCGCTCTTACGACTTGTACGTTTCCGAAGATGTGCGTATGCCTGGCTTGCATACCACGGGCCGTCTAAAGGCTGCGCACCTCTCTTCGGTTCTTAGTTCGGAGGAACATCTACCATGATTCAGATGCAAACCATGCTGAACGTCGCCGACAACTCCGGCGCTCGCAAGATTCGCTGCATCAAGGTGCTTGGCGGTTCCAAGCGTCGTTATGCAGGCATCGGCGATGTGTTCATCGGTGCTGTCCAGGAGGCTACCCCTGGCGCCAACGTCAAGAAGAAGGACGTTGTCCGTTGCGTCGTCGTTCGCACCGTTAAGGAGATCCGCCGCAAGGATGGCTCCTACATTCGCTTTGATGAGAACGCCTGCGTTGTCATCAACAACGATGGTTCGCCCGTCGGCACCCGTATCTTCGGGCCTGTCGCTCGCGAGCTTCGTGACAAGAAGTACATGAAGATCGTCTCGCTCGCTCCCGAGACCCTGTAGTTAGGGGAGATATATGTATATCAAGAAGGGCGATAAGGTCCAGGTTCTCTCTGGTAAGGATCGCGGCAAGCAGGGCGTTGTCCTGCGTGCTCTCCCCGCCGAGAACAAGGTCGTTGTCGAGGGCGTTTCGGTCGTCAAGAAGGCCGTCAAGCCCAACGCTGCCAACCAGCAGGGCGGCATCGTTTCGCAGGAGGCTCCTATCGACGCCTCTAACGTCAATCTCGTTTGCCCCGAGTGCGGTAAGGTTACCCGCGTCGGTCACGAGAAGGACGGCAAGAACAAGCTGCGCGTCTGCAAGAAGTGCGGCCACAAGTTCTAAGCTGCCCGCAACATCAAGTTGCTAGCAAAGGCCCGGATGCTACGGCACCCGGGCCTTTTTCTAACCCTACTCATTGGGGACAGACTTAAATGAGTGCCGTGGAAATGCCCATACTCATTGGGGACAGACTTAAATGACCAGTCGTTGGGGGACAGTCTCTATGTGCCGGCAGTTTGGGACGGTCCTTTGATGTCTGGTGCCCCCAGAGGGGTGAAGTAATACAGCTGGCTCTGTCTTTTAGGGCTATGGTGTTCCGCCCCTTTGTGTTTCACAAGGATCGTCCCGTGCGCATTTACGCGCATAGCCTTGTGCGATAATACGCATAACCGCGCAAACATCTGTCAACTATGGCTTAATAATGACCGATAAGCAAATAAACACGCAAACACGAGCAGATACGCGCGCAATTGTGCGAATATAGGGTTGTTAGAAATGAAGGACTTCCGATGACTCAGGAGGCACATAATGGCAGATTCCAAACAGGCTCCGCTCGACGCCGAAGCAGCCGCTAAGGCGGCGTTCGCCTCGGTCCAGGATCAGCCGTTCCCCAACGATATTTTTACGGCTCCCGAGCTTCGTTGGGCTGTAATTGGGTGTGGCGTTATCGCCAACCAAATGGCCCAGTCCCTCGCGCTGGCCGGCCGCAAGCTCGCGGGTGTCGCCAACCGTACGCTTTCCAAAGCCCAGGCTTTTGCCGAGCAGTATGGCGTCGAGAAGGTATACGAGACGGTCGAGGACCTCTACGCCGATCCGGACATCGACGCCGTCTATATCACCACGCCGCACAACACGCATATCACCTACCTGCGAGCCGCTCTGGCAGCTGGTAAGCACGTGCTCTGCGAGAAGGCCATTACCCTCAATTCCGCTGAGCTCGACGAGGCGCGTGCCATCGCCGACGAGCACAACGTCGTCCTTATGGACGCCACCACGGTGCTTCACATGCCGCTGTATCAGGAGCTGCGCCGCCGCATGGATGCGGGCGACTTTGGTCGCATGAACCTCGCCCAGCTCAACTTTGGCAGCTATAAGGAGTACGGGGACCTGACCAACCGGTTCTACAACCGTAGTCTCGCCGGCGGCGCCATGCTCGACATTGGCGTGTATGCGCTCTCCGTCATGCGTCTCTTTATGGCGAGCCAGCCCGCTGAGGTTGTCTCGCTGGGCAACACCTGTGAGACCGGTGTCGACGTTGCGGGCGGCATTGTCTGCCGTAACGCCGAACAGCAGCTGGGCGTGGTGAGCCTTACGCTCCACTCCAAGCAGCCCAAGCGTTCGGTCATTAGCTTCGACAAGTGCTATATCGAGGTCAACGATTATCCGCGTGCCGATCACGCGACCATCGTGTGGACTGCAGACGGTCACCGTGAGGAGGTCCACGCTGGCACCGAGGCATACGCTCTGTGCTACGAGATGGCCGATCTTGAGAAGGCCGTTGCCGGCGATGATTCGAAGCGCGAGCTTCTGGACTATGCTTCTGATGTTATGGAGCTGATGACCAAGCTCCGCGCCGACTGGGGAGTCGTGTACCCCGAGGAGGAGTAAGCGATGCTTGCGGAAGATAGGCTCAACGCGATCGTGTCGATGGTGCAGCGAGCCGGCTCGGTTACCGTGCAGGAGCTTGCTGAGGCCCTGGGCGTGACGGCGTCTACCATTCGGCGCGACCTGCAGACGCTCGACCGAGCGCACCGCATCGCCAAGGTCCACGGTGGGGCGACGAGTCTTGAGCGCGCCCACGTGACGCGCGACCTAACGCTTAATGAGCGCAGCGACCTCCATAACGATGACAAGGAGCGTATCTGCGCCCGTGCGGCGGCGCTTGTGGAGCCTGAGAGCTTTGTATACATCGACTCGGGCTCGACGACGCTCAGGCTCATCGAGCATCTTCCACACCTTGAAGATGTCACCTATGTGACCGATTCCGTGCTTCATGCTCAGCGCCTTGCTTTGCGCGGCATGCGTACCGTGGTGCTGGGCGGCGAGCTCAAACCCGAGACCGAGGCACTCGTTGGCCCCGATGCCTTGGCAACCTTAGACCGCTACAACTTCAACTGTGGCTTTTGGGGTTCTAACGGCATTGCCGCCGAGCAGGGCTTCACGGCGCCCGATATCGAGGAAGCGCAAGTAAAGCGTATCTCGATGCGCCATACGGCCAAACGCTTCGTAATCTCGGACGCCAGTAAATTTGGCATGGTGGCGCCCGTCAAGTTCGCGGACTTCCGAGACGCAACGATTATTACCGCAGGCGAGGTCCCCGCCAAGTACCGGGCAATGGACAACGTCATCACGGTCTAGCAGCAGGGGACGGGCTAAGGCCAAAACCACCGCGAAGGGACAGGAACCTTTGTGGTGGTTTTGACGTTTGTCCAGATAAGACCTGCCAAAATAAACCCGTCCCTTTTCGGGAGACTTTAGGGCTCCCAGGGGCAGGGGGCTTCGATGTGGATGTGCTCGCCGGTTACGGGATGCGTGAAGGACACGCTGTGGGCGTGGAGCATCAGGCCGCAGGGGCGCGGCGTTCCGTACAGGTCGTCGCCAACCAGGGGATGATGCTCGCTTGCCAGGTGCACACGGATTTGGTGCTTGCGGCCGGTGAGCAACTCGACATCGATATACGAGCGCGCGGGCAGGCCACGACGGCTCTTAAGACGTTTGAGCACCTTCACGCGAGTTTGAGACGGCTTGCCGCTGGCGCCGACGCGCATCTTTCGGCTGTCGTGACGGTCGCGGGCGATGGGCTTGTCGATGAGCTTCTCGTTCCGGTCGATCTTGCCCTCGGCCAGCGCCAGATAGTGCTTTTCGAAGGCGTGGTCGATCACCATCTGGTCAAAGGCGGGCTGCGTCTGTTTGTCGAGCGAAAACAACACCACGCCGGTGGTGTTGCGGTCCAGGCGGTTGAGCGGCTGCATGTCGGTCGCGGCAAAGCCGTCACCCATCGCCAGCAGCAGGTCGCTGGCGTAGTCGGTGAGCGTGCGCTCGCCGGTGCCGTCGCCGTGGACGATCATGCCGGCGGGCTTGTCGATGGCCATGAGCCAGGCGTCGCAGTAAAGGACTTGAGGTTCTTCGTTCACGTGTAAGCCTTTCGGTTAGCTAATTCCCACAAACATGCAGCCCGAGGTGGCGCCGCGCAGGCGGGCGGCGGGCTTGCGGCCGGCCTGTGCTGCTTCGACGGCACGACGGACGCGGGCGACGGCACGACCTATCTCATCGGCCTCGAGCAGGGTTCCGTCGACCATAAGGCGGCGCACGCCGGCGTCGAGCAGCTGTGGTACCTGCGGCGTGAGGTCGATGGGGTAGGCGTCGTACAGGCGCGAGCGGCCGTGGATATCGGTGCGCACCGGCATGACCTTGCCGTCGATATTCTTGAGCGACAGCTTGCGGGCGCGTAGACGGCAGTTAACGCAATCGTGGATGCAGCCATTGGCCACCTGCAGGATGCAGTGCTCGCTCGTCATAACGCGCGGGCGGCCGAACACAGTGATGCCCAGGGCTGCGGGCGCGGCGGTGCCAAGCGAGACGATCTCGTCGAGCGTGATCTCGGGCGAGAGCCAAAACGCACCGGCTCCGCGCTCGGCAAGCGCCTCCATGCAGGGCGTGTTATGCACCGGCAGGCAAGAGCGAATCTCGGCCGTGGCGCCGGCATGAGCGGCTACGGCGAGCTCAGAGATATTGCCGACGGCGACGGTGGCTCCGGCATTGATCCACGGGTCGACGCGCTCGTGGTCGACGGCGCGGCAGACCTCGTCGAGTACGGGCACGATACCCTGCTCAAATGCATCGGCAGGGGAGAGTCCGACAGCCTCGAGCGCGTCGGTGGTCATATAGATGCGCGTTGCACCCTCCGCGCGGGCTGCCTCGGCGGCCTCGAGCGAGGTGACGGTGGTGCAGATCTGCGGCTCGTCGCGGTAGTGCTTGGGCATGGGGCGGGAATCACTGGTTACAATCGCTGGCAGCTCGAGCGTTTTCGCGCGCTCCTCGTACGGTGCCAGAATGGCCTCTTCCAGCGCCTTACAAGCGGCGGCGCGCACCTTGTGCACGGCGGAGAAGCCCATACCGCAGCCGGCGTCGAGCGAAACGTCAAAGCTTGCGGCCTCAAAGGGCGAGGAGCCCATGCGGCCCACATGCTCAACCAAGTCTGCTGCCTCGACGGCGCGGGTCTTGGCGGCCTCGACGGTGAAGCCCGTGGCGGTGGCGGTGAGCGCGGGGGCGTCGCAGCAGGTGAGTGTGACGGTAAACGGCTCGCCCAGACGGGCTACGACGGTAACATCCACGGCGCGGCGGCGCAGCACATCGCGCTTGAGAGCAGCCCCGGCGGCATCGATGGCGCGCTGACTGCGAATCACGCGGACGCGGCAGCCCTCGGGCATGCTGCGGGGCACGCGGCACTCAATGATGTCACCGGCGGCGGCATCATCGGCGGCAATGGTGGTCAGGAACTGGTCAAACTCGTTATCGTGGCGAAGCTCCAGCAGGTCGCCTTTGCCCACGGGCTCAAACAGCTCAATGCGGGCGATGGCGGCGCGGCGACGGCGGTCGTCGGGCTTGAGGCCGCGCACATCGCGGTTGGCCGGGCGGCTGCCCAGCACCGTGCCCACGATCTGGCCGCGGTTGTTGGAACGCTCATAGCTCATCATCTCGTCGCCCGAGGTGCCGTCCTGATAGGCGTGCGTAAAGTCGCGGTTGAAGCAGCGCTTGAGCTGGCGCTGGCGGGCTGCTTCCTCGTCCTTGGCAACGGCGGCTCCGGATAGCATGTCGTCAATTTCGTGACGATATACATCAACGATGGAGTACACGTAATCGGGGGCCTTCATGCGGCCCTCGAGCTTGAGCGATGCGGCGCCGGCGTCGTACAGACGGCGAACAAGCTGTGAGGTGTTGGTGTCACGCGGGCACAGCGCGCGCTCGCGACCGGCAGGGGAGAGCGAGCGGCCGTTCTCGTCGATCAGCTCGTAAGGCAGACGACAGGGCTGAGCGCACATGCCGCGGTTGGCCGAGCGGCCCGCCATGGCAAAGCTCGAGAGCAGGCACAGACCCGAGTAGCAAAAGCAGATGGCACCGTGGCTAAAGACCTCAAGGTCCACATCGGGCGCGGCGTTGTGAATGGCGGTGATCTCGTCGATGGAGAGCTCGCGCGAAAGAGTCACGCGGTCGGCGCCCTGCTCGCGGCACCAGATAGTTCCGCGGTCGTCGTGGATGTT
Source organism: uncultured Collinsella sp. (assembly GCA_902472315.1). Taxonomy (GTDB): domain Bacteria; phylum Actinomycetota; class Coriobacteriia; order Coriobacteriales; family Coriobacteriaceae; genus Collinsella. The sequence continues at coordinate 47,066 of CABRNM010000010.1, forward strand.
TGCTTGGGTTGAGATATGCGTCTCGATGCCGGGCATGGTGCGCTTGACTTCAAAGAACAGGCCCCAGTCCTGGATGATAAAGGCGTCGGCGCCCAGCGTGGAGCAGCGATGGATGAGTTGCAGCGCATCGCCCATCTCGGACTGCTTGATGACGATGTTGACCGTGACGTAGACGCGCGACCCGGCTAGATGCGCGGCGCGGCAGGCTTGCTCAAAGGCCTCGTCGGTAAAGTTGGTGGCCTTGCGGCGGGCGTTGAAGCTGCCCATGCCGCAGTAGATGGCGTCTGCCCCGGCGGCGAGCGCGGCGGCAAAGGGCTCCGGGCCTCCGGCGGGGGCCAAAAGCTCGGGCCTGCGGTTAGTGGTTCGGCTGGCGGTTGCGGTCATATCCTGCCTTTCAAAATGCTCAGATACTAAAAAGTATAGTGGCGTCGCTGCGGTGGGCGACGCCCGCAGCCTAAGCAGGACAAAGTCTTCAGCAGCTTGGACTGGCTGCTCCACATGAGAACCGTTCAGCGGTTCGGGGAAACCGTTGGGCGATAAAATATTCTCGCAACGTGATAATAATCTTGCATCAAACAGAAACCTTGAGTACTATCCCAATCAAGCGCGGTGTTCAGACCGAATTGTGCCTCCCGGTGCGAACGCCGCGCTCACGCTCTCTATTTGATTGTAAGGAGAAAAACATGAGCAAGACCGTCGTGTCTTCCGATAACGCACCCGCAGCCATCGGCCCGTATTCCCCCGGTATCCAGGCCGGCAACATGGTGTTCCTGTCCGGCCAGCTGGGCATCGATCCCGCGACCGGCAAGATGCCCGAGGGCGTCGAGGCCCAGGCCAAGCAGTCCCTCGCCAACGTTGAGGCCCTGCTGACCGCTGCCGGCGCCACCTTTGCCGATGTCGTCAAGACCACGGTCTACCTGGCCGACATCGCCGACTTCGCCGCCGTGAACGAGATCTACGCCTCCAAGTTCGAGGCCCCGTTCCCCGCGCGCAGCGCTTTCCAGGTTGCCGCCCTTCCGGCTGGCGGTCTGGTCGAGATCGAGGTCGTCGCCGCTCTTTAAGGCGTTGGCCACAACTAAACATGACATGCAAAAAGACCCTGCAGCGCGTGCGAGCTGCAGGGTCTTTTGTCAAGTGACGGATCGCTTGTGGAGCCGCGCTTCATTTTGCTCGTTAGCCTTCCTTGCGGACTTTTTGCAGGTAGCGGTAGACGCTGGGCTCTGAGATGCCCAGCGCGGCGGCGGCGCAGGCCACGGCGCCCTTGAGCATGAACACCCCGTTACCGTTGAGGTGGCGAATGACGTCCACGCGGTCGCTCTGACCAAGCGACGCTACATCCAGCCCGCGCGCGCTCAGCAACTCGGCAATGCTGCGGTCGATGAGCTCCTGTGTGGACTCCGAAAGGCTTTCGACCTCGATAGGGGCGGGCTCCGTGCGCGTTGGCGCTGCGTCGAAGCACGCCATGAGCTGCTGCGCCATGGCGTTGATGGAGCGCACGGTCGAGAGGTCGGTGTTGACGCAGAGCATACCGACGATCTCGTCATTCTCGCGGATAAAGTACGTCGCTGACTCCAACGTCTTGCCGCCGGCACCGCGCCCCTCGTAGCCCGTAATAAACGGCAGGTCGCGATACTTGGCGTCGTGCATGATCTTGAGTGCCAGATCGGTGGCGGGACCGCCGACCTTGCGGCCGCTCACGATGCCGTTGCGAATATCAACGATGGCGTGGTCGGGATCCGAGAAATCGTGCAGCACGATTTCGCTGTTTTTGCCGAGTATCTGCTCAAGAAAATCGACCATCGGCAAAAAGCGACGTACGGTCTCGTTCACGGGCAACTCCTTTGGGTGAAATCGGAAATGTTCATAACAATTTTTTCTCATGGTAACACGCTGCCCATCATCTCGTATATCCGCAGGTACATTGCGTAATGCAGACGAACGGTAGGAATTTAGCGGTAAACGGTTGACCAAAAGAAATGTTAGATGCTATTTTGACCAGACACTTTCCTGACCTGCGGAAATGCGTTATTTCAGCTGAAGAATAGTCTGATAACAAAAAATTATTATTGAGAATGAGAATCATCTTTAATACGATATGCAATGAAGGCACAACCTCAACCCCGCACTGCGTCACAATAGAGCGTTAGATGCGAAAACAACTACTTCGAGGATTGGTGGTCAAATGACCCAGGAGACGGTTACGAACGGCACTGAAGCCCTGTTCACTCGCGAAGGCATGCCTCCCGTTAAGGAAATGATCCCGTGTGCCCTTCAACACGTACTGGCATCGTTTGCCGGCATCATTACCCCGGCGGTCATCATGGCCGGCGTCTACGGCTTTAATAGCCAGCAGAGCACCGACATCATCCAGGTCGCCCTCATTCTTTCGGCGATCGATACGGCCCTTCAGGCCTTCGCTCCCTTCCGTCGCATCGGCGGCGGCCTGCCCATCGTCATGGGCGTTTCGTTCGCGTTCCTGCCGGCCCTGCAGGCCATGGGTGCCTCGGGTTTTAGCTTTGGTGCGCTGCTGGGCGGCGAGATCGTCGGCGGCGCCGTCGCGGTCCTCTTTGGTCTGGCCTACAGCAAGATCAAGTGGCTGTTCCCGCCCGTCGTGACCGGTACGGTCATCTTCTCCATCGGCGTTTCGCTGTATCCCACGGCCGTCAAGTATATGGCCGGCGGTATGGGTACCCCGCTGTGGGGCACCCCGCAGGCCTGGTGCGTCGCTCTTATCACCTTCGCCGTGGTCTTTGCGCTCGCCAACTTTGGCAAGGGCACGCTCAAGCTGGGATCCGTGTTCTTTGGCATGATCGTTGGCATGATCGTCTCCATCCCCTTTGGCATGATCGACTTCTCCAGCGTTGCCACCGCTCAGGTCTTCGCCCTTCCCAAGCTCATGCCCTACGCGCTCGAGTTTGATCCCGAGGTCTGCATTACCCTCGCCGTCGTGTTCCCCATGGTTGCTATCCAGGTTATCGGTGACGTTTCCGCCGCCTGCCTGGGCTCCATCGACCGTATGCCCACCGAGCGCGAGCTCTCCGGCGCTATCGTGTCCCAGGGCCTCACCTCTATGGTCGGCGGCCTGCTGGGCGGTCTTCCCACCAGCGCCCTTGGCCAGAACGTGGGCATCATCTGCTCCAACAAGGTCGTCAACAAGTGGGTCTTTGTGATCATTGCGGCCGTCTTTGCCATCGCCGGTCTGTTCCCGCAGCTTTCTGCCGTCCTTTCCGCTATCCCGCAGCCTGTCATCGGCGGCGCGACCGTCGGCGTCTTTGGCACCATCACCATGAACGGCGTGCGCATGTTCACCCGCGAGGGCCTCACGCAGCGCACTACCACCATCGTCGGCACCTCCGTCGTCTTTGGCCTGGGTATCTGGATGGCCAGCGGTTGCCTTGCCGGCGAGGGTATGCCCGCCTGGGTGTCCACCGTCATCGGCTCCAATGCCGTAACCCCCACCGCCATCATGGCCATTGTCCTTAACCTGATCCTTCCGCAGACGCCGGTCGTGGCTCAGCACATCGATGCTGCCAAGGACGCTGCCGTGGATCTGGTCTTGCCCGAGAGCAAGAAGTAACCAATTCGGTGCTATTCGTCGGCGGACGCATCGCCTCGTCCGCCGACGCCATGCGGCGCCAAGCCGCACTTCAAAGGGTTTGTCCCTTTGGTGAAGCGTTGACGGGAGAGGGCCCGTTTCCGGTGTAGGCCGGCGCTTCGCACTCCGCCATGTCAGAGGTGTCAAACCCCGCCTCTGATGTTGAAGGGAGCATCCATGCTTCTGGTCGCTAACGGTTCCGTCTTTACCCGCAACGCTCAGACCCCGTTCATTCCAAACGGTGCGGTTGCCATTGACGGAGATACGATCGTCGAAGTGGGCCCCGAGCGCGAGCTCAAGGCCAAGTACCCGGATGCCGAGTACGTCGATGCCCGGGGCAACCTCATCATGCCCGGACTCATCAACTGCCACACCCACATCTACTCGGGTCTGGCCCGCGGCCTCGCCATTAAGGGCTGCAACCCCACCAACTTCCTGGAGAATCTTGAGCAGCAGTGGTGGAAGATCGACGACAACCTGACGCTCGACGGCACCAAGGCCAGCGCCTATGCCACGATTTTGGACTCCATCCGTGATGGCGTCACCACGATCTTCGATCACCATGCGAGCTTCTGCGAGATCCCGGGAAGCCTCTTTACCATTAAGGATGCAGCTCAGGAGCTGGGCATGCGTTCGTGCCTGTGCTACGAGGTCTCCGATCGCCGCGGCCAGGAAAAGTGCGACCAGGCCATTGCCGAGAACGCCGAATTTGCCCAGTGGGCCGCCAAGGAGCGTCGCGATAACGACAACCACATGATCGCCGCCATGTTTGGCGGACATGCTACCTTTACGCTTTCGGACGAGACCATGGATAAGATGGCCGAGGCCAACAACGGCCTGACCGGCTTCCACATCCATGTGTGCGAGGGCATGAACGACGTGTGGGATTCCCGCCTCAACCGCGGTGGTATCAGCCCCGTCGAGCGCCTGCTGCAGCACAACCTGCTGGGTCCCGACACCATGCTGGGCCACTGCATCCACGTGACGCCTGCCGAGATGGATATCGTCAAGGAGTCCGGCACTTGGCTCGTCAACAACCCCGAATCCAATATGGGCAACGCCGTGGGCTGCGCCCCCGTGCTCGAGTTCTTCCGCCGCGGCATCCCCGTGTGCATGGGCACCGACGCCTACACCCACGATATGCTCGAGAGCCTTAAGGTCTTCCTGATCATTCAGCGCCACAACGCCGCCATGCCCAACGTGGGCTGGTGCGAGGCCATGACCATGCTGTTCGAGAACAACGCCAAGATGGCGAGCAAGTACTTCGATCGCAAGCTCGGTGTGCTCGAGGCCGGCGCTGCCGCCGACGTCATCGTCATGGACTACAAGCCCTTTACGCCGCTGAGCGAGGAGAACATCGACGGCCACATGCTCTTTGGCATGATGGGCAAAAACTGCCGCACCACCATCATCAACGGCCGCGTCCTGTACAAGGATCGCGAGTTCGTTGGCATTGATGAGGACAAGATCAACGCGTGGACCATGGCTGAGTCCAAGAAGCTTTGGAGCACGCTCAACGATCGCGCCTACTAATTCACAAGTAGATTCACGCGCGTCGGATGTTTCGCCGCGTCCGACGCGCGTATGGGCGACCTCCGCGGGGTCGCCGGCGCTGTGCTAGCGCTACACCGTATTTGCGCCCGCCGCGCGGTCTCGCCGGGCGTTACAGAGAGGAGCTCATTATGAGCGACATCATGAGGCCGATCCCGTTTTCGCAGCTGATGAACTGGATCATCGAGGAGCACAAGACCCAGGGCGCCGTCTTTGGCGTGCGCAAGATGGTCACGACCAACCAGGAGGGCGCGCTTCCCATTTTTGACGAGCGCATCGAGACTCCGTTTGGCCCGGCCGCCGGCCCCAACACGCAGCTGGCCCAGAACATCGTGGCATCCTACGTGGCCGGTTCCCGCTTCTTTGAGCTCAAGACCGTTCAGGTTATGGACGGCGAGGAGCTCTCCAAGTGTGTGAACAAACCCTGCATTGTGGCGCAGGACGAGTGCTACAACTGCGAGTGGTCGACCGAGCTCGAGGTTCCGCAGGCCTTTGCCGAGTACGTGAAGGCATGGTTTGCCTGCCACCTGATCGCTCGCGAGTACGGTCTGGGCAGCCCGGACGGCTTTGTCTTTAACATGTCGGTGGGCTATGACCTTGAGGGTATCAAGAGCCCCAAGGTCGATGCCTACATCGAGGGCATGAAGGACGCCAGCGGCTCCGACGTTTGGAACGAGTGCTGCACGTGGGCGCTCGCCAACCTGGATAAGTTTGAGCATGTCGATGCCGCGTTTGTCGAGTCCATCCCGGCGCGCGTGTCCAACTCCATCACCGAGTCCACGCTGCATGGCTGCCCGCCGGCGGAGATCGAGCGCATCGCGACCTATCTGATCACCGAGAAGGGCCTCAACACCTACATCAAGTGCAACCCCACGCTGCTGGGCTATGAGTTTGCCCGCCAGCGCCTCGACGAGCTGGGCTTTGACTACATCGTCTTCGACGATACGCACTTCCGCGAGGACCTGCAGTGGGCCGATGCCGTGCCCATGTTCGAGCGCCTGATTGCCCTGTGCGCCGAGCGCGGCCTGGAGTTTGGCGTCAAGCTGACCAACACGTTCCCCGTCGACGTGACGAGAAACGAGCTGCCCTCCACCGAGATGTACATGTCGGGCCGTTCGCTGTTCTCGCTGACTATCGAGGCTGCCCGCCGCATTGCCGAGCAGTTCGATGGCAAACTACGCATTAGCTACTCTGGCGGTGCCACGGTCTACAACATCCGCGCCCTGTACGATGCCGGCATTTGGCCCGTCACCCTGGCGACCGACGTGCTCAAGCCCGGTGGCTACGAGCGCTTTAGCCAGATGGCCGGCGAGTTTACCGACCTGGACGGCAAGCCGTTCGCGGGCGTCTCTCTCGAGGCCGTGACTGCGATCCAGACCGACTCGCTCACCAATCCGCTCTACAAGAAGCCGCTGCGCCCGCTGCCCGACCGCAAGGTCGCCGGCAAGAGCCCGCTTTCCGATTGCTTTACCACGCCGTGCCGCACGAGCTGCCCCATCCAGCAGGATATTCCCGCCTATCTGGCGGCTGTTGACGAGGGCCGCTACGAGGACGCGCT
>CABRNM010000011.1 GCA_902472315.1 uncultured Collinsella sp.
CCAGCCCCTGGCCCCGACCCGCGAGGGCTACACCTTCGCCGGCTGGACCTACGACAGCAAGGGCAAGGACCCGGTCGACTTCAGCAAGCCCGTCCAGGGCGGCGGCGACCACGTGACGTTCTACGCTCAGTGGACCAAGGATAAGGGCGCTGACGAGAACGTCAAGGACGTCCTCTACTTCGCCAACGGCGGCACGTTCTTCGACGGCAACGAGACGCTCCAGGGCGTGACCGACGGCGAGGGCGTCGCCCGCCAGCCCCTGGCCCCGACCCGCGAGGGCTACACCTTCGCCGGCTGGACCTACGACAGCAAGGGCACCGATCCGGTCGACTTCAGCAAGCCGCTGGTCGGCGGCGGCGACCATGCTACCCTGTTCGCCCAGTGGACCGAGGACAAGGGGGCTGACGTTGACGAGAACAAGAACGTCAAGGATGTCCTCTACTTCGCCAACGGTGGTGTATTCTTTGACGGTAATGTGACGCTCCAGGGCGTTACTGATTCCGACGGCGTCGCCCGCCAGCCCCTGGCACCGACCCGCGAGGGCTACACCTTCGCCGGCTGGACCTATGACTCCGAGGGTACCGATCCCGTCGACTTCAGCAAGCCCGTCCAGGGCGGCGGCGACCACGTGACGTTCTACGCTCAGTGGACCAAGAACGAGACGCCCGCTGTCCAGACCCACAAGGTCAATTTCTATGTTGATGGTTCCACCACTACGGTTGAGGTCGAGGACGGCAAGACTGTTGCTCAGCCCAGCGATCCTTCCGTCGACGGCTTCAACTTTGTCGGCTGGTCTTCTTCCAAGGAGTCCTTCAAGAAGTTTGACTTCTCTACTCCTATCACCGAGGACACCACTGTCTATGCTTTCTTTACCGCTAAGACGCCCAAGTCCGAGACTTTGAAGAAGGATGAGGGCAAGAAGCAGGTTGCTGCTGACAAGAAGGACGAGGCTAAGGCCGAGAAGAAGGACGAGGCTGCCCTTGCTTCCACTGGCGACCCGACCTTCGTTGTGACCTCCGCTGCCGCCCTTACCGGTGCCGTGGCTGTCGCTGTGGGCATGTACATGACCAAGCGTCGCGAGCACTAATCACTTCTAGTGTTTACCTCCGGGCTTAATTAGCCCAAACCTGATAGCCGCGTGGGGACCAGACCCCCACGCGGCTTTTATGTTTTAGTTATCTTGCTGAGTTTTGTCGGCTCCTGCATCCGTTTTTAGATGTCCACGTCATATAAAGGGGCGCTGCTGCGATGTGCGCAGCAGCGCCCCTTTGCGTTGATTCTTATTGTGTGAGCTCGGCCCTAGGCCAGCGCGCGTACGTTTGAGGAGATCTTCAGCACCAAAAACTCGGTCGAGGAACCCAGCATGAGCAGGTCTCCGTCGTGGATGGGAATCTGCTTGTCCTCGTCATCGGCGGAGCGCAGCGAGCGTGGCTTTTCGATAACGGTGGTCACGCCACTGCGTGTTACCAGCACCGTTCCATTGGTGGAGTGAAGGCCGCTTGCGAGCCATGTGCCGTTAGAAAACGTTACACGCAGGTGCCGACGGGATACATCGGGTCCTACATTGGTGATGGCGTTTCGGTCGCGTGCAAAAGAACCTAGTACCGTACCCTCGGGATCGAGACTCAAGGGATAGATCGGCGGCAAGGCCGAGCCATCTTTCGCAAGCCTGAGAAGTCCCAGCTTTGCAGGAGGCTCGTTGACCTTGCGGTTAGTGCCCTGCGTCTGGACGGCCTCGGCGGTTTCGAGCGTGCCAAAGGTCTGGGCTAGTTGCGTTATGGCGAAGTCTTTGACCTCTGAGGCGGCGGCATTGGGATCGGCGAGGCATCCGCAGACCGTTAGCGCAAGGAGCTCCAAAAGGCGCCGATCGCTTTGCTTGAGACCCGGTATGACGGCGATGCGGTCAAAGATATTGCGCAGGATGGAACCATCGAGACCCCAGTGGCCTAACGATTTTGCCATACGCTCAAGGGCACGAGTCGTTATGGTTTGCTGGCGAGCGTTGGTGGCCGCCGGACTGCTACCGCTGCCGATTTTTACAGCGGCAGCCAAGTTCTTGACACTCTGCGAAAAATCAGCAAACATCTCGGGGTCGATTTTGTCGGTACCCGGAACGACGTGCACCACGCGTCGCGATAGAAACGTCTTTTCGGTAATGCGAAACCTTGGGGCCGGTTTGGAGCCCATCGGCTTGTCCGAAATCAGGATGCGCGCCGCTTCTCGATTGTTGATCTGAAGGTCGCACTTAAGGAAATCAAAGAGCACCTCGGAAGGTGTTTCCGCACGCATGATGCGAGACTCCTTTCTGGTATCCGGTGAAGGTGTTAGATGCAAAAGCCGGGTAGGACATAGGTCTTTTGGTCTGGAGCGTTTCCGGGCGTTGCCCAGCAAAACACGTCGCCGTCTTTTCCAACGCGGTTAAAGTACGTCGAGTCGGCGCCCTCGCTGCAGTCGGCGCTGGGGGTGCGCTCCCAGTAGCAGATCTTTTTGCCGGCGACGGTGCGGATCATGGTATCGTTGGTGGTCAGGCCGCTTACGCTCTGCTCGCGATAGAGCTGGTACTGATCGCCTTCTCCGCTGTAGAGGGCAGAAAGGTACTCGCTGCCATCTGCGAACGTTTCGGGCGACTGGTAGCCGCACAGCTCGCTCATGGACGGTAGCCAGAGCATGTCGTCGGTGGCGGTGATGCTGGAGGCGTCTTTGGTGCCGCCGGTGTTGTTGGTGAGCTTTCGCACCGAGCGAATCTGATTACGGAGATTGTCGGGCAGCGTAGCCATGCCCTTGTCCGCCAACCATTCACGAAGCGACGATTGCTCCCAACCACCCGTTGCGGCGCTGTCATTTACAGCGCGCATAGCGATGGGGGTGCGGAACATAAAGGTGATGCCCGCAGGGAGGCCGTCATCGGTGAGCGTGTCTGCCTTAAAGCCAACGATCTGGATTTGTGCCTTGGTCCCGTCGGAAAGCCTGACAGTCTTGGTGTTCTCGTTTTCGAGCGACTGCTTGCTGTTTACCAGGTGGTAGGTTTCGGCAATCTCGAGCGCGTTTTTGTTGGAAGATGTCTCTTGGATTTTGCGGGAGATCAGGGCGAGTTCTTCCCAGGTGTAATCGTCGAGTGACGGCTTGATGCCGTGCGCCAGGTCGATAAACCCCCAGCATCCCGTGGCAATGGCAGAGCCTGCTATGCCGGCAACGCAGACGCTGCCGAGCGCGAGCGCAGCGCGACGCGAGATGACTGGGTGACGCGTCTGAGCCTTGTCGGAGCCGGAAGGCTTCGGTTGCTGGCTAAAGTCGATCGGGGTGGGCAGCGGCGTGCGCGGCTCAAAATCGATGTCTTTAATCCAGGCATCGAGCTTGCCGACAATCGTAGACAGCGGCGCGCGCTGGGACTGCTCGTTATGGATACCGCTCATAATGACATCGACAAGCATTTGGTCGCCGGGTACGCGTGCCTCAAGCGGCTCGAGCTCGTGCTCGATCTTGTACAGGTAGGGCGACTGGTCCATATGCTCGTTTAGGCGATATGGCGTGTGACCGGCATAGAGCGTGTAGAGTATGCTGCAGAGCTCGTATGTATCGATGCTGGGCGACGTGCGTAGCGGCGCCAGCTCGGGGATGTCGTTGGAGAGCATCTCGGGTGGGGCGAACTCGGGGGTGCCGTTGCGCCAGATGCCGGTGGACATGGTAAACGAGGGGTCTGAGCGCTTGATGCTCGAGCTGCCCAGATCGACTAGGCAAAGGTTAAAACTGCAGTGTGCAATCTGCTGGGCAAGGGACCGGCGCGTCGTGCGAATAATGATGTTGCGCAAGGAGATATCACGGTGCGCAAACGGCGCATCGAGCTTTTGGGCACCCAGGAGAATCTCTCCCAGGCGTTTTCCAATCGCGGGGACGGTGTTTGCGGGAATGTGGCCGCCCTCGGCGGGGTCGGTTAGCTCTGCCGCAGCATCGCGAAGGGGCAGGCCTTCAATCCACTCCATAAGGATGGCCGGTACGGAGCCGGTATAGCCGTAGCCATAGGTTTTGGGAAAGCCGCCCAACAGTGAGACGGCTGCAAGATTGCGATACTCCTCGGTAAGCGTCTTGATGCCCGAGGGGCTGACGGCGGAGCCGTTTTCATCACAGCCGCTGAGGGGCCATAGCGTTTTGAGCGCAAAGGTCTCGCCCTCGGTGTTGGCGACCTTGCGAAGATGGTGGGAACCGCCGCCGACTGCCCCGCAATCCAAAAGGGTGGTAAAGCGGCGAATGGTATCGGAGTCTTCGGTGGTCGCAAACATGGCGTTTGGTTCAAAGGGGGACAACGCGATGATATCCATGTCCGTGTCGTACGTCACGGGACAATCCTTTCGAGAAAAAGTGCATAGCGATAATGTTAGTGAAAAGGTAGCGCAACCGTTGCCTTAATCGAAAAGGTGCCGTTATTTTCATGGGATAATGCAAATAACGGCACCTTGTGCGTCGAAGATGTGTGGGAGGGCTAGTCTGTGATGCGAATGACCAAGAAGCGCGTCGTGGCGCCCAAGCAGAGCGTATCTCCGTTGTGAATCTCGACGGGCGCATTGGCAAAGTTGGCAGGGCGCCCGCGTTTGGGCGGTTCGATAGCCTGTCGGCAGCGGTCGACGCCCGAGATCAAAAACGATCCGTTGGTGGAGCCGAGGCCCTGCGCAAGCCAGCGTCCGTCTTGGAGCCAAATGCGCAGGTGCTGACGCGAGACATCGGAATCGACGTCGGTGATGGCGTTCTCGTCGCCCGTCAGCGACCCGATAATGCTGCCCACCGGGTCCGTGGTAAGGGGGCGCAGCGGCGGTCGTGCCGAGTTGCCCACGACGCGCAGCAGCCCCAGGCGAATGTCTCCCGTGGGGCGCGCGGTTGTCGAGAAAAACGAGGTGACGGTCGTCTCGACCGTGCCGAGTGTCGAGAGCATCTGGTCGGACACAAAGGACTCGGTGTATTCGATGGCGCGGGCGGGGTCGCCAAGGCAGCCGGTAACGATAAAAAAGACCAGATGGATGTAGAGGCGACCTTTGATGTCGCTATCGTCAGCGGTCTCGATGCGCTCGACGCCGTTTCTAAAGAGCATGCCGTCGACGCCGCAATTGGTAAGGGCATCCTGCATGTCTGGGACACACGACTCCATGTAGCGTTTAGCGACCTTGCTCAGCGATTGGGGGTCGGAGCCTCGGTTTTGCATGATGAGGTTGAGTATCTGGCGCGCACTTTGTTCAAAGGGCGCAAACAGCGGCTCGGGAAGGTCACCGGGTTTGGCGTGAACGATTTCGCGTGAGATAAACGACGGGACCGTCAAGCGTTCGGAGATGAGGCGTCCACCGTAACGGGCGTTGCCGGCCATGAGAATTTGCGCGGCGTTACCGTTGTTGATGCGACCGAGTGACTTGAGTCCGGCGTACAGTGCACAAGATGGAGTGTCGGCCATTTGTTTTACCCCCCCCTCCTCAAAAAGTGACATTGAATACGTAAGCATGGTCAATTATAGGCGCTTTGTAGCTCGAAATGATCGCCAGGGGGTGTGGACGATGTAAATCGCTGCCGGAAGGCAGCAAATCAAAAAGCGGAGAGCGGATTAATAAGCTGGGAAAACGCGTTAGCAAGACCGTTGTGGGCAACATTTGGCATGATGTCGCTTTGGCTTTTGGTCACGGGGGCGTGCGGTACCATAAACGTTAATGAACTTTGACGAACGACCCGCCGAGCTTGCCTCGGCGGGCTTTTGGCGTTGCGATGCCGGAGGAACAGCATGCTCATTCACCGTATAGCCGCGCAGCTCTACACTGCCGAGGCACTGCAAACCGTCGAGGCCGGGCTCGATGCTGGCGAGGACGTGACGCTGGCCGTGTCTCAGTCGGGTCGCACGCTTATGGCCGCCGCCCAGTTTGCGCGTCGTCCGCGCCCCACGGTCTACATCGTGAGCGGCGAGGATGCGGCCGATCGCGCCGCACGCAGTCTGGCCGCCTATGTGGGCCTGGCGCACGTGTGCCGCTTTCCCGAGCGCAAGGACTATCCGTGGCGCGAGCAGGCGCCCGACGACGCCGTGGTGGCGCAGCGCTGCGAGGCTCTGGGGCGCATCGTGCGCGGGGACAACTGCATCATGGTCGCCTCGGCCCGCGCGCTGCTGCGCTGCGTGCCGCCGGTCGAGAGTCGCTATTGGGAGTCCACTACTTTTGCGGTGGGCGAGGAGATTCCCTTTGACGAGGTGCCGCAGCGTCTGGTGGGCATGGGCTACGCCAATGCCGGCGCCGCCGACGCGCCCGGCCTGTTCCGCGTGCACGGCGACACCGTCGAGGTGTTCCCCGCGCAGGAGAAGGCGCCCGTGCGCATCGAGTTCTTTGGCGACGAGATTGACCGCATCCGCCGCATGGTGAGCTCCACGGGCCAGACCATCGGCAACGAGGACAGTATCGAGATCTTCCCCTGCCGTGAGCTGGCGCTTACCGACGAGGCCGTTCACAACATGCACGTGGCGCTCTACCGCGCAAGCCAGGACGACAGCAAGTTGGCGGCGCTGCTCGAGATGGTGGATGCGCGCATCGTCACGCCTGAGCTCGACCGCTTTTTGCCGGTGATGTACGGCCAGACCGTGAGCCCGCTGTCGCACGTGAGCGGCAAGGCGCTCGTGGTGCTGTCCGAGCCGCGCTCGCTGTTCGACGATTGCCTGCGCGCCTACGAAGATATCGAGGCGCGTGCCGGCGAGGCGGGGGTCGACCGTCTGGACGGCCTGTACGTGCGCGTCCAGCAACTCGACTTTGGCTCCCAGCAACGCCTGAACTATGTGAGCATCATCCGTGCCGGCGGTGCGGTGACGGCCGAGCTCAAGATTGAGCAGCCTGCCATCGCAGGCTCGGACAACCGTTTCATGACGCGCATCCAGGAGGTCGTGGGTAAGCGCTATGCCTGCGTGTTTGCCATCCCCGACCGCGGTGCGCGCGAGTCGATGGAGCTTACCTTTGGCGACGAGGGCATTACCTTTGAGGAATCGCTGACCGCGGCGCCCGAAAATGCCGGCGCTATTGGCGACCGTGTGCGCGTGGCAGCGGCGGATTCCGCCGATCGTGCCGCACGCCAGGAGGCCCATGCTTCCATTCGCGAGCGTCGCGCCGACGCGCTCAACGCCCGCTCGCTCGAGGCGGGCGCCGCGCAGGCTGCCGCCGGAGCCGCTGTGCCCACCATCTCGCGCGGGCGTGTGACCTTTGTGGACGCGGCCCTGCCGCAGGGCGTGGTGGTGCCCGACGCCAATTTGGCCGTGTTCTCGATCGCCGACCTCAACGCCCGCATGGATGCCAACCGCGCGCGTAGCCGCCGCAAGGTTGACATTACACAGATTACCTTCCCGTTTAAGCCGGGTGACTACGTCGTTCATGCCACCCACGGCATCGCGCTCTTTAGCGAGATTGCGCGCCAGGAAGTGGGCGGCAAGGAACGCGACTACTTTTTGCTGGAATATGCCGATGGCGACAAGCTCTACGTGCCGTTGGAGCAGGTCGACCGCATCACGCGCTACGTTGGCCCCGACGGTGACAAGCCGCGTCTGACCAGGCTCAACACCGCCGACTGGACGCGGGCTACCAACAAGGCGCGCAAGAATGCCAAAAAGCTGGCGTTTGACCTGGTCGACCTCTATACGCGCCGCTCGTCGATTACCGGTATCGCCTGTCCGCCCGATACGCCCGAGCAGATCGAGATGGAGGAGAGCTTCCCCTACGACGAGACGCGTGACCAGCTGGAGGCTATCGCCGACATCAAGGCCGACATGGAGGCGCCCAAGCCCATGGACCGCCTGCTGTGCGGCGACGTGGGCTTTGGCAAGACCGAGGTCGCCCTGCGCGCGGCCTTTAAGTGCGTGGACTCCGGCCGCCAGGTCATGGTGCTCTGCCCCACGACCATTCTGGCCCAACAGCACTACGAGACCTTCTTTGAGCGCTTTGCCCCGTTTGGCCTGGAGGTCGAGGTACTCAGCCGCTTCCGCACGCCGGCGCAGCAAAAGCGCGCGCTCAAGGCGTTTGCCGAGGGCACGATTGACGTGCTCATCGGCACGCACCGTCTGCTTTCGGCCGACGTGAACCCCAAGAACCTGGGCCTGGTGATCATCGACGAGGAGCAGCGCTTTGGTGTGCAGCACAAGGAGCAGCTCAAAAACCTGCGCGAGCAAATCGACGTGCTCACGCTCTCGGCAACGCCGATTCCGCGAACCATGCAGATGGCCACGAGCGGCGTGCGCGACATGAGCCTGATCACCACACCGCCGACCGGGCGTCGTCCCGTGATCGTACACGTGGGGGAGTACGACCCCGACGTGGTGAGTGCGGCGATTCGCCTGGAGGTGGGCCGCGGCGGTCAGGTGTACTACGTGTCCAACCGCGTCAAGACCATCGACGATGCCGTGGCGCGCGTGCACGAGGCTGCGCCCGAAGCGCGCGTGGGCGTGGCGCACGGCAAGATGAGCCCGCGCGAGGTCGAGGACGTGATGATCGAGTTCGCGACCAAAAAGATCGACGTGCTTATCGCCACGACCATCGTGGAGAGCGGCATCGACAACGCGACCGCCAACACGCTCATCATCGAGGACTCGCAGCGTCTGGGTCTGGCACAGCTCTACCAGCTTAAGGGCCGCGTGGGCCGCTCGGCCACGCAGGCATACGCGTACTTTATGTTCCCGGGCGAGCTGCCGCTCACCGAGGAAGCCACGGCGCGCCTGACCGCGCTTTCCGAGTTCCAGGACCTGGGCAGCGGCATGCGCATCGCCATGCGCGACCTGGAGATCCGCGGCGCCGGTTCGCTCATGGGCGCCGAGCAGCACGGCAACCTGTCGAGCGTGGGCTTTGACCTGTTTACGCAGATGCTGGGCCAGGCTGTGGCCGAGGCGCGCGGCGACGACGATGCCGGTGTGGAGGCGGCGAGCGTGGGCATCAACCTGCCGGCCGACTACTTCTTGTCCGAGGAGTATATGCCGGCGGTGGACCAGCGCGTGCTCGTGTACCGTAAGCTCGCGGCAGCCGAGGACCTGGAGAGCATCGACGAGGTGCAGGAGGAGACCGAGGCCGCGCACGGCGAGCTGCCGTTGGCGGGACTCAACCTGTTCAACCGCGCACGCATCCGTATTCGCGGTGAGCGCCTGGGGCTCGAGAGCGTCACGCTCAGCGGTGGTCGCATCACGTTTTTGGGCGTCGACGTGCCCAAGAAGGTGGCTTTTGAACTAAAGACCCGCTATGGCGCGGTGAACTTTCCCAAGAGTCGCAAGCTCTCCGTGCCCTACAAGGCGGGCGCCGGTGCGGGCAGCGGCCTGGGCCGCGGCCTCGACGCCAACGACGGCACCGGTCCGGTGGCCGCGGCACTCATGCTGTTGCAGCAATTAGGCGCGAGCGACGATGACTAACAAGTAGGGGGTGTGGCGGGGCAGAGCTACCAGTTGTTCTTTGCCCTGCCACCTCGCAGGTTGATTCCAGCCCCATCGAAAGGAAAGCATGTTCGGATACATCTACAAGAAAGATGTCGCCATTATCGCGGTTGTCCTGTGCCTTTGTCTGGGCGTGGGCAGCTTCTTTGATTATCAGATTTCGAGTGCGCTGTTCAACATCGGCAGCATGTACGGTCGCTTTGTCGAGGCGGCCGGCGAGCTGCCGTTCGAGCTGACGGCGAGCGTCGCGGGCGTCATGCTCGTGCGCTCGGTACGCCCCGATTCCAAGGCGAGCAAGTGGCTCGCCGCGCTGGGCGTTCTGATCAACGTGTGCCTGGTCGGCTACGAGATTATCGGATCGCTGCGCGTCGGCGGCAAGCTTATTGCGTTTCAGCTGGTTCTGACGTTTGCGTTGGTCATCGCAGCCAACCTCATCGCCTATCGCCTCACGCGCGACACCGAGCCCGACGAGCTCACGCGCTGGGCGTTGATGGTGCTTGCCGTGTGGGTCGCTCAGGCCATTATTCTCAACGTCATTGTTAAACCGTTGTGGTCGCGCCCGCGCATGCGCGTGATCGAGGTCACGCCGGGGCTCAATTTTCAGCCGTGGTGGGTGATCGGCAATCCCGACAAGTGGAGCTATATCGCCGCCGGCGTGATCAAGGACGGGTTCAAGTCGTTTGCGAGTGGACACACGGCGCACGCGGCGATCGGCCTTATGCTCGCCGGGCTTCCTGCAGCCGCCTTTAAGGAAAAGCCGTCGCGCCGCCGCGTGGTCTTTTGGACGGCGGCTGCCGTAGCGGCGCTCGTCGCGTTTGGCCGCATCGTGATTGGAGCACACTTTTTGAGCGACGTGAGCTGCGGTTTTGCCCTGGTACTGGCACTTGAGTGCCTTGCTGCGCGCATTGCCTATCCCAACGGCGTACAATAGCTCCGTTTGAATCATCTGGCCGATACCCGGTAAGAGAGGATTGCCATGCTCGCGTTTAACAACGACTATTCCCACGGCGCACATCCGGCGGTGCTGCAGGCGCTCGTCGACACCAATATGGAGCCGCAGTCCGGATACGGTACCGATGCGCACACCGAGCGTGCCAAGCAGCTTATCCGCGAGGCCTGCCAGGCCCCCGATGCCGACGTGTTTTTTCTGGTGGGCGGCACGCAGGCCAACGCGACGGTGATCGACATGCTGCTCGCGCCGTACGAGGGCGTCGTTGCTGCCGAGACCGGCCACGTCGCCTGCCACGAGGCGGGCGCCATCGAGTTTGGCGGCCACAAGGTGCTCACCATCCCCGGCTATGAGGGCAAGATGCACGCCGAGGACCTCGAGAACTATGTCCAGGTATTCTACGAAAACGAGAGCTACGAGCACACGGTGTTTCCGGGTGCCGTGTACGTGAGTCTATCGACCGAGTACGGCACGCTGTACTCCAAGGCCGAGCTTGCGGCGATTCACGCAGTGTGCCAGAAGCGCCAGATTCCGCTGTTTGTGGATGGCGCCCGCCTGGCCTATGCGCTGGCGGCCGATGAGTGCGACATTATCCTGCCCGAGCTGGCGCAGCTGTGTGACGTGTTCTACATCGGCGGCACCAAGTGCGGCGCTCTGTGCGGCGAGGCCGTGGTGTTTTGCGGCATGCACGCCCCGGCGCATCCCATTCCGCGTATTAAGCAGCACGGCGCGCTGTTGGCCAAGGGCCGCCTCACGGGCGTGCAGTTTGAGGCGCTCTTTACCGACGGCCTGTATTTTGAGATTGGTCGCCAGGCGATTGAGACCGCGCAGGCGCTTCGTCGCGTGCTGCACGAGCGCGGCTACCAGTTCTTCTTGGAGACGCCCACAAACCAGCAGTTTGTGATTCTGCCCAACGAGGACATGGCCCGCATTCGCGAGCATGCGGCGATCGAGTACTGGGAAAAGTACGACGATACCCACACGGTGGTGCGTTTTTGCACCAGCTGGGCCACGACGCAGGAGGATATCGACGCGTTGGCGGCTGTCCTGTAGCCTGATGTAATGACAAGGGGCCGCCCTGCGCCTGGGCTTGGCGCAGGGCGGCCTTTGCTTTTGGGGAGAAGGGTTGTATGACCGAGATGTCCGAGCCGACGATTCGCCTGGCGACGCCCGGAGACGCACCGGCGTTGCTTGCCATCTATGAGCCGTATGTGCGCCAGACGGCGATTACCTGCGAATACGAGGTGCCGAGCGTTGAGGAGTTCGCCGGGCGCATCGAGCGTACGCTCAAGCGCTATCCGTATTTGGTGATGGAGTTGGACGGGCGTCCGGTAGGCTATGCCTACGTGAGTCCGCTTAACAGCCGCGAGGCATACGACTGGTCGGTCGAGACATCGATCTACCTGGCGCGCGATGTACGCCACGGCGGGCTGGGCCGCAAGCTGCACGATGCGCTCAAGCAATGCCTGATCGCGATGGGCATCACCAACATGTGCGCGCTCATTGCCGTGCCGCACGATAAGGACGACGAGTATCTGACGCACAACAGTCAGGATTTCCATGCCCATATGGGATATCGCCTGGTGGGCGCCTTCGACCGCTGCGCCCAAAAGTTCGGCCGCTGGTACGACATGTGCTGGATGGAGCTGGTCCTGGCCGAGCGCACACCCAACCAACCCAAACCAATCTGGTTCCCCGACCTCCCCAAACCCACCATTTAGGGACAGGTTTATTTTGGCAGGTTAGCCGATGGGCTCGGTGTATTTGGCGCGGTCGGTGCGCTGGATGCGCTTGGAGACGTGGAGCGGGCGGCCGTCGGTGTCGTAGACGTAGTCGGTGATCAGAATCAGCGCCTGCCCGCGCTCAACGTTGAGCAAAAACGCCTCGTTTTGCGAGGCATAGCACACCTCAAAGGTCTTGTGCCCCTGTGCCGGTGCGCGATGGAATTCCTGGCGCAGCGTGGCGTAGAGCGAACCGTTGATATCGCGATCGATGAGCGTCTCGAAGCTTGGCGGCAGGTAGGTGGTCTCCAAGCACAGCGGCGCGTCGTTCAGGTAGCGCAGGCGGACAAGTTTGACGAGTTTGCTGCCCACGGCGGCGTCAAAAAACTTGGCTATGCTGCCGGCCGCCTTGGCAAAGCCCGAGTCCACGGTGCGCGTGGTGGGCTTCATGCCCTGGCCTTCGACCTGCTTGGTATAGCTCGAAAACACCAGGTTGTTCTCGTGGAGCGCGGGCGTGTCGGCCACAAAGGCGCCACGCCCGCGCTCGGTGCGCACCAGGCCCTCATCAACGAGCACCTTAAGGGCGTGGCGCACGGTGCTGCGCGACAGGCCCGATTCGTCCATGAGTTCCATCTCGGACGGCAGCTTGTCTCCGCGTGCGTAGATGCCGGCGGCGATGCGGTCGCGAAGCGTACCCGCCAAGCGTTCGTATTGGCTCAGTTTCTTTTTAGATGAGACGCTCATATTGCCAACCTATATCTAACTTGTATGCTTAACTAAGCAAGCATGTATTCAACACAACAATAAAATCGCTGGTAACGAGTAATCGAAAACCTTAGCAGCAGAATTTCTAAGTCAAATATAGCATACAACTAGTCGACATAACCAAAACATGTATGTAACTTGTATGCCATCGAGAGCATCAAACGAGAAGAAAGGCTGATGCACGATGACTACTCAGGAACAGGTTAAGGATGTCGTCTCCCAGGTTTTGGCTGACAAGGCAGACAAGGGCGGCATCAAGCGCGTCGTGTGGATTGGCGCCGGCGGATCCAACGGCGGCAACTATCCTGCCCAGTACTTTATGGAGCACGAGGCCACGCAGGTCGTGAGCTCCAGCTACACCAGCAACGAGTTCGTGCACGCCACGCCCGCCTATGTCAACGAGAACACCCTGGCCGTCGTCGTGTCCATGCGCGGCACCAAGGAGACCATCGTCGCCGCCCAGGTCGCCAAGGACCACGGCGCCAGCACCATCGCCATCTATGTTGACGAGTCCGGCCTCACCGAGGTCTGCGACTACAAGATCCAGTACGACAGCCTGGCCGTCGACGAGTCCTGCATGGGCCGTACCAACTCCGCCGTCGTGACCATGATCGCCATGGAGCTCACGCAGCAGACCGAGGGCTATGCCGAGTACGAGACCGCTATGGCCGCCTTCGACTTGGTCGACCCCATCTATCGCAAGGCCGTCGAGTACACCCGTCCGCTCGCTGCCAAGTGGGCCGAGCAGAACGCCGACAAGCCCTGCATCAACGTGATGGCTCAGGGTCCGCTCTTTGGTGCCGCCTACGTCTTTAGCATCTGCAACGTGCAGGAGATGCTGCAGATCGACTCTTGCACCATCAACACCTGCGACTTCTTCCACGGCCCCTTCGAGATCCTGGACAAGCGCACCTCGCTGTTCCAGCTCATCAGCGTCGGCCGCAGCCGCTGCAACGACGAGCGCGGCATCCGCTTCGTCAACCAGTACGGTGGCGAGCGCGTCTATCAGCTCGACGCCAAGGAGCTCGGCCTCAACGACATCAAGGACAGCGTGAGCGAGTACTTCAACCACCTGATCTTTGCCCCGATCCTCAACAACGTGTACATGCGCGCGCTCTCTGCCGTCACCCACAAGGACTACATGACGCGCCGCTACATGTGGAAGCTGGACTACTAGGGGATAGAGCGGCCTAACAGCTCGATATCCTCATAAGTTGCGGTGGAATAGTTCCTGTTTGGGGGTCTGAAGCCTCTATTCAGGAACTATTTCACCGCAACTGAATTCATGGCGGCACTTGGGGACGTTCCTTTTCTGCCGGCAGTTGGGGACAGTCCTAGTCGTTGGGGACGTTCTTAAACGACTAGTCATTCAGGAACGTCCCCAACGACTACTCATTTAAGTACGTCCCCAATGAGTACCCAATGAGTGTGTGGGCGAGCAGATTTTTCCGTTCGGCGATTTGTGTCTTGAAAAATGTATATAACGACTATAACGTAGTGTGAAACATATTGGAAACAATACCGAGGAGGCTGCGTTGAAGAAAAGCAATCTGGGCT
The DNA here is from genome assembly GCA_902472315.1 of uncultured Collinsella sp. Taxonomy (GTDB): domain Bacteria; phylum Actinomycetota; class Coriobacteriia; order Coriobacteriales; family Coriobacteriaceae; genus Collinsella. The sequence continues at coordinate 14,402 of CABRNM010000011.1, forward strand.
ATGTGCTGGTGCTGGTCGCCGCGCTTATGTGGGGCAGCATCGGAATCTTTGTTAACGGAATATCGGCCCTGGGTGTTTCGTCTCAGAGCATGGCGGCCTTTCGCTTGTTGGTCGGAGCGCTTATCTTGGCGCCGGTCCTGATGTTTATGGGCTGCCGTCCGGGTGAGGGGTCTACCGTGGCTCAGGGTCCGCTGGCCCTGTTCAAGGCAAGCCCTAAAGAGCTTGTTCCCTGCGCGCTTGTCGGTATCGTCGGCCTGGCCGCCGCCAACACCTGCTATTACGAGTGCATGGGCGAGGTGGGCATGTCCACGGCCTCGGTGCTGCTCTACACCTCGCCGGTGTTTGGCGTCGTGCTCGGCCGCGTGCTTTATCGCGAGGACGTGACCCCCAACAAGCTCGTTGCCATTATCTTTAACATCGTTGGCTGCGTGCTTGCAGTGACCAATGGCGACCTTTCCGGTTTCCATTTTTCGGTTTGGGGCGTCACGTCGGGCGTGATTGCAGGCCTTTGTGGTGCGTCGCTTGCGGTGTTTAGCCGAATAGCAACCAAGACGGTCCACCCGCTGGCTGTCACGTTTTGGGGCTTTGTTTTTGGCGGTGCGGTTATGGCGGCTATCGCGGCTCCGTGGCCGGATGTCGCCGCGGCAATGTCGCCACAGCTGCTGCTGCTGTTCCTTGGCTTTGGGCTCATCCCCACAGCCGTGGCCTACATCTTATATATGCAGGGTCTGTCCATGGGGCTCGAGACATCGAAAGTTCCCGTCGTAATGTCATTCGAGACGGTCGTCACCGTACTGGTGGGCATTGGTGTCTATGCCGAGTCCGCCGGCGCGATCAAGGTTCTGGGCATTGTGCTTGTGCTCGCGTCCATCCTGATCATGAACACCGACTTCTCCAAGCTGCGCAACAGTGTGTTTGTCGGTCATGTCATTGAGAGCATGACCTTTAAGCCCAACGCGTGGTGGACCGAAAAATCTCAGGACATGGATCTGTTTAAGGAACGCACCGGCATCGCGCTGGAACCCACCGTGCAGGAAAGCCCCTGGTACTTCGTGCGATAGAGGATTGTGCGCGGCGTCTGACCTGGGGTTATCCAGCCAGCGCCGGCCTATCCAGCCCCAACGTTTCAAGTACGTTAAACCCGTCAACGGTCGATTTTCACCCGCGAACGGTCTTTATACTAATTAGCAATATAGGCAACGTATAAGACGTTATAATGACCATAACGAAAAGGAGGAGGCAAGATGAATCAGATCATTCTCGCATCTCATGGCGGCCTGGCCGCAGGCGCCAAAGACACGCTCGAGATGGTTCTCGGCGACGTGTCGAACGTCCACGTCGTGTCGCTTGCTCGTGACGACAAGGAGCCCATCACCAATAAGGTTGAGGCTCTGATCGCCACGTTCAACGCGGACGACACCGTCTATGTGCTGACCGATATGCTCGGCAGCTCGGTCAACAACAACATGGTCGAGCTTTCCAAGAACGGCACGAAGTTCACGGTTGTCAGCGGTTTCAATATTCCGCTGGCGCTGACGCTCGCTATGAGCCCCGTCCCCGTCAAGGGCGCCGAGCTCGCGGCCCTCATCAACGAGGCCCGCACCGGTCTGACCAACCCCAATGCTCCGGTCGAGGCTGCCGCGGCTCCCGCCAAGAAGGCCAAGGCGTCCCGCCACAGCTCCGGTCCCGCCAAGATCGTCCTCGCACGTCTTGACTACCGTCTGCTGCACGGCCAGGTCGTCTTTACCTGGACCACCAAGGTTCAGGCCGAGCGCATCATCGTCGTCGACAACGCCGCCGCCAACGATGACATCAAGAAGGGCGCTCTTAAGCTGGCCAAGCCCCAGGGCGTGCGTCTGAACGTCTTCACCGTCGAGCGTGCCCTCGCCAAGATGGACAAGCTCAACACCCTCGGCGAGCGCGTCATGTTCGTCTTTGGCAACACGGCCGAGATGCTGCAGTTCTGCCAGGGCTACAAGCTCGACGCCATCAACCTGGGCGCCACCGCCAACCACGACGGTGCCGATCAGGTCGGCGGCAAGGACAGCTCCGTCTTCCTCGACGCCACCCAGAAGGCAGACGTCAATCAGCTGCTCGACATGGGCATCAAGCTCTATGTTCAGCAGACCCCTACGTATCAGAGCGTCGACATCGACGCCAAGCTGTAATCAACCAGGCTTTTGCCTGACTGAAAGGAGAAGGGTATGAATACGTTCATCAGTGCGGTGCTCGTCGGCCTCGTCGGCGTGTTCTGCATGTGGGACTCCCGCCTGCTCGGTCGTCTTAACTTCGAGCAGCCCCTCGTTGGCGCTACGCTCGTCGGTCTGCTGCTGGGCGATGTGCCCACCGGCCTTGCCGTCGGTGCCGCCGTCGAGCTCGTGTCCATGGGCCTGGTGCAGGTCGGCGCCGCCGTTCCGCCCGATATGGTCCTGGGCGGCATCGTGGCCGCTGCCTTTGCGTGCCTGACCGATGCTTCCGCCGAGACCGCCATGACGATCGCCATCCCGGTCGCCGTCCTGGGTCAGCTCCTCGGCATCGTGTTCCGTTCCATCATCGCCGCCCTCACCCATGTGGCAGATAGCGCGATCGATAACGGAAAGTTCAAGACCGCCTACCGTATGCACATCTGCGCCGGCTCCGGTCTGTACGCCGTCATGTACTTCCTGCCGATCTTCCTCGCCGTCTTTGTTGGCACCGACCTGGTTCAGGCCATCGTCAACATGGTTCCCGAGTGGCTGTCCACTGGTCTGAACGTTTCGACCAAGATCATGACCGCCTACGGCTTGGCCCTGCTGCTCACCATGATGATCAAGAAGGGTATGACTCCGTTCCTGTTCATCGGTTTCCTGCTCGCCGCTTACCTCAACCTGTCCGTCATCGCGGTCGCTCTGATCGGTGTGTGCCTGGCTGTCGTCTTCATGGGCTTCAAGTTCAACGGTTCCCATGCAGCCGCCGGTGTCGATTCCGACTACGATCCGCTCGAAGACGACGAAGACTAAGGAGGAACACACTATGGCAACCGCAACCAAGGACGTGTCCCTGAACAAGAAGGTCAGCCAGTTCTTCTGGCGCTCATGGGCCATCCAGGCCTCTTGGAACTACGAGCGTCAGATGAACATGGGCTTCCTCTACGGCATGGTTCCCACGCTCGATCGCCTCTATCCGGATGAGTCCGACCCCAAGCAGCTCGCTGCTAAGAAAGAGGCTTACCACCGTCACATGGCGTTCTACAACTGCACCCCGCAGACGAGCGCCTTCATCCTAGGCCTCACCGCCTCCATGGAGGAGGAGTACGCCAAGGATCCCGAGAACTTCGATCCCGATTCGATCAACGCGGTCAAGACCTCCCTTATGGGCCCGCTTTCCGGCATCGGTGACTCCTTCTTCCAGGGCACCATCCGCGTTATCGCCTTCGGCCTGGGCGTTCAGCTGGCTCAGCAGGGCTCCATCATGGGCCCGATCCTGGCCATGCTCATCTCCATCGTCCCCTCCGTGCTGATCACTTGGTTCGCAGCCAAGATGGGCTATCAGGGCGGCCACGAGTACCTGAGCAAGCTTCAGGGCGGCGACCTCATGGAGAAGCTCATGTATGTCTGCGGCATCGTGGGTCTTATGTCCGTGGGCGGCATGATCGCCACGCTGATCGGCGCCACCACTCCGCTGCAGTTCGCTGAGGGTACCGTCGTTATCCAGGACATCCTGGACGGCATGATGCCCCAGATGATTTCCCTTGGCCTCACCGGCCTTATGTACTGGCTCATCAAGAAGAACGTCAACACCGGTTGGCTTCTCGTGATCGCCATCGTGGGCGGCATCGCCCTCTCCGCGGCCGGCATCCTGGCCTAGTCGCGACCAAGCGTCTAACCGCTTTCCCCCGGGGGCCTGCCTGGCATCCCATACCCCAGGCAGGCTTCCATCCCTATACGTGACAAAGGGCAGTCCCTTTGTCACATCCTCAACGGGCCGGCGACTCGGTCCAAACCACGGTAACCCTGCGAGCGCCCGGCAATGTGGCGCCGCAAAAATCGAAAGGAATGTGTCAGATGTACGAGATCGACCTTAACCTCCCTAAGCAGATCGTCGCTGACGTCCTGTCCAACCACGAGATCCACAGCGTCGCTTTCGTCGGCTGCGGTGCCTCCATGTCCGACCTCTACCCCGCCAAGTACTTCCTGGCCAACAACACGGACAAGCTGAACGTTCAGATCTTCACCGCTAACGAGTTCAACTACGACACGCCTTCCTGGGTCAACGAGCACACCTTCGTGATCACCTGCTCCCTCGGTGGCTCCACGCCCGAGACCGTCGAGGCCAACAAGACCGCCAAGAAGCACAACTGCCCGGTCGTCTCCCTCACCAACAAGGCTGGCTCCGCTCTGACCGTCGACGCTGACTACGTTATCGTTCACGGCTTCCATGCCAACTTCGCTGCCAAGTGCGAGAAGCCCGGCTACGCCATCGCTCTTGCTGTCGAGATCCTTCAGCAGACCGAGGGTTATGACCACTACGAGGACATGATCACCGGCCTCACCAACGTCTTCGAGCTCTGCGAGAACGCCGCTCAGTCCTGCAAGAAGCTCGCCAAGAAGTTCGCCGAGGACTTCAAGGACGACAAGATGATCTACTTCATGGCTTCCGGTGCCTCCGAGAAGATGGCTTATTCTCACGCCGCCTTCCTGTTCACCGAGATGCAGTGGATCGACGCCGCTGCCTACAACACCGGTGAGTACTTCCACGGCCCGTTCGAGGTTTCCACCGAGGGTAAGCCCTACGTCTTCTTCATGTCCGATGGCGCTACCCGTCCGATGGACGCCCGCGCCCTCACTTTCCTTAAGCGCATGGGCGCCAAGGTCGCTCTGATCGACTCCAAGGACTACGGCCTGGCTGACGCCGTGCCCGCGAGCGTCGTTACCTACTTCAACCCGCTGCTGCACCTCGCCGTTATGCGTGAGTACGGCAACCAGATCGCCGAGGCCCGCCAGCACCCGCTGACCATGCGTCGCTACATGTGGAAGCTTTCCTACTAATCACAAGTAAGTAGACCTTACGGGTTGATTGAGAGGGGATGGGGCTTGCGCCCCGTCCCCTTTTTTGCTCTGGGGAGGGCGTGTCTGTCGCGCCATAAAACCCCAGATAAAACCTACCAAAATAAACCTGTCCCTTTTTGGCAGGTGGGAGGAGATGCGTATGATCAAGGCAGTGCTGTTTGATATGGACGGCGTGCTGGTCGATACCGAGTGGTTCTACAACCGTCGTCGCGTGGCATTTATGGAAGAGAAGGGCTTTCACTTTGACGAGATCCCCGATCTTTCGGGGTCTAACGAGCCCGCCATTTGGGAGGCGCTGGTGCCCGACGATGTTGAGCTGCGCGAGCGCCTGCGCGTGGAGTACAAGCAGGTCTACAGCCCGGATCACCCCGTTCCGTATGCCGAGCTGCTCAACGAGCAGACGGAGCCGGTGATGCGCGAGCTGCACGAGCGCGGCGTGAAGTGTGCCATCGCGAGCTCGTCCTATCGCGAACTGATCGACGAGCTGGTGGAGATTGCCGGTATCGCCGACGTGCTGGACTACACCATCAGCGGTCACGAGTGCAGCGCGTTTAAGCCCGACCCCGAGATCTACCTGCGTGCCATGGAGGCGCTGGGGGTGGAGCCTGCCGAGTGCCTGGTTATCGAGGATTCGCCTTTAGGCATCGAGGCCGGCAAACGCTCCGGCGCCCGAGTCCTGGCGCTGCGTCCACACGAGGGCGTCAACCTGGACCAGTCCGCCGCCGACGTCGTCATCGACAACCTGACCGACATCCTACCTGCCATTTAGGGACAGGTTTATTTTGGCAGGTTTTATCTGGGCAAACGCCGAATTTGCCGTGAAGGGACCGCTCTCTTCACGGCGTTTTTCTTTTGAGCGGCCTCACGGTCCTTCTGATGGTTGTCGAGAGAGGGTGAATTGAAGCGCCCCCGTACGCTCCATGCTACAATCGCGGGCACGCCTCACAACTATATCTGCCTTCGAAAGGAGCCTACGTGGCGAACGCCATCGATCAGCTCACGGACCGCGTGCTCGTGCTCGGCCGCCTCACCATCGTCCGCCGCGCCATCACCGCCGTGGCGGTCACCATTTCCGCCGTTCTCCAGACATTCCTGATCCAGGCGTTCATTCGGCCCGCCGACCTGCTTCCGAGCGGTCTCACCGGCGTCGCGGTCCTGCTCGATCGCGTTACTTCGCTTGGCGGCGTTCACATCGACATCTCGCTCGGTATGCTTGCACTCAACATCCCCGTGGCGCTCCTATGCTGGAGCGGCATTAGCAAACGCTTCGTCATCTTCTCGATGATGCAGGTCGTGCTTTCATCGCTGTTCCTCAACGTCTTTCACTTCGCTCCGTTTTTGGGCGACAAGATCATGCTCATCATTTTTGGCGGCGTGGTCTCGGGTCTGGGCGCTGCCATCGCGCTCAAGTCCGGCGCATCCACCGGCGGCACCGACTTTATCGCGCTGTGGGTCTCCAACCACACGGGCAAGACCATCTGGGGCGTCATCTTTGGTTTCAACTGCTTTATCCTGGCGATCTTTGGTTTTATGTTTGGCTGGGACAAGGCAGCGTACTCCATCGTGTTCCAGTTTATTTCGACCAAGACCATTGACAGCTTCTATCGTCGCTACGACCGCGTGACGCTGCAGATTACGACGCACAAGGCGGACGAGGTCATGACCGCCTATGTTGACCATTTTCAGCACGGCATTAGCTGTGCCGAGGTCATCGGCGGATACAGCCGCGAAAAGATGTACCTGCTGCACGCCGTTGTCTCAACCTACGAGAGCCAGGACATTATCAAGCTGGTGTGCGACATTGATCCCGGCGCCGTGATCAATGTGTTCCACACGCTCAACTTTGTGGGCGGCTGGTGGGGCGGTCATGTCGACGAGCCCATGCCCACGGCCGTACCTGATCCCGACAAGCCCGCGCGCATGGCCAGCAGGCAGGCGCGCCTCAGCGAGCAGGACAGCCTGCAGCAGGACGACGGCAGGTAGGGTATTGGCATTTTGCCGGCCTGGCGCAACCCTTCCGTATGAGCCCCTCGAAAGCCTCGCTGCTTTCGAGGGGCTTTCGTTTTCCCAGATAAAACCTACCAAAATGAAGCTGTCGCTTTTTGGTAGGGAGGGTGTATCGTTTTATCATTATGAGGTAACATGAAACTAGACGTTATATACGTATTAGTTATTTCGATATTTCGATAAGAGTGATCAGATATGCCCGCGCCCAAAAATGCACCGCTTTACCAGCAGATTTACGACGAAATCAAGGATGCGATCGAGAAAGGTGTTTATGCACCCAAGGAGCGTATTCCGTCCGAGCTTGAGCTAGCCGAGCAGTACGACGTGAGCCGCATTACGGTGCGCCGCGCCGTCGAGGAGCTGTGCTCCGATGGCTACCTGGTTAAGCAGCAGGGCCGTGGCACCTTTGTCTCCACGCCGCACATCAATCGCCAGTTTCACGCCTCGACGTTGCAGACGTTTACCGCGCTGTGTGCCGGCAATGGCATGAAGGCCGGTGCGCACGTGATCGATCGCCAGATTGTGCCGGCGCGCCAAAACGAGATGGAGTTCTTTGGCCTGCAGAAGGATGCGCTGCTGCTGCATATCAAGCGCGTGCGTACGGCCGACGGCGAGCCCATCTTTGAGGAGAACATCTTTGTGCCGTTTGATGCCTACCGCGAGCTGTTGACGGCCGATCTTGAGGACAAGTCGATTTTTGCCGAGGTCGAGCGTGTTGGCGGAATCCCGATTGTCTCGGTTGGCTACCGCACGGTCGAGGCCGTTCGTGCCAATACCGAGCAGGCGGCCGAGTTGGGCATTGCTCCGCACGATCCGCTGCTCAACCTGCGTGCCAGCTTTACCGGTCCCAATGGAGAGCCGGTCCTGATGGGTAAGCAGTACTACGTGGGCAGCCGCTACGTCATGGTCATGTAGCTCTAGTTGCGCGGTTTTCCAAACCGCGTAACGGCTCGACGCTGTAAACGCCCCTAAGCGGCAATCTGCAGAATGAGCGTGGAAAATCTCCCGTTTTTGGCTTGGTGACGGGCTTAAAGTGGGAGATTATCCACGCTCATCAGGAAAGTGTCCAAAAATCCACGCTCGTTCGCCTTGGATTACGTTGCCCGTGGCCGACGGCGGCGCGGCACCGGTCCGCGTGGCGGCGTATAATCGGCGGCAGATGACTTGGACGTTAGGAAACCATGACCGATAGCATGCAGCAGATGGCGCTCGACACGCTCGGCGCCTATTTTGGCTACACCTCGTTTCGCCCGGGACAGGACCGCATGGTCGATGCGATCCTTGCCGGTCGCGATGCGTTGGGTGTTATGCCCACGGGCGCCGGCAAGTCCATTTGCTACCAGGTGCCCGCGCTCATGCTGCCCGGCATCACCTTTGTGATGAGTCCGCTGCTGTCGCTTATGGAGGACCAGACCCGTGCGTTGCTCGCGGCGGGTGCGCGACCCAGCTATCTCAACTCCAGCCTTACTCCGGCCCAGCAAAACACTGTGCTCAAGCGGGCGCGCGAAGGCCGCTACCAGCTTATGTACGTGGCGCCCGAGCGCTTGCTTGAGCCGCGTTTTTTGGCCTTTGCGCAGGAAGCTGCGGCCGAAGGCGGCATCGGCGTGCCGCTCGTGGCCATTGACGAGGCCCACTGCGTGAGCCAATGGGGCCAGGATTTCCGCCCCGCCTACCTGCAGATTCGCGAGTTCATCGATTCCCTGCCGCAGCGCCCTATCGTGGCAGCCTTTACCGCTACGGCGACCGAGCGTGTGCGCGCGGACATTCAGCAAATGCTCGCCCTGCAAAACCCCGCGACGGTGGTGACGGGCTTCGATCGCAAGAACCTCTACTTTGGTTGCGAGGAGATGGGCGACAAGGCCAAGGCCGCCTGGGTGCGCGACTATGTGATTGCGCATTCGGGCGAGAGCGGCATCGTGTATTGCTCGACCCGCAAGACGGTCGATGCGCTGGCAGGCGAGCTTGCCGAGGCACTGGGCCCCAGCGGCATTCGCGTGGGTCGCTACCATGCCGGCATGGGCAACGACGCCCGCCGCCAGAGCCAGCGTGCCTTTATCGACGACGACATTCAGGTGATGGTTGCCACCAACGCCTTTGGCATGGGCATCGACAAGCCCAACGTGCGCTACGTGATCCACAACAACGTGCCCGAGAGCATCGAGGCTTACTACCAGGAAGCGGGCCGCGCCGGCCGTGATGGCGACCCGGCAAGCTGCCACTTGCTGTGGAACGGTAACGATTTTCGCATGCGCCGCTTTTTAATCGACCGCGGCGATGCCGCCGATGAGGCGCTTGACGACGAGCAGCGCGCGTGGGCGCTCCAGAATCGATATCGTCTGCTCAGCCAGATGGAGGGCTATTGCAATACCACCGGCTGCCTGCGCGAATATATGTTGCGCTACTTTGGCGACGAGGTCGCGGCCGAGCATGCTGCCGCGGCTGGTGCGGGCGCCACCGCCACGGACGAGGCCGAGGGCTGCGGCAACTGCAGCAACTGCCTCACGCAGTTCGAGGTCGAGGACGTCACCGATATGGCCCGCGCCGCTGTGCGCTATGTGGCCACGCGACCCATGCGCTTTGGCAAGTCGCTCATCGCCGACGTGCTCCACGGCGGCAACACCGAGCGCATTCGCCAGATGCATCTGGACGAGGACCGCGGCTATGGTGAGCTGTCGAGCGAATCGGTCGGGCGTATCAAGGACATCATCGGCCAGCTGTGCGGCCGCGGTTATCTGGCTACCTCGCAGGGGCAGTACCCGGTCGTGGGGCTGGGCCCGCGTGCCGCCGAGGTCGAGGATGAGGCGTTTGCCTTTACCGTTAAGCGTCGTGCGTCCAAGCACAAGGCCTCGGCCCGTGCCCGCCGCGCGGTGGATCTGCTGCGTGAGGAGGCCGAGCTAGATCAGCGCCCGCGCGTGGGTGACGATGCCGAGCTGTTCGAGCGCCTGCGTGCCCTGCGCAAGGAGATTTCGACCGAGCTGGAGATGGCACCGTACATGGTCTTCTCTGACAAGGCCCTGCGCGGCCTGTGCCGTCTGCGCCCTCAGACACGCGACGAGCTTATCCAGGTCAACGGTATTGGCGAGAAAAAGGCCGATGCCTTTGGCGAGCAGTTTATGGCGGCGATTGAAGAGTTTGAGTCCGAGCATGCACGGGATGGAGCGTAATGATGGCATCCGACGATAAAACCGAGCGCACTGAGGTATCCGCCGTGCCGCTGTACCAGCAGGTTATGGACGACCTAAAGGGCGAGATCGCGCGCGGCGTGTACGCATCCGGCTCGCGCATTCCTTCCGAGATGGAACTCGCGAAGTACTACGGCGTGGGACGCATCACCGTGCGCCGCGCCGTCGAGGAGCTGTCGCGCGCGGGGTATCTCAACCGCCAGCAGGGGAGGGGCACGTTTGTGTGTGCGCCCAAGCTCAAACGCAAGATTGTCCAGAAGGGTGACGTTCAGAGCTTTTCCGAGGGTTGCGCCGCCAACGACATGGTGGCCGGAGCACGTCTGGTGTCGCGCACGGTGGTTGCGGCGACGCGCGAGGACGCGGCGTTTTTTGGGGTGGAACCCGGCTGCGAGCTCATCGTGGTCGAGCGCGTGCGCACGGCAGATGGCGTGCCCGTCATGCTCGAGAACAACGCCTTTGTGCTGGCCGACCATCCCTATCTGCAGACGCTTGCCGACAAGGACCTCACGGACAATTCCATCTTTGCGCTCGTTGCCGAGCATTCGGGCCGCGCGCCGCTCAAGTCCGACCCCTGCACCGTGGAGATTGCGCTTGCCGATGCTCAGACGGCCCCGCTGCTGGAGGTGCCAGTCGGCGAGCCGCTGTTTTATATGGAGGCGTACTTTACGGATGCGGACGGGCGGCCCTTGCTGCTCGGACGCCAAAAGATCGTGGGCTCGCGCTACGTGTTCGACATCTAACGTCCACAGATAGAACAATATAGAACAAGTTTGGTGAAATGACTTCACGGGCGTCGTCGTGCGTGCTATAAATAGGACAACATAGAACGACTGCAGGTACGAGCGCCGTCGTTCAAAACCGCCACACAAGGAGGAGCATCACCATGAACGCACACGATCTGATTCAGGAAATCATCGAGCGCAAGGGCAAGATCGAGAATGTCTTTTGGATCGCCTGCGGCGGTTCGATGATCGACCTGATGCCGGCCAACGAGCTGCTCAAGCGCGAGGCAACCACGTTTACCTCGACGGTCTACACGGCACGCGAGTTTTGCCTGATGGCTCCCAAGAGTCTTGGCGAGAAGTCGCTCGTCATCGCCTGCAGCCACAGCGGCAACACGCAGGAGGTCGTCGACGGTTGCGAGATAGCGCTGGCCGCCGGTGCTGAGGTTGTGGCCATGACCGACTGCGAGGGCTCAAAGATCGACAACGGCAAGTGGACCACCTGGGTCTATCCGTGGGGCGAAGGCGTGCCGCAGGCCGAGGTACCGCAGGGCATCGGCGCTCTGATCGCCGCCGAACTGCTCGACCAGCAGGAGGGTTACGAGGCGCTTGCCGACATGTACGCCGGCCTTAAGCAGATGGATGCCCTGCTGCCCGCTGCCCGCGAGAAAGTCAACGCCGAGCTGGGCGATCGCTTTGCCGAGCTCTGCCAGCAGCATAAGTTCTTCTATATTCTGGGTTCCGGCCCCAACTTTAGCCAGACCTACGCCATGGCCATCTGCTCGCTCATGGAGATGCAGTGGCAGCACTGCTGCTACATCCACTCCGGCGAGTACTTCCACGGCCCGTTTGAGGCTACCGAGCCCGGCGTGTTCTACTTTGTGCAGCTCGGATCGGGCGAGTGCCGCCCCATGGAGGAGCGCGCGCTGGCGTTCCTCAACACGCACACCGACACGGTCATGGTGCTCGATGCGCTCGAGTACGGCGTGGGCGAGGTGCCCGCCACCGTGCGTTCGTTCCTGGAGCCGATCTTCTTCTATGCGATGAGCTGCGAGCTGCGCGCCGCCCGCGGCAAGGTCTTCGACCACAGCCCCGAGGTTCGTCGCTACATGGGCATCGAGCAGTACTAGGTACCGGGAATTATCTTTTTTGACGGGGTCTGCGCTGCGCGCGGGCCCCGTTTTGCGTTGTGGCGGCCGGATTCGTGTCTGCGCGAAAACGAAGGTGAATACTTTTCCGCGAAGTGAACGACCTATTTTGGACCCCCGAAGCCTCCACACTTTTTGACGCCAAAACTGCAGGAAAAACTCGACGAAACCGCAGGAAACAGCGCCTGAAAAATGTCGATGCTTCGGGGGTCCAATTTTGCTCGTTCACTTCGCGGAAAAACATTCACCTTCGATTCGCAAGGGCACTGCGCGAGTCAAAAAAGCGGGCTGCGCCGGGGATTTCCGGCGCGGCCCGCTTAGTATCGCGCTTAGATTCGTAAAGTTGCGGCAGCCAGCGGTCTACTTGCCGACAACGCCTTCGGCGTCCCACCAGTCGAGCTGGGCGATGTTGTCGCGAATGTGCTGGCAGCTCTTGTGGAAGCCCTCGAGCTCATACTCGGAAAGGTCGAGCGTGTAGACCTCCTCGACGCCCTCGGCACCGATCACACACGGCAGGGAGGTGAAGATGCCCTCCTCGCCATACTGGCCGGTCATGAGCGTGGAGGCGGAAAGCACGGCGTGCTCGTTGTGAAGCACAGCGGCGCAGACGCGCGCGGCGGAGTTGGCGACGGCGTACTCGGTGCACTGCTTGCCCTGGTAGGTCACATAGCCGCCCTTGCGTGCAAGCTCCTCGACCTCCATGTGGTCGAAGGCGTACTTGTCGGGGTTCTCGGCCTGAAGCTCGTTAAGGCTCTTGCCGGCGATGGTCGCGGCCTTAAAGGCTGCAAGCTGGCTAAAGCCGTGCTCGCCGATCATATAGGCGTCGATGGACTTGGGGCTCACGCCGACCTTCTTGGAGATCTCGGTGCGCAGGCGGGCGGAGTCCAGGCCGCAGCCCGAGCCGATGATCTTCTTGGGATCGTAGCCGGTCAGGTGCCACAACTCGGTGCACACGACGTCGCAGGGGTTGGAGATGCTCACGAAGATGCCGTCAAAGCCGGCGTCGACGATGCGCTTGGCAAAGGTGCGGGCGGCATCGGTGGTAAAGAACAGCTCGCCGTCGCGGTTGCCGGCGGCCAGCGCGACCTTGCCGGCGGCGTTGACGATGACGTCGCAGCAGGCCAGCTCCTCGTAGTGGTCGTAGCAGTTGACGATTTTGGTATTGTACGGGACAAACGAAAGGGAGTCGCGCAGGTCCTGGACCTCGGACGTCACCTTGGCCTCGTTGATATCGCACAGGTACAGCTCATCGGCAATGCCCTGCATAAGCAGGCTGTTGGCGACATGTGCTCCTACGTGGCCCTGGCCGACCACACCGATCTTACGCGTCTGGTACATATACGTATCCTTTCGGCCGAGTTTTTCGCGTCGAACCATTGTAACGTCCTGCCACCACTTTGCTAGACTAAAGCGCCGCAGATTTTTGGGACATGCCTTAATCTCTACTTTTGGAGTGATTTGGGCCGCTGACGGCATCGCTGGGCGATGCGCTCGCGCGGATGGGGCCGGTCGTTGTACCATAGCTGCAACTGACTCGTAAGGAGCATCCATGCCCATTCGCATTCCCGACGCCCTCCCTGCCGCCGCGCAGCTCGAGAGCGAGAACATCTTTGTCATGACCGAGTACCGCGCGCTGCACCAGGACATCCGTCCGCTGCGCGTGCTCATCCTCAACCTCATGCCCACCAAGATCGCCACCGAGACGCAGATCATGCGCAAGCTCTCCAACACGCCGCTGCAGGTGGAGGTGGACCTGCTGCGCACCAAGACGCACGAGGCCACGCACGTGAGCGCCGGCCATCTGGAGACGTTCTACCGCACGTTCGACGACATCCGCGACATCCACTACGACGGCCTGATCATCACGGGCGCCCCGGTGGAGCAGATGCCGTTCGAGGAGGTCGACTACTGGCCCGAGCTCTGCCAGATCATGGATTGGTCCACCACGCACGTGCACTCTACGCTGCACATTTGTTGGGGCGCGCAGGCTGGCCTGTATCACCACTACGGTATTCAGAAGCACGACCTGCCGGCAAAGGCGAGTGGCGTGTTCGAGCATTATCTGGTGAAGCCGCAAAGCCCGCTGGTCCGCGGCTTTGACGACCGCTTCTATGCCGTGCATTCGCGCAACACCGATGTGCGCCGCGAGGACGTGGAGGCCGAGCCGCAGCTTGAGGTCGTGGCCGTGTCCGACGAGGTGGGCCTGTACATCGTCAAGTCGACCGACAGCCGTCGCTTCTTTGTATTTGGCCACCCCGAGTACGATACCGACACGCTGCGCTTGGAGTACGAGCGCGATGTGAAGCGCGGACTCAACCCGGAGGTGCCGGCGCATTACTTCCCGAATGACGACCCCACGGCCGAGCCGCGCAACGTCTGGCGCAGCCAGGCTCAGCTGTTCTACACCAACTGGCTCAACTACTACGTCTACCAGACCACGCCCTACGACCTAGCCCGCGCCGGCGAGGAGCACTAGGCTGCGGCCGTGGCTGCTGCCGTGACGTGACGAGCGAGGATTTTCGGACGGACGAGCGTGGATTTTCGGACATTTACAAATCGAGCGTGGATAATCTCCCATTTTTGGCCGAGGAACGGGCTCAAAGTGGGAGATTATCCACACTCATTTTTTAGGTATGTAGATGCCGATGGCTCGGCTAAGAGACGGTGCGTGTAGAGGCCAAGTCGCATTCGGCGTAGTCTCGTATCTTGACGGGTTTTTCTTTCTGATAATCCGATGGACACGGGCATCTAAATGTGGGGACAGGGACCTTTCGGTAAGGCTTCTACCTGCAGATATAAGCCATCAGCCTAAAACGTCCAAAACCGTCAAGCATTTGGTCAGCGCCTGGACAGCATTTGGTTAGACTTCGCATGAAACCGTCTGGTACGTTTGCGCCGTTCCAAGAGTTGGGAGGCGACATGGGAAACATGACGGCAAATCAAAGACTTACAAGTCACATTAAAGCATGCGAACAGCAGATGAGCTGCGTGTACGCACGCACGACGGCGGAGGCAAAGCAGATTGAGCGGCGGGTGGCGGCGGGAAGTCTAGAGGCGGTCATGCCGGGGCTGTATGCGCGTCCGGATTATTGGTCCGAGCTCAAGTTTCGGCAGCGTTATCTGCATCGGGTGCGGGCCCTTGCGCAAAAGCATCCCGACTGGACGTTTTGCTCCTATACGGCGGCTGTTATCTATGGCCTTTCGGTTTCGCATGCCAATTTGGCGCACATCCATATCGCCGCGGCGCCGGCGCAATCGACGACGCCCGGCTCTCAGGTGATTCGCCATCGTTATGCTCGTCAAACACGGGCAATCCAGATGGATATTGCCGTGACCGATATCGATCAAACGATTACGGATTGCCTGGTCGATGCGTCGTTTGTCGAGGGACTGATCATTGCGGACTCGGCGCTTCATGAGCAGCTGTTGTCGAAGGAGCATCTCGTTGAGGCAATCAACAAGCTTGGCTTAAATCGTCGCGGTGTTGTGACGGCGCGAAGTGTTGCGCGGTATGCCGATGGCCTATCGGAAAGCGGCGGCGAGTCCAAGGCGCGCGCCCTGATGATCGAGCGCGGCTGGCAGACGCCGGAGCTGCAAGTTGAGCTGTTCGACCCGGTTGAGCCGGGGCGGCCGTATCGCGTTGACTACTTGTGGCGTGTGGGCGACCGGCTGATTATCGGGGAGTTCGACGGATTCGTTAAAAGCGAGAAGGCGGCGGAGGAGGGCAAGCTCGCGAAGGCGCAGTTTGATGAGCGCCAGCGCGAGTCGAGGCTTTCGCTGCTTGATAACTGCAAGATCGTGCGCTTGTGCTGGGATGATCTAAGGGATCCGACAAAGCTCGATCGCAAGCTCAGGGTCGCCGGCGTGCCGCGTGCGTGTTGAGGCGGTTGCAGGACGTTGAGCCGCACGAGCGTGGAAATCCGGACACATGAGCGTGGAAATCTGGACGCGTATTGGTTGAGCGTGGATTTTCGGACACACGAGCGTGGATTTTCGGACGCTCATCTTGCGGGTGCGATACAGCGGCGATCAGGCGCTGATGATGTGGAGTAGCGGCAGGTCGTGGGCGTCGGTGGGAACGTGGTCGACACGCTGCTCGTCAAAGGCGATGCCGATGATTTGACATGCGGGCGAGAGCGTGGGCAGGTAGCGATCATAGCAGCCGCCGCCGTAGCCCAGGCGCGCGCCGGCGCGGTCGAAGGCTACGAGCGGCACGACGACCATGTCGAGAGCTTCGGCAGGCACGATAGGGAAGCGGTCGTTGTCGATGTCCACGGCCGCAAAGACCCGCGTGGGGTGGGCGATAAACGGTGCCGCGGACGCATCGTCGGCGGCAACTGCCCGCATGCACATGCGCTGGCCACAAGCTGCGGCATCAATTGCCGAGAACATGCACGGATAGGCCACGCGCCAGCCGCGTTTGGCGGCCGCTGCGGCAAACGCGGCAGGATCGACTTCGGAACCCATCGCGGCATAGACGGCAACGGTGTGCGGCGCCGCGGCATCCGAGCGATCCAACAGCTCAACCAGCCGCGCACAGATAACGGCAGACTTCGCCGCCCGCACATCTAAATCAAGAGCATCGCGCCGAGCAATCATCGCCCGTCGCAACTCAGCCTTGTCCATCCCAGCCTCCTCTAGCAAACCTGCCAAAAAGGGACAGGTTTATTTTGGCAGGTTTTATCTGGGCAAACGCGATATGGGCAGTAAAGCCACCGCAAATATGCCTGTGAACTGCGCCCTTTGTGGTTGTTTGGGCCTATGCGTTAATGCTATAACGCCGCAGCGATTGCTTCAGTCACAAACTTATTGAGTGACTCACCCTTCTTTGCCGCTGCCAGCGCCGCTTGCTTGTGGAGCTCAGAGCCCGTTCTTACGTTGAACGAGCCCTTAAAAGCCCGCTCGGGTTCCTTGCCTTTCTCGGCGCAAAACTCAAGGTAATCGTCGACGGCGTCATGGAAGCATTGCTCCACCTCTTCAGCTGTGGAGCCTTCAAATACGATTGCGTCCCTAATGCCGGTGACCATACCTGTTAGCACATGCTGTTCGGCATCGAACTCGACTGGGGCGAAATAACCCTTGTATGCCAAAACGTTACTCATGACTACCTCCGACATCTTGCAGAAATCGAACGATGTTTCGAATGGTCCCCGCCGTCAATTCGTCAGATGGATGTGGCGCGTGCATTACGAACATCCTGCCATCTGATGGCCTGTAGAAGCGAATGCGCGATCCGGATGTCTTGCCTTTGTTGTCCATTTCAAAGCCATATGAAGCCATGACTTTTAAAAAATCGGTATACCGATACGTCGAAGGGCAGCTAAGCAGTTGGGCGATGGGTTTATCGGTCCGAGTCATCCCGCCTCACATTCTGCAACTATATCCTAGTTGCAATTTAAGTCCGGTGCAAGCATCCCTACTATAGAACATGTGTACGTATAAAACAAGTGTTCGAACCAACACAAAGGCACCTGCCCCTTCGTGGTGGTTTTTGCTGGTGGGGCGGGTGTCTGCGGCGGTTTGTCTCGATCTGTAACAGTAACTCGGCAAAATCGGACCTAGATGTTACAGATTGAGACAAAGGGCCGGCGTCATCCGAAAACGTCTCGATTTGTAACATCTGGAGCCGATATTGCTGCCTAGATGTTACAGATTTAGACAAACTGGTGGGACGGGGTGAGCTGCCCTACCCAAGCAGCGGCAAAAGAAAAAGGTAGATTTTTAGGCATGTCCCAAAAATCTACCTTGTTGCGGTTAGCCCAGCAGGTCGACTACGTTAAAGCCGGCGTTGCTCTTGGCGATGACGTCTCGGCCGCCAAAGACGCACGTTGGCGACTTGGCTGCGATTCGCGTCACGTCGGCGCCGAGCGAGCGAAGCTCACCGGGCGTGGCGGCGAGCATCTGGGCACGACGCTCCTCGCGTGCATGCGGATCGAGCCCGGCCAGGTAGGTCGTGTTGCGGCGCTTGGTGAGCGCGTACGGCTTCATCGGCGCGTCCATGCCGCTCACGCAGCTCACGATAAAGCCCTCAAAGGCGGCCTCGTCGGGCTCAAAGCTGCCGAGCCATTCACCCGCGCGCACCACGCGCTCAATCGAGGGATCGATTGCCGGGTCGCGGTAGGTGTAGAACGCCGCCTGACGCTCGCCGGCCGCGCGGAATCCGCAACCGTACGCACCGCCCTTCACGCGGATCTCGTTCCACAGGTAGTCGTAGGAGAGCGCGTTGGCAGCAACCGCCCAGGCGCCCGTCACGTCGATGCCCAGACGACGAGGGTCGCACGCGCTTGCCGCAAAGCAGATATCGCTGGGGATGACAAAGGCCTCGTGGCGGTCGCACGGCGCCGGCACCACGAGCGTGTCGCGGCCGGCATCGGCACCGTCGCCCGCGCCCAAACCCAGGTCGCCTGCGGCGGCCCAGTACGCGTCAAAGTCCTCGTCGCTGCCGGTAAAGCTCGCCATGCAGCCATCGGCCACAAAGATGCGGTCTGCCAGCTCGGCAAGCTTGGCGCGCAGACCGTCCAGGCGCTCGTCAAAGTGGTCGAGCAGATCGCGCAGGAACAGGTAGAAGTCCACGCCCGAAAGCTGCTCGCGCACCATGGCCGAAGGCGAGCTGTAGCTCATCGCGCGACCGAGTGCCGCCGAGTGACCGTTGTTGATAAAGCCCTGCTCAAGTCCAATGCGAATCTGCGTGAGCACGTCGCGCACGCGGTCGGCGTCGGCATCGAGCAAAAGCGTGCTCGACCACACCTCGCGCGGCAGGCTCGCTAGCGCATCGATCTTCTCGGACAGGGCGCCGGCGCTCACCAGCAGGTAGGGGCGCACACCGTCCACGTCGGGCTGGGTCATGACCTCGGTCGTAAAGCTCAAAAAGCCCAGCTTGCCGGCGAGTAAGTTGTCGAGTTCCTCGGCCGAATGCTCGCGCGTGGGCAGCTGCTTGAGCAGGCGGCAGAGCAGCGTCACGTAGGGCAGGTCCTCAAATGCGACGCAGCTCAGGTCGAAGTACTGCATGGCGTAGGCCAGGCGGTTGGTGGGAATGTCGTGGCGCAGGCAAGGGATGGGCGCGGTCGTGTCCACAACGAGCGGCGGCTCGGGGCGCGCCGCGCCAATGTCGGACACGCGCAGGCGCGGCAGCGTGGCCTTGTCCTCGGGCGTGTCCTCGGCCTCCTGCGCGGCACGCAGCACGGCCGTGCGCTCGACCACGTCGGCCAGCTCGGCATCGGTCATGGCATCGCGCTTGGCTGCCAGCTCGGCGGCCTCGGCACCCTCTGCGCCCTCGGCGGCGTCCACCGGAACCAGCTCGACTAGCGCCATGTGGTCGTTTTCCAGCACCAGCTCGCGCAGCAGGTCCTCAAAGTAGCTGCCGTCCAGCTCGCCGCGCAGCTCCTCGTACACCGGGCCATACTTGAGCGCTAGCGTCGCAGCGTCGTCATCGTAGAGCCACGTGCTCAGCGCGTCGCACGCAATGGCCACGCCGTCGGCGATGCCATAGTCGCGCTGGCGCAGGTCGTACTCGTTGCTGCTGATGATGGCCTCCAGGCGCTCGCGCGGAACGCCGTGCTCACACAGGTCGCGGCAGGCGTCCTGGAACACGCGACGCAGCTCGCGCGCCACGCCGGGCTGCGCGTTCTGCAGCATGATGAGCTCGTAGGGCTGCAGACTCTCGGCCGCGGTGTAGCTCACCACGTTGCCGCCCAGGCCGGCGGCCAGAATGGCCTTCTTAACCGGTGCCTCGTTGGAACCCAGCAGCGCCTCGAACAGGATGTCCGCCGCGATCGTGCGCTTGCGGTCGAGCGCACTGCCCAGCACCAGGCCCAGGCCCACCAGGGCGTTCTCGGGCGTGGTGGCCATCTCGACGCGCTTATACTCGCAGGTCACGGGCGCCTGCACGTCCAGCGGATTGGGCGCCAGCGTTGACGGGTCCTCACCGGCGGCAACGGCAGCGTCCATGCGGCGGCTCGCGGCGCTCGGCTGCGACAGGTAGCGCTCGTCCAAAAACGCCAGCGCGCGGTCCACATCCAGGTCGCCGTAGAGCGTGATGTAGGAGTTGGAAGGATTGTAGTGGCGCGCGTGCGTGTCCAGGAACTGCTCGTAGGTGAGCGCAGGGATCGCGCGCGGGTCGCCACCGCTCTCGTGCGCATAGGCGGTGTCGGGATAGAGCGCGGCGTTGACGGCGTCGTCCAACACACTCATGGGGTCGGACAGCGCACCCTTCATCTCGTTGAACACCACGCCGTTATAGCGCAGCGTGCCCTCGCGCAGGCTGCCGTCGCCCTCGCCCTCGGCGCCCTCCGGCAGGTCCAGCTCGTAGTGCCAGCCCTCCTGCTCAAAAATGGTCGGCTTGGTGTAGATAGCCGGGTTGAACACCGCGTCCAGGTACACGTCCATCAGGTTGTACAGGTCCTGCTCGTTGGTGGTGGCAACGGGGTAGATGGTCTTGTCGGGGTAGGTCATGGCGTTGAGGAACGTCTGCATGGAGCTCTTGATCAGGTCGACGAATGGCTCCTTGACGGGGAACTTAGCCGACCCGCACAGTACCGAGTGCTCAAGAATATGGAACACGCCGGTGGAATCGGCCGGCGGCGTCTTAAAGCCAATGGCAAAGGCCTTGTTTTCGTCGTCGCACGCCAGGTACAGCAGGCGAGCGCCCGATGCGGTGTGGCGCAGCACGTAGGCGTCCGAGTCGAGCTCGGGCACGGTCTCGCAGCGCTCGACGGCAAAACCGTGGCAGGTGGTACCGGGCACCAGCAGCGCGGCAGCAGCGGCGCGCGGGTCGGTTGAGGTGGTGGGCATATGCAGTCTCCTTTGACGCCCCAGCGGGGGCGAATCGAGTCGAATCCTCGAGAGTATACCCATATGGGGCCGCGGCTCTGCGGCGAACTGAAGACGATGTGGGTGGACTAGCCTAGCTAGGTTGATAACGAATGCCGCGGGTAGCCGCTGCACCCCGCTAAAGTGAAATAACACCCCGTTTACCGAATCGTTTAGGAAATATATGGACTCCTAAAAAGTTCTAATACAATATAAGTCATCTATCTATAAGCTGCTGATTCCTTGCAAAGGTATGGTTGATATGGTTGAAGCAAATAGCGTTATCCCCCTGTACAAACAGATTGTCCGTGCGCTCTCTGATTCGATCGCCAACGGCACGTACCGCCCGGGAGATAAGCTTCCGACCGAGGCGGAGCTCATCGAGCAATTTGGCGTGAGCCGAATAACGGTTCGCTCCGCAATTAAAGAAATGGAAGATGCTGGGCTTGTTGAGAGGGCCCGAGGCAAGGGCACGTTCGTTTCGTCGGACACACAGATGTATGCCGCGGACGACCGTGAGAGCTTTACCCATTCGTGCCAGCTTGCGGGAAAACAGGCGTCTACCAGGGTTCTCGCAATGGGCTGGGACTTCCCAAGCTTGCGAGACGCGAAGTTTCTGGGCGTAGACGATACCCAAAAGGTATTGCGTAGTCGTCGTCTGCGTCTTGTGGATGACAAGCCCACGATGCTGGAAACCAATAGCTATTCCGCTGCGCTTTCTTTTTTGGAGCATGAGTCCCTCGAGGATTCGCTGATGGCGGTACTCGATCGCCAGGGGATCAAGATGGGCCCCAACACGCGTACGCTCGAGGTCTGCTATGCGAGCGAGCTCGAGGCGGCATACCTTAACGTGGAGCTGGACTCTCCGCTACTTCTGTTTGTCGATAGACGTTATGCTCCAAGCGGCGAGCCGCTTTTCATCTCCCGTCAGGTGTACTGCACCGAGCGACTGAAGTTCTACTTGTAAATTAGAGATAGATTGGTCGATTTACCGACCAATTGCTACCGTTCGCGGATTTGGAAAATAGACACACCACGTAGGGCAGATTGCTAATATACTTTGTTATGACAATATAGTACGTCCTATTGGTATTGGAGAACTATGAATAAGATATTGCTAGCGAGTCATGGTTATCTCGCCCAAGGCATGAAAAGCTCTCTGGAGATTCTGATGGGCACTAACGACCGAATCGAGTGCCTGTGCGCCTATATCGATGACGACACGAGGGATGTCGCAGCGCTTATCGATGCTTGGATGGAGACGAGGGACCCTGCCGACTCTTGGTTTGTCGTGACTGACATCTTTGGCGGCTCTGTAAACAACGAATTCATTCAGAGGCAGACTGCCGGATCGTTTACGTTGATCACCGGAATGAACTTGCCGCTGCTGGTGGAAATGGTTACACAGCTGGACTCCCTGGATGCGGACAAGGCCAAAGCCGCGGTCGAGGGGTCGCGTTCATTTATTCAGCTTTGTGAGGCGGCGGATATGCTCGCCGATGTCGAAGAAGAAGAGTTCTAGCTCAAGCTTCAACGAATAATTCAACCCTGTCATTACCTTTATTACGTGCGGAGATGATTTTGATGATTAAGCTTACGAGGGTCGATTACCGATTGATTCACGGCCAGGTCGCCATGTCTTGGACGCATGCGCTGGATGTCGATTGCATCCTGTGTGCCAGCGATGCCGTGGCAAAAGACGACATGAGGAAGGCGGCCTTGAGGCTCGCCCGCCCCAGCGGCGTTAAACTCGTCATCAAGGATGTTGACGCTGCTATCGAGGCGCTCAACAGCGGCGTTACCGACAAGTACTCGCTGTTTATCATTGTCGAGACGATCGAGGATGCCTATCGCCTTGCTAAGGGTTGCAAAGACATCAAGGAGATCAATTTGGGCGGAACTCGAAAGTCTCCCGAGACCACGCTTCATCCGACCCCCGCGATCTTTGCGACCGAAACCGATGCCGAGCATATCCAAGAGCTTGTCAACGATGGCGTGGTTATCGAAATCCGTCAGGTCCCCAATGACTCAAAGGTATTTGCCAAGGACGTTTTCTAGCTGGAAACATGCCATTGTCTAGCATTTATTAACTAGGTCCTCCTTTCTTAAGCCCGTCGATCATCTGATCGGCGGGCTTTTTATTAAAGAAAAATCAAAAAAATCTGAAATAGTTCTTGCATAGTTAGTTATATAAAGTATTATAACGTCATGGGATGAATGAAGGGTTCATCTAAGTGAGTTAGGAGTAAGGGATGTTCAATTTCGATGAGCCTCGTTACGAGAAGGTTGTGAGCGATGCCCTCGCTCTCCGTCCTCAGATTGAGGCCGCCGTGGACAAGGTCTGCGAGCAGGGCTATTCCAACATCTTCTTCATCGGCTGCGGCGGCACCTGGGCCCACACGCTCCCGATGAAGTACTGGGTCGAGACCACCACGGCCGACGTCGACGTCCACTGCGAGATCGCCGCCGAGTTCCTCGCATGCCCGCCCAAGACCTTCAACAAGGACTCGGTCTGCGTCTTCTCCACCCGCACCGGCACCACCCCCGAGATCATCGAGGCCGCCAAGTTCTGCCAGGAGCAGGGCGCCCGCACGCTGATGTACGTCTCCAACGACAACACCCCGGCCACCGAGTACGCCGACTATAAGTTCTTCAGCTTCGCCGAGGACGACGTCCTGTGCGAGGCCATCTACACCTACCAGATCACGCTGGTCGCCCGCTTCCTCAAGAACGCCGGCGCCTTCCCCAAGTACGACACCTTCATGGAGGAGTTCGGCAACATCGCCCCGTACCTCATCAAGGCCAAGGACGCCCAGGACGAGCGCTGCGCCGCCATGGCCGAGGACTTCAAGGACATCGATTACCACATGGTGATCGGCTCCGGCATGCTCTGGGGTGAGGCCTACGACTACGCCATGTGCATCCTCGAGGAGATGCAGTGGATCAAGACCAAGTCCATCCACGCCGCCGAGTTCTTCCACGGCACCATCGAGCTGTGCGAGGAGGGCACGAGCCTCATCATGCTCTACGGCGAGGACGACACCCGTAAGCTCATGGACCGCGTGGACAACTTCACCCACATGCTCGCCGACGAGAAGGGCGTCAACGTCCGCGTGAACAAGTTCGACACCGCCGAGGTCGAGCTGCCGTTCAGCGACCCCGAGTTCCGCAAGATCGTCTCCCCGATGGTCACCTACACCATCACCGAGCGCCTGAGCTGCCATCTCGAGCACGTCCGCAACCACCCGCTCACCACGCGTCGCTACTATCACCAGATGAACTACTAATCCTTTCAAATTGCTGCTGTTGCCTGCAGGCGAGCTGTTCTGAACGTCTCGCCCGCAGGCTTATTTCTGGGGTTAATCAGAATGGTTGCCCAGTACCTCCTAGTTGCGCTGGTCGCATTATGGCGTCTATGGACGAGCAAGCATTTGGCATTACGATGCTTGGTCGTCCGCTGTTTACGAGCCTGTTTGTCGGCTTGATCCTTGGCGATGTCCAGCAGGGAGTTATCGTCGGCGCTGCTTTGGAGTCCATGTTCATGGGCGCCATCATGGTCGGCGCGGCGGTTCCTCCTGAGGTCTATGCCTTCGGCGTGCTTGGCTGCGCGTTTGCCGTCATTACGGGTACGGGCACGGCAACTGCCGTCGCGCTCGCCCTTCCCGTCTCCGTCTTCCTTCTCTACTCCGTTATTAACTTTGCAACGCGTATCGTCGCAGCCCATCTGGGATACGACCTGGGAACCAAGTTCCTGCAGCAGTCCGAAGAGAACAACCTTATGTCTCGCATGACGCATGCTGCCGGCGTTCTCGGAATGACCGTCATTGGCGCGATGATTGCGGCACAGGTCTCGCTGTCCACAGCTTTGACCTTTGATGTGGGTGGTTCGGAGATTGTCCTGCAGGATCTGTTCGATTCGATCTTCCCCGGTCTGCTGCCCTTGCTGGCAACGTTCGCTTGCGTTGCCCTGTACAAAAAGGGTGTCAAGACCATTTGGATTATTATTGGCATCTTCGCGATCTGCATCATCGGAACGGGCTTGGGAGTGTTCGCGGCGGCGTAATGTTGACTGCTATGCTCGCGCGTTGGATAACTAACTGACCGTTTGAAAACGGGGCTCGGCGTAAGGCCGGCTCCGTTTTTTGTTTGAGGGATTTTCCGACCGTTCAAAAAACCACGTTCGTCCATCACTCACGTATCTCTCAGCTCTCATTCGTCACTAATACGAGAGATAGCTGAAAGACGAGAGATAAATACGAGAGATAACTGAGCAGCAAAGAGACAAGCAATCACGGTATTGTCTCAATACTGATTGTTCTACCAGCAAAAACATGTTTAAATGAAACAGATGGTAGATATCTTATCTCTCATCTTTCACTCATCTCTAATACGAGAGATAACAGAGAGACAAGAGATAATTACGAGAGATAACTGAGAGACGAAGGAAATCTATTCGCGGCATTCTCCGCCGGACCGAGCGAAAGGACGTGCAGATGAATGAAAATGAGCTGACCGGTCTGCTCGAGTCTTTAAGGCGCATGGGCTCGGACGATCTTAACGTCGAGGTCAAGGAGAGCGCCACGACGCTTTCCCGCGACGTATGGGAAACGGTCAGCGCTTTCGCAAACACCGCCGGCGGCATCATCGTGCTCGGAGTGAGCGAGCGCGCGGGTTTTGTTCCAGTTGCAAACTTTGAGACCGAGAAAGTGCTCAACCAATTCGTGGCGGGCATGGGCGATGCCGGCGGTCGCGGAAAACTGGCCAATCCGCCCAAATACACCATTGAACGCGTGGAGCTCCAGGGTACCGTGGTTCTGGTCATCACGATTGAGGAGCTCGACCCGTCGAGCAAGCCCTGCTATGTAATAGAGCGCGGTGCTCAAGGCGGCAGCTACAAACGCATCGATGACAAAGATGTTCCGCTTTCGTCGACTGAGGTCCTGTCCTTGTCATCGTATGAACGGACGAGCCCCAGTGATCGCGATGCAGTGCCCGGCGCGGTCGCAGGCGATCTTGACGAGGCCCTGGTCGACCGCACGATAGAGCGTGCTTTCTCGCTGACACCTCGTGCAATGCGCGGCGCGCCGGACAAGAAAACGAAGCTGGAGCGCCTGAATTTCCTCGACTCCCAGGGCAATGTTACTAAGGCCGGGCTCCTGGCCGCGGGTGCCTATCCCCAACAGTTCTATCCCAAGCTCTTTATCGATGTGGCGGTCTATGCCGGAACGCAGAAGGGCGCGGCGGGGCCGTTGAGGTTCATGGACCGTACGATCTGCGAGGGAACGTTGGGTGAAATGATCTCGGATGCCGTCGCGGCGGTCGCC
The DNA here is from genome assembly GCA_902472315.1 of uncultured Collinsella sp. Taxonomy (GTDB): domain Bacteria; phylum Actinomycetota; class Coriobacteriia; order Coriobacteriales; family Coriobacteriaceae; genus Collinsella. The sequence continues at coordinate 40,641 of CABRNM010000011.1, forward strand.
AAGAATTTGCGACGAACCTCGATGATCAAAGGCGTCTCGCGTGTCGACTCGCTGGAGATTCCCGAGGAGGTCCTGCGCGAGGCAATCGCCAACGCCGTAATCCACCGAGAATACGGAGATCGGTTCTGTGGGCAGTCGATCGCTGTTGACGTCTTTGATGACCGTATCGAAGTGACGAACCCCGGCGGCCTATACGGAGGAAAGACTCGCGAGAACCTGTTTGACGGCAGCTCCCGATGTCGTAATGCGACGCTTGTGAAGCTCATGTCGATTGTCCCGCTGCTCGACGGCGCGGGCTCTCCTGCCGAAGGCAACGGGTCGGGCATTCCAATGATGCTAGATGCCATGCGTGCGCACGGTCTGGCCGAGCCATTGTTTTGCCCAGGTTTCGACCGATTTAAGGTTGTCCTCTACCGAGCGAAGGTTGAGCAAATCGATCATGGCGGGGACTTAATTGTGGCGGCACTCAAGCGCAACGGCGAACTGGGAACACGTGAATTGGCAGAATGCACGGGACTCACCGTCTCCCAGGTTAGGGTACGCGTCAATGCGCTCATCGCACGGGGCGAGCTTGAACCTACGGCGTCGGCGACGAGCCGCAACCGCAAGTACCGGCTGACGGAGCGCGCGGGGCAGCTGCGCTAGCGAATGTCGATGGCGGCGACTGCGGCTACTGCACGAGCGTGGATTTTCCGACTGTCCAATAATCCACGCTCGCGTGGTGCCCGCTGCGCCCACTGCCGAGTCAAAGTGCGCTTGGCCCTCGCATCCTGCCATTTCACGCACCGCACATCGAAACCTACGGCAAAGCAGTTACAATAGCCCAATGCGTATCGCGCACGACGACGAAATCGGCGCCCGCGACTGGGGGAGAAAACATGGCAGAGCAACAGATAACGCCGGGGACCAAGCTTCAAGTGGCATTCGACGTGCCCATGGGCCAAAAAACCGACTTCAACATGCTCGCCACGTACAAAGAGAACCTGGACGAGGCGTACTTCCTTATGAGCGCGCCCATGCTCGCCGGCAAGCCGCTCATCATGGACGAAAACCAAAAGCTCCTGCTGCAATACAAAGTGGGCGAGGAAACGTTCGTGCTGGCCGGCTACCCCGAGGCAGTCGAGAAAAAGGGCATCCGCACCTACTGGAAAATGCGCAAAGTCGCCGAGCAGCGCAGCTTTGTCAAGCGTCGCGACGAGCGTTTTAAGGTCGCCATGCGCCTGACCTACCAACGCGACAACGCACCGACCCCCGAGCCTGAGGACGCCATGACCATCGACATCTCGGCCGGCGGTCTGGCTATCTACCTCAACGATTACCCCGACGTGGGCGAGGCCCTGGCCGTGCAAATGCCCACGATCCGCCTGCAGGGCGAGCGCCACGAGTTGCCCGAGCAGCTGGGCATCGTGTGCTGGGTGCGCCGCGCGCCCAAGGGCAGCCTGTACCGCAACGTCTGCGGCCTGCAGTTCCGCTACGCCGACGACATGGAGCGCGAGCTCGTCAAAGAATACGTCGGCTACATCCGCGCCAAATATAAACTCTGATCGCCATGGCTCTGTTCAAGCGTAACGACAACAAAGATCAAGCTGCCGAGGGTTTGGCTGAGGGCGCGGCCGAGGACGCGTCGCAGGACGCGCTCGGCGCCAATGCCGAGGACGCGCCCGGCGAGGACTCCGCGCCCGAGCAGGCTCCCGCCTCCCGCAAGCGCTTCGGCAAGTCCGACCGCAAGCCCAAGCCCAAGCGCAACCTGCGCGGCGTGGTGCGCATCGAGGAGCTGGAGCAGGCGCTGGCCGACCAGGACCTCGACGACATCGACCCCGGCGCGGTCGTGTCCATGTATATGCCCAAGCGCCGCATGGAGCGTATCGGCGCGGCGCTGCTGCGCATGGACAAGCTGCAAAAGGCCCTCGTGGTGCTGGCGCTTGCCTTTGGCGTGCTGTTCGCACTGTCGTTTATGCAGGAAAACATGGGTAACTTCACCATCAACCTCAACCGCCTGGAGCTTTTCCGCCGCGGCGTGGCCATTGCCGACAACGGCGACTTTAAAAACGCCACCGCGCGCCTGGCCGCCGACGCCTTGGACAATGGCACCAATATCGCTGCAGAGGACCTGCCCGACAATCTGGACGACATCGACGGCAGCCACAACGGCAAGAACTACGTGGCGTACACCTTCTATATCCGCAACGCCGGCAAGACCGATCTGGGCTACAGTGCCAAGCTCAAGGTGGTCAGCGCCAGCAAGGGCGTGGAGAAGGCCGCGCGCGTGAGGGTGTATCGCAATGGCGAGCCCACCACCTATGCGGCGGCTGCGGCCGATGGCAACCCCGAGCCCAACACCGAGCCGTTTGCGTCCAAAGACGTGGTAACGACCATTAGCCACAAAAACTTCCGCGTGGGCGATGTGGACAAATACACTGTGGTCATTTGGCTGGACGGCGACGATCCGGAGTGCGTGGACAAGATCATCGGTGGCGCGGTGGAATTCGGTTTCGATTTTGATTCGTCCGAGACCGACGATTCGAGCCTGTTCGTTAAGTTCGTGCAGGATATTGCCGACACCCTGACCGGCAACGACCCCATTAGCGCGAGCGGCAACGAGGCGCCCGATTACTACAAGGAGCACAACGTGACTTGGAGTAACCGTCGCAACCAAAAGAACTCGCCCGCAGGGAACGAGGACAAGTAGAACGAAGAAGCGCCGGGCTGGGATTGATTTCCCGACCCGGCGCTTTTGTTATGCGGAGGCGTTGTCTGCGGAGGTAGCGCCGTTGCCAGCGTTGGCGTCCAGCAAGAACAACCGCAGCGCGAGCTTGATCGCGTAGCCCGGCTTGACCTGCGCCGAATCTCCCATATGCTCGCCCAGGTCGCCGCAGTAGGCATAAAGGTCGCGGATGAGGTCCGCGCCCGAGATCGTGAACATGTAGCCCGCGTCCGAAAGCGCGTTGGGCGCTGCGGGCAGCCCCGCAGCCTGACAAAAGCTCGCAAGGTCGGGGCCCATGACGGCCTTGTAGTCGATCGCGGCGCCACGGTCCTGAGCAGCCTGCTCCTGCTTGCGGGCGTGCGACAGCGCCGCTGCCAGCACAAAGCTGGGCGTCGGGGCGTTGACGTCGTCGGTGGCGGCGACGAGCTTGCCGGCCGCCTGTGTGACCAGCCAGGCGACTTCGCGCTGGCAACGAACGGCCTTGCGCGTCACCGGTTTGATCGATCCGGTGGAAACGCTTCCCTTGGGTTGATTGGCGGCAGGCATGGGCCCTCCCAACAAATAGCCCGTTTAGCAGGCAAAAATGACACGTGCCACACCAATATAGCAGTGGGGAAGGGCTAGGGCGAAGCTCGGCGGAGGGTGAATGTATGCGATGGCGTGGCGCTGCGGTCTCAAGGCTTAAGAGGGACTTATGACTTTGCGGGAGAGAGCAAATAAGGTGAATAGTGTTCACATAGCCCCGTGCATAACCCGAGGTGGACCCATAAATCTGCCGGAATGTAAGCTCTCGAAAACTCATAAGGAAATCGTAAGAATTATGGTATTCTCGATTCCATATCTAAAGGATGGGCAAGCAACATCCAACACGAAAGCGCGGGCTCCCCTTCCGGGCTTCTCGAGGGTCATCTGGGGTGAATGGGGAAAGAAGGGGGTCCGCATGGATACCAAGGCATTAAAGAAGCAGATGGGCGCCGCCATCGCCATGGTCCTCGTGGCAGCCGTAGCCCTCGGCTCCGCCACCTTCGCATGGTTTGTGACGAACAATACCGTCACGGCGAACACGAACACTATTTCCGCTCAGTCAAACGCCGCATTTATGACGATTAAGTACAAGGACTCTGCCGTGGGCGTTAACAGCACCGAAGACACGGCAACTGATGACGCACAAAAGGGCCTTTATCCGGCAACTTTTGGCGAGAATCCAACTGAAGCTGCGCCTAAGGGCAAGTTTGCGTACGGGTATGGTCAGAAGGTAACCGCTGATGGTTACATGGTGAATTCGGATGGTCTTCAGCTTGTAAACGGTACAGGCTCGTTGGATGATGCCGTCGCGGGCGAGTATGCGGTGAAAGAAGTATTTAATATTTCTTCTCGCGGCCAAGATCTTAAGAACCTGCAGGTTCACAGCGTTACGGCTGGAAAGACCACTTCTGATTCCAAGCTCAATTCTGCCCTTCGTGTCCTTGTCTATGTCGATGAGACTCATTGGGAGGTTTACGACGTTAACGGCACCTTCAAGTATGGCTCTGGAGCGGCTGCGGGAGTTTTGGCCGAAGATGTTACCCATGATGTGAATACGGAAGTTGATCTTTATCTCTTCTACGAGGGCTCGGACGACCAGATTTATACGAACAATCTGAAGCAGCTCACGTCCACGAAGAACATCACTGTTCAGTTTACGGCTGATGCCCAGAACAAGTAGCATTGGATTGATTGCGTTAGGTTGAAAATGAGGGCAGGCTCCCAGTCCGGGATTCTGCCCTATTTCTTAACGAAGGGAGGCGACGGTTATGCATGATTCGGTAAAGAAGCTCAAGATCCAGCTCATTGGGGCGGCATTGACCGTCGTCGTCTCGGCGGTGGCGCTCTCTGCAACCACCTACGCTTGGTTTGTCTCCAATAGTAGGGTTCATGCAACTACGAGCACCATTTCCGCTCAAGCGAATGGCATGGTACTCCAAATCGTTGAGGGCGACACGCCCGACCATGGCTCCGACACCTCCACGGTCGCTTCCGCAGCCGGTCACGAGATTAGCCCTTCATCGACGAACGATGCCAAAAACTGGTACGTTCCCCAAAGCTGGCAGGGCGTTAATGTGAGCACCTATCAAAAGGTCGACACATCCATTTTGGGTGAGAATCCCGGCAAGTACACTATTCAAGGCAACGATTACTATGCATTCACCGTTGCGAATTACACGCTGTATACCGTGGCGAACACCGGCGTTGCCGACGTGTATTTGGATGCGAGCAACGGCTCGCCCATAACGATTACGCAGCATGGCGGCACGCAGAAATGGTTCGACAAAATCAAAGACAGCCTGCGCGTGGGCATTGTAATTAACGGCGAGCTGCGCGTTGTCTATGCGCCAGCTGCTCCCTCGACAACCGATATGGGCAACGATGTGACTACCGTTGCAGGTTGGTCGTGTGTCAACTCTGAATCTCTGAACGAGGTTGTTGCCCCTACGTATTTGCATCTTTCTGGCACCGATTCGCTCGATCAAAACGGCAATAACTGGGGTGCCACGAAAGCGGGCGAAGTCTACATTAAGCCGATCGGCAACGCGCAAAAGGTCGCTTCGAACGTCGATTACAACGGCACGAACATGAAAGTTGTCGTTTGGATGGAAGGCACCGACAGCGATTGTCAGAATATGTCTGGCCTCGATGTGGGCGAAGGAAGCCCGACCTTTGACGTAACGGTCAGCTTGGTTGGCATCGTAGCTGATTCAAAGTAGTGTAAACGCTGCTAGCAACTTTCATCAAAGACGAGGGCCAGTTCAGGTTTGAACTGGCCCTCGTCTCGTTTATGTCAATATTGGTTCGGCTATAGCCCGTACACCTCAACCATGGCTTCGCCGATGCGGTGGGGTACGCCAGTGACAAGTGCGTTACCCATGCAGAACGCACGATGACCGTCGGTCATGCCGGTATCCGTCCAACCCTTGGGGAATCCCTGGAGCTGATCGAGCTCGTCGGGAACGAGGCGGCGGAAACGGCCGTCGGGGCACTCAATGACATGCTTAAACCGGCTGGCGCCCGTGCCGCCTTCGCCCGTGAGTATCGTGCGGCTCGGTTTGTCGGTAGCATCCGGGAAGCTCATGGCTCCCTCGGAGTACGTGTACGTAAAGCCTGTCTTTTTGTTGGTGCGCTCCTCGCGCTTGCTGCCCTTAAGGTAGCGCCAGTCGGTGAGCTTTTCGTCAGAGATGTAGAACTGCTCCGGAACATTCGCCTCGTCGACAAGCACATCGCCAAGCACGCGGCGCTCGCCGTGATAGTCCTCAGCAAAGTCGCAGGTCAAAACGTGGCAGCCCTGCATGACACCGGCGTTCTTGAACTGCGAGGTCTTTATGGTGAGACCGATCGCCAGATTGCGGAGCAGTACGGCCTGGAGTATACGGGCAACAAGGCGCAATGGACGACACTCGTTTATCGAATGCTCGGCATTAAAAGCAATGCTGCCGAGGAGTTCGTTAAGGCCGGGATTAACGTCCGTGCTTGTCGCGTTAATAAGAGAGGGCACATCGAGCAGGCAATGTCCTTCCCTCCGTTTGAGTTTAAGCAGCTAATCAATGAGGACTGGGAGACGTCTTCCTTCCGTGCACGTCTTGAGACCAGCCGTTTCTTCTTCGTCGTGTTCCACGAGGACCACGAGGGAATGTGGCGCCTTGACCGCTGCCTATTCTGGGCAATGCCGGCAAACGAAATCGAAGGCCCCGCAAAGGCTTGCTGGGACGAGACGCGAAAGGTCATTCGCAAGGGCGTTGAGCTCAATCCGTATCGGGATGCAAGCGGAAAGCTCAAGGTGACCAACAATCTGTCCGGTATGGCAGACAACCCGATTGTCCACGTTCGCCCGCATACGTCGAAAGCTGCGTATAAGTTCGCCGATGGAACTGAAATCGGCGACATTGCGAATAATGCCTACGAGTTGCCCGACGGACGCTGGATGACCAGACAATCGTTCTGGTTCAACAAGGGTTATTTGGAGCACATCCTGGGGCTGTAAGCCCTCGAGACAGTTGCTCGGCAGCCAAGTCCTTCGGACTTAAAACTTCAAAAGTGCTGATAGGTGGGCCTTCGTTATTTTCGAATTGCCCGCCTTACTCCCGCAGCGCTCCAATGGGGAACACGTAGACGTCGTGCTCGGCGTCGTAGCGGCAGAAGGGCGAGGTCGCGGTGATGACGGCGCAGAACTCCGGCTGGGGGTTGCGCGCGGCAGGGTTCAGAGCGACCTTGCGGCGCAGGCGCTCGATGTTGCGGATTCCGTCGCTAACCTTGGATTCGCCGAGCTTGATTTCTATCGCTGCCCAGCGGCCATCGTTTAGCTCAATGATGGCATCGACCTCAAGCCCGTCGGAGTCGCCGTAGTGGTGGAGCGAGCCCGGATGCGAGCCGGGCAGGCATGAGGTGTAGACGCTCAGATCGTGAATGCACAGAGACTCAAAGAGCAGGCCAAAAGTTTGACCGTCCGCAAGCAGCCTTTCGGGATTCATTCCAAGCGCGACTGCGGGAATGGAGGGGTCGGCGAAATAGCGCTTTGGCTTGGTGCGCAGGCGGGATTTTGCGCGGACGGGTGCATCCCAGCCGGGCAGATTTACGATCGCATACATGCTCTTCAACATGTCGAGGTAAAACGCCACGGTCGAAGTTGCTGGCTGGGCGTCACTGTCACCCAACGAGGCGTCTGCTGCGATGGTGTTGAGCGTAGCAGAGGTCGCAACGTTGCGCGCGAGCGAGGACACAATGTGCCGCGCTGTAGACCCCACGCCTCCTTTTTGCGGAACGCTGACTTCGTACATGGCATCGAGATACTGGTTGACGACCTCTGTGGCCATCTGAGGGCTCGCCCCGACAAGCGCCGGCCATCCTCCGCAGCAAATTGCGTCGGCCAGCATGGGGAGCGAGCCTGTATAGGCCGAAGGTTCGAATGATCCTTCGAATAGGTTTTGCAGCGAAACGGATCCCGTCGAAAGACCGCGTTCCCAAAGCGTCATGGTGCTCATGTCGAGACGCGCTATGCGACCGGCGCCGCTGTGGGTGACAGAGTCTTTTGCCGGCGTTGACGACCCGGTGAGGATAAAGAGGCCCTTCTCGCCGCCGGATGCATCTACGGCGCGGCGCGTGGCATCCCATGTTGCGGGGGTCTCCTGCCACTCATCGATGACGTGCGGCTTATTGCCCTGAAGAGCGAGCGAAGGATCGGCTTCGACCAGCGACTTTACGTTTGGGTCGTCAAGATGAACGACGCTCTCACCGAATGCGAGCGCGGTCCATGATTTGCCGCACCACTTTGTGCCCCGAATCTCGACCGCTCCAAAAATCTGGAGCAGGGTTTGCAGTCGTTCGTCCAAAAGGCGAGGACGGTAGGATTTGGGCTGTTCCGAACCATAAGAAATCATGATTTGATAAACCTCACTACCTGCGCATACTCGATTTTCGAGGATAATCATACTCGATTTTCGAGGATTTTCACACTCGATTTTCGAGGAAATCTGGACTCGATTTTCGAGTTTTGCCCTACAGGTAGATCCCCTCGAACAGGCTCTTGTGGAACTGGGTGTGGTGGTCGCGTGCCCAGGTGAAGAGCGCCTGGTCGAAGTCGCCTTTGGTGGCAGGGATGCCATAGACGCCGGCGACTTCCACGCGCACGAACTCCAGCGTGGGCAGCTTGTTGATGGCCGTAAGTGCAAACGGCGACGTGGGCTCCTCGAACAGGTAATGGCTGCCTTGCAGCGCGCCACAGGCGGTGCAGGTGCTGGCGAGCGATACGGTTTTGGTGGTGCGCGACGTTACGGGTTTGTAGCCGCAGCGCTCGCGCAGGTAGTCGCGGATCTCGGCCGGCACGCAGCCCAGCGCGGGAACGATGGCTATGGCGTTGGCGCGGGCGGTGTCGATCGCGATGTGGCCCGCGTCGTCCGTGGCGGGCGCAGCGCCGGGCGCGGCCTTGCTGCCCGAGTCCTCGGCCACCCGATACGGAATGCCAAAGGCCGCGACCGTCGTCTGCTCGTGGCACTTCCAACATTCGCGCTTGCCAAGCACCAGATAGATGTAGGGCGCGCTGGGGTCGGAACGATCCACGCCGGGCAGCCACGCGGCAAAGGGCTCGGGGTTGACGCCATCGGGCACGTACCAGATCTTCTTGACCCGGTCCCACTTGGCGCCCAGGGCCTTGGCCTCGTCTTTGTGCGAAAAGGGAACATCGAGCTCGGTGCGCATGGCGGCTCCTTTGTGCGGCTTGCGGTGCATGTGCTCCAAGGATACCCCAGCGGCGGGCGTGTGGTTGCTAAACGAGCATTTCGACCGTCCGAGAAGTCGCGGAGCATTTTGGTGAGGGTTTGCCGTCAAGCAAATGGTCAGCTTTTGGTCAGTTGAGCGGCAACCTTGCCAAAAGCTTGACGGATTTGCATTTAGACGTCGACGAATGAACACTTTGAACGCGCCGCGGCAAAAAACTGCTGGTCGTTTGCCGAAAACTCGCCAGGGTCGCGAGCCGCCGCCGACGCGCGTGCTATCTTCGCGCCATGGGGTACTTTATCGTTTCACATAACGCTGCGTTGGCGCTTTTGGCGCACATGCCGAACCCTCGATTTGGGGATTCGGAACCAGAGGTCGTGTCGATTGCAGACGCCTGCGCGCTCTCGGATCAAGAAGCGCAGGAGGTTATCGATCGCTATGACCTGGGGATCGAAACGCTGGATTTGCTGGTGCCGTCGCGCGCCGACCGTCGGCGGAGCAAGCATGTTAAGACGCACCTGTGCACCAACGAGCTCCCGGCGGGTTCGTTTATCTCGCTGGGCCACTGGATGGGCGATCTGGATGCGTACGTGTGCTCTCCCGAGTTGGCGTTTTTGCAGACCGCGCACGATGGTGATGCGGCGGCTGCCATCTATGCCGGCTATGCGATGACATCGGACTATCGGCTGGATAACCTTGCTCCCGGTGGGGTAACAAGCAGGGATGCGGGCATGCGCGATGGTAAGCTTACGACTAGGGAACTCATCGCGGCGTATCTTGACCGGGCGTCAAAGGTGAGAGGCGCCGCCAAAGCAAAAGCGTTGCTTCCGTATGTGGTGGAGGGCTCGCGATCTCCGAGGGAGTCGGGGCTGTGCATGTTTATGTCGCTGCCTGCGCGCTACGGCGGGTATGCATTGGGCAAGGCTGAGCTCAACAAGAAGGTCTTCATCCGCGATGGATACAACGATGGGCGCAATCGCAGGCTTCGCGTGTTGGAACGCACGCCCGACATAACACTTACGGCGAAAGCAGAGGTGGGCTTGGATAAAGTAAGGGCTGGCTTGCTGCCCGAGGTGTTTACCGCACTGGTCGATTACGACAGCGATGCCATCCATGACGGAAGCGAGAAGATCCGCAAGGATGCCGAGCGCCGCAACGAGCTGCAGATGCTCAATGGGGTCGCGTACTTTACGGTGACGACTGACCAGGCGAGCGACTATGAAAAGCTCGTTCGCCTGTGCGAGCGTATCCGACGGAAACTGCATCGTCGCAAGCGGCCCATATTTTACAAGCCTATGACTGAGGAAGCGCGATATTTGGCACAGGCGCGCCTCGAGACAAAGCGGTTTAAGCTCTGGCAGACCGTTATTGAGGCGCATCAGCATTGGTAAGTGGGCCTTTGGCGGCGGATGGGGTGCTGCCGTATTGAAGGTGAATGGTTTCCCGTGAAGTGAACGAGTGTTTTTGGACCCCCGAAGCTACCACACTTTTTGGCGCCAAAACCGCAGGATTCTAACGACAAAACCGCAGGAAATGAGCCGCCAAAAGTGTCGATGCTCCGGGGGTTCGTTTTGGCTCGTTCACTTCGCGGGAAACCATTCACCTTCGATTTGCGGGCTGCCCGGATACGGCTACGAGGGCCACATCTGGGTCTGATCGAGGCGATCGCTGGGGTTGTTTGGGCGACTTTGGGCCTGATCGAGGCGATTATCAGGGCTGTTGGGCGGCTTGGGGCCCGGTTGGGATGGTTGCCAGAGGTGTGGGGGCGGCATCGGCCTCGTCTGGGATGGTTATTGGAGCTGTCGAAGCGGCTTTGGGTGCCGCGGCGCCCTTTTGGCTTGGCGGCGTAAAACAAAACAGCTCAGAGGCGAAGCCTCTGAGCTGCGAACATTTGGTGGGCGTTAGAAGATTTGAACTTCTGACCTCTTCCGTGTCAGGGAAGCGCTCTCCCCCTGAGCTAAACGCCC
>CABRNM010000012.1 GCA_902472315.1 uncultured Collinsella sp.
GGGGTCAGCCCGTGGGAGGCCAGGGCGCCGCTGACCGGTGGACGGCACCGAGCCGTGCGCTTGAACTGAAGAAGGGGGAGGCCTCGCGGCCTCCCCCTTTTTTGCGTTATATACGCGTTGTACTTTGGGATCTAGCTCCCCCGTATGCGCTCTTACTGTTTGGCTGTATTTTGAGTCCTTCTAGTGTATTTGAGCGATAATTACTCGCATTGGCGTTAGGGAGGGCTTGATGTTTACCGTATTTGTCTTGGGCAATATTGCTTCGGGTAAGTCGACTGCCTGCCGCTATCTTGAGTCTCGCGGCGCCATGCTCATTGATTTGGATAATCTCGCAAAATCGCTGTATGTGCCGGGCTCTGATATCGTCAATGCACTCGCGGATGAATTCGGTTGGGACATTTTGGATGAGGATGGCGGCATTCGCCGCAGCATCCTCGCTTCTCGAGCTTTTGCTTCTCCTGATTCGGTCGCACGGCTCAATGGCATTGTGCATCCCGTTCTCATTGAACAGCTTTCGCTTAGGATTCTCGATCCGGTTTGTTGTACGGTTTCATCTCCCCGTTATCCCTTTGCGGTGGTCGAGGTTTCTGCTCCGACTGGTTTTGAGGATGCATTTGGCTTGGCTGATGAAATTCTGGTCATCAGCGCCCCTTTGTCAGTTCGTCGCGAGCGCGCTATTCAACGTGGCATGGAGCCATCTGATTTCGATGCCCGTTCTGCTTGTCAGCCCGATGAGTCTGCGCTGTGCAATCTCGCTACAACGGTGATTGATAATGCCTCAGGCGATAATTCGCTCTTTGAGCAGCTTGACTCATGGCTTGCCTGCCATGGGTTTATAGACACTGCGGATAAGGAGGATGCCGATGCCTAAGACACGTTTCTTTGCGTGGTATCGCGTGGCGCCACTTGCCGTTGTGTTCGTCTTCGGCCTTATTTCGCTCGTCTACTCGTATGCTCCTGCCGCCTTCTTTAAGCCTTTGTATCCGATTGACTACGAGGCGTATGTAAAGCAATCGAGCATTTCGCACAATCTTGATCCGTATCTGGTGTGTGCTGTCATAAAGTCTGAATCGAATTGGGATCCCGAGGCTGAGTCGAATCAAGGCGCTCGGGGATTGATGCAGCTGATGCCTGAGACTGCCCAGGATATGATTGCCTTGGGTCTTGTCGATGGTAGTGAGTATTCAGCCGACAACCTTAACGATCCCGCTACGAACATCGAGTTTGGCTGTGCGTATCTTTCGTATCTTCTAACGTATTTTAACGGGTCGACGGACAGCGCCATTGCCGCCTATAACGCCGGCATGGGCAATGTCGATGGATGGGCGCAGCAGAGCACGTCGCTTCATAATGCAATCACCTTTCCCGAGACGCAGGCGTATCTGATTCGTGTCAATAATGCCTGGGTTCGCTACAAGACCCTCTATCCCGATCGGTTCGTATAGGACTATGCCTGCCGCCTGCGTATACTGCAGATATATGAGTTAGGAGTATCCATGGCGGAATTTGAAGTTGAGCGTGTTGGAGGAGAGCTCAAACGTTTTGGCGTTGAGGGCTCTGAGGTGCCGTTTAAGGTCGTGTCTCCATACGAGCCCGCTGGTTCCCAGCCTAAGGCCATTGAGTCGCTTGTGCAGGGTGTGAGGGACGGAGATCGCTATCAGGTTTTGCTGGGCGTGACTGGTTCGGGCAAGACCTTCACGATGGCTAAGACTATTGAGGCCCTGGGGAAGCCGACGCTGGTTATGGCTCCCAATAAAACGCTTGCCGCTCAGCTTGCGAGCGAGCTCAAGGAATTCTTTCCTGACAACGCCGTGGTCTATTTTGTGTCGTACTACGATTACTATCAACCCGAAGCGTATGTGCCGCAAAGCGATACGTATATCGAGAAGGATTCCTCGATTAACGAAGAAGTTGAGATGCTGCGACATCAGGCGACCGCATCGCTGCTATCTCGACGCGATGTGATCGTCGTCGCATCGGTCTCGTGTATCTATGGCATTGGCTCTCCCGAGGACTATGCGGGCCTAGCTCCGAACGTCGACAAGAAGGTGCCGCTCGAGCGCGATGACTTTATCCATGCGCTTATCGATATCCAGTACGATCGCAATGACTATGATTTAGCACGTGGCACCTTCCGCGTGCGCGGCGATGTCGTCGACGTGTATCCACCCTATGCCGAGCATCCGTTGCGGTTTGAGTTCTTTGGCGACGAGGTTGAGCTGATTGCCGAGATCGACGAGGTTACCGGCGAGATGCTACGTGAGTACGAGGCCATTCCCGTGTGGCCGGCCTCGCACTACGTGACTGAGAAGCCTAAGGTCAAAGCGGCTCTGAAATCGATCAGCGAAGAGTGCGAGAAGCGTGTGGCCGAGCTCAAGGCGACTGATAAGCTGCTCGAGGCACAGCGTCTGCAGCAGCGCACCGATTATGATCTTGAGATGCTCGAGACGATGGGCTTTTGCAACGGCATCGAGAACTACTCGCGTCATCTGGACGGTCGAAAACCGGGCGAGCCACCGTTTACCCTGATCGATTACTTTCCTAAGGACATGCTCTGCATCATCGATGAGAGCCATGTGACGGTGCCGCAGATCCGCGGCATGCACGAAGGTGACCGCTCGCGTAAGGTGACGCTGGTGGAGCACGGTTTTCGTCTGCCTTCGGCACTCGATAACCGCCCGCTTCGTTTCGATGAGTTTGAGGCGAGGATTCCCCAGTTCATCTACGTCTCGGCTACGCCGGGCGACTATGAGCTGCGGGTTAGCCAGAACGACGTTGAGCAGATTATTCGTCCGACCGGTCTGCTCGACCCCAAGATCGATGTGCGTCCGGTTCGTGGACAGATTGACGATCTTGAGGACGAGATTCGCGAGCGCGTTGCCCGCAAGGAGCGCGTGCTGGTGACCACGCTCACCAAGCGCATGGCCGAGGACCTGACCGACCATCTGCTTGATGCCGGCATTAAGGTCAATTACATGCACTCCGATACAGCGACGATGGACCGTGTCGAGATCCTGCGAACGCTGCGCGAGGGAAAGATTGATGTTCTCGTCGGCATCAACCTGCTCCGCGAGGGTCTGGACCTTCCCGAGGTCTCGCTGGTGGCAATTCTCGACGCTGACAAGGAAGGCTTCTTGCGCAACCGCCGTTCGTTGATTCAGACGATTGGCCGTGCGGCCCGTAATGCCGACGGCGAGGTCATCATGTATGCAGACGTTGTGACCGATTCGATGAAAGAAGCCATCGAGGAGACGCAGCGCCGTCGCGAAATTCAGATGGCATATAACGAAGAGCATGGCATTGTGCCCAAGACGGTCCGCAAGGCCATTAACGACATTTCGAGCTTTATTGCCGAGGCCGAAAAGACTGTGGGCTCGAAGGGACGCTCGAGAGGCGATTCACTGGGTCACGGGGCGTTCTATACACCCGACGAAAACGGCGAGGGCGCCGCGCCGGAGACGGTGGCACCCGAGCAGACGCTTGCCGAGCAGCTGGAAGGGCTACCGCATGACGAGCTCGTGCGGATCGTCGAGACCATGGAGGAAGACATGCGTAATGCTTCCGCCGCCATGGACTTTGAGGAGGCAGCACGTCTGCGCGATGCCGTCGTTCAGATTCGGGCGATGCTTGAGGGCGCATCTGAGGACGAGACGATCGAGCGCTTACGTTCGCAGGCCCGCAAGGGTTCCACTTTCGCATCGGGCAGAAAACGCCAGGGTGCACGGTTTAAGAAATAGCGAACAGGCCCCGAGTTCCCTGTGGAGCTCGGGGCCTGTGGCTTTTGCGCGCTGGAATTCGTGCGTTAGAGGTCTGCGATCAGGGCTTCGGCACAACGGATGCCGTCGGTGGCCGCGCTCATGATACCGCCGGCATATCCAGCTCCCTCACCACAAGGGTAGAGACCCGGGGTCGACACGGCATGGCACGATCGGTCTCGGGTGACAGTGACCGGTGAGCTCGAACGAGTCTCCACGCCGGTAAGAACGGCATCGGGGCGGTCATAGCCATGCAGTTTCTTACCGAGCAGGGGGATTCCCAAACGAAGCGATTCGACGATATGCTGCGGCAGGGCTTCGTCGATCGCCGTCCAGGTCACACCAAGTGGATAGGTTGGTTTTACCTTTCCGGGTGCCGTGCTGGCGCGTCTCGCAAGGAAATCTCCGACGAGCTGTGCCGGCGCGTTCCAGTTGGAGCCACCCAGGCGATAGGCGGCTCGCTCGCAGGCGCGCTGGAGCTCAATGCCTGCGAGCGGATCATCGCCGGGAAGGTCGTCAGGTGTGACGTTGACGAGTAGGGCGGCATTCGCGTTTCGTCCGTCGCGGGCATTGAGGCTGGCACCGTTGACGCACAGATGGCCCTGCTCGGAAGAAGCCGCGACAACCTGTCCGCCGGGGCACATGCAAAACGAGAACACGCTGCGGCCGTTGGGGAGATGGGCGACAAGCTTGTAGGGGGCTGCTCCGAGTGCCGGGTGCCCCGCCGAAGGGCCATATTGGGCACGGTCGATGTCGCGCTGTGGATGCTCGATGCGCACGCCCATGGCGAAGGTCTTTTGCGCGAGGGCGATGTTATGTTTTTTGAGAAGCTCGAATACGTCGCGGGCGGAATGGCCGCAGGCGAGAATGAGGTGCTTTGTGGCGATTGTCTCGCTTGTGGTTCCTTGGGGCGGTTGGACATCGACGCCGGTGATGGCGCCAGATCCATCGGTTCGAATATTGACGAGCTTTGTTCGATAGCGGACGGTTCCGCCGAGCTGCTCGATGCGCTGAGAAATGTTGGTGACGACGGTGGGGAGGATGTCGGAGCCAATGTGCGGCTTGGCGTCCCACAGGATGTCGCGAGGTGAGCCCGCTTCGACGAAGGTCTCAAGAATCAGTCGATGGGCAGGGTTCTTGGTTCCCGTGTTGAGCTTGCCGTCCGAGAAGGTCCCTGCGCCGCCCAGGCCAAATTGGATATTGCTTTCGGGGTCGAGGATACGCTCCTTAAGAAAGAGATCAATCGCTTCCGAGCGGCGAAGTGCGGGGTCGCCGCGCTCGATAAGCATGGGCTTCAGACCCGCTTCGGCAAGAGTGAGCGCGGCGAAAAGGCCAGCGCATCCGGCACCGACGACGACGGGGCGCTCTTTGGGTGCGCCGGAAACGGGGGAGGGGAATGAAGGAGCCTCGTCGTCTACCATGCGGATGCGCGAGCGGTTACGCTCGGCGACGCGGTCGACCATCTCCTGCTCGAGTCGGGAACTTGTCAGCTCAACTCGAAAGCTCAAAATAAAATGGACATCTCGCTTTTTACGGGCGTCGATTGACTTGCGATGGAGCTCAATGGCTTTAATCTGGGAATCCTCGCATCGCAGGGCTCGTTTGACGGCGCATCTACCAATAGCAAGGCAGGCAGTTTCGTCGCCGGCCTCATCGAGTGACGCGTGGACTTGGGTGATTTCGATCATCGAGGTCTCCTTAGATGCAAGAAAGAGGCCGCCCGGTGTCCCAGACGGCCCGAATGCGTTTTGATTATAGACTGCGCGGCTATAGGCTGCTTGCAGCGCGAATACCCGAGATCCAAGCCCACGCAAGGTTGAAACCGCCGCAATCGGCATCGATGTCGAGCGCCTCGCCGCAGACGTAAAGCGGGGCTCCAACTGTGGCATTTGCGCGAAGGCCGGGTGCCGATACGCTCTCGATGGATATACCGCCGCGCGTGACCTGCGCCGAACGCTCCTCTGTCGTTCCCTCGACGAGCAGCTTAAAGTGCTTGAGGATTGAGACCAGATGGATGACGTCGTGCGACCCGGGGTGGCACTGTTCGAATGCGGTGCAGACAACGTGAGAGAACTGCGGGGCAAGCATACCGTCGAGCCAGCGGGGGTCGCGGGGTGAAAAGCCGCCGAGCAACTCAACTCGCTGGTTGAGCATATCGAGCAACTCGTCTTTGGAGAGGTCGGGGAAAACGTCGAGCAGAATCGTGTCGCCGCGCTGGACGCGACGGGAGAGGTTAAAGGCGGCAACGCCCGAGATGCCAAAGGTTCGGAAGAGCACTTCGCCGTCTTCGCGCCAGAGCTCCTCGTGATTGCGGGTGAGCATCAAGCGGGCGCGAACGCGCAGGCCATCCAGTGTCTTGAGCGCGGTTTGGTCGCCGAAGACCGATGCCGACACAGGGCAGAGGACGGGTTGCTGCGGTGTGAGAGGAAGATTGAACGTCTTCGCGATGTCGGCAGGGTTGCCGCCCGTAGCGATCATTACGGCCTTTGCCTGCAGCGTCTCGTTCTTGCGAGGGGTGTCGGCGAGCGCCTTCCGAAGCGAGCGGACCTCCGTTTTTCGGTCGTCGTGCTTTTTTGCCTTGAGTGCTCGCGCGGGACGGTCTATTTGGAGTGCCCAGCCCTCGGGGGTTTTGAATGCCGAGGCAACGTTTGCTCCACAGATCAAGGTGATACCCAGGTGATTGCAAGCGTTGAGAAATGCATCGCGCACCGATTCGGCACGAAGGGAGCGCGGATACAGCCGGCCCTCCTCGGAGGTCGTCATGATGCCCAGCGAGGAGAAGAAACTGCCGAGCTCTTGCTCGGGCTGGGGACCCATGACGGATTCGACGAATGCGGGGCGGTTGTACCGCTGGAAATCAATTGATTCGTTGGAAAGGTTGCAGCGGCCGTTGCCGGTCGCAAGGAGTTTAAGGCCGCAGGCAACATCGCGCTCAACGATGCAGACGCTTTTGCCTGCGCGTGCGGCCGTAATGGCGGCGGCGAGACCCGAGGCCCCGCCGCCGATTGCCAAGACGTCATAGGAGGCGTTTGTGTTCACTTAGGCCTCGGCGGTCTCGTGCGGGGCAATGGCCTCGACGGCAGAGACGGCCTGGGGCAGCATACGTGCGGGCAGTGCGGTCTCAACCTCTCCCTTATCGCAGGCTTCGGCGAGTGCCGGATTGATGGGAAGCTGCCCCAGGATCTCGAGGTTGTAACGCTCGGCGACCTCGGGGAGCTTGCTCTTGCCAAAGACTTCGATCTTCTTGCCGCAATCGGGGCACTCGATATAGCTCATGTTTTCGACGATTCCCAGAATGGGGACGTTCATCTTCTCGGCCATGTTGACCGCCTTGGCGACGATCATCGAGACCAGATCCTGCGGGCTCGTGACGATGACGATGCCATCGACGGGCAGCGACTGGAAGACCGTGAGGGCGACGTCGCCCGTTCCCGGAGGCATGTCGACCAGCAGGTAGTCGATGGGGCCCCATGAGGTTTCGCTCCAGAACTGCCTGATGGCACCCGCGATAACCGGACCGCGCCAGAGGACGGGGTCGGTTTCGTTTTGGAGCAGCAGGTTAGAGCTCATAACCTTGACGCCGTGCTCGGAGATTTCGGGCAGCATAAGGTTGCCGAGGGCATGGACGTGACGTCCACTCATGCCGAACATCTTAGGGATAGAGGGGCCGGTAATATCGGCATCGAGGACGCCGACCTTGTGACCGTGGCGGGCAAGCTCGGTGGCGATGGCGCCGGTGACGAATGACTTGCCGACGCCGCCCTTACCGGAAAGCACGGCGATAACGCGCTTGACCTCGGACAGCGTATTCTCCTCAAATTGCGACGGCGACGTTTGCCCGCCGGCTGCCTGTGCGTGCTCGCAACCCATGTTTGACTCCTTTGTATATGTTGGGGCCTGAGCCCCGCGGTGTGACACGAGCGTCATTGTACCCTCGTTTGCGAGCGGGAGACATTCATGATGCGTGACAGGCGATCGACGGTATTCGAAAGTACGGACCGAGCGTGCAGTCTGCGGCGTCAGACAACGCAAAAGGTCTGCGAATCTTGTATTACGAACATCTGTGCGCGTCGAGTGCGCTAAACTCATCGTCAGTGTGATTTGAAGTTGTAGGAGGCAAGGAGCTTCCATGTCTGATTCTTCTATCGTTATTCGCGGCGCGCGCGAGCATAACCTGCGCGATATCGATGTTTCCATTCCGCGTGACCAGCTCGTGGTCATAACCGGTCTTTCCGGATCGGGCAAGAGCTCGCTGGCGTTCGATACCATCTATGCCGAGGGCCAGCGCCGTTACGTCGAGAGCCTTTCGAGCTATGCGCGTCAGTTTTTGGGCCAGATGGACAAGCCCGATCTGGACTCGATTGACGGCCTGTCGCCGGCTGTGTCGATCGATCAGAAAACGACGTCCAAAAACCCACGCTCGACGGTGGGCACCGTAACCGAGATTTACGACTATCTGCGTCTGCTGTTTGCTCGCGTGGGAACGCCGCACTGTCCTGAGTGCGGTCGTGTCATTGAGCGTCAGACGACCGATCAGGTCGCCGATAAGGTGCTGGCAGCGGGGGAGGGCCGTCGCGCGTTTGTGTTGGCGCCGGTGGTTCGTGGACGCAAGGGCGAATATGCCAAGCTGTTTGAGGACCTGCGTGCGGAGGGCTTTAGCCGTGTGCGCGTCGACGGCGAGGTGCGCTCGCTTGACGACCCTATCGACCTGGACAAGAAGTTCAAACACGACATTGAGGTCGTGGTCGACCGTATCGTGATCCGAGAGAACTCCCTGGGTCGCATTGCCGAGTCCGTTGAGCAGGCGACGGCACTGGCGCACGGTAACGTGAACGTGTACATGCTGCCCGACCGCGACGCTCCCGAGGGAACCGAGGGCGAGCTGCTGGAGTATTCGCTGGCACTGGCGTGCCCAGAGCACGGGCATTCCATCGACGACCTGCAGCCGCGCGATTTCTCGTTCAACGCGCCCTATGGTGCGTGTCCCGAGTGCGATGGCCTGGGCTTTAAAAAGACAGTCGATGCCGAGGCGCTGATTGAAGACCCCTCAAAGTCGATTGCCGACGGAGTATTTGGCAGCCTGTTCGGCAATTCCAACTATTATCCGCAGATTTTTGCTGCGGTCTGCAAACACTTTAAGGTGAGTGCCGATACGCCATGGGAGGACCTGCCCCCGCGGGTGCGTCGTGCGTTTTTGGATGGCATGGGCGACACGAAGATTTCGGTCGACTATCAAAAGCTCGATGGGCGTCGCAGCCAGTGGGATACTAAGTTCTCGGGTGTGCGCAACATCCTGTACGAGCGCTACAACGAGACGACGAACGAGAACACCAGGGCTCGCTTGGAGAAATACATTCGCGAAGAGCCATGCTCGAGCTGTCACGGTGCTCGCCTGCGTCCCGAGATGCTTGCCGTCACCGTGGGCGGCAAGTCCATTTACGATGTCTGCTGCCTGTCGTGTCGCGAGTCGCTCGAGTTTTTTGAGGGCCTGGAGCTTACCGAGCGTCAGCAGTTTATCGGCGGGCGCATCGTCAAGGAAATCCTGGAGCGCCTGCGTTTTCTGGTCGATGTCGGACTCGACTATCTGACGCTCGATCGCGCTTCGGCAACGCTTTCCGGCGGTGAGGCCCAACGCATTCGCCTGGCAACGCAGATCGGCGCCGGCCTCATGGGCGTTCTGTACATTCTGGACGAGCCGTCGATCGGCCTTCACCAACGCGATAACGAGCGCCTGATCAAGACGCTCGAGCGCTTGCGCGATATCGGTAATACCGTTATCGTCGTCGAGCACGACGAAGATACGATTCGCGCTGCAGACTACGTGATCGATATGGGTCCCGGTGCGGGCGTTAACGGCGGACACGTGGTCGCCGCGGGAACGCCTGCCGATATCATGGCATGCCCCGATTCCATGACGGGTGCCTATTTGACTGGCAAGCGGATGATCCGCGTGCCCGATGAGCGCCGCAAGCCCGGCCGCGGCTGTCTTAAGATCACGGGCGCCCGCGCTAATAACCTCAAAAACGTTACCGCCAAGATTGAGTTCGGTACGCTCACGGTCGTTACCGGTGTTTCGGGATCGGGCAAGAGCTCCCTGGTCACCGATACGATTGCGCCCGCGCTTACGAATGCCATCCATCGTTCGGCGCGTCCCGTGGGGCCGTACAAGAAGATTGAGGGCATTGAGTGCATCGATAAGGTAATCGATATCGACCAGTCACCGATCGGTCGCACGCCGCGTTCGAACCCTGCGACCTATATTGGCCTGTGGGATGATCTGCGTGCGCTATTTGCAAGCACGCCGGAGTCGAAGGCGCGCGGCTACTCGCCGGGACGTTTCTCCTTTAACGTAAGCGGCGGTCGCTGCGAGGCGTGCAAAGGCGATGGCCAGATCAAGATCGAGATGCACTTCCTTCCCGATATCTATGTCCCCTGTGAGGTATGTGGCGGCAAGCGCTATAACCGCGAGACACTCGAGGTTACCTACCGCGGCAAGACAATCTCGGACGTGCTCGACATGAGTGTCACCGAAGCGCTGGCTTTCTTTGGGAATATTCCGCAGATCAAGCGCAAGCTGCAGACTCTATATGACGTGGGTCTGGGCTACGTGAGCTTAGGCCAGCCCGCTACGACGCTTTCGGGCGGCGAGGCGCAGCGCGTGAAGCTCGCCAAGGAGCTTCATCGCCGTCAGACAGGCAAGACGTTCTACATTTTGGACGAGCCCACAACCGGCCTTCATTTTGAGGATGTTCGCCAGCTGCTCGACGTGTTGCAGCGCCTGGTCGATGCGGGCAACACGGTTCTGGTGATCGAGCACAACCTTGATGTCATCAAGGTTGCCGACCGCCTGATCGATATGGGTCCCGAGGGCGGCAATGGCGGCGGAACCGTCGTGGTCTCAGGCACGCCGGAGCAAGTCGCGGCATGTTCGCAGAGCTACACGGGCAAGTTCTTGGCGCCGTTGCTCAAGCGCGACCGTGAGCGTCAGGCGCAGCTCGACGCGCAGTAAAAAGACGTTGTAGTACCGACGCGCCACCGATTCCTTTTGATTCGGTGGCGCTTCTGTGTGTCGAGATGGCATATGCGGCGGAATTGGCCCTATACTTAATCCTTGCGTCGCTCTGCGAGGGAAAGGATGTGCCATGGCAAAGGCTGTTAAGACGCCAAAAACCAATGCGATGCGCGAGCTGGAAAGCGCCGGCATCTCCTATGTTCTCCATACGTACGAAGACGATGGCGATGAATCGTCAGGTCTGGGTGTCGCGATTTCCGATCAGCTTGGCGAGGAACCCGGTCAGGGATTTAAGACCCTGGTCTGCACGACGCCGTCCAACGACCATGTCGTGTGCTGCATTCCCGTTGCCGACGAGCTCGACCTCAAGGCCGCCGCGCGCGCCGCAGGCGAAAAGTCGCTGACCATGATGCATGTCAAAGATCTGCTTGCCGCGACGGGGTATGTCCGCGGCGGTTGCAGCCCGGTCGGTATGAAAAAACGCTTCCGGACGCTGATCGATGAGACATGCGTCCTTTGGGATACCATTTTTATCTCGGGTGGCAAGCGCGGCTATCAGCTTGAGCTTGCTCCCGATGACTTAGTTGCATTTTGCGGGGCGACGGTTGCCCCGATCACGAGAGAGGACTGAGCGATGCCGCAGGAAGAATCAAAGCGCGGAGCTCACTTTGCAAAAGGGTCGGTTCCTCAGACGCCCGCGCCCGAGGCCGCTTCGTTCGATAACGAGATTCGAAACGCCTGGTCCGCTGCCGCTGACCCGGGCGAGACGGCCGTGTACTTGCGTGCCGCCGGTGCCGGCACGGCACTTCCCCGTACGGTTCTTTCTTCGGCTCGTCCCGATGAGACGGCTGTCTTTTTGGCCGCCGCTCAATCGAGCACCAGCGTGAAGCCGATCGCCTCCGAGGCTCCTCGTGTGCCGCGTCCCGATGAGACGGCGGTGTTTTTGATGGCAGCCCAGGGAAAGAGCACACCGCAGAGCGCTCCTGCCGCTCGTTCCGCCAAGCCCGCGGCTCATGATGATGGCGAACCGCTTCTTTCGGATGACGAATGGTCGCCGCTTGGTTCGACCGATCCCGTCGAGGGCGTGGCCATCGACGGTGATGACGACTGGGACCCTCTGTCGTTTTCTGCCCGAACCGTCGCCGCCAAAGAAGTTGACACGGTGTTTGGCGACCATGCCATATTCGATGATGATGCCGTATCCGGAAACAACATGCCGAACAGCGATGACGTCGCACCTGCCGATGACGCCGTTTTGGTTGACGATCCCTTTGCGATGACCGGCTCCTTTGCCGTCGTGGACGATTTGCTGCCACAAGATGAGGTTTATGAGGACTCTCAGGACGACGTAGACGATATGGGTTCGTCGGACTACTCCACGGTTGGTCGTTCTGCTGGCCTCATGACCGTGCTGACCATCGTGTCGCGCGTTACCGGGTTTATCCGCACGTGGGCCATGGCGGCCGCCATCGGCATGTCGCTGCTCTCGTCCTCCTATCAGGTTGCCAACAACCTGCCCAACATGCTCTACGAACTCGTGATGGGCGGCATGCTCGTTACGGCGTTTTTGCCGGTGTATATGGGTGTGAGGCGCGAGCAGGGCCGCGAGGCATCGAACGAGTATGTCGGCAACCTGCTCGGTATTCTGCTTCTGGTGCTAGGCGGCATCTCGCTGCTGGGCACCGTGTTTGCTCCCGGCTTTATTTGGACGCAGTCGTTCCTTTCGGGCGATGGCGGCAGCATGGATACCGCTGCGTTCATGTTCCGCTTCTTTGCTATCCAAATTCTGTTTTATGGCTTGGGCTCGGTGTTCTCGGGCGTTCTCAACGCGCACCGCGACTACTTCTGGTCGACGTTTGCCCCGGTTCTCAACAATGTCATCGTCATCGCCAGCTTTATGGGCTTTGCTCCCGTGTGTGCACAATTTGGCGAGCAGGCCGGTATTATCTTGATCGCGGCTGGTACGACCCTCGGCGTCTTTGTCCAGATGGCCTGCCAGATTCCCGCGCTTGGCAAGCATGGCGTGCATCCTCATATCCATATCGACTTTAAGGACCCCGCGCTGCGACAGACGATTGCGCTTGGTATCCCGACGCTGCTCGCCACGGTGTGCATGTTTGTCTCGACTTCCATTACCAATTCCGCCGCGCTGGTGGTGCAGCCCGAGACCGGCCCTTCCGTCATCGCATATGCGCGCCTGTGGTATACGCTGCCCTATGCGCTGATCGCTGCCTCGCTTTCGACGGCACTCTATACCGAACTCTCCCACGATGCACAGGAGAAGGATTACGACAGCGTCCGCACGGGCATTTCGCGCGGTGTCGCCCAGATGCTCTTCTTCCTGATTCCGTTTGCGATGTACCTGATCGTCTTCGCCCGTCCGCTCAACATGATCTACTGCGCCGGCAAGTTCGATGAATCCGGTGTGGCGCTGGTGTCGGAGTTCCTTATCTATCTGGCACTTTCCCTGCCGCTCTACGGCGTGGTCGTGCTGATGCAGAAGAGCTTCTCGGCCCTGCTCGATATGAAACCTTATAGCCGCTATTGCCTGTACTCCGCTATCGGCCAGGCCGGTTCGGTTCTGCTGTTTGGCGTGGTGCTGGGCTACGGTATGTCGGCAATTGCGCTTTCGTACGTCGTTGACTACGTGGTCTTGGTCGGATGCTCACTGTGGTGGCTGCGCCGTCGTCTGCATGGACTTCAGGTCAAGTCTATCCTGCACGGCGGTTTCTTCGGCCTATTGTTCGGTGGCTTGGGCGCTGCCGCGGGCGCCGGTGTCATGTGGGCACTTGAGCACTTTGTCGGACTGCTTGGCGGCTCGATCCTCATTACCCTGGGCTACGTTTGTGTTGCAGGCGTCGTCTCGCTCGCCGTGACTTTTGGCCTTGCCTTCGTCTTTAAGATGCCCGAGGTCTCGGCGCTGCTTCGTCGCAAGTAGGTGCGTGTGGCAGGTCACGACATCATTCCAACACTTGCCGAGCAGGTTTCGCGCGTTCCCACGCAACCCGGCTGCTACCTTTGGAAAGATGCCAAGGGCGATGTCATCTATGTGGGTAAGGCGAAAAACTTGCGTGCCCGTATGCGTCAATACGTGACGCTGCAGGACGAGCGTCAAAAGATTCCGCTCATGATGCAGCTGGTGGCGAGTTTCGACTATATCGTGGTGGAGACCGAGCACGAGGCATTGGTGCTCGAGCGCAATCTGATTGGCCAGTACCATCCGTACTTTAACGTCGATCTCAAAGACGATAAAAGCTATCCCTTTATCGCCATTACCAAGAGCGACTTGTTTCCGGCTATTAAATACACGCGAGAGCGTCATAAACCGGGAACGCGCTATTTTGGCCCCTATACCGATAGCCGTGCGGCGCGTGAGACCATCGATACGCTACGCAAGGTTATTCCTATTTGCTCGGCATCCTGTGCGGAATGGCGCCGCTGCCGCCGCATCGTCGAATCTCATAAGGGCGAAGAAGACATCGTCAATATGATTTGCGCGCAAAACGGGCGTCCCTGCTTTGACTACCATGTCGGGCGCGGGCCGGGCGCATGTGTCGGCGCGATTTCCCCTGCCGACTATGCCAAGAACGTCAAGCGTGTCGAACGTTTCTTGTCGGGCCATCGCAAGGATGTCGTCGACGAGCTTACGTCCGAGATGACGGAGGCAGCCGAGACACTCGATTTTGAGCGTGCGGCGCGCGTCAAGCGTCGTCTGGAAGTCATTAGGGGCTTGGACGATCGCCAACAGGTCGTTTTTCCATCAAGCGTCGATATCGACGTCATCGGCTTCTATCGCGAAGAGACTATCTCTGCCGCCTGTGTCTTTGTCGTTCGCGAGGGCCGAACGGTTCGAACTTGTGAGTTTATCCTCGATAAAGGCCTGGATGTCGACGAGGAAGAGCTTCAATCGGGCTTTCTTAAGCGCTATTACGACGAGACGGCTGATATTCCAGCCGAGATCAATCTCTCTGTCGAGCTTGAGGATGCCGAAGCGTTGGGGGAGTGGCTTGCGGCCAAGCGCGAACGCTCTTGCCATCTCCATAGGCCGCAGCGCGGCGAAAAGCACCGCCTGCTCGATATGGCTTCCAAAAATGCGCGCCATGCCCTCATGCGCTACATGATGCGCACGGGGTATGCTGACGATCGCACCAATCAGGCGCTCCTGGAGCTCGAAAGTGCGCTGGCGCTGCCTGCGCCGCCGTTGCGCATCGAGTGCTTCGATATCTCGACGTTGCACGGCACCTTTACCGTCGCTTCGATGGTGGTATTTACCAACGGCCGTGCCGACAAGGGCCAGTATCGTCGCTTTAAAATTCAGGCCGAATTGGACGAGGCGAACGACTTCGTATCGATGTCCGAGGTTCTGGGGCGTCGCTATGCTCCCGAGCGCATGGCGGACGAGCGCTTTGGCTCGCGCCCCGATTTGCTCGTTGTCGATGGCGGCAAGCCGCAATTGACCGCTGCAATTAAGCAACTTGAGGCGCTCGGCCTCGATATACCAGTCTGTGGCTTGGCAAAGGCCGATGAGGAGGTCTTCGTGCCGTGGGACGAGACTCCCGTCGTACTACCGACCGGCTCCGCTTCGCTTTATCTGATCAAGCAGGTTCGCGATGAATCCCACCGATTTGCGATTACGTTCCACCGCGAGTTGCGCGATAAGGCTATGACGGTTTCGGTGCTTGACGACGTTCCGGGCGTGGGGCCCACCAGAAAACGTGCCATAATGCGCCATTTTGGCTCGATGAAGCGTTTGCGCGCGGCAAGCGAGCAGGAGATTGCGGAAGTTCGAGGCGTTCCGGCCGATGTCGCCAAAGCGGTCCACGAGGCACTTGTTGCAAGGAATGCCGAGCGCGCCCAAGCATCGGCCAACCGTTCCGAAAGCTAAACGCGCTTCTAAACAACTGATATACATGATTGGCCGATTTTCAATCATTTATTTCGCGGCGATTACCTGTCGATTTCGAGTTTTATTAACGCTAAAACGTTTGACTAGCCATGGTGAATAACCCTGCTATCCTGCGGGTTGACGAAGACTGATATCTCACCTCGTCGATACATACTGTCTGGCGAATCGTTTGTCAATGAATTCGGTGAACGGTAGTAAATACCGTTCAAGCGTATGTATGTATCGGTCGCCGAGCGCGGCACCTCAGTTGGGTCCGTCGGTAGGTAAGGTATATATCGTCCGCAAGTTGCGCGGGGGCAAGTCTAGGTGCTCCCGGGTAAGATTCTCTATTGATAGGAGAAGACATGGCCATCATCAACAAGGGTATGTCCAGGCGTTCGTTCCTCGGCCTCACCGGCAGCGTCGCTGCTGTCGCAGGGCTTGGTCTCACCGGCTGCGGTGGCAGCTCCAACGACGAGGGTTCCGCTTCCGGTTCCACCGATTCCGCCAACCGTGGCGGCGGCGTGATCACCGCTGGTTCCGCTTACGCTCCGTCCAGCTTCGACCCCGCCAGCACCGGCTCCGCTGTGGGCCTGGGTGCTAACTGGCACGTCATCGAGGGCCTCTATGGCATCGATTACCACGACTACAGCACCTTCAACGAGCTCGCCACCGACGATCCCAAGTCCGTGGACGACACTACCTTCGAGGTCACCATCCGCAAGGGCGCCAAGTTCTCCGATGGCACCGAGGTCACTGCTGACGACGTCGTTGCCTCCTACACCGCTTGCGCTGCTTCTGCTACCTATGCTCCGTTCTTCCAGCCCTTCGAGTCCATCGAGGCCAAGGACGCCAGCACTGTAACGGTCAAGACCAAGGTCCCCAACTTCTCCCTGCTCAAGGATCGTCTGGCCATCATCCGCGTTACCCCGGCTACCCAGGCCGAGGAGGATCGCGCTAAGCAGCCGATCGGCTCCGGCCCCTGGATGTACGACTCTATCTCCGATACCGAGATCACCCTGGTTCCCAACCCCGAGTACAACGGTGAGTATGCTGCCGAGGATAAGAAGATCCAGTACAGCATCCTGACCGACCCCACCGCTCGCGTTACCGCTCAGCAGGAGGGCTCCACGCTCGTTATGGAGCTCGTCACCGCTGACGCCGTCGACCAGCTCGAGAGCGCCGGCTGCAAGATCGATAACGTCCAGGGTTTCGGCACCCGCTTCATCATGTTCAACGTCGCCAAGGAGCCTTGGAACAACGTCAAGGTCCGTCAGGCCGTCATGTACGCGCTCGACACCGAGAAGATGATCACCAACACCTTCGCCGGCCTTGCTACCGCTGCCAGCTGCTACCTGCCCAAGAGCTTCACCAACTATCATGAGGCTTCCACGGTGTACAAGACTGACGCCAAGAAGGCCAAGAAGCTCATCGAAGAGTCTGGCATCACCCCGGGCGCCATCACCCTGCGCACCACCGACAACGAGCAGATCAAGGGCATGGCCGCCCAGGTCAAGAACGACCTCGACGCTCTCGGCTTCGATGTGACCATCCAGACCGATACCTCGCCGGCCACCTACGCTGCAATCGACGGCGGCGAGGCCTACGATATCCTTCTCGCTCCTGGCGATCCGTCCTGCTTCGGCGCCGACCCCGACCTGCTGCTCAACTGGTGGTATGGCGACAACGTCTGGATGCAGACCCGTTGCCCGTGGAAGGATTCCGCTGAGTGGGGGAAGCTCCACGGTCTCATGGACGAGGCTCTTGCCGCCGAGGGCGACGAGCAGCAGAAGAAGTGGAACGAGTGCTTCGACATCATCGCCGACAACGCTGTTCTGTACCCCGTTGTCCACGTCAAGACCGTTTCCGCTTCCTGGGACGATCCGTCCACCGCGCCCAACGGCGAGGCCCTCGATGGCTTCAAGGGCATCGGCACGACGAGCATGTCCTTCAGGGGCGTCGCGACCGTCAAGGCCTAAGACTCGCTTGAGTCATATGTAGGGCGTCGGTCGTAAGGCAACGTCCTCATAGTTGAAACAAAGACCCGGGCGGCCTCGATGTCGCTCGGGTCTTGTAATGAGTATCCATACTCATATACCAGTTGGTCCTACCGACAAAAGAAAGGGGAGAGAACGTGAACAACTTTCTACGTTTGATTGGAAGGCGTCTCGTGGCGCTGCCGATCATGGCATTGGGCGTCACCGTCCTGGTGTTCTTCCTTATGTCGTTCTCCAAGACCGACCCCGCCTATACGGCGTTGGGTGACGGTGCCTCGCCCGAGGCGGTTGCCGAGTACCATGAGAAGTATGGTCTGGACGACCCCTGGCCCGTGCGCTACGTGCGCTATATGGGCGATCTGATCCATGGTGACATGGGCACCTATGGTGCTGCTCGCAACTCCGTTGCCAAGCGCATCTCCACGGCCCTGCCCGTCACGATGCAGCTGACCTTTATCGGTCTTGCCATCGGCGCGGTCGTCTCGTTTTTGCTCGGCGTCATCGCGGCACTGTATCGCGATAAATGGCCGGACCAAGTGATCCGCGTCTTCTCCATCGCCGGCTTGGCAACCCCGTCGTTCTGGCTTGCCGTCCTGTTGATTCTGCTGTTCTCTTCCTACCTTAAGGTGCTTCCGGCGTCCGGTGCTCTACCTCACTTCACCACCAACCCGGCAGGTTATTTGGCGCGCATGATCATGCCCGCCATCGCTCTGGCATTCCCGCTGACAGGTCAGATGACTCGTATCGTGCGTACGGCCATGGTTGAGGAGCTCGATAAGGACTATGTCCGTATGGCTCGCGGCGCCGGCGTTCCCGAGAAGGTCGTCGTCGGCATCAACGTTTTGCGCAACGCGCTGATCACCCCGGTCACCACCCTCGGTCTTAAGATCGGCTACCTCATGGGCGGTGCTGTCGTCATCGAGGTCATCTTCAACCTCCCCGGCATGGGTACTGCGATCCTGCAGGGCGTTCAGGGCAACGAGGCGAACCTGGTTCAGGGCGTCGTCATCGTCGTTGCTCTTGCCTTCATCATCATCAACATCGTGGTTGACATGCTCTACCTGCTCATCAACCCGCGCATCAGGACGGTGTAGATTATGGTAAAGATTCGAGAGAAGCAAACCGAGCAGCTCGAGAAAGCTGCCTCCAAGGGGCTCAAGCTCGGTGGCTGGAAGAAGATGACGCTGTCTTCTAAGATTGCCGCCGTCGTGCTGGTGCTGGTAGCCTTGACCGCGATTCTGGCGCCCCTTCTTGCCCCCTATAGCCCGGTCGAGATCTTTACGGCTCGCCAGGCTCCCGGCAATGGATTTATCTTCGGTACCGACGATAAGGGCCGCGACATTCTGTCGCGTATGCTCTACGGTGGCCGTTACTCGCTGATCATCGGCTTCGGTGCTACCGCCATGGCTCTGGTCTGCGGCTCGATTGTGGGTGCCCTCGCGGCTGTTTCGCGCAAGTCCGTTTCCGAGGCGATCATGCGCATCCTGGATATCATCATGTCCATCCCGGGCATTGCCCTCGCTGCCGTCTTCGTCTCCATCCTGGGCAATTCCGTGCCGTCGATCATCTTCGCCATCGGCTTTATGTACACTCCGCAGATTGCCCGTATCGTGCGCGCCAACATCGTGTCCGAGTACGGTGAGGACTATGTCCGCGCGGTCATCGTTTCCGGCGCCAAGGCTCCGTGGATTTTGATCAAGCATGTTCTGCGTAACTGCATCGCCCCGATCATGGTCTTTACCGTTACCCTGGTCGCCGACGCCATCATCTTCGAGGCCTCGCTAACCTTCATCGGCGCTGGTATCCAGGAGCCCACCGCTACCTGGGGCAACATCCTCGCCGACGCTCGCGGTGGCGTGCTTGCCGGCCGTTGGTGGCAGGCACTGTTCCCGGGCCTGGCCATCATGATCACCTGCCTGGCGCTCAACATCCTGTCCGAGGGCATTACCGACGCCATGGCCGCTGCTCCCTCCGCCGCCCTGGATCCGACCGACTCCTCCAAGCGCCGCGAGGCCGACCTGCTGGTCTCCGACCCCGTTCGCGCCTACAAGGAGCAGGCTCAGTCCCTGTCCGCCCGTCTTGGCGCTCTGCGTGATGTCGAACTCAAGCGTAACGACCGCCATGTGCCCGATGAGTCCGTTGAGCCGATCCTTTCGGTCCGCGATTTCTGCATCCAGTTTGAGCACCACGGTGACATCAACGTCGTCGACCACGTTAACTTTGACGTCCGTCCCGGCCAGACCATGGGCCTGGTAGGCGAGTCCGGCTGCGGTAAGTCCATCACCACGCTGGCCATCATGGGCCTGACCGACGATGACGAGCATCTTTCCGGTGAGGTTCTCTGGGAGGGCCGCGACCTGCTCAAGATGAGCAAGAAGGAGTGGTTCGGCCTGCGCGGTACCGATATCGCCATGGTCTATCAGGACGCCCTGTCCTCGCTCAACCCCTCCATGCTCATTTCCGCCCAGATGAAGCAGCTCACCAAGCGTGGCGGCACCCGTAGTGCCGAGGAGCTCCTGGAGCTCGTGGGCCTCGACCCCAAGCGTACGCTCGAGAGCTATCCGCATGAGCTTTCCGGTGGTCAGCGTCAGCGCGTTCTGATCGCTATGGCCCTTACCCGCGACCCCAAGCTGGTCATCTGCGACGAGCCCACGACCGCTCTGGACGTTACCGTCCAGAAGCAGGTCATCAAGCTGCTTAACGACCTTCGGGCCAAGCTCGGCTTTGCCATGATCTTCGTTTCTCACGACCTGGCACTGGTCGCCGAGGTCGCTCATAACATCACGGTTATGTACGCCGGTCAGGTTATCGAGCAGGCGCCCACCAAGGAGCTGCTCACCAACCCGATCCACGAGTACACCCGCGGCCTTCTGGGTTCCGTCCTGTCCATCGAGAGCGGTTCGGGCCGCCTGCACCAGGTGCCCGGCGCCGTTCCGAGCCCGCGCGATTTCCCCAAGGGCGATCGCTTCGCACCTCGCTCGAGCCATCCGCGCATTGGCCTGGACACCCGTCCGGTCTTCAAGCGCGTGCCCGGCACCGAGCACTTCTATTCCGAGCTCCCCGATGAGGTGCTCAAGGCAAATGGTTTGACCCCTCACGCGGAGGTGATGTAGATGAGCGAGACCGCAGTCAACGGCGTCGAGCCGATCATCTTCCTTGATGACGTCCACGTCACCTTTAGGACCCGTACCGGCTCGATTCTGCACCCCAACCTGGTTCACGCCGTCCAGGGTGTAACGATTAAGCTCATGCCCGGCCAGACAATCGGCATCGTCGGCGAGTCCGGTTGCGGAAAGTCCACCACCGCCAACGTCATGTGCGGCCTGCAGGCCCCCACGAGTGGCAAGGTCTACTTTAAGGGCAAGGACGTTACCAAGCGTACCGCCGAGGACCGTCGCCACATGGGCCGCGTCATCTCGGTCGTGTTCCAGAACCCGGCCACGGCGCTCAACCCCCGCATGGTCGTTCGCGAGCAACTGCTCGACCCCATGCGCGTCCACAACTTGGGTACCGAGGCCGAGCAGGAGAAGCGCGTCAAGGAGCTCTTGGAGCTCACCGGTCTGCCCAGCTCCGCCGCCGAGGTTCTTCCCGGCCAGCTTTCGGGCGGCCAGCGCCAGCGCGTCGCAATTGCCCGTGCCCTTTCGCTGAACCCCGATGCCATCATCGCCGACGAGCCCACCTCGGCTCTGGACGTTTCGGTCCGCGCGCAGATTCTGAACCTGCTGACCGATCTTAAGAAGGAGCTCGGCCTGGCCATGGTGTTCATCAGCCATGATATCCAGACGGTCCGCTATATCTCTGACGACATCATCGTTATGAATGGTGGCAAGATCGTCGAGCAGGGCGAGGCCAAGCAGGTCTTCCAGCACCCTCAGGACCCCTACACCAAGATGCTGCTCGGCGCTGCGCCGTCGCTGCTGCATCCCAAGCTCGGCGAGTAGCCTCGCTTTCCCTCCCGTGCGCCCGGTTCCCTTGCCGGGCGCACCTCCGTTGCGATTTCGAAAGGCTGGGTTCACGAGCCATGCCAAGTGCTCAGGAGCTACAACAGCAATTTGGTGAATATCGAGGCGCTATGCCCCGTCCATCGGATTTCGATCTCTTTTGGAAGGACCGCATGGCCGAGGCCGACGCTGTCGAGCTCGACTACGAGATTGAGGCGGCTTCGGTTGTGGATTCCGCGACCTGTCGGTTTTTCGACCTCTGGTATACCGGCATGTGTGGTGCACGCCTGCATGCCAAGTACCTTAAACCCGTCTCGGACGAGCCTGTGCCATTGGTACTTCAGTTCCATGGGTATCCGGGTGCAAGCCGCAGCTGGTTTGAGCAGGCGTCGTTTGCGGGCATGGGCATGGCGCTCATTGCTCTCGATTGTCCTGGCCAAGGAGGCCCCTCCGAGGACATCGGTGGATTTGAGGGCACGACGGTCGCGGGCCATATCGTCGCCGGTATCGACGGCGACCCGGCCAACCTCTACTATGTTCGCCTACATCAGGATATCCGCATTCTGTGCCGTATCGTTCGCGAGCTCGAGGGCATCGATCTTACCCGCGTGTATGTGAACGGCGCATCGCAGGGCGGCGGGTTGGGCATTGCGACCTGCGC
The DNA here is from genome assembly GCA_902472315.1 of uncultured Collinsella sp. Classification (GTDB taxonomy): domain Bacteria; phylum Actinomycetota; class Coriobacteriia; order Coriobacteriales; family Coriobacteriaceae; genus Collinsella. Next base: position 22,252 of record CABRNM010000012.1, read on the forward strand.
GCTTAACAGCGAGCTTATCAATCGCGCCGCCATCCTCTATCCCTTCCTGTCGGATTTCCGCCTGGTTTGGGATTTGGACGCCGACGATATTGCCTATGAGGGCCTGCGCTATTGGTCGCGCTGGTTTGACGAGGACTCGACTTGTATTGACGAAGCCTATGCCAAGCTGGCGTACTTCGATTCCAAGAATTTTGCCCCCATGGTCAAGTGCCCCGTGCTGTTTGGCACGGGCACGGCCGATATCGTCTGTCCGCCGGCAACGCAGTTTGCGGTGTACAACAACCTGTCCTGCGACAAGCGTCATGAGTTCTTTGAGGGCTTTGGCCACGAGGAGATTCAGGACTTTGACGATCTGATCATTCCGTTTTTCTGTGAGGGAGGGGAGGCTCATGTCTAAGTGCGAGAGCAATGTTGACGAGCTGATAGTCCCCGGGCTCGTGGGAATTCCTGGAACGGTTTCGACAAGGCTCGCAGAATATCGGGACTGGCACGGTGATGTCCAAGCACATGTTTCTGATTTAGAGACATGCGCTCCGAATCTTGAGATTCAAGGCCTGGCCATTACGGCAATTGACTTTGTTAACCCCTGCGCCCGTTACTCGGAGGTTTCCTTTAAGCTCGGTGACGATGCGGTCCACGCTCGTTTGATTGAGCCTGTCGGTCGTGCCCGAGTATCTGAGCGCGTGCCGCTGTGCCTGATGTTCCATGACATCGATCGGCCTGTGCGCGGCTGGCATCACATGACGAGATTTGCCGCCATGGGGTATGCCGTCCTCGCGCTGGATGACGATGTTGCTGGTGCGGACGACCTGCAGCGGGGGATTGCTTCACCCGCTTTTGTCGAGCGCGTCCGTTGGGGTTGCGCGATGGCGAAGGTTGCGCGCAATCTTGATGGCGTGGACTCCGATCGCATTTTTGCGTGGGGCGAGGGCCTTGGCGGCGGTGTTGCGCTGGCGGTTTCCGCTCTGGACGAGCGGGGCCTTGCCTGCACGGCGGTTGCCAATCCAATCCCCGGTGGCCTCGAGGCTCTGTCGTCTCGGGTGCGCGGATCGGTGCTCATGGGCACATCGCTTATGGACACCGTGAGCGATCCCAAGGGTCAGTTTGCCGTATTCAACGGTCTTGAGTGTGACCGAAGGCATATCATCTATGCCAAATACGCTCACGAGCGCATCAATGCGTTCGAAAACGAAGTCGTCGACTTCTTTAACCAAACGTTCTACCCGTGTTCTTTGGCCTAGACGGCCTGGACACTGCCAACAAGAGTGGGCGGCATAGGGCCGCTCGCCAGACAACTAAGGAGATTCTTGTGGCAACTCAGAAATTCACCGGCGTTATCCCTCCCGTCGTTGTTCCCGATACCGAAGACCACCAGCTCGATGTTGCCTCCTTTGAGCGCAGCATCAACCGCATGATCGATGCCGGCGTCGATGGCCTGTTCTTCCTGGGATCCTCGGGCGAGGTCGTCTTCTCCACCGACGAGCGCCGTCGCCAGATTGTCGCCGAGGCCGTGCGCATCGTCGACCACCGCGTGCCTGTTCTGGTCGGCATCATCGACACCGAGACCGAGCGCATGATCGAGCACGGCAAGGTCGCTCAGGAGCTGGGTGCCGATGCACTTGTCGCCACCTGCCCGTTCTATGCCCTGCAGGGCATGACCGAGGTCGAGGAGCACTTCCGCATCCTGCACGAGGAGCTCGACCTGCCTATCTTTGCCTATGACATTCCCGTCTGCGTCCACACCAAGCTCCCCTGGAAGCTCCTTGCCAAGCTCGGCGCCGAGGGCGTCCTGGCCGGCGTCAAGGATTCCTCGGGTGATGACATCTCGTTCCGCTACCTCGTTCAGGAGAACGAGAAGAACGGTCATCCGATGAGCATCCTCACCGGTCACGAGGTCGTCGTCGACGGTGCTTACCTCGGCGGCGCCGACGGTTCCGTTCCGGGTCTCGCCAACGTTGAGCCCGAGGGCTACGTGCGTCAGTGGAAGGCCGCTCAGGCCGGCGACTGGGCTACCGTCAAGGCCGAGCAGGATCGCCTCAACGAGATCTCCCACATCTGGGATGTCACCTCGGGCGTCCAGGGCTATGCCGGTGGCGTCGGCGCCTTCAAGACCGCTATGAACCTCATGGGTATCTTCGACAGCCCGACCATGCCGCGCCCGGTGAAGGCCATGACCGGCGAGAACGTCGAGGCGATTAGGAAGGTCCTCCAGGACAACGGTCTCCTGTAAAGCTTCCCCAGGCACCCGATCTTGGGGCTCAAGTGGTCGGGCGTGACCCATTAGGTCAACGCCCGACCACTTTCACCCCAACCTCGGGCACCTGGGAAACCTTTATCATGCTGCGGCGATAACACCGCCTTCATTTCCTGTAGTTGTTTTTATCTCCTAAGGAGAACGACATGGAGAACAAGTACGTCTGCTCTGTCGATATCGGCGGAACTAAGATCGCGACCGCCATTATGGAGTACCCGGCTGACGGCAGCGTGCCCCATCCCGTATTTGAGGCCGAGGTTCCTACCGAGGCCCAGGAGGGCGGCGAGGCCGTCTTCCAGCGGATCGAGGCGTCCATCAAGGCTGCTCTTGAGGCGAATCCCGATGTCGAGGTCCTCGGTGTCGGTATCGGTGCCGCAGGCGTCGTCGATCCCAAGACGGGCGCCATCGCGTATGCCAACGAGATTATGCCCGGCTGGTCCGGCGTTCAGTTGGGGCCGCGTCTGCGCGAGGACCTTGGTCTTCCCGTTGCCGTTGTGGGCGACGTGCAGGCTCATGCTCTGGGCGAGGCCCACTGGGGCGTCGGCAAGGGCAAGTTCTCCGTCTTGTGCCTGGGCATCGGCACGGGCATCGGCGGCGCATATGTCGAGAACGGCCGCGTGATGCAGGGCTTCCATGGCGCTGCCGGTCATATGGGCCACATCGAGTGCTCGGCTGCCGCTGGCATTCCCTGCGCCTGCGGCCGTTCTGGCCATCTAGAGTCGGTTGCTTCGGGCACTTCCATTGGTCGTATGTACGATGAGCGCTTTGGTCGCGTCGACCCCAGCCGTCCTTCGGTCGGTCGCGATGTGAACGACCTGTGCCGTGCGGGCGACGCAAAGGCTACCGAGGTCATCCATGACGCCGGCTTTGCGCTGGGTGCCAGCTTGGGCTCGCTCGCTAACATCCTGGACCCTGAGGTCATCGTGCTTTCGGGCGGCGTGATTCACCAAGGTCCCGATTGGCGTTCACAGACGTGGAAGGATTCGGTGCACGAGGGCTATGCCAGCCAGGCGCTCGATCCGCTTCAGGACACGCCGATCCTCATCGGTTCTCTGGAGGGCGACGCCCCGCTCATCGGCGCCGCCGAACACCTTCTTGCATCGTTGAAGTAAACATAACTACCAAGTGCGCCTTCTGAGGTGCCGCAGATTGACGTGAAAGAGGAGCGAAGCGTACTTTGGTACGTGAGCGACGGTTTGAACGTCAAGGTGCGGTGTCTCAGAAGGCTGTTTTTAGAAAGGTTGAGTCGAACATGACCGTCGATCCTTTGATTCAATCCCTGAAGGGCAAGCTCGTCGTGAGCGTTCAGGCGTATATGGGCGAGCCGCTTCGCACGCCCGAGACCATGGCTCAAATGTCTCGCGCTTGCGAGCTCGGCGGCGCCGCCGCCATTCGCTGCCAGGGCCTTGCCGACATCGCCGCCATTAAGGGCCGCTGCGAGGTCCCCGTCATCGGCTTGTGGAAGGATGGTCACGAGGGCGTCTACATCACGCCGACGCTGCGCCACGCTCGCGCCTGCGTTGCTGCGGGTGCCGATATCGTGGCGATTGACGCCACCGATCGCCCGCGTCCCGATGGCAAGACCGTCGAGGACACCTTCCGTCCGCTGCACGAGGAGGGCGTGCTCCTGATGGCCGACTGTGCCACCATCGAGGATATTCGTCGTGCTGTCGACATGGGCTTCGACCTGGTGTCCACCACGCTTTCTCATGGTGTTGCCGCTATCGACTGCACCATGGCCGATGGCCCTGATCTGCCGCTTCTGCGTCAGGCGACCGAGGAATTCCCCGGTCTTCCCATCATTTGCGAGGGTCGCGTGCATACGCCCGAGGAGGCTCGCGCTGCAATCGACGCCGGCGCGTGGGGCGTTGTCGTCGGCACCGCTATCACGCACCCCACGAGTATTACAAGTTGGTTCAAGGCTGCGCTTGAGGCGTAAGACGGGCCTTGTATCCGCTTGGGGCGGTATACTCAATAAAGGCAATTGATCGCGCGGGATCCGCTGGCCGGGTCCCGCGCTTATTTTAGGAGGCACACATGCAAAAGGGAGATGCCATGGATGCGGCGGAGCGCTCGGAGCGTATCCCCGATATCGTTATCATCACCGGAATGTCCGGCTCGGGCCGAACGCAAGCCATGCATGTGTTTGAGGACATGGGCTATTTTTGTATCGACAACCTGCCCCCACGCCTGATTGCCCAGCTTGCTGAGCTCGTTGGCATCAATACGGGCGTGGGCAGGCACCTTGCCGTTACCTGCGACCTGCGTAGCCAGGGCTTGTTCGATGAACTGCTCGATGCTGTTGCCGCACTGGAAGAGCGCGAGATGAGCTGCGACATTGTGTTTCTCGAGGCGTCTGACGAGGTGCTGATTCGCCGGTATAGCGAAAACCGTCGTCGCCATCCCATTGCAAAGCCGGGGGAGACCACGGCCGACGCTATTCAGCGTGAACGTCTGCAGCTGCAGGGCGTTCGCGATCGAGCCGATATGATTATCGACACGAGCCGCTTGCGCACTTCTGCCTTGCGCAACAAGCTGCGCATGGCTTTTTCCGAGCTGTCCGACCAGCAGCTTATGGATGTCCACGTGTTCTCGTTTGGCTTTAAGCATGGCATGCCCATCGAGGCGGATATCATGATCGATGTTCGCTTCTTGCCCAATCCTTTCTACGATCCCGAGATGCGCACCATGACCGGTCTCGATAAGAAGGTCTCCGATTTTGTCTTGGACCACCCCAAGACCCAGGAGTTCTGGAAGGCCTGGACCCAGCTGCTCGATACGGTCATGCCGGGTTATATCGCAGAGGGCAAGCCGCAGCTTTCCATTGCTATCGGCTGCACAGGCGGACAGCACCGTAGCGTCGCCATTGCCGAGGCCACGGCCCGCTACCTGGAGGGTGCTCAGTATCATGTGAGCATCTCCCACCGTGACCTGTCGCGTGCCAACACGAAGGCATAGGTTTACATGTCGTTTACCGCTGAGGTGCGTGACGAGCTTGCGCGCTGCGAACCAGAATGCGAATACTGCGATTTGTCGACGCTTGCTGCGCTAACGCGTGTGAGCGGCACGCTTTCGCTGGCGGGCTCGGGACGGTACCGCTTGACGGTCGCGACCGAGACGGGTGCTGTGGCGCGCACGATGATTGCGCTGACGCATCGTATCCTTAAGCTCAAGACCGAATTCACGGTTCGTAAGTCGGTCCTGCACAAGGTACGAAACTATCTCATCACCTTGCCCGATCAGCCCGATTTGGATAAGGCTCTGGTGCTGCTGGGCATTCTCGACCGTAGGGGAGGGCTCGTCGCGGGTGTGCCGCGCCACATCGTCGCCCGTCCTTGCTGCAGGCTCGCCTATATTCGCGGTGCGCTGATTGCCGGAGGCTTTGTTGCCGACCCGCGTGGCGATTTTCATTTGGAGATCGCGGTTCAGGGCGAGGAGTATGCAAAGGGACTTTGCGACCTTCTGGAGCAGATTGGAGTTCACGCCCGCGTCAATGCGCGTCGCGGCTCGTATGCCGTGTACATCAAGAGTGCCGAGGAGATTAAACGTCTGTTACAGCTGATTGGCGCCAAGCGCAGCGTTGCCGAGATTGAAGAGGCCCGCGCGGTTAAGCTGGTGAAGAACGACGTGAATCGTCGCGTGAACGCAGAGCTTGCCAACCAGACCAGAAGTGCCGGTGCCGCCCAACATCAGCTTGCGCTCATCGATGAGCTTGATCGGCGCGGTTTGCGCGAAACGCTGCCGGACGCTCTGGCAGTTTTTTGTGACTTACGCGAGCGTTACCCCGATCTCTCACTGCGAGATTTGGGGGAAATGGCTGACCCTCCTTTGTCGAAGTCGGCCTTGTATCACCGTGTTTTGCGCCTTGAAAAGCTCATTGAAGCAAGCGGGTAGTTTAACGCAATAGCTTTTATGGTGGTTTAACTGCTGTTTTATACGTTAAAGCGTTTTAACGCAAATTTGATTTTCAATTTCGAGCATTCTCGTGAAATTCAAGCCAAAAAAAAGGTATATTAGGCGAGTGGTTAGTTTGTGGGCCTCAACGGCAGGCGCTGTAGCTTGCGGGGGCCTTACGAAAGGAGACACAATGGCAGTAAAGGTTGCTATTAACGGCTTCGGTCGCATCGGTCGTCTGGCCTTCCGCCAGATGTTCGGTCATGAGGGCTCCGAGATCGTCGCTATCAACGACCTCACCTCTCCCGATATGCTCGCTTACCTGCTGAAGTACGACTCCACGCAGGGCAACTATGCTCGCGATCACGAGGTCGTCGCTGGCGAGGATTCCATCACCGTTGACGGCAAGGAGATCAAGATCTACAAGGAGGCCGACGCCAACAACCTGCCTTGGGGCGACCTCGACGTCGACGTCGTTCTCGAGTGCACCGGCTTCTACACCAGCAAGGCTAAGGCTCAGGCCCACATCAACGCTGGCGCCAAGAAGGTCGTCATCTCCGCTCCGGCCGGCAGCGATCTGCCCACCATCGTGTACAACGTCAACCATGAGACGCTGACCGCTGAGGACAACATCATCTCCGCTGCTTCCTGCACCACCAACTGCCTCGCCCCGATGGCCAAGGGTCTGAACGACTTCGCTCCCATCGTCTCCGGCATCATGACCACCATCCACGCCTTCACCGGCGACCAGATGCCGCTCGACGGCCCGCAGCGCAAGGGCAACTTCCGTCGCTCCCGCGCCTGCTCCGAGAACATCGTCCCGAACACCACGGGCGCTGCCAAGGCCATCGGCCTGGTTCTCCCCGAGCTCAACGGCAAGCTCATCGGTGCCGCCCAGCGCGTCCCGACGCCGACCGGCTCGCTGACCAACCTCTACGCCGTCGTTGACAAGAAGGTCACCGTCGACGAGGTCAACGCTGCCATGAAGGCCTACGCCGAGACCATCCCCGATACCTTCGCTTACAACGAGGACCAGATCGTCTCCCGCGACATCGTCGGCGAGACCCACGGCTCCATCTTCGACGCCACTCAGACCATGTGCTCTGATCTCGGCAACGGCCAGACCCTCGTTCAGGTCACCTCTTGGTACGACAACGAGAACTCCTACACCTCTCAGATGGTCCGCACCATCAAGTACTTCGAGAAGTTCGTTGCTTAATTTAGCTTTTAGCGAATAGCTCGTTGAGCGTCTAAAGAAGGGCGCGGCCTCATAGGGCTTACACCCTAGGGTCGCGCCCTTTTTATAGGAAATCGTCTGCCGTAATGGGAGGCAGACACGTACGAAAGGTAGAAGCAAACATGGCCTTTACCAAGAAGACCGTCCGCGACATCGATGTCGACGGCAAGCGCGTTCTCGTCCGCGTTGACTTCAACGTGCCTATCAAGGATGGCGTCGTTGGCGACACCACCCGTATCAAGGCTGCCCTGCCCACCATCAACTACCTCGTTGAGCACAACGCTCGCGTCATCCTCATGAGCCACCTCGGCCGTCCCGAGGGTACCGGCTTCCAGCCTGAGCTCTCCCTTGAGCCTGTCGCTAAGAAGCTCGCTGAGCTCTCTGGTCTCGACGTTGCCTTTGTCGCCGACACCTACGGCGAGAAGGCTGCTGAGGCTGTCGCCGCCGTCGAGCCGGGCAAGGTCCTCGTTCTCGAGAACGTCCGTTTCGACAAGCGTGAGAAGAAGAACGATCCCGAGATCGCCAAGAAGCTCGCTTCCTATGGTGACGTCTTCGTTCTCGATGCCTTCGGCACCGCTCACCGCGCCCAGGGTTCCGTCGTGGGCCCCGCCGCTTACCTGCCTGCAGTCGCTGGCTTCCTGCTCGAGAAGGAGGTCGACACGCTGACCGGCATCTTCGCCGAGCCCGAGCGCCCCTTCGTCGCTATCGTCGGCGGTTCCAAGGTTTCTTCCAAGATCGGCGTTCTCGATCACCTCATCGACTCCGCTGACACCCTGATCATCGGTGGCGGCATGGCCTACACCTTCTTCCTGGCTCAGGGCCTGTCCGTCGGTCAGTCCCTCAAGGAAGAGGACTGGGTCGAGCGCGCCGGCGAGATGCTCAAGAAGGCCGAGGAGAAGGGTGTCAAGATCCTGCTCCCCATCGACAACCGCGTTGCCGATCACTTTGGCGAGGACGCTGTCCCCGAGGTTGTCGCTTCCGACGCTATCCCCGACGACCGTGAGGGTATGGACATCGGCCCCAAGACCGAGGAGCTCTACGCCGAGGCCGTCAAGGGCGCCAAGACCGTGTTCTGGAACGGCCCCATGGGCGTCTTCGAGTTCGACAACTTCGCTCATGGCACCCAGGCTATCGCCGAGGCTGTTGCCGAGGCTGATTGCACCTCGATCATCGGTGGTGGCGATTCCGTCGCAGCCGTCAATAAGTTTAACCTGGCCGACAAGATGAGCTGGATCTCCACCGGCGGTGGCGCTTCCATGGAGCTCGTCGAGGGTAAGGCCCTGCCCGGAGTGGAGGCGCTTCTCGATGCCTAATCGCACCCTTCTTATCGCTGGTAACTGGAAGATGAACAACGACGTCGCCGAGGCTGCCAAGCTCGCCGACGAGCTGGCCCAGGCTCTGCCCGAGGTTCCGGCTGGCGTCGAGGTGCTCGTCTGCCCTCCGACCATCGACATCACCACGGTTCATGACCGCATTCAGGCTGCCCCCATCGCCCTCGGTGCACAGAACGTGTACTGGGAGGCCAAGGGTGCCTTCACCGGTGAGTCCTCTTGCGACATGCTCAAGTCCGCTGGCTGCACCTACTGCATCATCGGTCACTCCGAGCGTCGTGATTACTTCCACGAGACCGACGAGGATCAGAACAAGAAGGCCAAGGCCCTCGTTGCCGCCGGTCTTGTTCCCGTCTTCTGCTGCGGTGAGTCTCTTGAGGTCCGCGAGGCCGGCATCTATGTCGAGCACGTCGTGAACCAGGTCAAGGCTGGTCTCGAGGGTCTCGAGATCACTTGCCCCAAGCAGGTCGTCGTCGCCTACGAGCCCATCTGGGCTATCGGCACCGGCAAGACCGCTACCGCCGAGGACGCTCAGGAGGTCTGCGGCGCTATCCGTGAGACCCTCAAGGAGATGTTCGGCGAGGAGCTCGCTAACGGCATCCGCGTTCTCTATGGTGGCTCTGCCAAGCCCGGCAACATCGCCGAGCTCGTCGCCAAGCCCGACGTCGACGGCGCCCTCGTGGGCGGCGCTTCGCTCAAGGCTGCCGACTTCGCTTCTATGGTCGTCAAGGCAGGCGAGTAGGACATATGGCACAACGTCATCTTCCTGCACTCCTGATCATCATGGACGGCTGTGGCCTGGCTCCGGCCGATGGCGAGAACGCCGTCGCCGCTGCTAAGACGCCCTTCCTTGATAGCCTGTACGAGAAGTATCCTCACACCACGCTCGGTGCTTCGGGCGAGGATGTGGGCCTTCCCGACGGTCAGATGGGCAACTCCGAGGTGGGTCACCTCAACATCGGTGCCGGCCGCATCGTGTTCCAGGAGCTTTCGCGCATCAACAATGCCATCAAGGACGGTTCCATCGCCAAGAACGAGGTTTTCGTCAAGGCTATGGACGATGTCAAGGCTGACGGCAAGACTCTCCATCTCATGGGCCTTATGAGTCCTGGCGGTGTTCATTCTCACATGAACCACGTCGAGGCTCTGGTCAAGATGGCTGCCGAGCACGGTGTCAAGACCGTTCGCGTCCACGCCTTTATGGACGGCCGCGACGTCGACCCGCAGTCCGGTGCCGGTTACATGAGTGAGTTCTGCGCCTTCCTGGCCAAGATCTCCGAGGAGACCGGTTGCGACGCTCGCGTTGCCACCGTCTCGGGCCGTTATTGGGCCATGGACCGCGACAACCGTTGGGAGCGCATCCAGCGCGCCTACGATGTCATGGTCAATGCGTCCGATGCCGATACCGACCCCGTTGCCGGTATCAAGGCCTACTACGAGAAGGATCCGCGCGGCGATGAGTTCGTCGAGCCCTTTGCTGCCCACAACGAGGGCATCCACGAGGGTGACGCGGCCATCTTCTTCAACTTCCGTCCCGACCGCGCCCGTCAGATGACTCGCGTGTTCACGGACAAGGAGTTCGACGGCTTTGAGCGCGAGCAGATCAAGCTTTCGCACTTTGTGACGATGACTGAGTACGACCCGACGTTTGACGTCGAGGTCGCTTTCCCCAAGACGTTCCCCGAGAACGTCCTGGCCGACGTTATCGCCGCCAATGGCCTGAAGCAGCTGCACACCGCCGAGACCGAGAAGTACGCCCACGTGACGTTCTTCCTCAACGGCGGCATCGAGGAGCCCAAGGAGGGCGAGGAGCGCGTGCTCGTCGCTTCCCCCAAGGTCGCTACCTACGATCTGCAGCCTGAGATGAGCGCTCCCGAGGTTACTGAGAAGCTTGTCGCCGCCATCAACGAGGATCGCGCTGATTTCTACATCGTGAACTTCGCAAACTGCGACATGGTTGGCCATACCGGCGTGTTCGACGCTGCCGTTAAGGCTGTCGAGGCCGTTGACGATGCCCTGTCCAAGGTTGTCCCGGCGATTCTCGCCAAGGGCGGCTTTGCGCTGATCACCGCCGACCACGGCAACGCCGATCACATGTTTGACGTCGCTTCCGACGGTTCCAAGCATCCGTTCACGGCTCACACCACCAACCGCGTGCCGTTCATCATCGTTGATGAGAAGGCACAGCTTACCGGTATCGAGGACGGCCGTCTCTCCGATATCGCTCCGACTATGCTCACCATGGCTGGTATTGAGCCTTCCGCCGAGATGACGGGTCGCGTACTCGCCACCGAGGCCTAATAGAAAACAAATACCGTTTTCTAGTAAGGGGGTTGTCCACAACCGGACAACCCTCTTTTTTGCGCTATTTCTACCTCGTCACCAAATGGCTGATGGGGGAGTGCTGGGGGTTGTGGTACAGTACTGGAGTTTGAATTGTTCTATTAAGGAGCTTATCTATGGGTCCGTTTCAGATTCTTCTGTTTGTCGTTTGGGCTGTCTCTGCCGTGGCGCTGACGATTCTCGTCCTGATGCACTCTGGTAAGGGCACCGGCGTTTCGGATATGATCGCTAGCTCGCTGTATAACTCCAGCTCAGCCACGGGCGTCATGGAGCAGAACCTCGATCGCCTGACGGTAATTATGGCCGTCGTTTTTGCCGTGTGTGTCGTCCTGTGCATGTTCTTCTTCCCGCAGGGTATCGTCGGCTACTAAGCACGAGCCACATAAATACTTGAAAAGGGTTCCGCAAGTGCGGGACCCTTTTTGTTTACATATTTGTAACAGAGCCAAAATATCCCCACATACTTCGCCTAACTAAAGAAATTCTCGACCGTTGACCGGAATTAGCCCCAAATCGTGCATAAAATGCGCTACTGTATTGCGAAACGTTGGTTCGTTGTGCATAACCAGCCATAGCAACGGGCGGCGTTTTGATGGTTCGGATCGGATTGTCTCGACATGTGTCCGACTGAACATTTCTTTGTCCTATCTCATAAGGAGGATGGCATGGCTGATTCTATGTTCCACCAGCCCGTTATGGGTCGTCGCGCCTTTGTCGGCGGTACCCTTGCTGCGAGCTCCATGGCTTTTCTTGCCGCATGCGGCAAGAAGGGCGGCGACGCTTCCGGTTCTGAGTCCGGTTCGAAGCTGAACTTCTACATCAACAACCCGGTCTGCATCGACCCCTACAATGTCCAGGAGGACCAGGGCACTCAGGTCGAGTACCAGCTCTTTGATGCTCTGACCTCTTATGACGCCGAGAAGGGCGAGATCGTTCCGCTGGCTTGCGAGTCCTTCGAGGCCAACGACGACGCCACCGAGTTCACCTTCAAGATCAAGAAGGCCAAGTTCCACAACGGTGACGACGTTACCTCCAAGTCCTTCAAGCTCGGTTGGGAGCGTCTGGTCAACACCAAGTCGGCTGTCGCTACCGAGTACGGCCCTTCCGAGGTCTCCTATCACCTTTCCATGGTCGAGGGCTATGACGATCTGCTTGCCGGTAACGCTACCGAGCTCAGCGGTGTTACCTGCCCCGACGATGAGACCCTCGTCGTCAAGCTGGCTTCCGCTTACGCCGACTTCCCCTTCGTCGCCTCTCACCCGGCTCTGGCCCCGGTTCCCGAGTGCGCCGAGTCCGATGTCAAGAGCTTCTACCTCGCCCCGGTCGGTAACGGCCCGTTCATGATGGACGGCAAGTGGGAGGATGGCCAGGAGATCAACGTCAAGAAGTTCGACGATTACTATGGCGACAAGGCCAAGATCGATGGCATCCACTTCCAGGTCATCAAGGACATGGAGACCGCCTACAAGGAGTTCCAGGCCGGTAACCTCGATGTCTGCGACGTTCCCGTCGCTCAGATCGACGCCGCCAAGAAGGATCGCGGCGTGTCCAAGGACGGCTACACCATGGGTGACGGCGAGCGCATGCTGCTCGGCGCCGAGCCTTCCACGTACTATCTGACCTGCAACACCACGGCCGAGCCGTTCAGCAACGCCGACCTGCGCAGGGGTATCTCCCTGGCCATCAACCGTGAGGCCATCTGCAAGACCATCTTCAAGGGTACCCGTACTCCTGCCGACGGCATTGTTCCTCCGGGCATCGATGGCTACAAGGAGGGCGCATGGGAGTTCTGCGCCTACGATGTCGACAAGGCTAACGAGTACCTCGACAAGGTTGCTCCCGCTGGCGCTAACGGGGATCGTGGCATTAGCGTGACCCTGTCCTACAACCAGGACGGCGGTCACAAGGAGATCATGGAGTCCATCATCGGTGACCTCGCCAAGGTTGGCGTTACCGCTGTCTCCGATACCCCTGAGTGGTCTGCCCTGCTCGAGCAGTATCAGAACTTTAACTATCAGTTCGGTCGTCTGGGTTGGATTGCCGACTACCCGATCATGGACAACTTCCTGTATCCGCTGTTCCACTCCGACTCCCTCGGTGGCGACAACCGCTCCGGTTACAACAACCCCGAGTTCGACGCCAAGGTCGACGAGGCTCGTACTATTGTTGACGACGAGGAGCGCGTCGCTAAGATGCAGGAGGCCGACGCAATGGTCGCTGCCGACTGCCCGGTCATCCCGATTATGTTCTACACGCACACCATCGCCGGCTCCGATCGCATTAAGCACCTCTATGTCGATCCGCAGAAGCACGCCGATCTGGGTACCGCTGAGCTCGCCTAAGAGTTTGCAGCTTCCGTGAGGGTCAAGTATTTACGTAGACCTCATGGGAAACATACAGTTCTCCCTAACCTGGGGTAAACTGGCTGATGGTAATTTTGGGATGCCGGTCTGGCGATCGGCATCCCATTTAGGTTAATCCCTAGATAGGGGAGTGGTATGGGTAAGTACATCGTTAAACGTGTGCTTCAGTTCATCCCGGTGTTTTTGGGCGTTACGCTGATTCTGTTCGCCCTCCAGAATATCGTGCCGGGAGATCCGATCAAGCTGATCGGTGGAGACAAGGCTCTGTCCCCCGAGGTGGAGCTTCAGCTTCGCGTTCGCTATCACCTGGTCCAGACGGACGATGACGGCAACGCGATCCTTGACGAGAACGGCGACCCCGTTCAAACGTCGCTCGTGGACCGTTACTTGTATTACATGAACGGCCTGCTTCATGGCGATCTGGGCAATTCGTATCAGCGCAAGCTGCCGGTTACGGAAATCTTTGCCCAGAAGTATCCGTATACGGTCAAACTTGCCGCGTGCGCCATCGTGCTCGAGGCAATTATGGGTATCGGTGCGGGTATCATTTCGGCGGTAAAGCGTTATTCCTTCTGGGATATTTTGGTAACGCTCACCACGTCGATCCTCGTTGCGGTCCCGGCCTTCTGGCTCGGTATGTTGCTGCAGCTGTTCTTTGGCGTCATCCTCAAGGACGCCACGGGCGGTGCAATCTCCATGCCGATCTCGGGTGCCGGCGGTTCCAGCTCTCAGTATCAGGATTGGATGCACTATGTGCTTCCGACCATTACGCTGGCTTCGGTTTCGACCGCTTATGCTGCGCGCATTATGCGCTCGCAGCTGCTTGACGTCATGAACCAGGATTACATCCGTACGGCAAAGGCCAAGGGTCTCTCCAATCGTGCGATCATCGTCAAGCATGCGCTTAAGAATGCACTCATCCCCGTCGTTACCTATATTGGTGTCGACTTTGGCGGCATGCTTTCGGGCGCCATCCTGACCGAGACGGTCTTCAACTGGCCCGGTATCGGCTATGAGGTCTATCGCGCCATTAGCATGCGTGACTGGCCCATCGTTATGGGCGGCGTTACGCTCATCGTTGTCGTCGTCATGGTGATCAACCTGCTCGTCGACATTAGCTATGCATTCCTCGACCCGCGCATCCGCCTTGGCGGTCCGTCGGATAAGGCCTAAGGGAGGTACGTCTCATGCAGGAAACTGATTCTCAGTCTCAGGAGCAGGCTACCGCCACCAAGGTCGCATCTGCTCCCGCCAAGTCCCGCACGCTGTGGGGCGACGCTTTTAAGCGTCTTCGTAAGAACAAGCTCGCCGTTATCGGTGTCTGCTGGATCATCATCGTCGTTGTGGTTGCCCTGACCGCAGATCTGTGGGCTAAGCCCTGGCTCGGTTCGCCGACGGCTTCCGATTCGACCACCATGGCCGAGACATCGCTACTGGCTCCGTGTGCCGAGCACCCGTTTGGCACCGATGCCCTCGGTCGCGACATTCTCGTCCGCGTTATCTACGGTGCACGCGTTTCGCTTTCTGTCGGTATCATGGCCACCGCCATCTCCACATTGATCGGCCTGGTCATGGGCGCCCTGGCCGGTTTCTACGGCGGCATTTGGGATACGATCATCATGCGCTGTGCGGACATCTTCCTGGCGTTCCCGTACGTGCTGTTCGTTGTCGCCATGATCGCCGTTATCGGCCGTGGTCTTCAGAACGTCTTTATCGCCATCGGCATTCTTGGCTGGCCTTCGATTGCGCGCGTCTTCCGCTCTGCAATCTTGACGGTCAAGGAAAACGACTATGTTGATGCAGCGCGCGCGATGGGTGCATCTGATGCTCGTATCGTCGTGCGTCACATCTTCCCGAACTCCGTCGCCTCCATCGTGGTCTACGCGACCATGAACATTGGTGGCGCCATTCTGACCGAGTCCGCTCTGTCCTTCCTCGGCATGGGCGTTATTCCGCCTACGCCTTCGTGGGGCTCCATGATTCAGGACGGTCAGCAGTATCTTCTGACCGCTCCCTGGATGATGATCATGCCCGGTCTGGCAATTCTCTCGACGGTGCTCGCCTTCACCCTGCTGGGTGACGGTCTGCGCGACGCCCTCGACGTCAAGATGAAGGACGCATAAGGATGAAGAAGAACAAGAACTATGTGGACCTGAAGGACCAGCCGGTTCCTGAGGGCCAGCATCTGCTCGAGGTCGATGACCTTAAGATGTATTTCCACACCGAGGATGGCGTTGTTCGCGCTGTCGACGGTGTCTCCTACACGCTCGATCGCGGCGAAACCCTGGGCGTCGTCGGTGAGTCCGGCTCCGGTAAGTCCGTGACCGCCATGACCATCATGGGCCTCATCTCGATGCCTCCGGGAAAGATCGAGGGCGGTGACGTTCGCTATCGCGGCCGCTCCATCCTCGAAATGACCGAGGAAGAGATGCAGCACATTCGCGGCAACGATATCGCGATGATCTTCCAGGATCCTATGACCTCCTTGAACCCGGTCTATAAGATCGGCAGGCAGGTGGGCGAGGGTCTTCGTCTGCACCGTGGCTACTCCAAGCAGGAGGCGCTCAAGCGTGCCACCGAGCTTTTGGACCTCGTGGGTATCCCCGAGCCCGAGAAGCGCGTCAATGAGTATCCGCACCAGTTCTCTGGCGGTATGCGTCAGCGAGTCATGATTGCCATGGCCCTTGCCTGCGATCCCGATATTCTGATTGCCGACGAGCCCACGACTGCCCTGGACGTTACCATCCAGGCTCAGATTATCGAGCTCATGCAGGAGATGCAGGAGAAGAACGGCAACGCCATCATCATGATTACCCATGACCTGGGTGTTGTCGCCGATATGGCCGATAAGATCATGGTTATGTACGCCGGCCGCCCCGTTGAGTTCGGTACTGCTGAGGAAATCTTCTACGAGAGCCGCCACCCCTACACCTGGGGTCTTATCCGCTCCATCCCGGAGCAGGCAATCGAAGAGAAGAAGCCGCTGACGCCGATTCACGGCAACCCGCCTTCGCTCATGAACCTGCCTGAGGGCTGCGTCTTCTCTCCTCGTTGCCCCTACGCGACGGACAAGTGCCGCAAGCAGCGCCCTGAGCGCGTTGTCACCGAGTCCGGTCACTATTCTGCGTGCCACTATTCCGGTGACCCCGAGTTCCTCAAGAACGCTCCTGAGACGTCCCGTACGCGCAAGGATTCCAAGAAGGGAGGCGAGGCGTAAATGGCAGACAATAACGAGCGCACTCCACTGCTGAAGGTCGAGCACCTCTCCAAGGAGTTTCCCGCAGAGTCCGGCATGTTCGCCAAGCGTTTTTCCAAGCGCGTCGTCTCTGCTGTAAACGACATCTCTTTTGAGATTTATCCTGGCGAGACCTTTGGTCTGGTTGGCGAGTCTGGTTGCGGTAAATCCACCACGGGCCGCACTATCATGCGTCTGACCAAGCCGACCGCCGGCAAGGTGTTCTTCCAGGGCAAAGATGTTGCCGAGATGAGCAAGCATGAGATCAAGGACATGCGTCGTGAGATGCAGTTTATCTTCCAGGATCCTTATGCTTCGCTCAACCCTCGTATGACCATCGGTGAGATTGTCTCCGAGCCCATGACCATTCATGGTGTGGGTACCAAGGAGGAGCGCATTGAGCGCGTCCGTGAGCTTCTCGACGTCGTTGGACTGAACCCCGAGCACATCAACCGCTATCCGCATGAGTTCTCGGGCGGCCAGCGTCAGCGTGTCGGTATTGCCCGCGCTTTTGCGCTGAAGCCCAAGCTGATTATCTGTGACGAGCCGGTATCCGCTCTGGATGTGTCCATTCAGGCCCAGGTTCTGAACCTGCTCAAGGAACTGCAGGACAAGTTCGGTACCGCGTATCTGTTTATCGCACACGACCTGTCCGTCGTACAGCACATCTCCGATCGCGTTGCCGTTATGTATCTGGGTAAGATGGTCGAGGTTTCGGACTGGAAGACGCTCTATAGCGAGCCTCACCATCCGTACACGCAGTCGCTGCTGTCTGCCGTGCCGGTTCCCGATCCTGATATCCAGAAGACCCGCAAGCGCATCATCCTCGCTGGCGATCCGCCGTCGCCGCTGGATCCGCCGACCGGCTGCCGTTTCCACACGCGTTGCCCGATCGCGCAGGGTATCTGCTCCGAGAAGCTCCCCGAGTTTAAGGAAGTTGCACCGGGTCACTGCTGTGCCTGCCACTTCGCCGGGCCGTTCCCGATCAAGGAATCGCACATCGACCTGTAGTCGGTTGTTCTCGTCCGGGCCCGCCCTGGTGTTTCTTTTCAGAACGTCCTCGGACATGCAAGAAACCCCCGCTGCGCACTTCGTGCGGCGGGGGTTTCTTGCGTCCTGACGCTCCTATTTGGCAAGGTGTTTTTTAGAATCCTTTTTGCGCTCGGCCTCGAAGGCCTGCCTGTCCCAATCGAGCGGAAGTCCGGCCTCGACCCATGCCTCGTAGGCCCTCCTTATGGGCTTGAGCTCCCTTTGTCCCCTCTCCAGCATCGAGATGTACTTCTCGCTGGTTCCCAATATGGACGCCGCCCTCACCTGGCTGACCCTCGCCGCGCGCCTGGCCGCCACGAGCTCCGAGGCGTCCTCGGGCCTCCTGATCTCGTGCGGGTGCATCAGCGCCCGGTACGCCTCCCTGGCCACGTAGCGCTTGAGGCACCTCATGACCTCCCTGTCGCTCTTTCCCCGCCCCCTGGCCCTCTCGGCGTACTCGGCGGTCTCGGGGTCGCGCATGACCCTCTGCCTCGCGATCTCGTGCAGCGCGCTGTTCGCCTGCCGGTCGCCGCCCCTGTTGAGCCTGTGCCTCACGGTCTTGCCGCTCGAGGCGGGGATGGGGCAGGCCCCGCATATCGCCGCGAACGACGCCTCGGAGCGCAGCCTGCCCGGGTTGTCCCCGGCCGCGACCGCGAGCTTGGCCGCGCTCACGGGCCCGCACCCGTACATCGCCAGCAGCGCGGGGCAGTTCTCCTCCAGGGACGCCTCGATCGCGCGCTCCATGTCGAGCGCCGCGTCGCGCGCCGCCGCCCACAGGTCCGCCAGCGCGCCGAGCGCGGCGCCCAGCGCGCCCTCGGCGCGCACGGAGGGGAGCTCCTCCATCAGCCTCGGCCCTCCCATGCCGCGGAACCTCGACCTGAGCCCCTCCGGGGCGGTGGTGAGCAGCGACCTCGCGGTGTTGATCGCCGAGGTCCGCGCCTTCACCGCCCCGGCGAGCGCCTCGTAGCCCGCCGCGTCGGCGGGGAACCGGCGGGACAGGACCTTGCGGCCCCTCCAGTCCAGGACGCACAGCCAGTGCGAGTCGGCGTGGGTGTCGACCCCGCAGAAGACCGGCCCGCGGGCGCCGGGTGTCGATTCGGTTCTCATGTCTCGCTCCGTTCTTTCCGTGCTCGCCTGGACCGGGCAGACGGCACACTGACGGGGCGCGATAGAATGCGGTTGTTCGGGTCCGCGGTATCGCTCCATGCTCCTATTAGGTCATGCGGCGGTCTCGGCTCGCCGCGGCCCGCGCGGGACATGTCAGGAAACGAGGGCAGCCCTGTGGGCGCCAGCGGAATGTGGGGTCACCGCGCGGACCGCGTCTGATGGTGTCGACGTCAATGGTATACGGGCGCATCATCGACGTCTTCAATACAGAAAATATCAGTGCGGAGTGTTCTGAAAAGTAACACCAGGGCGGGCCCTACGTTAACTCGGCAGGGGGAGTGCGATTCCCTGATCGCTCGCTTAATCTGATAGGGAATTGTGTGAGGCCGGAGCCTTGGCTCCGGCCTCCCCATATAAGGGCTCGGCAAAGCCGAGCCACTAAATTTGCATCAGCCCTCAAAACATGTTTGAGAACGGTGCCTGGAGTACGTGCCCCTAGGGCAGGAATGAGGTTGCTTTCCAACGCATTCCGCAGGGGGCGGCATTATTTTGTAGCGCGAAGCGCGGATCAAAATAATGCCGCATGCCCGAGGACGCGTTGGAAAGCAACCTCATTCCTGCCCGAACAGGTCAGTCTACCTGCGCATTTACAAATTCGTAAACTTTTTTCAAAAAAGTGCTTGCACAGTTCTCGAATCATAGGTTATTATCTTCCTCGTTGAACGCGCGGGTCCAACAAAACGAACCGTGAATCAACAACATAGCATGTCGGAGTGGCGGAATTGGCAGACGCGCTAGCTTGAGGTGCTAGTGACCGCTTTTTGGTCATGCGGGTTCAAGTCCCGCCTCCGACACCATCGCATTTGAGAAGCCTCTTCGGAGGCTTTTTTGTTACCGATAGACGGTGGGGTCCACGATGGAAACGCTTGAACGCAACGAGTGGGCAGACGTTGCCCAACTAGTCGAGATCACGAGCGATGCTGTCATCATCTGCGAGCTCGACGGAACAATTCTGCATGTGAATAATCGCTTACTTGGTTTGATGTGCGAGGAACGCGCCGACGTCATCGGTGGAGATGTTAAAGACGTCCTGTACTCATCCGCTTTTGAACGTGCGACGGAACATCGTCTGCCATTTGAAACTGATGGCTCCGAGAACGAACTGATGCTCAAGCTGAGTGACGGCTCCTTTATCCCCGTCTTGGTTCGTGCGGGCTCCGTGACGCCTCCACGCATCTTTGGGCGCCGCGCGCCACGTGTCCTGGTGGCGCTCCATAGCATCGAAGAACAGTATTCTCACGACCGTCAACTCAAGCGTGCGTTATCGGAGCTTAGAGTGGCGAACAAGCGTCTCTCTGGCACGCTCTCGGTCATTATGAGCACTGTGGGCTCCGATGAGTTACCCAGCCTGCTTGATACTGTTTTGAACCAGCTTGTAGGAACGCTCGATGCTTCGGGTGCCGCTATCTATTTTTCTGAGAGCGGCGGTTTTAAACTTCGCGGTGTTTCCAAGGAGCTGTACGACAGCTACCTGCCTGAGTTTTTGCCGTATGGCGCTGGCATTCCGACGTATGTTCTTCGTGAGTCGCGTGCCTGTCGCTTGTCGATTCAACAGGACCTTGAGGGCGATAAGGCCGCCTCCGGTATGTTCATGGACTTGGACAATCGTTCTAAGCACCTGTTGCGCGTGCAGGATATGCCTCCGTACCGCAGCGAGATCTGTCTTCCCGTTTTTTACGGTACGCAGATCCTTGGCGTGCTGGAAGTTGGTTGGAAACGCCCCCAGGCACCGCTCGCCTATGACGTTAATGTACTCGAGGTCATTTGCGATTACTTGTCTATCCAACTGGTCGGCATGGCATCGAGTCTTCGCTCTCGTCGCACGGCCGAGCTTGGCCGCTCGCTCAATGTCTTACGTGATGAGTTGTTTACCTTTCTAGACGATTCCGTCGCGGCTACCCAGGCGGTATCGTCCGA
The DNA here is from genome assembly GCA_902472315.1 of uncultured Collinsella sp. Classification (GTDB taxonomy): domain Bacteria; phylum Actinomycetota; class Coriobacteriia; order Coriobacteriales; family Coriobacteriaceae; genus Collinsella. The sequence continues at coordinate 43,022 of CABRNM010000012.1, forward strand.
GATCTGCAATATGCTCAACTGCCATTTTTGCCCTGTTGAGTATGACGCCAGTCTGGATTCCTACGTCATAGATTTTGAAGGCGGCAGTCGCGTTGCTTTGCCGGACGATCCCGAGAAGCTTTTCTTTTCCACGACGGCGCCAGCGGCACGTCTGGGGGCTGGCCCTGATGGCTTTGAGGCATCTGTTTTGGGGGGTACGAGTGCCGAGGACCTTAAACACGTCCGTATAACTCGCGTTGACGAATCGATGCCTATGGGAGGCTGGCTTAGGGCGCATGGTCTGCCTTGTCAAGGTCTCTACGTCGACTCCGGCATCGAGGCGGGGCACCCGCGCTCTGAGGGCGATGGCAAGCACAGTAACGACGCGATTGTTCCTGCTTCTGTTGCGAAGAGCCCGACGACGCGCGCGCTGCTGCTTCGTGATGGTAGCCAAGAGCCGATTGATGACCTTGAATATGACTACTTGGTGCACTTGGCGCATGACTTTGAACTGATCTACGAAGGCGAATCTCAAAAGCGCGAGGAGCGCCATATCGCTCAGACGCTCCAGATTGGCATGAGAAATTCCCTGGGGGATGTTCCGGGTATCGCAACCGATTCGGTGTACCTGTCGGCCACGAATTCGGCGTTGGTCGGAGGCGATTTCTATACGCTCATTCGTCTTCCCGACGACTGCGCCGTCATGATTCTGGGTGATGTGTCTGGCAAAGGCATTGAGGCCGCATCGATGTCCGCGCTCGTCAAGACGGCCCTGACGGCATATGCCTGGGAGGGCGCTGGACCGGCCCGCATGGCACGCTCCCTTAACAGCATGCTCATGGGCTTTTCGAGGGTCGAGACGTTCGTGACGGCCTTTATCGCCAAGATTGACCTTAAAGCCGGACGCGCAACGTATTGTTCGGCGGGCCATCCTCCGACCATGGTCATCAGGCCAGAGTCGATGCCGCTGGGTGGCGGCGAGGCCCGTGGGGGAGAGGTTGAGCTGCTTGGATGCCAATCGGGCGTAATCGGTGCCTTTGAGAGCATGGTGTACGAGACAGGCGTGTTTACGTTTGCCCCCGGCGACATGCTCTTCATGTATACGGATGGAACGATTGAGGCCCGCGACCGCACCGGAGCGTTCTTTGGCGAGCAGCGCTTGCGCGACCTTCTGCTCTCTGTCTCGGGTGAGGGCGTATCGGGCATTTGCGGCAAGGTCTTGGGCGAGCTTGACCGATTTACCGAATCGGCGCTGGACGATGACATTGCATTGGTGTCCCTTGAGTTTTTACGGGGTCGTTCATAGACGACGCTGGGCGGGCTGAATCCGTACGGTTGGGGAAACGAATGCATCGAGTGGGCTTTTTTGGGGAACCATGGTCGTATGAATGAGTGGAATGACATAGCGGTTTTGACGCCACCAGGCGATATCGACATCGCCACGGTGCCTGCGCTGCGTCGGCGGTTGGATGCTTTGATTGGCCGCGGCGTGCGTCGTGTCGTCATCAACTGTCAGGCTGTTAGCTTTATCGATTCTACGGGCTTGGCATTCCTGCTTACGCGCGCTCGTGAGCTTATGAGGCGAGAAGGCCTGCTTTCGCTCGTCAATGCATCAGGTGAAGTTGTTCGCTTTTTGGAGATTGCTCGTCTTGTCGATATCCTTCATGTCGTGGGGCCGGCACGGGAGTCAATTCCTGCCATTCCGGTGGGGGAGCTGCCTCGCTGGAGTAAGAGCGTTGAGGTCCGTCAGGGTATCGAGAATCTTCCATACTACCGACATCGCATCGCCGAACTCCTTGAATCGCTTCCGTTGCGCCGTGACGAGCGCTACGATGTCGCATTGGCGTCGGGGGAGGCGCTGGGTAATGCCTATGACCATGCGGGCGGTATCGGGTGCGTCCTGACGGTTCAGGCCTATGGCGATCGCGTTGTGGTTGAGGTGCTTGATCGAGGTGCCGGCTATTCTATCGATGAAACGAGCGAACCGGTCGCATCCGAGGAACGCGGCCGTGGCATCAAGCTTATGCGTATGCTCGTCGATAACGTGGAGGTTGCTCGTCGTACGGACGGCGCCGGCACGCGCGTGCAGATGGTGAAGCTGTTTAGCGGAGCGCTGGAATCGTGTGCCTAGCCAATCGCTTTAGCGCGTTTAGCTACTAAGAACATGCGGCAGACAAGTTTTTTGAAAAAAGTACTTGCGTCTTTTGGACAACTCGCGTAAATTAATAACCCGCAAGCGGACATGGCTCAGTTGGTAGAGCACAACCTTGCCAAGGTTGGGGTCGCGGG
>CABRNM010000013.1 GCA_902472315.1 uncultured Collinsella sp.
TCTTCCGATCTCAACTTAGGGTGGGATGGGGCTAGTGGCGGGATTGGTGGCGGAGCTTGTCGATGGTGGAGTCGGTGCTTCGGCTGCGGGCTTCGGCGGCGCGGTCGCGGGCTTCGGCGGCACGGTCGCGGACTTCGGCAGCGGTTTGGCGCTTGCGACGGTAATCGATCATGCCTTGGATGATGGGCTTGCCAAAGCTCACGACATCATCGTTGTAGATGGCGGTTCGGGCTGCGAGGAGGCAGTCGGTAAAGTCCATATGGGTCTTGCCAAAGAGTTTGACGGCAAGGGCGACAACGGTGGGCTCGTCGACCATGACGTCATCGAGCAGCCTTTTCAAGGCCGCAGCAATCTCAACGCGGGGAACCTTATAGACGTCGCGCAGCGTGACCACGACGCGCGTGATGATTTCGGGGTAGACGCGAGCGGTGCGTGTGGCGATGACCTTGGCGGCGCGCGGTGACAGAACTTCGTCGTCAAGCAGGTAGCGTAGGATGACGGTCTCGTCGATGATGGTGCTACTCATGGATATCTACTTCCTCGGGACCCAAAATCGAATCGTCGCTTTCTGTAGCAAGGTACTCAATCCAGGCATTGCGCTCCTCGGAGCGGCGATTGGGGTCCCCATATGCTTTGAGCGATCCATAGGCGGCGGTGCCGTCCTTTGAGCGCACGGCGACCGGTTGAAAGGGAAGCTTGCGCATCAAAATGCTCTGCGCGACAAAAAGGCGAACGGCCTCGGCAAGCGATGTGCCCATGGCGTCGTAGAGATGCTCGGCATGCTGCTTGTCTTCCTCGCGAATGCGCACCTGCAGGATGGCTCTTTTTTGAGTCGATGACATCACTGGCCCCCTTAATGAGCGTGTAATATAGTCGGTCAAATGCGGCACGTGCCGATACCAGAGCATCTTATAACTATTACTTTATTTCGCTCAAGTAAATAACCATTAACTTGAATACAAGCGTAGTACATCCAAAATGAGAGCGCGTAAAAATCTCAGAGGTGTACGCATGTAATACACTCACCTTTATAGCTTCTAGAGAATAATTCCAACCTGCCAAAACCCCTGCAATACACCCGTATTGCAGGGCCTATGCTCAAGTTTGCCACCTGCAACTGCGTATATTTAGCCTGTATATCGTTGGAGGAACTCTATCGAAGCGCCTGTTTCGCCGCATGCGCTTCGATACGCCGATGCCGGACCACGGGCGGTCCGGGGCAACGTCGACAGGGTCTCTCCGGCATGGGATTCAGGAGGGAGTGAACAACATGGGCAATAAACGAGTCGTGGCTGATTCTTCACGCTGCATTGGGTGCCAAACCTGTATGGCGGCGTGCATCGAGGCACACGATATTCCCGGCAACATCGCCGCACCTCGCTTGCGCGTAACGCGCACCTACGAGATTTCCGCGCCGGTGGCATGTCACCACTGCGAGGACGCTCCGTGCGCCAAGGCCTGTCCTACGGGCGCCTTGTTCTTTGATCCAAAGAACCATCGCATCGGCGTCAACGAGGACAACTGCATCGGTTGCAAGAGCTGCGTCATGGCATGCCCCTTTGGCGCCGTGAGCGTGGCGACCACGCAGGTCCCCGTCTTGATGGGCGACGTGCGCGTGGGTTCGCAGACTAAGAGCTTCGTGCTCAAGTGCGACCTGTGCGTGGACCGTCCCGGCGGTCCGGCGTGTGCCGAGGCGTGTCCGACCAAGGGCCTCACCCTGGTAGACGAGGAGCGTCTGGCAGAACTGACTGCCGAGCGTGCCCGCGCCACCATCGAAAACGAGGCGTAAGCGTCGGGCGACAGGCCCAATGATTGTCAAATAAGTACCGAGTATTCGGTAGCAGAGAAAGGAAGGAGGGTGTCATGGAGAAGCATAAAGTGATCTGCCCGTACTGCGGCGCCGGTTGCCAGTTTAACCTCTTGGTCCAAAACGGCCAGGTCGTGGGTACCGAACCGCTCAACGGCATCACCAATCAGGGCGAGCTGTGCCTTAAGGGCATGAGCGGCTACGACTTCATCAACGACACCAAGATCTTGACTCCTCGCGTACTGCACCCGATGATCCGCCGCACTAAGGGCGCGGATCTTGAGCGCGTAAGCTGGGACGAGGCACTGGATTTCACCGCATCTAAGATGCAGGCCATAATTGACGAATATGGTCCTAACGCCGTCATGACCACCGGCTCCTCGCGAGGCGGCGGCAATGAGGCGAATTACGTCATGCAGAAGTTTACGCGTGCGTGCATCGGCACCCACAGCGTAGACAACTGCGCCCGTACTTGACACGGCCCTACTGTCCTCGGTCTGATGGACACGGTTGGTTCAGGTTGCATGTCATGCTCCATCCCCGGTATGGAGGATGCGGGCTGCATTTTCCTCTTCGGCTATAACCCTGCCGATTCGCACCCCATCGTCGCAAGGCGTATCGTGCGAGCCAAAGAAAAGGGTTGCAAGATCATCGTCGCCGATCCGCGCCATATCGAAACCGCGCGTATCGCCGATCTCTACCTTCCGATCAAGAACGGTTGCAACGTCGCGTTCCTCAACGCCTTTGCCAACTGCTTGGTCAACGATGGCCTCTACGACAAGGAATTCGTCGCCGAGCACACGAACGGCTTTGACGAGTGGTGGGAGACCATCAAGAACTACACTCCCGAATCCGTACAGGACATCACGGGTGTTGAGCCCGCGTTGATCCACCAAGCTGCCGAGATGTACGCCACGGCGAAGCCCTCTGCCATCATTGGCTGGGGCATGGGCGTATGCCAGCAGAAGCAGAACCTGAAGACGGTGCACACCATCGCCTCCATCGCCTGTGTTGCCGGCCAGATCGGCAAACCCAATTCCGGCCTCGCGCCCGTGCGTGGTCAGAACAACGTCCAGGGCTCCTGCGATATGGGCATGCTGCCCAACCTGTACCCTGGCTACCAGAAGGTCACCGACCCGGCAGTGCGCGCCAAGTTTGCCAAGGCTTGGGGCGTGCCCGAGGAAAAGCTCCCGCTCGAGGAGGGCTATAAGCTCACCGACCTGGGCCACCTGGTCGACGAGGGCAAGGTGCACTGCTTCTACAACTACGGCGAGGACCCGGTGCAGACCGAGCCCGATTCGGCCGGTATGCGCAAGACGCTCTCCGAGTTGGATCTGTTCATTTGCCAGGACATCTTTATGACGCAGACGACCATGCTCGCCGACGTCATCCTGCCTGCCACCTCTTGGGGCGAGCACGAGGGTGTCTTTACCGCATCCGATCGTAGCTTCCAGCACTTTGACGCGGCTGTTCCGCCCAAGGGCGAGTGCCGTCACGACTGGGAGATCTTCGCGGACCTGTCCACGCGCATGGGCTATCCCATGCACTACGACAACACCGAGCAGATCTGGAACGAGTGCATTAGCCTGTGCCCCAACTTTGTGGGCGCGACCTACGAGAAGATGGCTCCCGAGGGCGGTTACGCCCAGTGGCCCGTCAAGAGCACCGATGTGAACGACCACGGTACGCCCGACATGTTCGCTGGTGGCAAGTTCACCACCAAGGACGGCCGCGCCAACCTGATGGCGCACGACTGGGAGGCACCCTCCGAGCTTCCCGACGATGAGTACCCGCTCATCCTGTGCACCGTCCGCGAGGTCGGCCACTACAGCTGCCGCTCGATGACCGGCAACTGCAAGACGCTGGCGCTGCTCGCCGACGAGCCCGGCTTTGTCCGTATGAATCCCGCGGACGCCCAGGCGCGCGGCATCAAGAATGGCGACATCGTCTCGATTCACAGCCGCCGCGGCCAGGTATACAGCCGCGCCGACGTGAGCGATCGCATCAACAAGGGCACGGTCTACATGACCTACCAGTGGTGGATCGGCAAGTGCAACGAGCTGACCATTCACAAGGTCGACCCGGTCTCGCATACGCCCGAGGACAAGTTCTCCGCCTGCCAGGTCGACGCTATCGCCGACCAGGTCTGGGCCGAGGGCGAGGTGGAGCGTCAGTACACCGAGCTCAAGCAGGCTCTGGTGGACGCCGCCGCTCCCCAGGACGTTGAGCCCGGCGCCGCCAAGTTCGACGACGAGACGCACGTGAATCAAATCGTGTAGTCCCGTTCTCGTTGGCTTTTTGGGCCGGGCGTCCCGTACGTTCGGGAGCCCGGCCCGTTATTTTGAAAGGAAGTGGGGATGAACCGCTTCATCGACATCAACCCGGAGAGGTGCATCGGCTGCGGAACATGCCAGTCCGCCTGTGCCGACGCCCACCGGATGCAGGGTCTTCAGGATACGCCGCGCCTGGCGCTCGTGAAGACCGGCGGTATTTCGGCCGCCCTTGCCTGCCACCATTGCGAGGGTGCCCCCTGCGCCGAGGTTTGCCCGGTGAATGCCATCGAGCACGATGGCGATCGCATCCACGTCAAGGAGCAGGAGTGCATCGGGTGCAGACTGTGCGCCATCGCGTGCCCCTTCGGAGCCATCCATCCCGATGGCACGTCTATCGCCGGTGTCGCAGGCATGTGCGACCCGACGCCTTCGTATCCTAAGTCCCTGAGCAGCCTGCTTACGTGGGCTCCCGGCCAGTACACCTGCGCTGTCAAGTGCGACCTGTGCGCCTTCGATCCGGACGGCCCGCATTGTGTGGCGGCGTGCCCCACCAAGGCACTGACCGTCATGGGCGGCGCGGCCGATCGCGAGCTCGACGAGGCCAAGCGCCTGCGCTCGATCGAAAACGGTCCGGTCGTCGACGTTACCGCTGTGGCCCAGGGCCTGTCCGAGAAAGCAGAAGGGAGCGTAAACAATGGATAGCATGACGCTGTTTATCGCATCGCTTGCCGTCTCGTGCATCGGTGCGCTCGCCTCAGTTCTGCTGATCAAGGCCGATAACGCCGCCAAGACCGCCGGCTGCCTTATCGGCGCCGTCGCCGCGGTGCTTTCGTTTGTGGCCGGTATCCAGGCCGTGCTGGGCGATGTCACGTCGGTCGACACCATCGTGTTTTTCCCGTTTGCCCATTTCCAGCTGCTGCTCAATCAGCTGTCCGGCCTGTTCGTGGCACTCATCTCGGTGCTCGCGTTTGCCGGTTCGATCTACGGCCTCAACTACTTTGATGAGTACCCGGGCAAAAAGGGCCGCGCCGGCTTCTTCTTTAACACCTTCGTGGCGTCCATGATGCTCGTCATCACCGCCGACAACGTGTTTTGGTTCCTGGTCGCCTTTGAGCTCATGTCGCTGACCTCGTACTTCCTGGTCGTGATCGAGGAGAAAGAGAACTCCATCCATGGCGGTTGGCTCTACTTTGTGATCGCGCACGTGGGCTTTGTGCTCATTATGGCGAGCTTCCTCACCATGACCAACTTCGCCGGCGGCTCGTTTGCCTTTGCGGATTTCCGCGCTACGCAGTTTAGCCCCGCGGTCGCATCCGTGTGCTTCGTGCTCGCCTTCTTTGGCTTTGGCGCCAAGGCCGGTATCATCCCGCTGCACGGCTGGCTGCCCAAGGCACATCCCGAGGCGCCGTCCAACGTGTCGGCCCTCATGTCCGGCGGCATGATCAAGATCGGTATCTTCGGCATCCTCAAGGTGGGCCTCGACCTGCTCTCCGCCTCGGGCGTTCAGGTCTGGTGGGGCCTTATGGTCATGGTCTTCGGTGCGATCTCGTCGGTCCTCGGCGTGGCCTTCGCCCTGCAGGAGCATGACATCAAGCGCCTGCTGGCCTATCACTCCGTCGAGAACATCGGCATCATTCTGCTCGGCGTCGGCGCCTCCATGGCCGCCATGGCGCTCAACTCGGTCGGCATCGCCGTCCTGGCTCTGATGGCCGCCCTCTACCACACGTTTAACCACGCGATGTTTAAGGGCGAGCTGTTCTTGGGCGCCGGTGCACTGCTGTACTCCACGGGTACGCGCAATATGGAGAAGATGGGCGGCCTGTTCCGTCGTATGCCGGCAACGGCCATCTGCTTCCTCATTGGTGCGCTGGCCATCTCGGCCATCCCGCCCTTCAACGGCTTTGTGTCCGAGTGGTTTACCTACCAGTCGCTGTTCAACGCCGCCATGCAGGGCGACAAGGCCGTTATGATCGTGGCAGTGTTCGCTGCCGTCGCACTTGCCATTACCGGCGCGCTGGCTGTCACTTGCTTCGTCAAGGCCTATGGCGTCTCCTTTGCCTCCGCGCCCCGCTCCGAGGCCGCGGCCAATGCCAAGGAGGTTCCCGCCCCCATGGTGTTTGCGCAGGGCCTGCTCGCGGCCATCTGCGTCGTGCTGGGCATTGGCGCTCCCGTGATCGCGCCCGTGCTGGTCGATGTCGCCGCGTCCGTGCTGCATCCGTACGGTGGCGTGTTTGCCGCCGAGGGCATGGAGCTCATGAACCAGTACTCCGGCGCTGCCACCTCCACGCCCGCGATCGCCATTGCGCTCGTGGTGCTCGTCGGCCTTGCCTGCGGTTATCGCAAGCTCAAGACCGTCGGCAAGGTGCAGAAGTCCCAGCCGTGGGCATGCGGCTATGCTCCCAACGAGCATATGCCCGTCGTGGCCACGACCTTTGCCTCCGAGGTGTCCTGGTTTATGCAGCCGCTCTACACGCTGCGTGACCGCTGCACGGCCGTCTGCTGGTCCATCGCGCACTTCTTCCAGAAGCTCACCGGTGTGGCCGAGGCTGTGGAGCCCGTACCCGACAAGGTCCTCGTCGATGCCCCGCATAAGGGTGTCGAGAAGCTCGCCGACCTCGCGACTAAGCTCGAGGGCGGCAACTACAGCATCTATATCTGCTACATCGTCGCGGCACTCGTGGTGTTCCTCGTGCTCGCCGTGCAAATGGGTTAAGGAGGGGAGAGCATGAACAACATCGTACTTGCCGTTCTGCAGGGCGTGGTCGTTATGGCCGTCGCGCCGTTCTTCTCCGGTCTCGGTCGCGTTATCCGCGCCAAGATGCACAACCGTCGCGGCCCCAGCATCATGCAGGACTACCGCGACCTGGCCAAGCTCTTTGCGCGCCCCGAGTCCCAGAGCGAGGACGCGAGCTTTGCGCTGCGCATTATGCCGCCGCTGTTCTTCGCCGTCGCCTTTATGCTCGCGATGGGTCTGCCGCTCTTTACGGCACAAAGCCCCATCCCGGTCTTTGGTGACGCCATCACCATCATGTACAGCCTGGCGCTCGCCCGCTTCTTCTTCGCCCTCTGCGGTGTGGATTCGTCCAACGCCTACGCCGGTATCGGCGGCGTCCGCGAGCTGCTCATGAGCGTGCTCATCGAGCCGTCCATGCTGCTGGCGCTGTTTGCCGCCGCCCTGGTGTGCGGCTCCACCGACATCGCCACCATGGGTCAGCACATCATGACGGGTGCCATCGACGCGCCGGTCGCCGTGATCCTCGCCGGCATCGCCTTTGCGATTGCCTGCTACATGGAACTCGGCAAGCTGCCGTTTGACCAGGCCGAGGCCGAGCAGGAGCTCCAGGAAGGTCCGCTCGCCGAGCTTTCCGGCCCGTCGCTCGCCATGGCCAAGCTTGCCATGTCCATGAAGCAGGTCCTGGTCGTCGCCTGGTTCTGCGCGATCTTCGTCCCCTGGGGCGAGCCCGTGACCGTGGGTATCGCGGCCGTTCTGGGCGCGGTCATCTTCCTGGTGAAGTGCCTGGTCGACTTTGTCGTGTGCGGCGTGATCGAGAACTCCTGCTCGCGCTCGCGTTTTAAGGTGCTTGGCAATCAGACCTGGGCCGTCGTGGGCATCGCCGTTTTGGCGTTTGTCTTCGTGGTCGTCGGCGTGTAGGAGAAGGGAGAAACAATGTCATTTGCAGTCAGTCTGTCCCTTCTCGGCTTGGTCGCTATCGCGGCCCCGATGGTGGCCTCGGTGCTCGTCGCCCTGTTCCCCCGTCCGTACGCCAAGTGGTTCAGCGTTTTGGGTGCCGCCGTCTCGACGGTCTGCACCATCGCCCTCGCCGCGAATTTCGCTGGCGCCGGCATGCCCGACACGCAGGTCCCCCTGATCTCGTTTGGGCAGACCCTCGTCATGGGATTCACCTTCGATCGCATGAGCACGCTGCTCGCGCCCGCCTTTGTGGGTATCGGCCTGCTTGTCGTGATCTATTCGATTCCCTATATGAGCGAGAATAACCGTGAGCATCCCGACGCACCGCGTCGTCGCTTCTACGCGTACCTCGCGACCTTCATCGGCGCCATGGCCGGTCTCGTGTACAGCTCGACCCTTTTGGGCCAGCTCGTGTTCTTTGAGATCACGGGTGCGTGCTCTTGGGGCCTCATTAGCTACTACATGACGCCTACGGCCAAGAAGGCCGGCATGAAGGCTCTGATCATTACGCATATCGGTGCGCTCGGCCTGTATCTGGGCGCCGCCATCGTGTTTGCCCACACCGGCACCTTCGCCATTACCGCGATTGCCGGCCTCGACGCCAAGCTCAAGGCTATCGTCCTTTTGCTCGTGCTGTTTGCGGCCTGGGCCAAGTCCGCACAGGTTCCCATGTACATGTGGCTGCCTTCGGCCATGGAGGCGCCGACGCCTGTTTCGGCCTACCTGCATGGCGCCTCGATGGTTAAGGTCGGCGTGTGCGTGTTCGCGCGTGCACTCGTCTCTGCCGGCGAGATCCCCGAGATCGTGGGTTGGGTCGCCATTATCGACGCCATGGTCACCATGCTCTTTGGCTTCCTTATGTACCTGCCGCAAAAGGACATGAAGCGTCTGCTGGCCTTCTCCACGATCGCCCAGCTCTCCTATGTGTTCTTTGGTCTGGGCCTTTCGGTCTTTGGCAGCCAGCTGGCCTTTGACGGTGCCGTGTGCCACATCTTTAACCACGCTTTCGCCAAGACGCTGTTCTTCCTGATCGCCGGTTCGTTCTCCTTTACCCTCGGCACGCGTATGCTGCCCAAGCTTCGCGGCATCGTAAAGAAGTACCCGATCTCGGGCGTGGGCTTTGGTGTCGCGGCGCTCGCCATTGCCGGCGTGCCGCCCATGAACACGTTCTTCTCGAAGTTCCAGATCATCGCCGGCGGCTTCTCTGTGGGTGCCGGCAACGTCGCGATCCTGGTGCTCGTGTGCATCATGGTTGCCGAGACCGTCGCCACCTTCGCCTGGTTCCTCAAGTGGATGGGCTATTGCCTGCCCGGCGAGCCGAGCGACGAGGTCGCTGCGGGAGCCCCGCTTCCCCGCGCGATGGCGTTCGTGTTCATCGTGCTCATCATCATGGTTATCGTCAGCGGCCCGCTTTCGGCCAGCTGGATCGGTTAGGAGGTAGAACGACATGGGTTATTCGATCGTCAACATCCTTGGCGGCCTTCTGATCGTCACGTCCACCATGGTGGTCGTCTCAAAGAACATCAAGCACGCCATCAGCTGGTATGCGGTGCAGTCGCTGGTGCTCGTAGGACTGCTCGCTACGCTCGGTGCCACTACCGGTGCGCAGGAGCTGCTTATGTGGGCCGGATCCGCCTTTATCACCAAGGTCGTCCTGGTCCCTTATATCCTCAACCGCGCATACAAGAAGATGGGCGAACCGAGCGACGCATCGCTCAAGGCTGGCCTTAAGCCCGCGTGGGCCATCTGCATCATCGCCGTGGAGGTCGCGATCTGCTTTGCCGTCGTGACGCAGATCAGCCTGCCCACGGCCGAGGTCGCAACGCCTGCGCTCGCTATTAGCTTCGCTCACTTCTTTGTGGGCCTCACCTGCATCATCTCGCAGCGCAACATCATGAAGCAGATCTTTGGATACTGCCTTATGGAAAACGGCAGCCACGTGACGCTCGCGCTTTTGGCCCCCACCGCTCCCGAGATCATCGAGATCGGTATCGCCACCGACGCCATCTTTGCCGTCATTATCATGTCCATCGTCGTGCGTCGCATTTGGGACGACTCCCACTCGCTCGATGCGCGCGACCTGTCCGAGCTGAGGGGGTAGTCCATGGAAACGTTGATTCTCGCCCTGCTCGCGACTCCTTTGGTGTTCTCGCTGGTCATGGCGTTTTTGCCCAAGAACACGTCCTATAACGTGTTTGCCGGTCTCAACCTGGTCTCCGTCGCAGCCGTCCTGGTGCTGTCGATTGTGACGGCCGGTGACGTCCTTATGAGCGGCGACACCGCGAGCGCTCTTGGCCTGTGGTTCCACCTCGATTCGCTGGGCGCCATCTTTGTGCTGCTCATCGGCTTTATCGGTTTTCTTACCGGGCTGTTCTCGCTGCCCTATGTGAAGGCCGATATCGAGGAGGGCTCCATGCCCGCCGAGCGCGCCAAGCAGTATTTTGCGCTGTTTAGCCTGTTTGTGTTCACCATGCTGCTCGCGTGCCTGTCCAACAACATGATCCTCACGTGGGCCGCCGTGGAGGCAACCACGCTTTCCACCGTGTTCCTCGTGGGTATCTACAAGAACAAGACGGCCCTCGAGGCTTCTTGGAAGTATGCGATGGTCTGCACCGCCGGCGTGGCCTTTGGCCTGTTCGGTACGCTGCTGATCTACGCCAACGCCGCCGACGTGATTCCCAATGCCCACGAGGCCGCGTTCCTGTCGTGCGTGCTGCCGTACGCCGACCAGTTCGACCCGACGCTCATGCGCCTTGCCTTTGCGTTTATCGTGATCGGCTTTGGCACCAAGGCCGGCCTGTTCCCCATGCACACTTGGCTGCCCGATGCCCACTCCCAGGCTCCGAGCCCTGTCTCGGCCCTGCTCTCGGGCGTGCTGCTTAAGTGCGCCATGCTCGTGATCATGCGCTTCTACGGCTTTACTATCCAGGCTGTGGGCGCCGAGTATCCGCAACTTTTGCTGTTGATCGTCGGCACGCTGTCCATTTTGGTGGCGGCACTTTCGATGTTTCGACAGGACGACCTCAAGCGCCGCTTTGCGTACTCGTCTGTGGAGAACGTGGGCGTTATCGCCCTGTGCCTGGGTATCGGTGGCCCGCTGGGTATCGCCGCGGCCCTGCTGCACTGCGTGTTCCACGGCTTTACCAAGACGCTCGCCTTCTGCGTGTCCGGCAACATCCAGCACGCTTTTGGCACGCGTAGCCTGGCCAAGATCCAGGGCGTCGTCGAGGTTGCCCCCGCAACCGCCGCGCTCGCCGTCCTGGCGCTGCTCGGTCTTGGTGCCTTCCCGCCCTTCGGCATGTTTATCTCCGAGTTCCTGACTTTTGTCGCCGGTGTTACCGCCGGTCCCATGTGGCTGGTCGTCGTGGTCGCCCTCGGTCTTACCGTGGCCATCTCCGCGCTCACCCGCATCGCACTCAAGTCGGTATTCGGCCATGCGCCCCAGGGCATGGGCAAGCATGAGGCCCCGGCGCTCATGCTTATCCCCGAAATCATCCTGGCTGTCATGATCTTGTGGTTTGGCATCGCCACCCCGCTGCCTCTCGTGCACGGTGTGGAGACCGCGACCGGCATCGTGCTCGAGCAGAGCACCGAGGAACTTCACGCGACGCCGATGTACCGCGCTGTGTTCGGTACCGAGACCGCTCAGAGCGAGGTGGAGTAACGAATGATTGAAACTGAGAACAAGGTGTATGCCCGTCGCTGCGAGAGCCATGTCGAGGCCCTGCGCCGCGCCGTTCCGGGCTGCATCGAGAAGGTCGAGTGGCAGTGCGAGGACCAGCTGACGATTACCGTCAAGCAGGACAAGCTGCCCGAGGCCGTCCACTACCTGTATTACGAGCGCTACGGCTGGATTCCCGTGATCATCGGCAACGATGAGCGCAGTCTGTGCGGCCGTTACGCTGTGTACTACGTCATCTCCATGGAGGGGGAGGATCCCGGCTGGGTGACCGTGCGCACCGAGGTCGATCCCGCCAAGATGACGTTCCCGTCCGTGACGCCGTTCGTTCCCGCCTGCGTGTGGGGCGAGCGCGAGCTTCGCGACATGTTCGGCCTGATCCCTGAAGGTCTGCCCGACCGTCGCCGCCTGGTGCTTCCCGACGATTGGCCCAGCGGCCTGTACCCGCTGCGCAAGGACTCCATGGACTACCGCTTCCGTCCCGCTCCCGCGAGCGACATGGAAAACTACGAGTTTTTGGCCGACACCAAGGGCAAGGAGACCACGCTCGTTCCCATGGGCCCGTTGCACATTACCTCCGACGAGCCCGGCCACTTCCGCCTGTTCGTTGAGGGCGAGACGATCGTCGACGCCGACTACCGTCTGTTTTACGTGCACCGCGGCATGGAGAAGGTCGCCGAGACGCGCCTGAACTATGACGCCGTGACGTTCCTCGCCGACCGCATCTGCGGCATCTGCGGCTGCGCCCACTCGGTGGCCTATGCCGAGGCCGTCGAGCGCGCCCAGGGCATTCATGTCCCGCCGCGCGCCCAGTACATCCGCGCTATCATGCTCGAGGTCGAGCGCCTGCACTCGCATCTGCTCAACATCGGCCTGGCGTCGCACTACACGGGCTTCGACTCCGGCTTCCAGCAGTTCTTCCGCGTCCGCGAGAAGTCCATGGACCTGGCCGAGAAGCTCTCCGGTCACCGCAAGACCTACGGCCTCAACGTGATCGGCGGCGTGCGTCGCGACATTTTGGCCGAGCAGAAGCTCTCCACGCTCACGACCATCCACCAGCTGCGCTCCGAGGTTCAGGAGCTCGTCGACGTCTTGCTCTCCACGCCCAACTTTATTGAGCGTACGAGTGGCATCGGCATCTTGGACCGCAAGATCGCACGCGACTTCTCGCCGGTCGGCCCGCTCATGCGTGGCTCGGGCTATGCCCGCGACGTGCGTTTTGACCATCCCTTCGACGGCTACGCCGATCCGGACGTTCAAAAGATGCACGCCGCCACGGCCGACACCTGCGATGCCTTCGGCCGTACCGCCGTTCGCATCCAGGAGGTCTACGATTCGATCGACATGATCGAGACCATGCTCGAGAACTGCCCGTCGGGCCCCATCCTCACCACGGATTGGGAGTACACCCCGCACAAGTACGCCATCGGCGCCACCGAGGCGCCGCGCGGCGAGGACGTGCACTGGGCCATGCTCGGCAACAACCAGAAGTGCTACCGCTGGCGCGCCAAGGCCGCCACGTACAGCAACTGGCCGGTCCTGCGCTACATGTTCCGCGGCAACACCGTGGGCGACGCGGCGCTGATCGTCGGCTCGCTCGACCCGTGCTACTCCTGCACCGACCGCGTGACGGTGACCGATGTCGCCGCCAAGCGCGACCACGTGCTCGACAAGGAGCAGTTCGAGAACGTCTGGCGCGACAAGTCGCCGCTTGCGGGCGAGGGCACCATGGCCGCTCCGCTCGATGAGGAGGCGCTCTAATATGCTGAAGCTTTGGAAGGTTAACGCCAAGGCCGGCGACGCGACGGTCAAGTACCCGTTTGCGCCGTTCCCCACCAACAAGGACATGCGCGGCAAGCCCGAGCACAATGCCGAGCTCTGCATCGCCTGCGGTGCCTGCGGCGTGGCGTGCCCGGCCGATGCCATTCGCATGGACACCGACCTTGCGGCCGATACCATCACCTGGTCGATCGACTACGGCCGCTGCATCTTTTGCGGCCGCTGTGAGGAGGCCTGCCCCATGGAGGCCATCAAGCTCACCGAGGAGTTTGAGCTGGCCGTCATGAGCAAGGACGACCTCACCAGCAAGAGCGTCTACACGCTCGAGCACTGCTCGCGTTGCGGCAAGCCGTTCGCCCCGCACAAGGAGATCGACTACGCCAAGCGCCTGCTGCAAAAGGCCGGCGGCATGGAGGCCGAGCAGGCCGCCCGTACCGTCGGTATGTGCCAGGAGTGCAAGCGCGAGCTCGACGCCCTGCGCGCCGCTTCGGCCGTAAAGACCGGCAACGCGCGCGGAATGGCTGCCAACGAGACGCTTGCGTCCGGTGAGCCCCAGGGCCCCGGCATGGAGTATCTGGGCGGCCACGGCGTGAACCCGGAGTATGTCGACCGCGAGCTTAACCCCGATGCGCCCGAGATTCCCGCCGGTCCTGCGCCGGTCGAGGGCATCATCATGGATTTTGATACGAAGGAGGAGTAACCATGGCCGAACCCACGCTTTTGCCCGAGCGGCTTCAGTACCGCCCGACCAAGATCGAGCTCGACGAGAGCATCGAGAAGGCCAAGGCGACCCTTCTTAAGAAGATCAAGCGCTCGGTGTACGTCTACCGTGTTGACTGCGGCGGCTGCAACGGCTGCGAGATCGAAATCTTCGGTTCCATCACGCCCGTCTTCGACGTCGAGCGCTTTGGCATCAAGGTCGTGCCCTCGCCCCGTCACGCCGACGTGCTGCTGTACACCGGTGCCGTGACGCGTGCCATGCGCATGCCGGCCCTGCGCGCCTTTGAGGCCGCACCCGATCCCAAGATCGTGGTGTCCTATGGCGCGTGCGGCTGCACCGGTGGCATCTTCTACGACAACTACTGCGTCTGGGGCGGCACGGACAAAATCCTGCCGGTCGATGTCTACATCCCCGGCTGCCCGCCCAGCCCCGCGCAGACCGTCTACGGCTTTGCCATGGCACTCGGTCTGCTGGACCAAAAGCTCCATGCCGAGACCACGGTGGAGGCCGCCGGCGAGCAGGCCGATATCCTGCACCCCGGCGTGCCGTACAAGCTGCGCGTTGCCATCGAGCGCGAGGCTCGCGCCATGAGCGGCTATCGTTACGGCCGCGACCTGGCCAATGAGTTTATGGATACGCTCGAGGGCGCGCCCAAGGGCGATATCCGCGGTGCCATGGCGCTGCTCATCGACAAGCAGGACGATCCGCGCCGCGTCGAGGTGTACTCGGCGCTGCAGGATCTGGTGCTGGCCGGAGGTCGCTAGATGGAGCTCACGGACCGCTCTGGTTACTTTGCGGGTCCCGGTATGCTCGGCGGCTCCTTTGGCGATGCCTCGCGCGCAAGCGACGAGGCCGCCGAGGGCGTCGCCGACCCCTGCCTGGGCCACGCGCCCGACCAGGTGGTCTTCTATGAGCTCACGCGTAAGTTTGTGGAGACCGAGGAAGACGTTCCCCAGGAGGCCTGCGACGTGCTGTACTACACGCTCGCCGTGGGCCACCACACCGGCGTGCTCGATTGCTTTGAGCCGCGCCTGTCGGTGCCGGTGGATGTCTTCTATTCGCTCGTCGATGCGCTGCCGGAGGGGGAGGCCAAGACCAAGTTCGAGGCCATCCGCTCCTTTGGCGAGTGCCAGCTTGACAAGGCGGCGGTGCCGTCGCTGCTCGAGGCCTGCGACACGCTGCTCGACGAGCGCGGTTTTCGCGGCTCGGCCAAGGCCGGCATCTCGGTGTTCGACGACGACTTTGGCCTGCATGCCCAGCAGGTCGCGTTTCTGATGAAGTTCCGCGATCTGGTTGAGCGCGTGCGCGATGTGTCGGGCGTGTACCTGACGGGAAGGTTGCAGTAATGGGTCGCGTTGTGGATGGACGTGTGAACGGTGCCCCGTTTGCAGGTATCGTGCTCACGGCGGGAAGCGTGCTGCGTGCCGACGATGCAGCCGGCCCCGTGCTCTCCAAAAAGATGGAGGACGCGCCCATTGCCGGTTGGTACACCATCGACGGTGGCCAAACGCCCGAGGACGACATCATCGAGGTCAAGCGCGAGCGTCCGCCTCGCCTTGTCTTGGTCGATGCCGCCGACATGGCGCTGCCCGTCGGGTCTATCCGCCTGCTCGATAAGCGCGATGTGGCCCGCAAGTCGATGTTCACCACGCATTCGCTCCCTTTGTCGATTCTGATCGAGGAAATCGAGCAATCGTGCGAAGATATCGTATTCATAGGGATTCAGCCGGGCGATACGGAGTTTTACAACCCCATGTCCCCGGAGGTCTTTGAGGCTGTCGACGCCGTGTACGACGCCGTGGCCGCCAACGACTTTTCCCACTTTGTCCGCTTGGGGCAAGAGCAATAGGAGCTCTTGTCCCTGCTGATTAGGAAAGAAGTGATTGACATGGCAGATTCCAAGGTGGAGTATCCCGCTCCCGATTGCCTGGCGCCCGCCGCGATCGAGGCCAAGACCGAGGCCGCCGGCGTGACCAAGGCTAACCTGCCGGTCGCTAAGGCCTTTCTGTTGGCAATGTTCGCCGGCGCGTTCATTGCCTTCGGTGGCCTGTTCTTTACCGTATTCTTGAGCGATAGCACACTCGGCTGGGGCGCCCAGCGCGTCGTGGGCGGTCTGTGCTTTTGCCTGGGCCTGGTGCTGGTGCTGGTGTGCGGCGCCGAGCTGTTCACCGGCAACTCGCTTATGGTCTGCGCGCTCAAGAGCAAAAAGATCACCCTGGCTCAGATGCTCAAGGCATGGCTCGTCGTGTGGCTTGGTAACTTTGCCGGTGCCCTGTTCATCGTCTTTTTGGTGTACATGGCCGGCATTTACAAGCTCAACGGCGAGGCGGTTGCCAATTCCATGGTGAGCGTCGCCGCCGGCAAGGTGACGGTCGACTGGGTGACGATCTTCTTCCGTGGCATCCTGTGCAACATCTTTGTGTGCCTGGCCGTGTGGATCGGTACCGCCGGCAAGACCGTGGTCGATAAGGTTGTGGGCATTCTGCTGCCCATCGCCGCCTTTGTGGCCTGCGGTTTTGAGCACTGCGTCGCCAACATGTACTTTTTGCCAATGGGCGCTGTGATGCACGCGTGCGGCTATGGTGCCGACGTCGCCGGCGCCGATGCGCTCAACGCCGCGGGCATTTCGTTTAACCTGTCCGCCGCCACGCTGGGCAACATCGTGGGCGGCGCGGTTCTGGTCGCGCTCGGCTACTGGTTTATCTACGCCAAGAAGTCCGAGGCGTAAGGTATCGTCTGTTTGACGTTGGGCCTCCCGCGGGGCGTTGCCGTGCGGGAGGCTTTTTGGGTCTGGGGCTCGTTGCCGGGCTGTTGGCCTGTTGTGTTTGGCTGGTGAAAGGGGTAATCGAGATGGCATCTGCTGCGAAGCGTGACGGTCGCGCCGTGGTGACGACATGCGGTGGATGCTATGCCGATTGCGCCTTTGCAGCCCATGTTGAGGATGGGCGTGTGATGGCTGAGTTGCCGGTTGTGGGGCATCCGTGCGCGGCGCGTGCCCTATGCGCCCGCGGACGGCATCGTCTGGCAATGCCGTTTGACGAGCGCGATCGCATCGTGCACCCCATGCGACGCCGCCAGGATGGCTTGGGGTTCGATGCGATTTCCTGGGACGAGGCGTTTGCCCAGATTGCCGAGCGTCTTTTGGGGATTGTTGGCGAGCGCGGGCCCCGTGCACTGGGCATGACGCTCGGCGTGCCCTCGTTCGACCGCTACTGGGCGTATCGTTTTATGCATGCGCTTGGTTCGCCCAACGTGTACGGTGCCGACGGTGCCTGCGAGGTAAGCCGACTTACCGGTTGGGAGCACAGCTTGGGCTATAGTCCCGCCTCCGACCTGGCGCACACCGATTGCATCATGTATCTGGGGCGCTCCATTGTCGATTCGTCGACGATGGGGGCCGTTGATGCGCTCAACGATGCCCGTCGCCGTGGGGCGAAGATTATCGTGGTCGACCCCCGGCGCAGTGGCTCGGCTGCGCTTGCCGACCGCTGGCTGCGCGTGCGCCCGGGCTGCGACTTGGCGCTGCTGTTGGGTATTGTCCACGTGTTGATTGCCGAGGACCTGTACGATCACGAGTTCGTGACCCGCTATACCACGGGCTTTGACGAGCTGGCGCAGGCGGCCAGTGCTTGGACACCCGAGTGGGCCGAATCGATGTGCGACGTGCCGGCCGCAGAGATTGTCGCCACGGCGCTCGATCTCGCTGCCGCCGCGCCTGCCGCTGTGGTGGATGCGGGTTTTCATGGTGGCATCGGCATCGCGTATGCCAATAGCACCCAGACCGCACGCGCTATCTGCTTGGTCGATGTGCTGCTGGGCTGTATTGGACATGCGGGTGGCGCGCTCAATCCGCCCACACCGCTTTCACTGGGCGACCTCGATCCCACGCGCTTTGCGACGCCGCCGGTGCCGCGCGAGCCCAAGCTGGGGTCCGAGCGCTATCCACTGGTCGATCCGGTGCGCGGGCTGTGCACGACCATCGGTCAGTCGATTCTTGCTGGCGATTTGCGTGGGCTCATCGTCTATGCCAGTAACCCCGGTGCGGGCTATGGCAATGCACAGGCTTGGCTGGGTATTTTGCAGAAGCTCGACTTGCTCGTGACGATTGATATTCGCTGGTCCGAGACGGCGCGTGCTTCTGACTTCGTGCTGCCCGACGTGACGTATCTCGAGGCCGACCGCGGCGTGGGCACGGTCGTGGGCGTCAACGATTCGCGGGTGTTCTACCGCAACGCCGTGCTGCCCGTGCAGCATGACGGCACGCGTCCCGGTCGGGAGATTTTTGCCGGTCTGGCACAGGCGTGTGGTGTGGGCGAGTACTTCCAGTTTACGTCTGACGATCTGGCGGCTGCCCAGGTGGCGCCTTTTGGAATCAATCTGGACGAGCTCAAGGAGCGCGGCTGGGCCGACACGGGTGTTGCGTTGTCGTCGCGTACGGGCGAGCCGGCGATTCCCTTGGATGGCGGCAAAATTGCGCTGGCAAGCGACGTATGGGAACGAGCCGGCCTGGGTCGTGTGCCCAACTGGATCGCGCCCATGGTGGAGCCCGGCCCGGGGATGTTTCGTCTCATTAGCGGCAACCGTCCCTTTGAGTCGCACACTTCGCGAAGGCTTGCGGCCCAAGGTGCCGCCGAGGCTGGATCGGACCTGGATGCCGTGCAGATGAATGCCGATGCCGCTGCGCGCATGGGTATTGCCGACGGCGAGATCGTCGAACTCGTGAGCGATATGGGCCGCGACCGCGTGCGCGTGGAGACGACGCCGTATCTGCATCCGGCGTGCATCTTTACGTCGGCCGCCCCCGGTGGGCGTTCGTTTGGCGCCGATGCCGGTGGCGCTCAGGCCTTGGGCGTGGGCCCGCTCGACCATACACCTTTGCGCTGGGACCCGTTGACGGGCGCCGCGCTCACCCAGGAAAACGCCGTTCGCGTGGAAAAGATCGCGGCGCGCGAGGATAATAACGAGTAATTGACTCAGCTGATGTATTCGACTGATCCACGTTTCTTTTGAAAGGCCGCACATGAGCGATAGCCAGAACATGTCCGATGAGGTACGCGCCCGCCTGCGCGCCATTCCTTCCGTCAACGAGCTGCTTGCCGAGTGGCCGGTGGTGAAGGCGACAGGGGAGACCTGCGACGCGGTGGTCCATGCTGCCGTGACGGCTGAGCTCGACGAGGAGCGCGCCGCAATTCGTGCCGGTGCCGCCCCGCGCTCTAAGCGCGACCTGGCTTCGGCCATCGAGTGGCGTGCGCACCGCTCCGCGTTGCCGAGCCTGCGTCCCGCCGTCAACGCCACGGGTGTTGTTATCCATACCAACCTGGGTCGAGCCCCGCTCGCGGAGTCGGCCGCCAAGGCCGTGGCCGAGGTCGCGCGCGGCTACAGCACGCTTGAGTACAGCGTGGACACCTGCTCGCGCGGGTCGCGCAAGGAACATGCCGCGCAGCTCATCCGCTCGCTTACCGGTGCCGAGGACGCGCTGGTCGTTAATAATAACGCGGCTGCCGTGCTGTTGGTGCTGGCGACCCATGCCGCAGGCAAGGAGGTCATCGTCAGCCGCGGCGAGCTTGTCGAGATCGGCGGCAGTTTCCGTATCCCCGATGTTATGGCGGCTTCGGGCGCCAAACTCGTCGAGGTCGGCGCCACCAATCGCACGCACCTGACAGATTATGAGCAAGCCATCACGCCCGATACGGCGATGATCCTTAAGGTCCATCCTTCCAACTATCGCATCGAGGGTTTTCACGAGGAGGTGGGTTCTCGGGAGCTTGCGGCGCTTGCTCACAAGCATGGCCTGCTGTTCTACGAGGACCAGGGCTCGGGCGCGCTGTTGCCCGATGACATCTTGGTGCGCGGCGGCGAAGAAACCACGCCGGCTTCGGTTTTGGCAGGGCTCGATCTGGTGTCGTGCTCGGGCGATAAACTGCTCGGTGCCGCACAAGCGGGCATTATCATGGGCCGTCGCAATCTGGTCCAGGCCTGTGGGTCACATCCGCTTATGCGCGCCCTGCGCCCGGGCAAGCTCGCGCTGACGGCGCTCGAGGCCACGCTGCGTATCTACATGGACGGCGCCGATGTTGCCCATCGCGATATTCCGGTGCTCAGCATGCTTACGCTGCCGCAGGCCCATTTGGAGCGACGTGCCCGCAAGCTACGCGATCGTATGGTCGCCGGGCTCGATAAGGCTGGCTACCCGTGTGCCGTTCAGGTGGAGATCGTCGAGGAATCGTCGACCCCTGGTGGCGGCTCGCTGCCTACCGTGGAGCTGCCCACCATGTGCGTTGCCGTGCGCCTCGTCGATGAGCGTCTTTCCGTTGACGCACTCAAGCGCTCGCTCGTCCAAGATTTCGACACGCCGGTCGTCACGCGCGCCTCGCACGATCGCGTCCTGTTTGACGTGCGCACACTCGTGGGTGACCGCGATATCGAGACGGCGGCATCGACGCTCGTCGCGTGCGTTAAGAAGGCGATTGCTCGATGAGTGAGGTTCAGGCGCTGGTGGAGTGTCCCGTTATCGTTGGCACGGCGGGCCACGTTGACCACGGCAAGTCGGCGTTGATCGAGGCGCTGACCGGCAAGAATCCCGACCGTCTGGAGGTTGAGCGCCGTCGCGGTATGACCGTGGAGCTGGGCTTTGGCGAGCTGGCACTGCTGAGTGGCAAGATCGTCGGCCTGGTCGACGTGCCGGGCCACGCGCATTACCTGCGCGCCATGGTGCAGGGTGCGACAGGCATCGACGTTGCCGTGCTGGTGGTCTCTGCCGTTGAGGGTGTAATGCCGCAGACGCGCGAGCACGTGCACGTGCTGGAGCTGCTGGGCGTCACGCATATGGTGGTGGCGCTGACGATGTGTGACCTGGCCGATGCCGAGATGACCGAGCTTGCCGAGCTCGATGTCGATGACTTTTTGTCGGGTACCGTGTTTGCGGGCGCGCCGATTGTGCCCGTGTCGTCTAAGACGGGCGAGGGGATCGACGGGCTGCTTGCGGTGCTCGACGAGCGGGTAAGTGCCTGCTGGGATGCCTGCCGCGACCGTGCCGAGCGCACCGATGCCGCGCCGCGCCTGCCGATTGACCGCTGCTTTACGATTAAGGGCGTCGGTACTGTCGTAACGGGAACGCTGCACGATGCGCCGGTTGCGGTGGGCGACGAGCTGATGGCCTTGCCGTCTCGTACGGTCTGTCGCGTGCGCGGGATTCAGGTGCATGGCGATACGCCGCGCGCGCTGCCTGGTCAGCGTGTGGCGCTCAACCTAGTTGGTGACGGTGCCGCGGCGCTTGACCGTGGCGAGATGCTGGGCGTTGCGGACCGCTTTGGCCAGACGTTGCGCTTTATGATGACGTTCACCTACCTCGGCCGCGAGGGCGCCAAGCCGCGCGTGCTCGAGTCGGGCGCGCGTGTGCATGTGATGGCCGGCACGGCCGAGGTCGTCGGCCGCATCATGCTATTGGAGGGCGAGGCCCCCATGGCGGTGGGCGAGACCCGTACCGTGCAGGTGCGCCTGGATGATCCGCTGCCGCTGCGTGCCGGAGACCATGCCGTGGTGCTGTCGTATTCGCCCGTTATGCTCATCGGCGGCGGGCGCGTGCTGCTTTCGCGCTGCCGTCGCTCGCGCGAGCTTTCTGCCGGCGAGCGCGCACTGTTTGCGGCACTTGAGTCCGGCGATACCGCGGGCGGTGTGGGCGCTTGGCTGGCGCTGCAGATGCTGCCAGTTACGGCGGTTGATGTTGCCGACGCTTTGGATCTTGGTGTCGGCGAGGTCGATGCCGCACTGCGCGGGTTGGTGTCGCAGGGCTCTGTTCGCAAGCTTGCTGTGGGTGATGCGGACTACTTGGCGGACGCCGTGGTGCTCGACGCTGCGATGGATGCACTGGCGGCGACCCTGTCAGCCATGCACGCGGCGTCTCCCAAGGAGACGGGCTTTACGCCCGGCGCCGTTGCCCATGCTGCGTGGCCTGCCGCTGATGATGGCGTTGCCGCGGCTCTGATTGCCGAGGGCTGCTCGCGTGGCGTGTGTGCCGCCGAGGGTGCCGAGGTATTCGACCCGCACTCCGCTGCCGCCGCGGCGCGTGTGGTGCGCGAGGCCTGCGAACGTATCGTTGCCTTGCTGGACGAAGCCGGCCTCGATGCACCGATATTGCCCGAGGTGGGCGAGCAGTTGCAGCTCGATCGCGACACCATGACGCGTGCCCTGCGCGAGCTTTCGCTCAATCGCTCGATCGTTAAGGTCGAGCGCGACGTTGCCCTGTCCGCTGCCGCCGAGGCCCATGCGCGCGAGCTTGTTGCCGCCGCCATTGAGGCAGCCGGCGGTGCTGCCACCACGAGCGTACTGCGCGAGGCCCTGGGTGTGTCGCGCAAACGTGCCATCAGCATCTTGGAGCACCTGGATGCCGTGCGCTTTACGGTGCTCGACAAGGATGCCGGCGGCCTGAGGTCCCTGCGCTAGGCCGGTCACTCGCTCCCGCCTCCTCAGTTGCGGTGAAATAGTTCCTATTTGGAGGCTTTGGCAGCAAATACAGGAACTATTCCACCGCAACTTCTTGTTCGTCTTTTTGGGATGGAGCCGTTTCGGTTTGGTAAAATACCGCCGCACTTGGGAACGGATGGGCTCCGGTGGGCTCCGCGGTCCTCAAAACCGTTGCGAGGCGTGCAAAACGTCTTGGATGTGTTCGATTCACATACGTTCCCGCCATACGCTACCAGCGCTTTTGTGCTCGCGGTCTTGCTGCGTGCCGCAAAGGCGCTGTTTTGTTTTTGCACGAGCTTTTCGTAGCGCCGCTATTTCGGCGGCGGTATTTAGATTCGTGCACCGGGTTTTGAATGTGCCGATGGGGGTGTTTTGCCGTATGACTACCGTAAGACGGGCCAATCTTTCTTGTGTCGTCCAGGCGGGCGGGCTGTCCTCGCGCATGGGCTGCGATAAGTCGCGCATGGCGTTTTGCGGCGAGCCGCTCATCGAACGCGTGCTGGGTCGGCTGGCGCCAGTTGCCGGCGAGTTGGTCGTGACGACTTCGCGTCCCAGCGAGCTTGCCTACCTTGAGGAGCGCGCGTTTGGCGGCCTGGTACCGCGAATAGTGTCGGACCTTGAGGGGCCGGCGGGCGCCATGCGCGGCATCGCGAGTTCGCTGACTGCGGCCCGGCTGCCTCTCGTTGCTATTGTCGCCTGTGATATGCCGTTTGTCTCTTCGGAGCTAATCGGTGCCCTTGCTGGCTGTGTCGAGGCCGAGGCGCTCGACGTGTGCGTGCCGCGCGAGGAGCGGGGGATTGAGCCGCTTTGCGCCGTCTGGCGCCGTGACGCGTGTGCGCCGGTTGCCCAAGAGCTGCTCGCCGGTGACCGTCAGCGAATCCGCTGCCTGATCGACCGGGTGAACGCCGGGTATTTGGACGAGCCTCAGATTGTCGCGGTCGCCGGCTCGACGCTCTGCTTCGAGAACGTCAATACGCCCGAGGAGTTTGCGGCGGCCGAGTTACTCGCCTAGACGATTGGAGTTGCCATGTCTCACGATATTTGTCCCGACACGGGAGAACCTTGCATTTGCGACGGGTCCGAACCCTGTACCTGCGGTTGCGGTGGCTGTGGACATACTGCGGAAGAGGAAGCGGCCGCCGCGGCGTATCGCGATGCACACCGCGAAGGCCCGTCCGGTGATGCCCTCGACCACGAACGCAAAATCATCGTGTCGTTCGACAGCACCTTCGATGTGATGGAATGCGAACAGCTGTGTCTTGCCTCCGGTGTGCCCGGGCGCATCATGCCGCTGCCCGGCTCCATCACCGCCGGCTGCGGGCTGTGCTGGGCCATGCCGTTCTCGGGCGATGCCCTCGCCGCCTTCCGCGCCGCCACCGAGGGCCGCGTAACCCCCGCCGACTACCACCAGCTCGTTCTCTAACCACCAAAACCACCACAAAGGTGCCTGTCCCCAATGTGGTGGTTTGGAACATGTGGACGAAACAGCTTCGAAACACGCGATTTGTACGTCAGGTGCTCAAAAACGCTTCTACCTGCATCGTAATCAAAACGAAACATCCGCTCGTCGGCTTATGCGAAACTTTGCCGCAACAGTGCGATATTATCCATACTCGATAAAGTTCGCGGCGCATAGGGTGCCGCGACCAACATTTTTCGTTTCCCATCATTGGAGGAAGCATGAGCTACACGCAGAAAGTTCTCGACGAGCTCAAGGCCCGCTATCCCGAGCAGCCTGAGTTCATCCAGGCCGCGACCGAGATCCTCGGCACCATCCAGCCGGCGCTCGACGCCCATCCCGAGTACGAGGAGGCCGCCCTGCTTGAGCGCCTCGTCGAGCCCGAGCGCATCGTCATGTTCCGTGTCCCCTGGGTCGACGACCAGGGCAAGGTCCAGGTCAACCGCGGCTACCGCGTCGAGTTCAACTCTGCCATTGGACCCTACAAGGGCGGCCTGCGCTTTAACCCGACGGTCACCCTGGGCATGCTCAAGTTCCTGGGCCTGGAGCAGATCCTCAAGAACAGCCTGACCACTCTTCCCATGGGCGGCGGCAAGGGCGGCTCCGACTTTGATCCCAAGGGCAAGTCCAACAACGAGATCATGCACTTCTGCCAGTCCTTCATGACCGAGCTCTATCGCCACATCGGCCCCAACACCGACGTTCCCGCCGGCGACCTGGGCGTTGGCGGCCGCGAGGTTGCCTACCTGTTCGGTCAGTACAAGCGCCTGACCAACGAGTGGACCGGCGTCCTCACCGGCAAGGGCCTCTCCTTTGGCGGCTCGCTCGCCCGTACCGAGGCCACCGGCTACGGCCTGGCCTACTTTGTGGACGAGTACCTCAAGAGCCGCGGCGACTCCTTCGAGGGCAAGAACGTCGTCGTTCACGGCTCCGGCAATGTCGCCATCTACGCCGTCCAGAAGGTTTCCCAGCTCGGCGGCAAGGTGCTCGCCTGCTCCGATACCCACGGCTGGGTCGAGGATCCCGACGGCATCGACTACACCGTGCTCGAGCACATCTACAACAAGAAGCGTTCCGGCCACGACAAGGGCGTTACGCTCGCCATGTACGTTGACGAGAAGCCCAACGCCGTGTGGCACGAGGGCGACGGCCGTGGCGTTTGGCAGCTGCCCTGCGACATCGCGCTGCCCTGCGCTCGCGAGAACACGCTGCTGCTCGAGGATGCCCAGGCGCTCGTCGCCAACGGCTGCAAGGTGGTCGGCGAGGGCGCGAACATGCCCACGACCATCGAGGCCACGACTTACTTCCAGGAGAACGGCGTTGCCTTTATGCCCGGTAAGGCTGCCAACGCCGGCGGCGTGCTCGTGTCCGGCCTGGAGATGAGTCAGAATGCCGAGCACCTGTCCTGGACCTTCGAGGAGGTCGACGGCAAGCTCGAGCAGCTCATGCGCGGCATGTTCCACAACGTGGACGACACCGCCAAGGAGTACGGCCAGGAGGGCAACTTTGTCATGGGCGCCAACATCGCCGGCTTCCTGAAGGTCGCCGACGCCATGCTCGCCCAGGGCGTCTGCTAAATCTTCGCTCGATATAGCATGTGATGAGGCTCCCAGCTATCCGGCTGGGAGCCTTTTCTATCCCGGAGGACTCTTCATAACTTGCGGTGAAATACGGACTGTTTAGCGTCCCAGAACGGCTAATCAGTCCGTATTTCACCGCAAGTTATGGATGGGTGGGTGGATTTTGTCCTAAAACGGTGTGCGGCCCCTCGTTTGGTACACTTAAAAGTACTGGACAAGTGAAGAGATGGGGGAGAACGTGCTCAAGTTCGGTACCTACGTCCGTGTTGGAAACGCGGCCGAAGCCTATGAGCTCTTGCAGAAAAACCGCAACAACAAGATTGTGGGCGGCGGCATCTGGATGCGCCTGGGTTCGCGTCGTGTGGCGACGGCGATTGACCTTTCGGCCTGCGGACTCGATCAGATCGAGGAGACCGAGACCGAGTTTCGCATCGGTGCCATGTGTACCCTGCGCCAGCTCGAGCGCCATGCCGAGCTCAACGCGCTTGTCAACAATGTCTTTGAGTTCGCCGTCCACGATATCGTGGGCGTCCAGCTGCGCAACACCGCCACGGTGGGCGGCAGCATCTACGGCCGCTTTGGCTTCTCGGACGTTCTCTCGGCGTTCCTAGCGCTTGATTCGTATGTTGAGCTGACAGGGGCCGGCCGCGTGCCGCTCGCCGAGTTCGTGCGGATGGGCTACGTGCGTGACGTTATTGAGCACGTCGTGGTCGTTAAGCACGATTACCGCGCGAGCTATGAGGCCGTGCGCAAGGCCGCGACCGACTTCCCCTCCTTAAACGTCACCGCCGCCTGGTGGGACAACAGCTGGCATGTCACCGTGGGTGCCCGTCCGCTGCGCGCGACCCTGCTGCAGGGCGAGGCATGTGGCCTTACCGCCGAGCAGCCTTCCGAGGACGAGCTGCGCGCCCTGGCCGCGTCCGTACGCGCGTTGAGCTACGGCACCAACCTGTGGGGCTCGGCTGACTACCGCCGCCGCATCTCGGCACCGTTGGCGATTCAGGCCGTGCGCCGCGCCGCCGGCATCGAGCTTTCGGCCGCGCTTGCCCGCGAGCTCGAGACCGTGCAGATCCCTAAGTTCGCCACGGACGAGTATTCCTGCCGCCGCGTGCCCGGCGTCGATTCTAGCGAGGTGCGCTAATGGCTGCCAAACTCATCGATCTTTCCTTTACGCTCAACGGCCGCAAGGTCAAGGTTCAGATTGCCCCCGATACTATGCTTTTTGCGCTTTTGCGTGAGCAGGGTTGCTCGTCGGTGCGCTGTGCCTGCGAGACCACCAACTGCGGTCTGTGCACGGTGTGGCTCGACGGCGACCCGGTGCTGAGCTGCTCGGTTCCCGCCGCCCGTGTTGAGGGACATACCATCACCACGCTTGAGGGCCTTAAGGCCGAGTCCGAGGCACTCGCCCGTGCGATGGCTGCCGAAGGCGCCGAGCAGTGTGGTTTTTGTGCCCCCGGCCTCATCATGAACGTGCTGGCGCTCGCCCGCGCCGCCAAGGAGGACCCGAGCCTCGTCGCCACGCGTGAGGAGCTCTCACGCCAGCTCGCCGGCAACCTCTGCCGTTGCAGCGGCTACGAGAGCCAGCTGCGCGCCATCGTGCGCTTCCTCAACGAGTCCGGCGTTCAGGTGGGCTTCGAGATGCCCGAGCTGCCCGTCAACGACACCAGCTCTGACGGCGTCTCCTACAAGCAGATCACCCACAAGCAGCCCAAGAAGGATTCGAAGGCGCTGCTCGAGGGTCGTCCCGTCTACACGGGCGATATGGTGCCTGCCGGCGCGCTCATCGTCAAACTCAAGCGCAGCCCCTATGCGCGCGCCAAGATCCGCTCCATCGACACCTCGCGTGCGCTGAAGGTGCCCGGCGTCGTGGGCGTCTACACCTATGAGGACGTGCCCAAGCGCCGCTTTACCATCGCCGGCCAGAGCTATCCGCAGCCGAGTCCCTACGACCGCCTGATCCTCGAGAACCTGGTGCGCTATCAAAACGAGGAGGTGGCGATTGTCGCCGCCGAGACCGAGGAGGCCGCCGACAAGGCACTCAAGCTCATCAAGGTCGACTACGAGGTGCTCGAGCCCCTGCTCGACTTTACCCAGGCACTCGATAACGACATCGTGGTTCACCCCGAGGGTGACGTGACCTTTATGTTCCCGCAGGGCGGCGATGTCCCGCGCAACCTGGTGTGCAGCGGTACCAGCGATTATGGCGATCTGGACGAGGCCTTCGCCCAGAGCGACATCGTCTTTGAGCGCACCTACACCAGCCAAGCCACGCAGACCGCGCCCATGGAGACCTTCCGTGCCTTCGCGACGACCGACGCATTTGGGCGCATTTCGGTGACCACCTCGACGCAGGTACCCTTCCACGTGCGCCGTATGGTCGCGCAGTCGCTCGATATTCCGCAGTCGCAGGTGCAGGTTATTAAGCCGCGCATCGGTGGCGGCTTTGGCTCCAAGCAGACGGGTTGCTGCGAGATCTTTGTTGCGTTTGTCACTCAGCAGACCGGTCGTCCGAGCTACTGCTGCTACACCCGCGAGGAGACCATCACTGCGGGCAACTCGCGGCACCAGATGCAGATGACCGTCAAGCTGGGCGCCATGAACGACGGCACCATCACGGCCATCGACCTGCATACGTTGTCCAACGCCGGTGCGTATGGAGAGCACGCTACCACGACGATCGGCCTTTCGGGCCACAAGAGCTTGCCGATCTACAACCATGTGAAGGCGAGCCGCTTTAGGTGGGACGCCGTCTACACCAACACCAACCGCGGCGGCGCGTATCGTGGCTACGGTGCCACCCAGGGCCAGTTTGCCGTGGAGAGCGCCGTCAACGAGCTCGCCGACATGCTGCACATGGACCCCGCCGACCTGCGCCTTAAGAACATGGTGCACGAGGGCGAGACCATGCCGCAGTACTACAACGAGAAGCTCAACGCCTGCGCACTCGACCGCTGCCTGCTGCGCGCGATGGACATGATCGGATGGCGCGACAAGCCGCTGGCCGTGGACCTGGGCGACCGCGTGCGCGCCCTGGGCTGCGCGCTCACCATGCAGGGCTCGGGCATCTCCAACGTGGACATCGCCGGCATCGACATGCGTCTGGAGGAGGACGGCTTCATTACCATCGGCACCGGCGCCACCGATAACGGCATGGGCGTCGATACGATTCTGGCGCAGATTGCTGCCGAGGAGCTGGGCGTGGAGAGCTCGCAGATCGTGGTGCGCGGCGTAGACACCGACGTGTCGCCGTTCGACGCCGGCTCGTACGCGAGCTCCGGTACCTACGTGACGGGCCTTGCCGCCAAGAACGCCGCGACCGAGCTGCGCGAGAAGATCTGCGCCAAGGCCGCCCAGATGTGGGACGTTGACGCCACCGGCGTGGTATTCGACGGCCAGTACGTGCGCCTGTCCGACGAGCGCGCCGCGCGTGAGCAGAACCGCTACCTTACGCTGCGCGACTTTGCCAACCTGTGTGTCAAGAACATCGAGGGTGGCGACGCGCTGACCTCGCACGCCTCTGCCTGCCTGCCCGTTTCGCCTCCGCCGTTTATGGCCGGCATTGCCGAGGTCGAGGTCGACAAGGCCACTGGCAAGGTGACCGTGGTGGATTACGCCGCTGCCGTTGACTGCGGCACCGTGATCAACGAGGCGCTCGCGCGCGTCCAGGCCGAGGGTGGTATCGCCCAGGGCATCGGTCACGCGCTCTACGAGATTGTCGAGCATGACGATCGCGGCCGCCTGCGCACCGGCAACTTTATGAGCTACAAGCTGCCCACGCGCCTGGATATCGGCAGCATTCGCGTGGCCTTTGAGCCGAGCTACGAGCCGACGGGCCCGTTTGGCGCCAAGTCGATCGGCGAGGTCGTCATCAACACGCCGCTCGCCGCCGTTGCCTCGGCCGTCGCACACGCCACCGGCCACCAGGTTCGCTCGCTGCCGATCACGCCGGAGAAGGCCCTGCTGGGGGAGTAGCGGGTCGGCGAACAAGTCGTACAAGTCGTAATTGGCGGGGCGGGGCAACTCGTCCCGCCTTTTGCACTCGTGGTGAGGTCGTGAGCCTGTAAAAGGTGTGCGTGCGCTTGCCGCTCGTATCTGCTATCATTCCTAGTCTGTGCGCTCATGCGGGCGTGGCGGAATTGGTAGACGCGCCAGATTTAGGTTCTGGTGGGATTCCCGTGAAGGTTCGAGTCCTTTCGCCCGCACCAACGCACCCGCGTCGGCTTATGCCCTCGCGACGCTTGTTGCATAAAGGTACCAGCACCTCAGATAAGCTGGGCAGTATGAGGAGGAACGTGTTGAACATCACCGCTTCTGACGTCAAGGACGCCAAGCTCACCGCTACGGTCACCATCCCGGCCGCCGACGTCGACGCCGCGATCAAGAAGGCCTACAAGGACACCGCCAAGAAATACCGCTTCCCGGGCTTCCGTGCCGGCAAGGCCCCCCGTCCGGTCATCGACTCCGCTCTTGGCGCCGAGGCTACCCTCGCTCAGGCCACCAACGACCTGATCGCCGCCAACGAGCCCGCCGTCCTCAACGAGCTGGACATCGTCCCCACCAAGAACGGTGACTACAAGGAGCTCGACCTCGCCAAGGATCACGAGGACTACACCTACACCGTCGAGTTCTCCCTGCGTCCTGCTGCTGAGCTCTCCTCCTTCGACGCCGTCGAGATCGAGATGCCTCCCGCGGAGGTCACCGAGTCCGAGATCAACAACCAGGTCGAGATGCTCCTCAACTATCGTGCCACCTTCGAGGACGTCGAGGGTCGCGCCGTCGAGGCTGACGACTATGTGACCGTCGACCTCAAGGCCGTCGAGAACGCCGACAACTTCGCCGCCGAGGGCCGCATGCTCATCGCCGGTAGCGACAGCAACCCCAAGGAGTTCAACGAGGCCCTGATCGGCGCCAACATTGACGACGTCAAGTCCGTCACCTGGACCGACGAGGTCGAGGAGGGCGAGGAGGCCGAGACCCACACTGTCGAGGTCACCGTCAAGGGCATCAAGGTCCGCAACACCCCCGAGCTCACCGACGAGCTCGTCAAGTCCGACTTTGGCTTCGACAGCATCGACGCCATGCGCGACGCCATCAAGATCGAGATCGAGCAGGACAAGGCTTCTCGCCTCCCGGCCGAGAAGGAGAACCGTTGCGTCTCCGCTCTCGCCGAGCGCCTGCAGCTCGACGAGATGGACGCCGACTACGAGCAGTCCGTCTTTGAGGAGCTTGGCCAGAACTTCCTGTCCAACCTCGCTGCCCGCGGCATGACGCTGGACACCTGGCTGCCCGCTTCCGGCCTGACCATGGAGCAGTTCATCGGCGACCTGCACAAGCAGGCCAACGACGTTGCCCGTGAGTCCCTGGCTCTGGACGCCCTCGCCCGCGAGCTCAAGATCGAGGTCACCGAGGATGACATCAACGCCGAGTTCGAGAAGGCCGGCGTCAAGGACGTCGAGGCTTCCAAGGCTGAGTTCATCGCCGATGGCCGCATGCCTGCCGTCCGCGAGTCCATCCGTCGCTCCAAGGCTGTCGACCACCTGGTCGAGAACGCCAAGGTGACCGAGGTCGACGAGACCGCCAAGGACGCCGAGTAATTCTCGCCACCTTGCCCGCGAGCGCATGCGTGCGCCCGCGATGGGGTAAAGTTATACACCGGTTATCCGGTTGCTTCGTACGGTGCCAGCCAATGCATAGCATGCGGGCACCGTACGTTTATCTAGAACCAATTTGGTCCGTAAGAGAGAAATGGAGATGCGTATGATCGCTAAGTTCGATTCCGCCCTCGTGCCATACGTTATCGAGCAGACGCCGCGCGGCGAGCGCAGCTACGATATCTATTCGCGCCTGCTCAACGACCGCATCATCTTCTTGGGCGAGGAGATCAACTCCGTCAGCGCCAACCTGGTCGTTGCCCAGCTGCTGCATCTTGAGAGCCAGGATGCCGAGAAGGATATCTCGCTCTACATCAATTCGCCCGGTGGCGAGGTCTACTCCGGCCTGGCGATTCTGGACACTATGAACTTCATCAAGCCGCAGGTCTCCACCATCTGCGTCGGTATGGCCGCGTCTATGGCCGCCGTGCTGCTTTCGGCCGGCGCCAAGGGTAAGCGGTTCTGCCTGCCGCACTCCAAGGTTATGATTCACCAGCCCAGCGGCGGTGCCCAGGGCCAGCAGACCGAGATCGAGATCGTGGCCGAGGAGATCAAGAAGACTCGTCGCGAGCTCAACCAGATCCTGTCCGACGCCTCGGGCCAGCCCATCGAGAAGGTCCAGGCCGATACCGAGCGCGACAACTATCTGACCGCTGCCGAGGCCCTCGACTACGGTCTAATCGACCGTATCGTCACCTCGCGCGACCTTGCCGCTAAGGACGCCTAGGATGGCCGGTAACATGCAGGACAACTTCGACGAGAACGGCAACCCCATCCGCTGCTCCTTCTGCGGAAAAGAGCAAGGGCAGGTTCGCCGCCTTGTTAAGGGTCCGACCAACATCTTTATCTGCGACGAGTGCGTTGCCGCCTGCTCCGAGATTTTGGAGGAGTCGCTGGCTTCGGACTTTATGGACGCTGCCCGCAACGGCATGCTACCGGGCTTCCTCAACGACCACGGCCAGGCTGCGCCCCAGCCCGCCGTTGACCCCGAGGCCGAGGGCTTTGAGCTCGAGGACGATGCCCGCCAGGTCATTACGCATGTGCCGACGCCGCACGAGATCTATGACGAGCTTTCGGCCTATGTCATGGGCCAGGAAGACGCCAAGCGCGCCATGTCGGTTGCCGTGTACAACCATTACCGCCGCGTCATCGAGGGCGGCGCTGCGCTTTCGGCCTTTGACGACGGTTTGGACTCGCAGCTCGGCGATGATATGGACGAGGTGGAGCTCGCCAAGTCCAATATTTTGCTGCTCGGTCCCACCGGTACCGGTAAGACCCTGCTCGCCCAGACGCTCGCGCGCATCCTCGAGGTGCCGTTTGCAATCGCCGACGCCACTGCGCTCACCGAGGCCGGTTATGTGGGCGAGGACGTGGAGAATATCCTGCTCAAGCTCATCAACGCCGCCGATGGCGATATCGAGCGCGCGCAGGTCGGCATTATCTACGTGGACGAGATCGACAAGATCGCCCGCAAGGCCGAGAACCTCTCCATTACCCGCGATGTCTCGGGCGAGGGCGTTCAGCAGGCGCTGCTTAAGATTCTTGAGGGCACGGTGGCAAGCGTTCCGCCCACCGGCGGCCGCAAGCATCCCCAACAGGAACTGCTGCAGATCGACACGACCAACATCCTGTTTATCTGCGGCGGTGCCTTTGTGGGTCTGGACAAGATCATCGCCGATCGCGTGGGCAACAAGGGCGTGGGCTTTAACTCCGAGATCGCCGGCCCCACCTCGGTCGACGAGAACGACCTGCTGCGTCAGGTGCTCCCGCAGGACCTCAACGCCTTTGGCATGATCCCCGAGTTCGTGGGTCGTACGCCTGTCGTTACTCAGACGCAGGCGCTCGACGAGGACGACCTGGTGTCGATCCTGACCGAGCCCAAGAACGCCGTAGTGCGCCAGTACCGCAAGATGTTCCAGCTCGAGGACGTTGAGCTTGAGTTTGAGGACGCCGCCCTGCACGAGATCGCCCGCATGGCGCTTGCCCGCAAGACCGGCGCCCGCGGCCTGCGCTCCATCTGCGAGGACGTGCTGCAGCAGACGATGTTCGACCTCCCCAGCGAGGAGGGTGTTTCCAAGGTCATCGTGACCGAAGCCTCCGTAAAGGGCGAAGAACAACCCCAGCGCATCTACGGCTAAACCAGCCTAAAACGTGTTTGCAAATAGCCTCTGACCATCCGCGGTCGGAGGCTATTTTATATATACGCAATAACCCCAACTACCTGTGCTATTCTGTGTGTTTGTTTAAGCCTCGGCAAAGTCAATTCAGACTGAAGTAATCGATACCTAAGGGGAGGAATGTAGGCCCGATTTTCGTAGATTCCGCACGAGCCGAAGACCACTTAATGTGGTCTTCGAGCGAGCCCAGGACCTGACCAAGCGAAAATCGGGCCTACATTCCTCCCCGCCGGGACAGGGAGAGATATATGGAAGAGATGCCCAAGAACTACGATCCGTCGACCAACGAGCCGGCGATCCTGCGGAAGTGGCTCGACGGCGGCTATTACAAGCGCCGTGAGGGCGTGGGCGACTGCACCGTCACCATTCCGCCTCCCAACGTGACCGGCAAGCTCCACATGGGCCACGCCACCGACGACTCCATCCAGGATGCCATCATCCGTATGGCCCGCATGCGCGGCAAGTCCACGCGCTGGGTGCTCGGTACCGACCACGCCGGTATCGCCACGCAGACCAAGGTCGACAAGAAGCTTAAGAGCGAGGGCATCAGCCGCCTGGAGATCGGTCGCGACAAGTTTGTCGACGCTTGCTGGGATTGGACCCACGAGTACGGCGGCATCATCGTCGAGCAGATCAAGCGTATGGGCTGCTCCGTCGACTTCGATAACGAGCGCTTCACCATGGACGAGGACTACGCCCAGGCCGTGCGCAAGGTGTTCTGCGACTGGTACCACGACGGCCTGATCTACCGCGGCAAGCGCATCGTCAACTGGTGCCCCAACTGCACCACCGCTATCTCGGACGACGAGGCCGAGTACAAGGACGAGAAGGGCCATCTGTGGCACCTGCGTTACCCGCTGACCGAGCCGGTTAACGGCCAGGACTACATCGTCGTCGCTACCACGCGCCCCGAGACCATGCTCGGCGACACAGGCGTCGCCGTCTCCCCGAAGGACCCCGAGAAGGCCGCCTTCGTGGGAAAGACCGTCAAGCTTCCCATCGTCGACCGCGAGATCCCCATCTTTGAGGATTGGCATGTCGACGCCAACTTCGGTTCCGGTTTCGTTAAGGTCACGCCTGCTCACGACCCCAACGACTACGCCATGGGTCAGGCCCACGACCTGCCGCAGATCAACATCTTCGACGAGCACGCGGTGGTCGTCGAGGGCTATGGCGAGTTCACCGGCATGAACCGCGACGAGTGCCGCGAGGCCGTTATCAAGTGGTTCGAGGAGCACGACCTGCTCGATCACGTCGAGGACCTCGATCACTCCGTCATGCACTGCTACCGTTGCGACTCTGCGCTGGAGCCGTGGCTGTCCGAGCAGTGGTTCGTCGCCGTCGACAAACTCAAGGGGCCGGCGCTCGACGCCGTCAACTCCGGCAAGGTCACCTTCCACCCCGCGCGCTGGACGCAGACCTACACCACCTGGATGGAGAACCTCAAGGATTGGTGCATCAGCCGCCAGCTGTGGTGGGGTCACCGTATCCCCGTGTTCTACTGCGAGGACTGCGGCTGGGAGGACGCCCTTACCGAGGACACCGATGTGTGCCCCAAGTGCGGCGGCCATCACGTGCACCAGGACGAGAACGTGCTGGACACCTGGTTCAGCTCGCAGCTGTGGACCTTCGCCACGCAGGGCTGGCCGCAAAAGCCGGAGCTGCTCGAGGGCCATCACCCCACGACGGCGCTCGTCACCGCGCGCGACATCATCGCGCTGTGGGTTGCCCGCATGGTCATGAGCTCGCTGTACTTCCTGGACGAGGTGCCGTTTAAGGATGTCGTCATCTACCCGACGATCCTTGCCAAGGACGGCAGCCGCATGTCCAAGTCCAAGGGCAACGGTGTTGACCCCATGGACCTCATTGGCATGTACGGTGCCGACGCCATGCGCTTCAACCTGCTGACGCTCTGCACCAACAACCAGGACGTCAAGTTCGACGCGAATATCGACAAGAAGACCAAGAAGCTTATCGACAGCCCGCGTACCGACCAGGCCAAGTCGTTTGTGACCAAGATCTGGAACGCCAGCCGCTTCCTGCTCATGAACATGGAGGGCTACACGCCCGGCGAGCCCGTCGTGGAGACGCCGGCCGACGCCTGGATGTTCAGCCGCCTGGCAAAGGCCGTGAAGATGGTCACCGAGGGCATCGAGAACTACACCTTTGGTGACATGGCCCGCGGCGTGCAGCAGTTCTTCTGGAACGAGGTCTGCGACTGGTACGTCGAGGTCACCAAGGCCCGCTTGAAGGGCGAGGGCCGTCTGCAGGCGCAGCGCAACCTGATCTTTGTGCTCGATACCTCCATTCGCCTGATGCACCCGCTTATGCCGTTTGTCACCGAGGAGATCTGGGACAACATGCCGGCGAGCGTGCTCGATCTGGACGCCGAGGGCAACGTTGACCGTGCCGAGGCGCTCATGATCGCCAAGTGGCCGGAGCCCGCCGACTACGCGAAGTATGTCGATGAGCCCGCCGAGCGCGCGTTTGAGCTGTGCCGCGCCGTCGTTTCCGCCGCTCGCGCCACGCGCTCGCGTTACCGCTTGAGCCCCAAGGCCGAGCTCGACGTGGTCGTGCGCGCCGGTGCCGAGGACATCGAGAAGCTCGAGAGCCTGCACTCCACGATTGAGCCGCTGGCCAACACCGCCTCGCTTGTCATGGGTACCGACGTTGAGAAGCCGGCTGCGAGTATTGCCGTGGTCGATAGCGGCGTCGAGGTCTTTGTGGTGCTCGAGGGCAAGGTCGATCTTTCGGCCGAGAAGGCGCGTCTTGAGAAGGAGATCGCCGCGGCTCAGAAGGAGCTCGCCGGTTGCGAGAAGACGCTCGCCAACGAGGGCTTTGTGGCCAAGGCCGCGCCCGCAGTGGTCCAGAAGAAGAGGGACCGTGCAGCTGAGCTCAAGGAGATCCTAGCGGCGCTGAACTCGCAGGTTGCTGACTTCTCGTAGGCGGTACTGGGGGACGCGGTTTGGGGCTTTGCTCGCTACTGCGGACAGTCCTGCTCGCACGAAGGCCACATTAAGTGGCCTTCGGCTCGTGCGGAACTTGTATCGAGCAAAACCCCAAACCGCTCCCATAGCGGTTACGGGGGCGTTCGCTGCCTGGTGGGGCCACTTGGTTGTGGCCTTGATCTCGCTGCAAAGCGGTGTTTGGCTGATATTTTGAATGGGAGGGGCTCGTTGTTGATTCGGGCCTCTTTTTATGTTGAGGAGACTTTGGGTTATGGCTAAGCGTTCTGGGTCGTATGTCGTTCCTTTCTCGTTTGAGTTGCTTTCGTTTGATGAGGCTGTTGGGCTTGCTGCTGATACGGGGCGGATTTCTGGGGATGCTGGGCCTCTGCTTGAGACGGTTGTCGATATGCTCGATGAGCTGGGGCGTCCGGACGAGTACTTTGATTGCATTCAGGTTGCCGGTACCAATGGCAAGACGTCGACCACGCGTTTTTCAGCTGCTATCCTTCGCGGCGAGGGGCTCAAGACCGCGCTGTATACGTCGCCGCAGCTTGTTCGCTATCCCGAGCGCGTGGAGGTCGATGGACGCGTCGTGAGCGACGAGGCCTTTGCCCGTGGCGTTTCGGCCGCTGTTGAGGCGGGGCATCGAGTGAATGCCCGTCGTGTGGCAGCGGGGGAGCGTGCCTATACCATCACGCCGTTTGACCTGTTGACGGCTGCCGCACTTGTTGTATTTGCCGAGGCCGCGGTGGATGTTGCCGTGCTTGAGGTTGGCATGGGCGGGCGTTGGGACGCTACGAGTGCGACCGATCCCGTCGCCGTTGCCATTACGGGCATTGGGCTCGATCACACACGTATTTTGG
Organism: uncultured Collinsella sp.; assembly: GCA_902472315.1. GTDB lineage: Bacteria > Actinomycetota > Coriobacteriia > Coriobacteriales > Coriobacteriaceae > Collinsella. The sequence goes on from CABRNM010000013.1 coordinate 37,092, forward strand.
GCGATACGCTCGAGGCCATTGCGGGGGAGAAGGCTGCGGTCATTAAGCCCGGACGCCTGGTTGTGCTGGGCGAGGGCACGCACGAGGCGAGCGTTCAGCGCGTGATGGATGCTCGTTGCCGCGAGTGCGGCGTTGTGCCGCTTGTGGTAAGCCACGCCACGACTAAGGTGCCGGAGCACGTGGGCGATACGGTTGAGTTTAGCTGCACCACGCCGCGTGCGATCTATACGTCGAGCATGGTCAAGCCGGCGTATCAGCCGCAGAATGCTGCGTGCGCGATTATGCTCTGCGAGGGGTATCTGGGTCGCGAACTAGATCATGACAAGCTCGATGCGTCGCTTATGGGCTGTCCCACGCCGGGTCGATTTGATGTGCTGGGAACTGACCCGCTCAAGCTGATCGACGCCTGCCATAACCCCCAGAGCTGCGAGAACTTTGTGAGCGCGCTGGACGAGATCGATCCGTGTGTTGAAAATCGCCCCACGCTGCTGTGCGCCGCGCTGGCAGACAAGGACGTGGCGGGTATCGTTGACGTGCTGATCCCGGCTTTCCCGCGCGTGGTCGTGACGCAGACCGATTCCGATCGCGCCCTGCCGGCAGAGGAGCTCGCTGCCCTGGTGGACGCCGATAAGCTCGCGGGCGTATACCAGAGCGTGCTCGAGGCCCTCGCGGCTTTCAAGGCCGCGGGCGAGCCCTTCGTAGCAGCTGGCACCATCACCCTAGCCGGCGAAGTAGCCGGCCTGCTGCGCTAACCCATCCCCTCATCAGTTGCGGTGATATATGGACTGTTTTACAAGCCATAAGCCTCAAACAGTCCGTATATCACCGCAACTTAAAAGCAGTCAATTTGGGACGTGTCTCTATAGTTTTGTCAACCGCGTGCTTCGCGCCATTTCGGCATGACGCATCCGGGCATCTGGCGCCCCCGCTTGGTTTCCTCTTCGGTTGATCCCGCCGCCCGCTAGGCCGCGTACGGGACGGCGTCGCGCATGATCGCGTAGATGACCTTGAGCCTCTTCCTCGCGACCGCCTTCAGCGCCTTGCTGTGCCTCATCCCCCTCGCCCTGCACTCCCCGTAGTACCTCCCGAACCTGTTGTCCGTGCCGATGAGGGAGTTGCAGCTGAATATGAGCAGGTTCTTGAGCCGCCTGTTCCCGCCGTGCTGAGGCGACGTCGACCTGATGCTGCTCCCGGAGCGCCTGTCTGACGGCGCCACGCCGCAATAGCTCGCGAGCTCGTCGTGCCCCCTGAACGCGGATATGTCGATCGACGTCACCAGCGCCGCGGCGGTCTTGGGGCCGATCCCGGGCACCGTGAGGAGGCACTCGTAGACCTCGTCGCCCGCCAGCGAGTCGGCCACGAGCGAGTCGAGTTCCTCGATGTCGGCGTCGAGGGAGGCTATCTCCCGGGCGAGTATCCGGACCGCGACGTCCTCGCCGGCCGGGAGCCGCCTTCCCGAGCGCGACGAGGCCAGCAGCGCCTCCCAGAGCCTCCTGGCCCCCGCCGCGGGGGCGCCCGCGCGCCTGGCGGCGTTCGAGAACCTGCGCCAGCCGGCGGCCGAGCACCCGGCGGCCCCGCCGAACTCGGCCAGCATCGACACCTGCCAGCGGCTCGACGGGTCGACCGCGCCCTCGAGCGCGGGGTCGGCCTCGAGCAGGGTCGCGCGCAGCCTGTTCTTCGCGCGGGTCCTGGCGGACGACGCAAACTCGCGCTGCGACGACAGGATCCGCAGCGAGGCGGTCCCCTCGGGCTCCTCGGGCGCCGGCCTGAGGGCGCGGGGCACGCCGAGCGCGGTGCGCGCGATCACCTCGGCGTCGATGGCGTCGGTCTTCGCGATGCCGGGGAACATCCCGCGGGCCTGCTTCTCGGCATATCCGGGCAGGTAGGCGCAGGGGTTCCCGTGCGCATGGGCGCGCGCGAGGACCAGTGCGCCGATGTTTCGCTTCTGGTCGACGACGACCAGCGCGCCGGAGCCGGCCCGCTCGAGCAGCCGGTCGATGTCGTCGGGCCTGTTTGCCAGCTCGGCCCTGAAGGCGACGCCCCCTCCCGCATCGAGCGCGCACGCGCTGTGCGAGCTCTTCCCGACGTCGATCCCCAGGTAGGCCACGGGCGTCTCTGCTGCAGGCATGGTGTATCCTCTCCCTTGAGCCGGCCGTTAGCCGCGGAAGCGACACCCACATTACCCCGCCGTGGCCCGGTCCGGGCCCGGCACATCTCTATCAGTCGTTCCCCGCGGCCCCTCCCGCCCCGGCGGCAACACGTCCCGGGCCCTCTACGGGGCAGGGGCTGACGGCCGTCCGGGGCGGTCGGCCAGCGACCACCGGTACGGCTCAATCGTATAACCGTGCAACGGAAAAGAGCCGCCCTTTCGGACGGCTCAAACTGTAATGGGGCTTTTTTAGCTGCCCTGTGCCCTGAGTTGACTCGCTTGCCACGAAATGGGCCTATTTACTACGTTTGGCCGGTTACCCTCGACCATACAGAGAATTGCGAAATCAAAACCGCAGGTAGAAGGCTTGCTGGTTTTCAAAAAAGACCCGCATGGTCGACCCATGCGGGTTAAACGTAGTAGATAGGCCGTTTTTGTGGCGAAGCCTTGGCAGGATGCGGCAAAGGGGCTGTCCCTTTGCCGCATTGGCTAGTCTAGGCGGACTGGGTCGTGGGGGTAGGCGTTGAGAATCTCGACGCCGGACTCGGTCACCAGGGCTAGATCCTCGATGCGGACGCCGGTGCGGCCGGGGAGGTAGATGCCCGGCTCGATGGAGAACGTCATGCCCGGCTCCACGACCTGTTCGTTGACGAGCGAGACGTCGCCCGGCTCGTGGTCCTGCAAGCCGGGCGAGTGTCCCAGGCGATGCGTAAAGTACTGCCCATAGCCCGCATCCTCAATCACGTCGCGTGCGGCGCGGTCCAGGTCATACATGCGCACGCCCGGTGCGATGAGCGCCTCGGCGGCCTCGTTGGCGCGGCGCACGATGTCGTAGATGTGCGCCGTCTCCTCGTCTGGCTCGCCCCAAAAGAACGTGCGCGTCATGTCCGAGCAGTAGTTGCGATGGCGTCCGCCAATATCGAACAGTACCACGTCGCCACGCTTGAGTACGGTGTCGTCGGGCTCGTGGTGCGGGTCGCCGGCGTTGGCGCCAAAGCTCACGATGGGCGGAAAGCTAAAACCCTCGCAGCCGTGCTTGCGGTACAGACCGAGCATCTGATCGGCAATTTCGCGCTCCGTCACGCCTTCATGGACGAGCTTGATGGCGTTGGCCATCACGGCGTCGTTGGCGGCAGAGGACGCGCGCATAAGCTCCTGCTCGGTAGCGTCTTTGTAGGTGCGTGCGGCGGTGACGGCAAAGTCGCCAAGGAAGAACTCGCTCGCGGCGTGACGCTCCATGAGGGGCATCAAAAAGCCGGAGCGCATGACGGTATCGATGCCGAGTGGTTTGTTCGGATCGACCTCACGAACGATGGCGTCGGCCACGACGTCGTTGTCGGTGTGATAGGCGACGCGGGCATTGTCATACTCCGGCAGTTGGTGTAGCGCATTGACCAAGATCGCGGGCTCGGTATCGCGTGCGAGCAGAACGCCGCAAAAACGCTCGAACATATCGGCATAAAAGCCGGTCAGGTAATAGATCGACCACGGGTCGTTTACGAGCAGCTGTGCGCCGGGGTGCTGAGCCTCGAGCGCATCGAGCACGTGCGCCACACGCTGGTCATCGACATGTGCCATACATCGTCCTTTCGCTAGGTTGCCACCATGGTATCCCAAGCCCGGCAGATAGGGACGTTCCTTTTATGCCGGCACTCCGGGACACTCCTTTGCATCCCATGCGCGCCCTCACAAGTTGCGGTGAAATACGGACTGTTTAGCGGCCTGAAGCCATAAAACAGTCCGTATTTCACCGCAACTGCGGAGGAGGGCGGGGTGGATGGCGGGGTAGCTAAAAGAGCCCCGTCCCTAATTAGCTAAAGAGCCCCGTCCCTAATTAGCTACTTGGGCTCGGTCGATGTCCATGCTGGCGATTAGGTTGATGTTGGTGTCTAGGAGGTTCTCTAGCACGACGTCGCCCATGCGGGTGGGGGCGTTGACAACTAGGCCGCGGATGAGGTCCATGGCCTGGGCGTGGAGCGTCAGCGGGATGGCTTTGGCCGTGCGCACGGGGAGCAGGGCTTCGTCGCCGCCGGAGACGGCCACGGTCGTCGTGAGCACGCGCATGGGGCGGGTGAGTTCCTGATGTGCGAACTTATCACCGCGCGGGCAGCTGTTGCCGGTCACGGAGCGCACCTCTACCACGGCGCCGTCTGCGTTGCGCTCTACCTCTACGGTCAGGAGGCACTCGGATGGGCAGGTGGTGCAGTTGAACTGCAACGTCTCGATCGTGTTTGTGCTCATGGCCTTACGCCTCCTCAACGGGATCGACTGACAGGACAATCTCGCTGGCATCCAGGTCGAGTGCGCGCTGAATCACCTTTGCCGGCAGTGGGAAGCTTTCCATGACGCTCGGCTTAAACGCGCGGACCTTGCCGGCGAACAGCTCCTCGTCGCCTGCCAGAATGCGCACGCGGGCGGCGTCGACCGGTCGGCGTACGCGGAAGTTGAGCTTGGTGAGTGCCACAGCCGTAATGCGTCCCGGCAGCGCGTAGCCCGCGATGCCGGCAGGGGAGACCGTGAGCTCGCAGTCCGGAACGGCGCCCGCGCCGGCCCCCATCGCGTACGCCGCTGCAGTTGCGCCAGCCCTCTCGGACTCGGTCGTTACGTTGTCGGCAAGGTCGTGTACGTGCAGCACGTTGCCGCAGGCAAAGATGCCCGGCACGCCCGTCTGCAGGCTCTGGTCCACCACGGCGCCTCGCGTGCGCGGGTCAAGCTCCACGCCTGCGGCAACCGAAAGCTCGTTCTCGGGAATCAAGCCCACCGAAAGCAGCAGTGTGTCACACGGAACAATGCGCTCAGTCCCCGGAATGGGCGCCAGACGCTCGTCGACGTGGCTCACCTCGACGGCTTCCACGCGGTCGTGCCCGATCACGCGTGTGACGGTGGTGGACAGGTGCAGCGGAATCTCAAAGTCGTCCAGGCAGTTTTTCACATTTCGACGCAGGCCGTTGGCGTACGGCATAAGTTCGTACACGCCCTCGACCGAAATCCCCTCGAGCGTGCAGCGACGAGCCATGATGAGCCCGATATCGCCCGAACCCAAGATGACGGCGCGCGAGCCGGGCTTGAGGTTTTCGATATTGATGTATCGCTGCGCCAAGCCGGCCGTAAACACGCCGGCGGGACGGCTACCGGGAATCTTGATCTCGCTGCGGGTGCGCTCGCGGCAACCCATGGCAAGGACGACCGCGCGCCCGGTGAGCTGCAACATGCCGGTGGGGCTCATGAGCGTGACGGTGTGGAGTGCGGCGTCTTCCGTGGACTCGCCCGAATCAATTCCGATTACCATGCTGTTCAGGAACAGCGCAATGTCGGTTGCGTGCACCTGGTCGATAAAGCGCTGCGCGTACTCGGGACCGGTGAGCTCCTGTTTAAAGTGCGACAGGCCAAAGCCGGGGTGGATGCACTGGCGGAGGATTCCGCCCAGGTGCTGCTCGCGTTCCACGATGGCCACGCGTGCGCCTGCCTCATGCGCGGCAAGCGCAGCTGCCATGCCGGCAGGTCCGCCGCCGATAACGACCACGTCGAAGGCTTGCGTTTGCACGGCTTCTACGACGCCGCAATCAATCGCGCTCGATTTGAATTCTGCCATCCTAGCGCACCCCCTTCAGCGGTCCCTCGACCAGCCAAGATCCGGCATCCTCTAACAACACCTCGCTGGGGTCGCAGCCCAACTCGCGCGCCAGAATCGCCACCACACGGCTCTGGCAAAAGCCGCTTTGGCACCGACCCATGCCGGCACGACAGCGGCGCTTGACGCCCTCGACCGAAACCGCTCCCGGCTGGCGTCGGATCGCGGCCATAATCTCGGCTTCGGGCACCGTCTCGCAGCGGCAGACGATTTGCCCCCACGCAGGATCGGACTTGATCAGCTCCTCCTTGCGCGCCAGCGGTGCGCGGTCAAAGTCTTCCGGCGCGCGGCGAATTGGGTTCCAGTCCGCCCGCTCGTGCAACTCCACGCCCGCTTCACGCATCACAAGCTCCATGCGCTCGGCAATGGCCGGCGCGCTTGCCACGCCCGGCGACTGAATGCCCGCCGCCTGGAACAGCCCCGGCACCAAGGCCGACTGTCCAATAAAGAAGTCGTTCGTTCCCTGAATGACCGGACGCCCGCCGGCAAATGCGCGCACCACGCGGCGCGTATCCAGATCGGGCACCAGCTTGCGCGCGCCGGTCAGCAGCGCGTTCATATCGCTCGCATAGGTCTGTGTGTCGCCCGGCTCGCGCACGGCGGCCGTGGCGGTGATCACGGTGTTGCCGTGCACGGTGCCCGTCACGATAACTCCCTTCGACACCGGAGTCGGCACGGGGTAGAGCGGCATGAGCGTGCGCGGCTCCTTGTCCAGCACCACGATGTTGCCCTGACGCCAGACCATCTGGAATTCCTCGGCGCCCGCCATATGCGAGATGTCGGCGGCGCCGTTGCCCGCGGCGTTGATCAGGTAGCGGCAGCGCACGTTGCCAGCGGGGGTCGCCAGAGCAAAGCGCGCGTCGTCGCCCGAGCCCGCGACTTCAATCGCCTCCACCGGTGCGGAGCGCATAAACGTCACCCCGTTGGCCTCGGCGTTCTCCAGCGCGGCGATGGCAACCTCAAACGGGTCGACAAACCCAGTCGAGGGGCACCACAACGCGCACGTTGCATCGGCACTGGCGCGCGGCTCTAATTCGTGGATGCGGTCGGGTCCGACGATCGACAACTCGGGCACGCCGTTGGCAAGACCGTTGCTGCGCAGCTTTTTCAGTTGCGCACGGTCCTCGTCGTTAAAGCCCAACACCATCGATCCGGTGCGGCAAAACAAAAATCCCAGCTCCTGCGCCCATGTACCGTACAACTCGCAGCCGCGGGCGTTGACCTGCGCCTTAACCGTGCCCGGTGTCGGATCATAGCCGGCATGCACCAGGCCGCCGTTAGCCTTCGACGCGCCCAGCGCAATATCGTTAGCCGCCTCGACCACGCAAATGGAAAGGTCAAACCTCGCGAGCTGCCGCGCGATGGCGCACCCGGTAATGCCCGCGCCCACAATCGCGATATCAAACGTTTCTGCCACAGTGCCTCCCGGACGAGTTGACAGGCCGTCAATAAGAACATCCTACGGTCTACACACCCTCAGCGCGGCGGCAATGCGGCGAACAGCCCCGCAACACCCGCCAACGGCAGGCGAGGGGAGACCCCAACAACGTCGACAACTTCGTCTGCTGGCTACCACGTTGAAGTTTTGTCTCGATCTGTAACAGTAAGAGGGGAAATTTGGTCCCAGATGTTACAGATTGAGACATTTGCCATGCGGGCCCTCCGTTTGTCTCGATCTGTAACATCTAGACCCGGATTCCGCTCCCACCTGTTACAGATTGAGATGTTTGTGTCCGCGCCGGCCCCGCCCCTAGCCGTAGTCCCATATATCGGAAG
>CABRNM010000014.1 GCA_902472315.1 uncultured Collinsella sp.
CTCTTTCCCTACACGACGCTCTTCCGATCTTAGGCTGGGTCGCGGCGGCGCCTCGGGCGTTGCCGAGATGCAGACATGGGGTTCCGAGCACGGAGTTGACGTCTATGGCCACGAGCTGCTGTGCGTCGATGGGCAGACAATCTGCGCTACCCGTATTCGCCAGGAGCTGCGCCAGGGTCATGTTGAGCTTGCTGCCGAGCTGCTCGGCCGCCCGTACATGTTGCGCGGTATTGTTGCCGGCGGTCGTCACCAGGGTTCCGACATGGGTTTTCCCACGGCAAACATCCAGGTGCCCGAGTGTATTCAGGTGCCTGCCGATGGCGTCTACGAGGGCCTGGTGCTGGTCGAAGATACCGTGTGGCCTGCCGCCGTCAACGTGGGCCTGCCGCCGACGTATGCCGACGATGCCGCCTCGGCGCATCTCGAGGCCAACTTGATCGGGTATGCGGGCGACCTGTACGGCGCCTCGGTGTCGCTGGCGTTTACGCGCTGGCTGCGCCCGTCGCGCGTGTTCGATTCGCTGGACGAGCTTATCGCGACCGTCGAGGGTAATATTGACGATATCCGTCATCATTTGGGTGAGCAGGGGGTGAGCATCCGTGATTAGCGATGAGGAGAAAGACCAGGTGCGCGCTGCGTCCGACCTGGTTGCCATCGTGCAGGAAACGGTTGAGCTCAAGCCCCGCGGCCATGAGTTTTGGGGCTGCTGCCCCTTCCATGGCGAAAAGACCCCGTCGTTTCACATTATCCCCGCCACACAGGTGTGGCACTGCTTTGGCTGTGGTGAGGGCGGCGACGTCTTCACCTACATCATGAAGCGCGAGAACCTGAGCTTTCCCGAGTCGATTCGCTACCTGGCCGACCGTGCCGGTATTGAGCTGCACGATACCGGCGCCCATCGCGAGCGCGGCACCAAACGTGCCCGCATCTATGACCTGTGTGCCGAGACCGCCCAGTTCTACCACACCATGCTTATGCGCGGTAAGGACAGCCGTCCGCGCGAGTACTTTGCCAGCCGCGGTATGGGCGGCGACGTCTGCCGCCGCTACTGCCTGGGCTTTGCGCCGGGTCGCAACGCGCTGGTGTCTCATTTGTCGCAGGCGGGCTTTACCCCGCAGGAGATGATCGACGCCAACGTGGCCGTGAGCCGTGGGCGCGGGCAGCTTGCCGATCGTTTTTACGACCGCGTGATGTTTCCCATCTTTGACGAGCAGGGTCATAACATCGCCTTTGGCGGGCGCATTATGGGCGATGGCCAGCCTAAGTACCTCAACACCGCCGAGACGAGCGTGTTCCATAAAAAGCGAAACCTCTACGGCTTTAACTGGGCTAAGGAGTTTATCGTCGCGCAGGATACCGCTATTGTGGTGGAGGGATATACCGACTGTATCGCCTGCTGGGAGGCGGGGATTAAAAACGTCGTCGCCACGCTGGGCACGGCGCTGACGGAACATCACGTAAAGACACTCACCCGTTTTGCCAAGCGCATCGTGTATATGTTCGATGGCGACGCCGCCGGTCAAAAGGCCGCGCGCCGCGCGATTCAGTTTATCGAGCAGGATTCGATGGACCTGCGCTGCGTGGTGCTTCCCGACGGCAACGACCCCATGGAGTTCATCACCGCGCATGGTGGCGAGGCGCTGCAGGCGCGCATCGATGCCGCCGAGCCCCTCATGGACTTTGTGTACCGCTCACTGCAGGAGTCGAGCGACATCACCACGCCGGGCGGTCGTGCCAAGGCGCTCGAGGATGCGCTAACGCTTATCTATCCGCTGCGCGATAGCTATATGATCGATACGTACTTTATCCAGATTGCCGACCTGCTGGGGTTGGACTTGGACACGGTGCGTTCGAGCTCGGGCCGCGTGTTTCGCGATGTTGCCAAGCGTGAGGATGCCGAGCGTCGTCGCGAGCAGAACTACGAGCGCCAGCGGGCGCAGGCCGAGCGCGCAGGCAGCGCAGGCGGTCGGGCGTTCGGTTCACAAGGGACTTCTCGCGGCGCCTGGGCGTCGGGGGCGACACCGGCGGTGTCCACACCGGTCGAGGAAGAGCCGTACGACTATGTGCCGCTCGAGGCCTATGGGGCCGCGCCGGTCGAGGTCGTCGACGATATGCCGCCGATTGATGTGCCGGTTGGTATGGATGGTGCGGCGCCGGTTGCCGATGCAACGGGCGCGTCTGCGGCGCCGACGATGCCGATCGTGCTGACCGACCTGGAGCGTAAGTCTTTGGCGGGGGAGCGCGAGCTGCTGACGATGCTCACGAGCTACCCCGACCTGTTCCGCACGTATGCCGACCGCATCTGCTCGATCGAGTGGGTGGATCCGCGCCACGAGTCCATCGCGTGGGCCGTGCTCGCGACGCCGCCGGGCACCGACCCCACGGCGTGCATGGATGCGGCGCGCGCGGTGTGTCCCGAGGCAGCGTCGCTTGTCAGCGCCGGGCGCATTTCGTCGACGAGCAAGCACCCCTCCGAGACGAACATCGTGTTTATGCTCGATACCCTCGAGCTCTACACCATCAAGCGCCGCATGCGCGCCGCACAGGCCAAGCTTCGCCAGGACCGGTCGCTCGACGATGAGGCGCGCCGTGTGCTGACGATGCAGGCGATGCAAGATTCTCAGCGCCAGCGCGAACTCCAAAAGTCGATCGGCGGCGTGGCAGACCCGTTCCGTTTGATCGGTTTGGAGACCGCGGACGCCGACCAGGCCTAGATGTTGTGGTCAACCAGCGTATTCGCGCCTATATCCAGTCTGAATTTTGGGTATAGACGTCAATGTGTGTGCTAAAGTAATGAGTCCTGTGGACTATGAAGGGAGAATCTGTGCCAAATAAGAGTGAGAGCACGGGTACTGGGCTGGAATCCTACGTTGCAAAGCTCATGGGCAACGGCTCAAACAGGACTTCGGTAACCGAGGACGAGATTCAGGTCGCCCTGAAGGATATCGATGTATCTGACGAGCAGCTCAACGCGGTGTATTCCGCGCTGCGCAACAGCGGCATCCAGATTATCTCCGCGAGCGGAAACGACGACGCCCCCATAGACGTCGACGATGACGATAACGATAGCGATACCGACGATTTTGATGACGACGAGCACGATTCCGGCTCGCTCGACGATCACGAGCTTAAGATGGCCCGTCAGGCCGACGCTGAGATGGGTTCTTCCAAGAGCAAGAAGAAGCGCACCGTGCGCACGTCCCGTTCGCGTTCGCGCGTGCGTGGCATCGATGCCTCCACGGTGATGCTGACCGGCGACCCGGTTCGTATGTACCTTAAGGAGATCGGTAAGGTCGACCTGCTGACCGCCTCCGAAGAGGTCGATCTGGCTATGAAGATCGAGGCCGGTCTCGATGCCACCGAGAAGCTCGAGGCCGCCGATGCGGGCGAGATCGAGCTCACCCGCGCCGAGATGCGTCGCCTGACCCGTATCGAGAACGTCGGTCTCGAGGCCAAGCAGGCGCTCATCAGCGCCAACCTGCGCCTGGTCGTCTCCATCGCCAAGCGCTATGTCGGTCGCGGCATGCTGTTCCTGGACCTGATCCAGGAGGGCAACCTCGGTCTGATTCGCGCCGTCGAGAAGTTCGACTACCAGAAGGGCTTTAAGTTCTCCACGTACGCCACATGGTGGATCCGTCAGGCCATCACGCGTGCTATCGCCGACCAGGCCCGTACCATCCGTATTCCCGTGCACATGGTCGAGACCATCAACAAGCTCGTCCGCGTGCAGCGCCAGCTTCTCCAGGACCTGGGTCGCGACCCGACCCCCGAGGAGATCGGTGCCGAGATGGACATGAGCGCCGACCGCGTCCGCGAGATTCAGAAGATTTCGCAGGAGCCCGTGTCGCTCGAGACCCCCATCGGCGAGGAAGAGGATTCCCAGCTGGGCGACTTCATCGAGGACTCCCAGGCTATCGTTCCGCCCGATGCCGCCAGCTTCTCCATGCTGCAGGAGCAGCTCACCCAGGTGCTCGACTCGCTTGCCGATCGTGAGCGCAAGGTTATCGAGCTGCGCTTTGGCCTTGTCGACGGACATCCCCGTACGCTCGAGGAAGTCGGCCGCGAGTTTGGCGTCACGCGCGAGCGTATCCGCCAGATCGAGTCCAAGACCCTGGCCAAGCTCCGCCACCCCAGCCGCAGTAGCAAGCTGAAGGACTATATTGAGTCTTAACCTCGCAAGCAAGAAGCGCCCTCAAGCACATCCGCTTGGGGGCGCTTTCATGTAGTCATTGGGGACGTCCCCAATGACTAGGTCGGAAAAATTCTCAAAAAAGTTCTTGCCCTAAGCTGATTCGTCCGTATAATAAACTTCGTTGCTTGAGAGCACGCACCTATTCCTCGGTAGCTCAATGGTAGAGCACGCGGCTGTTAACCGCGCTGTTGTAGGTTCGAGTCCTACCCGGGGAGCCAGAATTTCTCAGCCCATTCTGCTGGGCTTTTAAATTCCTCGGTAGCTCAATGGTAGAGCACGCGGCTGTTAACCGCGCTGTTGTAGGTTCGAGTCCTACCCGGGGAGCCAGGATGTAAAACCCGTCGCTTATGCGGCGGGTTTTTTCATGCCGCGATCGCCTGGCGCGAACGTTGCCATATCAACATTTCGTGTCGAGGATGTAATCCCGCGACCCACCACCTCAACATGGCGCGCTCGTTGTAGAATAATGCAATGATTGCTCCCACGAGATGGTGCCGTGAGCACCAGATAAGGAGATTCTTGTGTCTGAGACCATTAACGGCAGCCTGAGCGTCTCGAACGACGTTATTGCCGATATTGCCGGTTATGCCGCGATGACGTGCTATGGCGTCGTCGGTATGGCCGAACAGCTCCAGGGCGCCGAGAGCGTGCGCCTGCTTGCCGGTCAGCGCCTCCGCAAGGGCGTGCTTGTCTCCGCCGACGAGAACGGCCTTACGGTCGATCTTCACGTCGTGCTCGAGAACGGCGTCAACATGAAGTCCGTCTGCCACAATCTTTCGAGCTCCGTTGCCTTCACCCTGCAGGAAATCGCCCAGATCGATCCCGCCAGCCTTAAGATCGGCATCCACATCGACGCGCTCAAGAGCCGTCTGAACTAGCATCCGAAAACGGAGATTCAAATACCCATGATTGCAAAGACCATTCGCACCTGTTTTCCGATCGCTGCGGCTGCCGTTTCCGACAAGGCCGAGGAGATCAACAAGCTCAACGTCTTCCCCGTCCCCGACGGCGACACCGGCACCAACATGTCGCTCACGCTCGCCTCGGTGACCAAGGAGCTTTCCGCCCTTCCCGCCGATGCCGATATGGAGGCCATTGCCGGCGCCATCACCCACGGCTCCCTGATGGGTGCCCGCGGCAACTCCGGCGTCATCACCTCGCAGATCCTGCGTGGCGTGGCCGAGGGTCTCGTTTCTGCCGATGAGCCTATCACGTCCGCCAACATCGCCTTCGCCTTCCGTCGCGCCGTCAAGGTCGCCTTCCAGGCCGTCCGCAAGCCCATCGAGGGCACGATCCTCACGGTGCTGCGCGATGTCTCGACCAAGGCCGACGAGTGCGAAAAGAAGAAGTTCTCGGCCGAGGACGCGCTCGACGCCATCGTCGTCGAGGCCTACCAGTCCGTCGCTCGCACGCCCGACCTGCTGCCCGTTCTGAAGGAGAACGGCGTGGTCGACTCCGGCGCCTTTGGCTTTGCCATCTTCCTGGAGAACTTTGTTGCCGCCGCGCTTGGCCGCAGCACCGTTGTCGAGGATTTCTCCGCCACGTTTGATTCTGCCGGCTCTGCCCGCGACGCGGCCCTTGGTCGCGTTGAGATCGAGGCCAACGACGACTGGGAGGGCTCGGAGTTCCGCTACTGCAACGAGTTTCTCTTTAAGGCCGACGCCCCGTTTGACGAGGACGAGTGCCTTAAGTTCCTGGGCTCCATGGGCGACTGCGAGCTGCTCGTGGGTGCCTACCCCGACTACAAGATCCACGTGCACTCCAACACCCCCAACCTGGTGCTCGAGCACATGCTGCAGCTCGGTCAGATCTACGAGGTCTTTATCCACAACATGGAGATGGAGGCCCACGACCGTACCGCCAAGATTCATGAGGACCAGGAGAAGGCCGCCGTGCCCGCCAAGGCGTTGGGCTTTGTCGCCGTTGCCGCTGGTTCGGGCGAGGCCGACATCCTCAAGTCCCTCGGCGTTGACGTGATCGTCTCGGGTGGCCAGACCATGAACCCCTCGACCGCCGACCTGCTGGGCGCGGTGGACCAGGTCAACGCGACCTCGGTCATTATCCTGCCCAATAACGGCAACATCCGCATGGCTGCCGAGGCCGCCGCCTCTGCCTGCACCGACAAGAAGGTCGCCGTCGTTCCCACCAAGACTGTCCCGCAGGCGTTCTCCGCGCTGTTCGCGGTCCTGCCCGATTCCGAGCTCGAGGACGCCGTCGCCGCCATGGTCGACGCCATCAGCGAGGTCCGCGATGGCGAGGTCACCCGTGCCGTGCGCGATTCCAGCGCCTCTGATGGTTCTCCGATTCACTCCGGTGATGTCATGGGTATCATTGCCGGCTCCATCGACGTGGTCGGCTCCGATGTGAAACAGGTCACGCTCGACTGCATCAACCGCATGCAGGAGGAAGAGGAGGGCGACGCGCTGACGATTCTGGCCGGCGAGGAGCTGTCCGATGAGGCCTTCCAGGAGATCGTCGACGCCATTGAGGAGGCTCAGCCCGACCTGGAGATTGATGCCCATCGTGGCGAGCAGCCGCTCTATCCCGTGATCTTCTCGATCGAGTAGGCATCTGCCCATGTCCGAGCTGTGCTCCGTGCCGCGCGTCTCGGAGCGCTTTGCCCAGAGCAATGCGCTCGACGAGGATATCGCGCGACTCAAATATGTTTCGGGTAAACGTGAGGAGGCCCTTCGCCGTCTGGGAATTCGGACGGTGGGGGACCTCCTTCTCCATATCCCTCATCGATATCTCGACTTCACGCGCTCCTGGTCTATCGAGATGGCGCCCATCGGTACCGTTTGCACGATAGTCGCCACGGTCGATCGCATTGTTCAAAAGCAGCCTCGCCCGCGTATGCAGGTGACCGAGGTCTCGCTGGTGGACGAGACGGGCGTGCTACACGTCGCCTTTTTCCGTCAGCCATGGATTGCCCAGCAGTTTAAGCAGGGAGACCGCCTGGCCGTGATGGGTAAGGTCGAGTTTGCCTACGGCTTTAAGCAGATGGCCTCGCCGCATTTCGAAAAGCTCGAGGACGGGCGTGCCGCGGGCACCATCCTGCCGGTCCATTACGTGAGCGATGGCGTGAGCCAGGCGTGGATGCGCCGCATCGTTAGCGGCGCGCTCGAGGTCGTCGGCAATCCCTTCGACCCGATTCCCGCACGAGTGCGCGCCAAGCGCCGCCTGATGAGCAATGCCCGCGCGCTGCGCTCAATTCACTTTCCATCGAGCATGGCCGAGCGCGACATCGCGCGGCGGCGTCTTGCCTACGAGGAGTGTCTTTGCTTGCAGCTCGCGCTGCGCCTGCGCAACGACGGCGGCTTGGTCGAAGTCGCTCCCTACGCCCATGTCGCGGGCGAGCACCTGGCGGCGCTCAGGGAAGCCCTGCCGTTTTCGCTGAGCGACGAGCAGGAGGCCGCGTTCCAAGACATCCTGCACGATATGTGCGATGGCGGGCGCGTGATGAACCGCCTGCTACTGGGCGACGTCGGTACCGGCAAGACGGCCGTCGCCGCCTGCGCGCTGGCTGTCGCGGCCGATTCGGGCACTCAGTCCTGCGTTATGGCGCCTACGGGCGTGCTGGCGCGCCAATATGCCGATAAGACCGGCCCCTTGCTCTCCCAGGCTGGCATGTCTTGGGCGCTCCTGACGAGTGCCACGCCGGCGGCCGGGCGCGAGCAGATCCATGCGCAGCTGGAATCGGGCGAGCTCGACGTCCTCTTTGGAACCCACGCGGTCCTTTCGGACAACGTGGCGTTTAAGCATCTGTCGCTTGTCGTCATCGACGAGCAGCACCGCTTTGGTGTGGGCCAGCGCAATGCTCTGCGTGCCAAGGGCCCGGGTGCCGACCTTCTCGTTATGACGGCCACGCCCATCCCGCGCACGTTGGCGCTCTCGGTCTACGGCGACCTTGACACGAGCATCATTCGCCATCGACCTGTTCCGGGTGCGGGCGTTACGACGCGCGTGCTCACCGAGTCGAACCGCGACCTGGCCTACGGCGCCATCCGCGATGCCCACGCAAGGGGCCAGCAGGCCTACGTGATTTGCCCGCTCGTGGAGCCGAGCGACTCGGCCGATGAGCTTGAGGATGTTCCTGGTATCGCTCGTGACGACGAGGGCCGTGTGACCGTGCCCGTGCCGCTGCACGATACGGCAACCGAGCTCGACCGACTGCGTCTGGCGCTGCCGGGACTTACCATCGAGCGCCTTCACGGCCGCATGCCGGCGGGGGAGAAGGACCGCGTGATCGACGCCTTCAAGCGCGGCGAGATTGACGTGCTCGTCTCGACCACGGTGGTCGAGGTGGGCGTCGACGTGCCCAACGCCACCGTCATGGTTATCGAGAACGGCGAGCGCTTTGGCTTGGCGGCCCTGCACCAGCTGCGCGGTCGCGTGGGTCGCGGCAGCGTTTCGGGCACCTGCCTGGTCATGACGCACTCCAAGGGCAACGGCGGCGCGTCGGCGGCACAAGACCGCCTCCAGTCGCTCGAAAAGACCTCGGACGGTTTTACGCTCGCCCAGATGGACCTGCGCCTGCGCCACGAGGGCGAGATTCTTGGCTACCGTCAGCATGGCGGCGTGACCCTGCGCTTTGTGGACCTAGACGCCGACGAGGATCTTATCGAATGGGCCCATTTGGACGCGGTCGAGCTCTTGCGGTATGCTTGCAACCTTGACTCCGTGGCGACGCGTCCTTTGCGCGATGCGGTCGCCACGCGCTATCGACATATCTTTAAGGAGGTCAGCGGAGGATGAGAATCATCGGCGGTGAATGGCGCGGCCGCAAGATCGAGGAGCCGCGCGGGCGCGATGTCACCCGTCCCACGACCGATCGCGTGCGCGAGGCGTGCGCGTCGATGGTCATGTCGGCGTTCGACTTTGACCTGGACGAGGTGCGCGTGCTGGATGCCTTTGGCGGCTCCGGCGCCCTGGGTATCGAGATGCTCTCGCGCGGCGCCCGCTCGCTCACCACGTTCGAGATCGATCGCAATGCCGCCCGTCTGATCACTAAGAATATCGAGTCGCTGTGCCGCGACCGCTCGCGTTGGCGTGTCGTTACCGGCGATGTGCTGGCGAGCGCCTCGCGCGGCCGTGTGCCGGGTGGTCCCTTTGACCTGATCTTGCTCGACCCGCCCTATGCCTTTGGCGCCGAGCCGGTCGAGGAGCTGCTGCAAAATCTTTCCCAGCAGGGACTGCTGGCGCCCGGGGCTTTTGCCCTGTTTGAGCATGCCGCAGCCGATGCAGGTGCTCATCCGGCTTGTTTTAAGACCGTGCGAGAGAAGCGCTACGGCATTACCTCGGTTGACTTGCTGCGCTGGGTGGCCGAGGACGAGAACGATCATGCTGACGAGAACGAAAATGACAAGGATGCGCCTTCGGAGGACACCCATGAATGACACCATCAACCGCGTGATCGTCCCGGGCACCTTCGATCCCATCACCTTTGGCCATATCGACGTGATCCGCCGAGCTCGCCGCATCTTTCCCAGCGTGATCGTCGCCGTGGCCGAATCGCAGGGTAAAAACGGCGTGGGTACCACCTTTATGCTCGACGAGCGCGTGGCACTGGCCCGCGAGGCCCTCGGTGATTTGGACGGCGTCGAGGTACTGCCCTTCACCGGCCTGCTGGTCGACTTTGCACGTGAACAGAGGGCGGGTGCCGTCGTTAAGGGTCTGCGCGCCATGACCGACTTTGAGTATGAGCTGCAGCAGGCCGACCTCAACTATCGCCTGGATAGCGAGCTGGAGTCCATCTTTGTCATGAGTGCTCCGCAGTACGGCTATATCTCGAGTTCGGTGGTGCGCCAGATCGCGTCGCTTGGCAGCGACGTGTCGACGTTTGTGCCGCCCAACGTGGTCGAAGCACTCAAACATCGCTTTTCGTGACGTTTTTTATTGCCTGGTGGCATGTGGTAAACTAACACAATGATATGTTACCTATGAAAGGAGACCGGATGCCGGGCGAGAATTTTCCTGGCGACAGGATCGTGAGTCTTGTCGACGAGCTCGAGGGGCTCATCGAAGAGGCTAAGACGCCGTTCGGCAAGAACGCCCAGATGAAGGTTATCGACGCCGACGTCTTCTTTAACATCCTCGATGAGATCCGCATGAGCTATCCCGAGGAGTGGCAGAAGTCCCGCCGTATCCTCAAAGAGCGCGAGGAGCTTATGGCCTCCGCCGCCGCCCAGGCCGATTCCATCATTGCCGATGCTCAGCAGCAGGCGCTCACCATTGCCGGTGAGCAGGAGATCGTCCGCTTAGCCCAGCAGCAGGCCGACGACATCCGCGACCGTGCCCAGCAGTACGAGCGCGAGACGCGTTATGCCGCCGAGGATTACGCCGAGCAGGTCTTTACGCACCTCGAGGAGAACCTTAAGAGTCTGACCGGCACCGTCACTCGTTGCCGTCAGCAGCTCAACGAGGGCGCCGCCCAGCAGAACGGTCAGTGGTAATGGCTGAGTTCCCGAGCGTAACCGTCGATCTTTCCGAGCAGCTCGAGTTTCCCGGAGACTCTTATCCGCTGACCGGCAAGGTCGATGTCGCCACCTACACGGTGGGCGAGAAGGAGTACCAGCTGCAGGACGGCATTTCCTACGACGTGGTCTTTACCAACGCCGGTACCGGTGTTCTGCTTTCGGGCATGGTCCGCGCTCACGCCACCGGCGAGTGCGATCGCTGCCTGGAGCCCGCATCGTTTGATATCGCAGGCGAGATCGAGGAGTTCTACCTCTTTAACGAGCCCGAGGACCCCGAGGCCTACGAAGACGGCTACGAGTTGCTGGGCGAGGATCGCATTGTCGATCTGGGCGAGCCCATCAACGACGCGGTCGTCATGGACACGCCGTTCGTTGTCCTGTGCAAGCCCGATTGCCGCGGCCTTTGCCCCACCTGTGGCATCAATCTCAACGTCGAGCAATGCGATTGCGCCGCCAAGGCGGAGGCCGAATGGGCCGCTGCCACGGAAAATCCATTTGCAGCATTAAAGAATCTCAAGCTTGACGAGTAAAACTGTGGTAGTATCGCTACTTGCGCGTAATCGCCACACTGGATAGTTCATAAGGAAGGTCACTATGCCCGTACCTAAACAAAAGCAGGGTCGTATCCGCACCCATACCCGTCGTTCCGCCAACATGAAGATCTCGGCTGCGGCTCAGTCCACGTGCCCCCGTTGCGGCGCTGTTAAGCTCCCGCACCACGTGTGCCCCAGCTGCGGTTTCTACAAGGACCGCGAGGTTATCGTTACCGAGTAACGGTATACTCTGGATACGATGCCGTTCCAACTGGAACCACAATGGCCGGCTCAATGAGTCGGCCATTTTTGTATAAGGAGCATATGAAATGAGTAACGTTCGCGTTTGTGTAGACGTTGTGGGCGGAGACGAGAGGCCCCAGGTTGTCCTCGACGGTATCGAGGCTGCGCTCGAGGCAGATTCCGAGATCGAGATTTTGGCCGTCGGTCCCGCCGAAATCGTCAACCCCTTTGCCGCAGCGCATGCCCGCGTGGAGGCCTTGGAGGCCCCCGACGTCATCAGCATGGAGGACGATCCTATCCGCGCCGTGATGACCAAGCGCAAGTCCTCGATCGTGCTTGCGTGCCGTGCCATTAAGAAGGGCAATGCGGACGCGTTTTTCTCGGCCGGCTCGACCGGTGCCATGACCGCTGCCGCCACGGCGTACGTCACGCCGTTTAGGTATTTGGCGGAGGGCAAGAAGCAGCCGGTCCGTCCGTGCTTGACCAACGCACTGCCCAATCGCGCCGGCGGCCTGACGGTGCTGTGCGATATGGGCGCCAATCCCGATGTCACGGTGGACGACATGGTGCGTTTCGCCCAGATGGGCTCTGCCTATGCTCGGGTGGTTTTGGGCATTGAGCATCCCCGCGTGGGCCTGCTTGCCAACGGCACCGAGGACGAGAAGGGCTCCAACTTTACCAAGTCGTGCTTCCCGGCCATGAAGACCGCGGTTCCCGGCTTTGTGGGCAACTGTGAGGGCACCGACCTTACGTCGGGCAATTTTGACGTCGTGGTCGCCGACGGCATGTCGGGCAACATCGCGCTCAAGGCCACCGAGGGTGCTGCCAAGTTTTTGCTGCAGGAGCTCAAGGGTGCCTTTATGTCCTCGCTCGGCACCAAGATCGCCGCGCTGCTCATCAAAAAGCAGATGCGTGAGATTAAGGCCAAGCTTTCGGGCGACGCCAAGGGCGGCGCGATTCTGCTGGGCCTGCGCGGTGTCGTGTTGATCGGCCACGGCGCCACGTCGGTCGAGGCCGTCAAGAACGGTACGCTTGCCGCGGCCCAGGCCGTACGTGCCGGGCTTGTCCAGGACGTTGCCAATTCCATGGACGGTATCGTTTTGTAAGAGCCCCGTTACGTGGCTCAACCTGTACCGTGTGGGGTAGAATCGGAGCCGTATTGCAACGCGGCTCCGATTGCCGTGTTGTGTTGTGTTCCATGACATACGAGAGGAAGCGCTATGGACCGCTCCGAAATCTTCGATAAGATCGCCGAAATCGCCGCTGACGTGCTGGGCGTCGATGTCGCCGACATTAGCGACGAGACCACTTTTGACGATCTCGATGCCGATTCGCTCGAGCGTCTGCAGCTGGTGACGGCCATCGAGGACGAGTTCGACCTCGAAATCGATGACGAGACCCTGCTGTCGCTCAACTCTGTCGCCGACGCCGTCGACGCGATCGAAAACGCCAAGGAGGCCTAAGTCTTGGCTTTGTCTGAACGACTCACGCGCGCCCAGGAGATTCTGGGCCATGAGTTCAATAACAAGGTGCTGCTGCGCGCGGCGCTCACGCATCCCTCGGCCGTCGAGGGCCTGCCGGTCTCTGCCAGCTATGAGCGCCTTGAATTTTTGGGCGATTCCATTTTGGGCGCCGTGGTGGCCCGTTCGCTCTTTGAGTCCTATCCCGAGTTTGACGAGGGCAAGCTCACACGCCTGAAGGTGTCCCTTGTCTCGGGCGCCACGCTGTCCGAGGTGTCGCACGAGCTGGGTATCGACGACATCATCATCTTTGGCGCCTCCGAGACCGGTACCGGCGCGCGCGGCCTGCGCTCGGCGCTTGAGAACGTTTACGAGTCGCTCGTGGGCGCGTTGTATCTGGATGCCGGTTGGGATGCGGCGGCGGAGTTCATCCACCGTACGCTTAAGCCGCACCTGGCCACCGAGCGTGCCGAGCACCCCGCGAACCCCAAGTCGTTCTTGCAGGAGTGCGTGCAGGCAGACGGCCACGAGCCTCCCGCGTATAAGCTGGTCGGCTCCGAGGGCCCTGCACATGCGCCCACCTTTACCGCTGTGGTGCTCATCGACGGTATTCGCCAGGGCCGCGGCACCGGTTCCTCCAAGAAGGAGGCCGAGGGGGCCGCTGCACTCGAGGCGCTCGACCGCATGGGCTACACCACCAACGGCGTGATTCTTAACAAGAAGCCTGTTTAAGCGAGGAACCGTGTATCTCAAGTCCCTCACGCTCAAAGGGTTCAAGTCGTTTGCCGACCGCGCCCATATGTCATTTGAGCCGGGCCTGACCGTCATCGTCGGTCCCAACGGCTCGGGAAAATCGAACATCTCCGACTCGATTCTGTGGGTCCTGGGCGAGCAGAGTGCCAAGCAGCTGCGCGGCCAGGCCATGGAGGATGTCATCTTCTCGGGCTCGTCGGCGCGCAAGCCGGTGGGTGTCGCCGAGGTCACGCTGGTGCTCGATAACTCGGACCATATGCTGCCCGTCGACTTTGACGAGGTCGCCATTACCCGTCGCATGTACCGCTCGGGCGAAAGCGAGTACCTCATCAACTCGAGCCTGTGCCGCCTGATGGACATTCAGGACATCCTGCACGATTCGGGCCTGGGCAAGGATACACATTCCATCATCAGCCAGGGCAAGCTCGACGCCATTTTGCAGAGCCGCCCCGAGGAGCGCCGCGCCCTGATCGAGGAGGCTGCCGGCATCTCCAAGCACAAGCGCCGCAAGGAGCGTGCGCTCAAAAAGATTAAATCGATGGACGAGCACCTGACCCGTGCCCGCGACATCAATAAGGAGATCGCCCGCCAGCTGCGGCCGCTGGAGCGTCAGGTCGATCGCGCGCGCAAGTACAAAGAGCTGTCCTCGCGTGCGAACGAGCTTACGCAGATGCTGGCCGTCGACGAGCTTCGTTCGCTGCAGTCGCAGTGGAACGACCTGGAGAGCCGCTCCAAGGAGGGCGCTGCCGAGCTTGAGCTTGCGCAATACCGCCTGGGCGAAAAAGAGCGCGAGCTCGAGAAACTCCAGGTCATGCTCGAGGAAAAGGGCCTGTTTGTGGGCGATCTGGGCGAGCAGCGCCGCCATATGCAAGACGTGGTCGGCCGCATCAACTCCGACATGCGCCTACTCGAGGAAAAGGGTCACAACATGGTGTCGCGCCTGTCCGACATGCGCGGCCAGATCTCGAGCTCTGAGCATCAGCGTCGTCGCGTGGTCGAGGAGCTCGAGGATGCGCGTGCCCAGCTTGAGGAAGTGACCGGTGCGCACATGCAGGCCCAGGACGACGTTGATGCCGCCGGTCCTGCCGCCGCCCAGCTCCACGAGCGTCGCGTGGCGCTCGACAATCAGATTTCGCAGCTCACGCGCGAGCAGCGCGATGTGCAGCGTGTGGCCGATAACGCCGCGCTCGAGCTCGCCAAGGTGAAGGACTCGCTGAGCAACGCCGAGGTCGAGGACAACATGTACGCCTCGCGCCTGGAGCAGATCGACGAGCAGCTCGAGGAGGTTACGGCCTCGCTCGAGAGCCGTCGCGACCGCGCTGAGGAACTTGACGGTGCGCTCGATCAGGCCCGCCAGGCCCAGATTGATGCTCGCGAGGCCACCGAGGTCGCCCGTGCGGCGTTGAAGGACTTGCGTAATCGTGAGAGTGAGGCGCGCAACAAACTTTCCGAGGTGCGCTCGGAGCTTGCCAGCCAAAAGAAGCTCGATGCCCGCATGGCCGACAGCTCGCCGCTGGTGAGCCGTCTGATGGGCGCGATGGGCGATGATGTCTCGGGTCGTCTGGGCGACGTGCTCGAGGCTCCTCGTGAGCTCGAGGGCCTGGTCGAGCAGCTGCTTGCTGGCGATATCGATGCCTTGCTGTTTGATGACGCCGCTACGCTTGAGCGCGCCGGTCGTGCGGCTCTGGACCAAAAGAAGGCCTCGGGCGAGGCACTGCTGGTGGCGCGCGGCGTGAGCGGCTCTGCTGCTGCCAAGGGCGCTGCCGGTTCTCGTTTGGTCGACCGTCTGTCCGTGCGTTCCGGGTATGGCCCGGTTGTCGAGGCCCTGCTCGGCGGCTATTACGTGGTCGATGACTTGGCTGCCGCGCTGGCGGCACCAGTCGTTGACGGTGTGACCTATGTGACTCCCGATGGCGCCCGCGTGAGCTGTGGCGGTCTGGTGCGCGTGGGGCTCGATGCCGGCGAGGCTTCGGGTGCTCTGGAGCGCAAGCGTCGCATTCGCGAGTTAGAGGGCCTGGAGCCCGATCTGGCTGCCGTGTTTGAACATGTGTCGGATCAGGTCGTCGAGGCCAATGCGGCCGTCGAGGAGGCGCGTGCCGCCGAGGGCGATGCCGCCGGTGAGATCGCCCGTCTTGAGGGCGAGCGCCGCTCGCTGCTCTCCGAGATCGGCCGCCTGGAGCAAAGCGCCAACAATGCCGAGGTTGAGCGCGTGCGCATCTCCAAGCGCCGCGAACAGGCCGCCGAGGCCGTTCGCGCTGCGCGCCCGCGCGTTGACGAGCTCACCCGTTCGCGCGACGAGGCCCGTGCGCAGGCAAGCGCCCTGGGTCTCCAGATTGCCGAAGCCAACGACGAGCTCGATCGCGTGCGTCGTGACGATTCCGAGGCAGCCGGCAAGCTCGCCGATGCCAAGGTGCGCCTGGCCCAGACGAGCGAGCGTCTGCGTTCGCTGAAGGGCCGCGTGCCCGACCTGGAGCATCGTCTGGAGGGCATCGACCGCCGTATCCGCGGAACACGCCAGGCCTCGCGCTCGCTCGAGCTGCTGCGCCTGCGCGTCGATCCCATGCACGAGCGCTATTCGGCCCTGCTGGAGCGCGCGTCGGATTGGGCCGCGCGTCTGCGTGACCAGGCTTCGCTCGAGGAGGCGGACTCGGCCTCGCTTAAGAAGACCATCGAGGACGCCAAGGCCGAGGTCTCCCGCGCCAAGGAGCGGGTCGATGCCGCCACGGCGACGCAAAACGAGTTCAAGGTCTCCCGCGGCAAGCTCGAGGTGCAGGTAGAGGCGGCCATCAAGGCCATTACCGCCGATGGCACCACGGTACTCGAGGAAGCGCTCATGCTTCCCGCGCCCACCGACCGCGATGCCGCCGAGCGCGAGCTCAACCTGCTCGTGCGCCAGATCAACAACCTGGGCCCTGTGAACCAGGTTGCCATGGAGGAGTACGAGCAGCTCAAGCGCCGCGCCGATTACATCGAGGAGCAGCTGGCCGATCTGGAGAGCGCGCGCAAGGCGCTCACCAAGATTACCGTTGCCATCGACCGTAAGATGCGCAAAGCCTTCCTGGTGACCTTTGAGAAGGTCGATGCGAACTTCCGCGAGATCTTCGCCATGCTGTTCCCGGGCGGTCAGGCGCATCTGGAGATGACCGACCCCGAGCATCCGGCTGAGACGGGCATCGAGGTCGTGGCGCAGCCGCGCGGCAAGCGCATCACAAAGATGATGCTCATGTCGGGCGGCGAGAAGAGCCTGACGGCGCTCGCCTTGCTCTTTGCCGTGTATCGCACGCGTACGGTGCCGTTCTATGTGCTGGACGAGGTCGAGGCGGCGCTCGACGACGCCAACCTGTCCAAGCTCATCGGCGCGCTCGATGTGTTGCGTTCCGATACGCAGCTCTTGGTTATCTCGCATCAGCGCCGTACTATGGAGGACGCTGACGTCCTCTACGGCGTCTCGATGCAAGCTGACGGCGTCAGTCGCGTCGTCTCGCAAAAACTCGATCGCGAAACCGGAAAGGTCGTGAATGCATAATGGGATTCTTCGATGCTCTCTCGCGCGGACTTGAGCGCAGCCGCGAGGCCCTCAACGAGGTCTTTTATTTTGGCGGCGAGGTTGACGAGGATTTTTGGGAGGACCTGGAGGACACCCTCGTCATGGGTGACATGGGTGCCGAGGTCGCGATCCAGGTCTCCGATGACCTGCGCGCTGCCGCGGCCAAGAAGAACCTCAAGACCGCCCCGCAACTCCGTCGCGCCCTGGCCGAGCAGCTCGAACAGCATTTTGTGCCCGTCGAGCGCGACCCGTTCGCCGACACGCCGAGCTGCGTGCTGTTTGTGGGCATTAACGGTGCCGGCAAGACCACGACGGTCGGTAAGATCGCGAGCGCCATGGCTGCCCGCGGCAAGAACGTCGTGATCGGCTCGGCCGATACCTTCCGCGCCGCCGCTATCGAGCAGCTCGATGTGTGGGGCCAGCGCGCCGGCGTTCCCGTCATCAAGCGCGACCGCGGCTCCGACCCGGCGAGCGTTTGCTACGACGTGCTCGACGAGGCCGACAAGCGCGGCAGCGACCTGGTGCTTATCGACACCGCCGGTCGTCTGCACACGAGCCCCGAGCTCATGCGCGAGCTTGCCAAGGTGGTCAACGTGACGCGCAAGCGCGCCGCCAATATGGCCGCCGGTCCCATGCCGGTCTCGGTTGTCCTCGTGATCGATGCCGCGACGGGCCAAAACGGCCTGAACCAGGCGCTCGAGTTTAACGAGGCGCTGGGTCTGGACGGTATTATCATGACAAAGCTCGACGGCACGGCAAAGGGCGGTATCGCCATGGCCGTGGCCGAGAAGCTCAAGCTTCCGATCCTGCGCATCGGCGTGGGCGAGCAGGTCGATGACCTGCAGGAGTTCAATGCCAAAGATTTCTGCCGCGCCCTGGTGGGCGAGTCCAACTAAGGAGTAACCAGTGTTTGATTCCCTGAGCGATCGCCTCAACGACACATTTGACCGCCTGCGTGGCAAGGGTAAGCTGACCGAGGCCGACATTACCTCGGCCATGCGCGACATTCGCATGGCGCTGCTCGAGGCCGACGTCAACTTCAAGGTCGTCAAGGAGTTCGTCGCCAAGACCAAGGAGCGTTGCATGACCGCCGAGGTCATGGAGTCGCTGTCGCCGGCACAAAACGTCGTCAAGATCGTGCTCGACGAGCTCACCGAGATGCTCGGCTCCACCGAGAGCAAGCTCGTCTTTAGCAACCGCATTCCCAATGTCATCATGCTCGTGGGCCTGCAGGGTTCCGGTAAGACTACGGCGGCCGTTAAGCTGGCCTATCTGCTCAAGAAGCAGGGTCGCTCGCCGTTGCTCGCCGCGTGCGACGTCTACCGCCCCGCCGCTGCCGATCAGCTGGCCACGCTCGGTGGAGAGATCGGCGTTCCGGTCTTCCGCGGCGACGGCGAGCACCCGGTCGATATCGCCAAGGGTGCCATCCAGGAGGCAGTCGACCACCTGCGTGACGTGGTCATTGTCGATACCGCCGGCCGCCTGCAGATCGACGAGCAGATGATGCAGGAGGCCGTGGATATTAAGAAGGCCGTCAAGCCCGATCAGGTGCTGATGGTCGTCGATGCCATGACCGGCCAGGATATCGTCAACGTCGTCTCGACCTTCGCCGAGCGCACTGACTTTGACGGCGTGATCATCTCTAAGCTCGACGGCGATGCCCGTGGCGGCGGTGCGCTTTCCGTGCGCCAGGTGACCGGCAAGCCCATCAAGTTCGTGAGTATGGGCGAGAAACCCGATTCGCTGGAGCCGTTCTATCCCGATCGCATGGCCAAGCGCATTCTGGGTATGGGCGATGTTGTCGGCATCATCGAGAAAGCCCAGGAGGCGGCCGACGCTGAGCAGCTCGAGGCTGCCGAGCGTATGCTGCGCGAGGGCTTTACCATGAACGATATGCTCGACCAGATGAAGGCCGTCAAGAAGATGGGCGGTATGAAGGGCATCCTGGGTATGCTCCCCGGCGGCCAGCGCGCGCTCAACCAGATGGGCGGCAACCTGGACGAGGGCATCTTCGACAAGAACGAGGCCATCATCATGTCGATGACCAAGGAGGAGCGCCTGCGTCCCTCCATCATCAACGGCCAGCGCCGCGCCCGTATCGCCAAGGGCGCCGGCGTGACTCCCACCGAGGTCAATAGCCTTATGAAGCAGTGGGGCGAGATGAACAAGATGATGGGCCGCATGCGCTCGATGGCCAATCAGGCACAGGCTGGTGGCAAGAAGGGCAAGAAGGGTAAGAAGGGCAAAAAGATGCGCATGCCCAATATTCCCGGTCTGGATGCCATGGGTCTGGGCGGCATGGGCGGCCTGGGCGGCCTGGGAACGGGCGGTCCTAAGTCCGATATGGACCTGCTGCGCCAGATGGAAGCTCAGATGCGCAATAAGAAATAGGGCTGTAATTCTAGCTTGATATGGCAAAGGCCACTCGGAAGATACCGGGTGGCCTTTGTTGTTGGCTTTGATTGTTGGGTTGCGTTCAGCGTCGCGCCCCGAGCTTGCGGTGCCGTGCCGTTAGTGGCAGCCGCAGCCCTTGTGGCCCTCGTGCTCGTGATGGCCGTGGCAGCCGCAGGACTCGCCATGCTCATGGGTGTGCTCGTGGTCATGACCATGGCAGTCGCAGGTTGCCTCGCCGGTCTGAGCGAGCGTGCCGGCAATGAGGGCCTCGACGCAGGCATCGCAGCTGCCCTGGGCGCCCGCATAGACCGTGATGCCGGCCTGCGTGAGCGCGTTGATGGCCCCGCCGCCGATGCCGCCGCAAATGAGCGTGTCAACGCCACCGTTGGCAAGCAGACCCGCCAGGGCGCCGTGACCGGTGCCGCCGGTGCCTACGACCTGCTCGTTGAGCACCTTGCCATCCTGGATGTCATAGATCTTGAACTGCTCGCTGCGGCCAAAGTGCATAAAGATATTGCCGTTGTCGTACGTCGTTGCCACCCTCATGGTACCGACCTCCTTTGTTGGCCATGCGGCCGTCGTCGTGGTGATGGGGGAGTACGCGATATTGCCGCCCTCGATGATGAGTGCTCGACCGTTGACCAGCGCGTTTGCCACCTTGCGATGCGCGCGGCTGCAGATGGCCGCCACCGTGGCGCGGGCGATGCCCATCTGCTGGGCTACGGCCTCCTGATTGAGGCCTTCCAGGTCGCAGAGGCGCAGCACCTCGAGTTCGTCGACCGTCATGTCGATAGCGTCTCCGCTGGCAAGGCCATCGGGGGTAAAGCCGCGATATTCGGGGATGATCCCGACGCGGCGCAGTTTTTCGCGTCTTCCTGCCATGCACTCTCCAAATCTGACATATGTCAACAATAGAATAGCGAACGTGGGGATTTGCGCAAGGAATTTCTGGCATATGTCAGAAAGTGAGGGCTTATGTTTGGGCTGTGGGGCCGCGTGCGCCTGGGCTACAATGAACCTCGCTTATAGGCGACTGACAGGAGGGTCAATGAGCAAGGCAGATCAACAGTTTGTAGCCATGTGCCGCGATATCTTGGACCATGGCACCACCACCGAGGGCCAAAAGGTTCGCCCGGTGTGGGAGGACGGCACCCCTGCCTATACCATTAAAAACTTTGGCGTTACGGCACGCTACGATCTGCGTGAGGAGTTCCCCGCGCTCACTCTGCGTCGCACGGCGCTTAAGTCTGCCATGGACGAGATCTTGTGGATCTATCAAAAGAAGTCCAATAACGTGCATGACCTCAACAGCCATATTTGGGATGAGTGGGCCGACGAGACTGGCTCCATCGGCAAGGCCTACGGGTACCAGATTGGCCAGAAGAGCCATTATGCCGAGGGTGACTTTGACCAGATGGACCGCGTGCTGTACGACCTTAAGAACACGCCGTACAGCCGCCGCATCATGACCAACACCTACGTGTTTAGCGACCTGTCCGAGATGCACCTGTATCCGTGCGCCTACAGCGTGACCTATAACGTGACGCAGCGCCCGCAGGACGATAAGCCCACACTCAACATGATTCTCAACCAGCGCAGTCAGGACATTTTGGCCGCGAACAACTGGAATGTGTGCCAGTACGCCATTTTGCTGATGATGGTTGCGCAGTCGGTCGATATGATTCCCGGCGAGCTGCTGCACGTGATTGCCGATGCCCACATTTACGACCGTCATGTCGATATCGTCCGCGAACTTATCGAGCGTCCGCAGTTTGCGGCGCCTAAGGTAACGCTTAACCCCGACGTGCATGATTTCTACGCGTTTACGACCGATGACCTCATCGTGGAGGGCTACGAGCACGGCCCGCAGGTCAAGAACATTCCCATTGCGGTGTAGGTGGCGCTCATGACGTGTAAGCTTTCTGCCATCGTCGCCGTGTGCGACGACTGGGGCATTGGGTGCGAGGGCGATATGGTGGTGTCCAATCGCGCCGACATGCGCCATTTTGTGGCCTGCACCAAGGGTTGCCCGGTCATCATGGGGCGCAAGACGCTGCTGAGTTTTCCCGGCGGGCGTCCGCTCAAGAACCGCCACAATATCGTGCTTACCCGCGACGAGGATTTTGCGGTCGAGGGCGTCGACGTGGTGCATAGCATCGACGAGGCGCTCGCTGCGGTTGCCGATGAGCCCGTTGCGTGGGTGATCGGCGGCGGCGATGTCTATCGGCAGTTTTTGCCGTATTGCGCCGAGGCTGAGGTCACGCACAACCATTGCACCCATGCCGTGGACACGTACTTTCCCGACTTGGACGCCGATCCCGCGTGGGAAGTTGCGCGGCGCGAAGGGGTTGCCACGATTTCCGCGGGCGAGGGTGACGAAGGCCTCGATTATGAGTTCGTGACGTATCGTCGCGTTGAGGCGTAAATCGTCTGGCTTGAACGGTATCATCGAGTTGATTGAATGCATGGGGCGGCGCTTAGCGTCGCCTCGTTTGGTATAGATGTGCTGCAAAGAAGGGTGCGGGCTGGCTGCTATGACTGATGCCGTTGAGGTGCTGAGAATCGACTCGCTCGATGATGAGCGGCTCGATGCCTACGTGCGACTGACCGAGCGCGAGCTGCGCTGCGTGCTGGAGCCGCAAAAGGGCATCTTTATCGCCGAGAGTGCCAAGGTTATTGAGCGCGCGGTGCGTGCCGGATACGAGCCGGTGAGCTTTCTTTTGGGCGAACGCTGGCTCGACCAGATGATGCCGCTGTTTGAGCGCCTGGTTGTGCGCGAGGGCGCAGGTCCGGTTCCTGTGTTCGTGGCTTCCATGGAACTCATGGAGCAGTTGACGGGCTTTAACGTGACGCGCGGTGCGCTCGCGGCGTTTCGTCGCCCGCGACAGATTCCGGTTGATGAGTTTTTGGGCGGCGTCGTAAAAGCTGCGGGGGAGCGTCCGGTGCGCGTGTGCGTGCTTGAGGGCATTGTCGACCATACCAATGTGGGCGCGATTTTCCGCTCGGCGGCGGCGTTGAATGTCGACGGTATTCTGGTGAGCCCTACGTGTTGTGATCCGCTATATCGTCGTTCTGCCCGTGTGAGCATGGGCACGGTGTTTCAGGTGCCGTGGACGCGTATTGGCAGCGAGGCGCGCGTATGGCCGCACGATGGCCTGGCTGCGCTGCACAATGCCGGGTTTTCCTGTGTCGCCATGGCATTGACGGATGATTCCGTTTCGCTGGACGATCCCGTGCTGCAGGAGATTGATCGCCTGGCGATCTTTATGGGCACCGAGGGTGCCGGCCTGGGCGCCAAGACCATCGCGGGCTGCGACCGGGCCGTGCGCATTCCGATGGCGCACGGGGTCGATTCGCTCAACGTGGCCGCGGCGAGTGCCGTCGCCTTTTGGCAGCTGTGCCCGCATGTGAGCAATGAGTATCACTACCAGCCGGGTTTGTATCACTAGGCAGATGGTTCGCACCGGGCTCTGACTCGGGGTGTTTCGGTCGACGCCGGTCGGTGCTAAGCTGGTATTGGCTTTGGTTTTAATTTGCTGTTTTGTCGGTTGACGTGCGCTTTTGGGGAGGGCGTGTGGCTAAGAAATCTACGGCTATCGATGTAACGCAGGGTGTTATTTGGCAGCAGCTGCTTTCGCTGTGCGTTCCCATCTTCTTTAGTTCGTTTTTTCAACAGGCCTACACGCTTATCGGTACCTATATCGTCGGCCAGTTTGGCGGCAAGCTTGCACTGGGTGGCATTCAGGCCACGATGGTGCTCACCGAGCTCTGCATTGGCTTTTGCGTTGGCGTCGGCGCCGGCTGCGCGGTCATTACCGGTCAGTATTTTGGCCAGCACGATGATGAGCGACTGAGTCGTTCGGTCCATACGGCCATGACCCTCGCGCTGGTGGGCGGTATCGTTTTCTCGATTCTTGGCATAGTGTTCGTTGAGCCCATGCTGGTGCTTATGAACACACCGCATGAATTATTGGCCGAGGGCGTGGCCTATGCTCGTTGCTATTTTGCCGCTATGGTTGCGGCGCTGCTGCTCAATATGGGAACAGCACTGCTGCGCGCCGTGGGCGACACGCGCGGACCTGCTGTGATCATCGCTTCCGGCTGCCTTGTTAATGCGGTGCTGGATGTCATCTTCGTTGCCGTGCTTCATATGGAGGCTCTGGGCTGCGGCATCGCGGTGGCGCTGACCATTTGCTCCAACGCCACGATGATCGTGATTCGCATGATGCACGCACCGGGTGCGTGGCGGCTTTCGCTGTTCAAACTCGGCATTGATCCTGGCATTTGTAAGAGCATGATCTCGTGTGGTCTGCCGCTTGGCTTTCAGTCTGCTGCGTATTCGATTTCCAACGTTTTGATTCAGGTGTCGGTCAACTCGTTTGGCGCCGATGTCACCACGGCGTGGGGTCTTTCGGGCCGTTTGGATGGCATTGTCTGGATGGTTACCGAGGCGCTTGGCGTGTCGATCACCACGTTCTCGGCACAGAACTTTGGCGCGCGCAACTACGAGCGCATGCGCAAGGGCTACCATACGTCGCTCGTGCTGTCGTT
Organism: uncultured Collinsella sp.; assembly: GCA_902472315.1. GTDB lineage: Bacteria > Actinomycetota > Coriobacteriia > Coriobacteriales > Coriobacteriaceae > Collinsella. The sequence goes on from CABRNM010000014.1 coordinate 24,150, forward strand.
TATGCTCATTGGTGGCCTGTCTGCCGTGCTGCTGGTGTTCTCGGGTCCGTTGTCGCGTCTGTTTGTCGACGATGCTTCGATTTCGGCGTACACCACGACGATTCTTCATTTCATCGCGCCGTTCTACGCAATCTTCTCGATTATCGAGAACGCGTCGGGCTCTATCCGCGGCGCCGGCGTGAGCTTGCAGCCCATGCTGCTCACGATTTTTGGCACCGTCGTGCTCAGGGTGATCTGGGTGTTTGCGATTATGCCGTTCGATCCGTCGCTTGAGCACCTGCTGCTGGTTTACCCCGTAACCTGGCTCATCACAGCTACGATGTTCACCATCTACCACCACAGCGGCAACTGGCTCGGCCGCGCCACTGCCTAATGACCCGTAGGGGACGGAGGAAAACGGATCATTGGCCCGGCGATAAGGCGAAATGATCCGTTTTCCTCCGTCCCCTTTGGATCAATTAGTATTCGATGCCTTGGCGGGCTAGGAGGCCTTCGTCGAAGTAATGTTTGATGGGAAGCATTTCGGTGACCAGGTCCGCGAGGTCTGCGAGGGGCAGCAGGCCCCGGCCGGTGAGCACGAGCTCCGTAGTGGCGGGCTTTATCGCGATCAGCGCTTCGACATCCTCTCGCGTCACAAAGCCGCGTCGCATGGCCTCGCCAAGTTCGTCCAAAATGAGCACGTCGACCTGCGAGATCTGTTCGCGTGCAAGTTCCATGATCTGCTCGGCGCAAGCCTCGGGTGTGTCGCGATCGGCCTGTATAATGCGCAGTCCCAGGCGCGGCGCGGCATCGTGTTCGGCGCAGTGCAGCTTCTTGGCAAACTGCAGCATGAGTACGTCGAGTCCATAGCCTGTGGCGCGCAGCGCGAGCCCCAGCGCAGCCGTTGTTTTGCCCTTGCCGTCGCCCGTGTAGATCTGAACCTTGCCGACTTCCAGTGATGCCATCTCTGTCCTTTCGTGCCCGGCGTCGGTTTATCGCCGTCTGGGTTGGGTATTCTAGATAGCATTATCAACCCCAGTAGATGGAGTTCAAGCAGATGGAGATGGATGACAACAAACGTAGACGGAATATGATCCTCTACGTGCTCATCGCCTTCGTCGTCTACCTCGTGCTCTCGACCGTTCTGTTCCCCAACATCGGTCACACGCAGCAGATTACGAAGACCGATTACTCGACGTTTGTCAAAGCGCTCGATAAGAAGAGTGTCGACAAGGTCGAGTACAATACCGACGATTACACCATTTATTACACCAAGAAGGGCGAGGACGGGAACATCGCCTACAAGACGACCGGTGTGCCGAATGACGCGGGCTTTACCGATCGTGTGCTTGAATCCGGTGCGTCCCTGGAGTCGGTCGTTCCCGATAAAAACTCGGGTCTGATGACCTACTACCTGCTTACGCTTATTCTTCCCATGGCCATCTTCTTCCTGATCGGTTGGTGGCTCAACCGCCGTATGAAGAAGGCTATGGGCGATGACGGCCCGTCGATGAACTTTGGCGGCGGTGGCTTTGGCGGCGGTGGACTGGGTAAGTCCGGCGCTCGCGTTATCGCCTCCAAGGATGTGGGCGTGACCTTTAAGGATGTCGCTGGCCAGGAAGAGGCCAAGGAATCCCTCAAGGAGGTCGTCGACTTTCTGGAGAAGCCGCAGCGCTACGAGGAAATTGGCGCGAAGCTGCCGCGCGGTGCTCTCCTTGTTGGCCCTCCGGGTACCGGTAAAACCCTGCTCGCCAAGGCTGTTGCCGGGGAGGCGGGCGTGCCGTTCTTTAGCATTTCGGGCTCTGAGTTCGTCGAGATGTTCGTCGGCCGTGGCGCCGCCAAGGTCCGCGATCTGTTTAAGCAGGCCAAGGAAAAGGCCCCGTGCATCGTCTTTATCGACGAGATCGATACCATTGGCAAAAAGCGCGATGGCGGCGGCTTTAGCGGCAACGACGAGCGCGAGCAGACGCTCAACCAGCTGCTGACCGAGATGGACGGCTTCGATAACCACAAGGGTATCGTCGTCCTCGCTGCCACCAATCGTCCCGACAGCCTCGATCCCGCCCTGCTGCGCCCCGGTCGTTTTGATCGCCGCATCCCCGTTGAGCTGCCCGATCTGACCGGCCGCAAGAACATTCTTGAGCTGCATGCCAAGAGCGTGAAGACGGAGCCGCCGATTGACCTGACCGCGATTGCCCGCGCCACGCCCGGCGCCTCGGGTGCCGACCTGGCCAACATCATCAATGAGGGCGCCCTGCGCGCGGTCCGCGAAGGTCGCAAGCGAGCGACCCAGGACGACTTTGAGGAGTCGGTGGAGGTCGTCATTGCTGGTCAGCAGCGTAAGTCCACGGTGCTGTCCGACCATGAGAAGCAGGTCGTTTCCTACCACGAGATCGGCCATGCTATCGTCGCAGCCCGCCAGAAGGGCTCTGCGCCGGTCACCAAGATCACCATCGTGCCGCGCACGAGCGGTGCTCTGGGCTACACCATGCAGGTCGAGGAGGATGAGCGCTTCCTGACCACGCGCCAGGAGGTGCTGGACAAGCTCGCTGTCTACTGCGGCGGACGTGCCGCCGAGGAGCTCATCTTTGGCGAGATGACGACCGGCGCAGCCAACGATATCGAGCAAGCAACCAAGCTCGCCCGCAACATGGTGACGCGCTTTGGCATGTCCGATGAGTTTGGCATGATGGCGCTCGGTACCGTCCAGAATGCGTATCTCAACCAGGACACGTCGCTCACCTGCGCTCCCGGTACGGCCGAGCGCGTGGACGCAATTGTCGCCAAGTTGATCGAGGATGCGCACGATCGCGCCCTGCAGATCCTGAAGGAGAACAAGTTTAAGCTTCACGAGCTGGCTCGTTATCTGTACAAGAAGGAGACGATCACGGGCGAGGAGTTCATGAATCTCCTCACGCGTGAGAATCCGCTGATGCCAAAGCAACAGTAAGGCTCGTTGCGCAGTGCCAATCGCCCCATTTGAGTTTCTATCTCAAATGGGGCGTTTTGTATGGGAGGGATATGTATGAAGATCGTGGTGAGCGCCTGCTTGTTGGGAGAGAGCTGCAAGTACAACGGACTCGATAATTACCGTCGCGACCTGGTCGAGGCCTGCGAGCGTACGGGGACCGAGGTCCTCTTGGTGTGCCCCGAGGTCTTTGGCGGGCTGTCCACGCCGCGCAAGCCGTCCGAGATTGTGAACGGCGAGGTCCGTACCTGCGAGGGCGTCTCGGTCGATCGAGAGTTTCGCCTGGGCGCTCAACGTGCGCTCGACATGTGCGAGCAGGCGGGCGGCCCTTCCGAGATTGCTGCGTGCATCTTGCAGGACCGCAGCCCCTCGTGCGGCGCGGGTCGCATCTACGACGGCACCTTTAGCGGTACACTCACCGCGGGCAACGGCGTTTTCGTCGATCTGTTGCTGCGTCACGGCTACCGCGTCATTCCGGCTAGCGAGTTCGACCCCAAATTACTTGAGCAATAAAAAACCACCACAAAGGTGCCTGTCCCCTTTGTGGTGGTTTTGGGCTTGGTCTAGAGCGTGTGGCCGTAGGCATCGGCGGCCTTGATGGCGGCGGCGAACTTTTCGTCGGTGAAGGGCTCCGGGTTGCCCTGCTTCCACTCGTTGGTGGCGTGCGCGTACTCGCATAGGGCCGGGATATCGGACTCGGAAAGTCCGACCTGCTCAAGCGTCACGGGCAGGCCCATCTGCCTGTTAAAGGCGGCGTAGCGCTCAAGGTTCTCGGTATCGCCCGTATAGGCAAACAGCACCAGCACGCCCAGACTCACGACCTCGCCGTGTAGGTAGGAGCCCTCGCGCGGAATGCTGCACGTGGCGTTGTAGAACGCATGCGCCACGCTCGAGTTGTAGTAGTAATCGTTTTGGTTGGTCAGGTTGGAGACGTAGCCCGTGTTGACCACGATGTCGAGCGCTATCTGCTTGACGGCCTCGCTCGACAGATTCTGGCGCACGTCCTCAAGACCCTGAACGCCGTAGGTAAACAGCGGCTCGGAGCAGGTGTGGGCGAGTGCCAGGCCAAGACCGGCGGTGTGCTCCAAGTTGCCGGCGCTCGTAGCGTACTCGACCTCGGGCTGCTTAGACAGGGCATCGCCCACGCCGGCCCAGAAGTATTCTGCCGGTGCCTCGGCGATGAGCTTGGGGTTGATGAAGATGTGCGCGGGGCGGTTGGGGTACGAATAGCCCTCGAGCGAGCCGTCGTCGTTGTAGACAACGGCAATGGCGGTAGCGGCGGAGCAGTTGGAGCAGATCGTCGGCACGGTAAAGACGATCTTCTTGAGCTCGATGGCCGCCGTCTTGACGGTATCGAGCGCCTTGCCGCCGCCGCAGGCGATGAGCACATCGGCTTCCTGGCAGGCGGGGGAGTTTACGACCTTGGCGATATTGGCACGCGTACTGTTGGTACCGTAGACGCGCGTCTCCAGAATCTCGACGTCGGTACCTGCCAGTGCAGCTTCGATGCCGGGAAGTGCTGCGGCCAGTGCTCGCTTGCCACCGATGATCGCGACCTTGGTCGCTCCGTACTCGGCCAGCGCGCCGGGCAGCTCGTCAAAGCAGTCTTCGCCGACGGTATAGTCGCTCATTCCAATTGTGCGCATAGGTACCTTCTTTCGTGAGATAGAGTGCTTTCAGGTATTTTGCTCCTAGAGCAGGGCTGTAATAGCGAGAAATTTCGAACGTATAAAACCAATGTTGAGGGTTTTTCGACGGCGCTGACCGTGCTACCATACACCGCATGAGCGTTGATGGGGACGAGTAGTCGGCCATCCGCATGCTACAGAGAGCGGGGAGCGCTGAGAACCCGTGCATGCGACCGATGATAATCACCCCGGAGCTGCGGTCCCAACGGACGAGCCGCGCAGGTTCGTCTTAGTAGACATCGCCGAGATGGTCGTCGATACAGGCCAGCCGAGTAACGGATGCGAGCGCGCGAATACGCGGGCGAGGGCATCTAAGCTGGGTGGTTAAGCGAAGAGCTTTTGCGGGTGTGCAACCCGTTTTGTGGCGCTTCGTCCCAGCTTGTAGGGACGGGCGCTTTTTTGGTGCCCAGAGGGCGTGCGCGCCCACGACATGAAAGGGGTACCGTGGCAAACGAGTACAAGCAGACGATGAATCTGCCCAAAACCGGATTTCCCATGCGTGCCGGTCTTTCCAAGTCCGAGCCCAAGCGACTCAAGGACTGGCAGGACAACAAGGTCTACGAGCAGGTTCTGAAGAAGAACGAGGGTCACAAGAAGTTCGTGCTGCACGACGGCCCTCCGTACGCCAACGGCCCGATCCACATCGGCCATGCCATGAACAAGATTTCCAAGGACATGATCAACCGTTACTGGATGATGCAGGGCTATGAGGTTCCCTATGTCCCCGGTTGGGACTGTCACGGTCAGCCGATCGAGCACAAGGTCGAGGAGAAGCTCGGCACCGAGAAGTTCAACCAGACCTCTACGGCCAAGATCCGTGAGCTCTGCAACAAGTTCGCTGTCGAGAACATCGAGCTCCAGAAGGCCGGTTTCCGCCGCCTGGGCGTGCTCGGCGACTGGGACAACCCCTACCTGACGCTCTATCACCAGCATGACGCCGCCGACATTGAGGTCTTCAAGGCCATGTTCGATAAGGGCATGATCTATCGCGGCCACAAACCGGTTCACTGGTGCAAGCACTGCCACACCGCGCTGGCCGAGGCAGAGATCGAGTACTCCGACGAGACGAGCCCCTCCATCTTCGTGCGCTTTGAGATGACCTCCAAGCCCGCCGGCCTCGAGAACTTCGACGGCCCGGTTGACTTCATCATCTGGACGACCACCCCGTGGACCATCCCCTCCGACCAGGCCGTTTCCCTTAAGCCCGGCGCCGCCTATGTCGCCGTTGAGCACGAGGGTCGTGCCGAGGTCATGCTCGAGGACCTGGCTCCCAAGTGCTGCGAGGAGTTTGGCTGGGAGTACACCCCGGTTATGGTCGACGGCAAGCCCTACGTGGTTCCTGCCGAGACCTTCCACCACATCCACTACAAGCAGCCGATCTTCGACGGTGTCGAGGGCGTGGCGCTGCTGGCCGATTACGTCGGTGTCGATGACGGTACCGGTATCGTCCACAACTCACCCGGCCACGGCGTCGACGACTACTTTGCCTGCCTCAAGGAGGGCATCACCGACATCTGCATGCCGGTCGATGACGATGGCAAGTTCTACACCGGTGAGGAGTTTGGCACCGGCGGCCCCTTCAGCGGTATGGATACCGATGAGGCTAACCCGCACATCATCGAGTTCCTGCGCGAGCGCGGCACCCTGGTCCTTGAGAAGAAGATTACGCACAGCTATCCGCACTGCTGGCGCTGCAAGCACCCGGTGCTCTTCCGTGCTACTGACCAGTGGTTTGTCTCGATGGACAAGACCGGTTTGCGTGAGCAGGCTGGCAAGGAGGTTCGCGAGAACGTCAAGTGGTATCCGGCTCATGCCGCCAACCGCATCGGTGCCATGGTCGAGCAGCGTCCCGACTGGTGCATCAGCCGTCAGCGCAACTGGGGCGTGCCTATCCCCAGCTACACCTGCGCCGACTGTGGCGAGAAGGTCATGAACGACGCTACGCTCGACGCCGTCATCAAGCTCTTCCACGAGAAGGGCTCCGACGCTTGGTTCACCGACGCTCCCGAGAGCTACCTGGGCGAGGCCTGCGTCTGCCCCAAGTGCGGCGGCCATCACCTTAAGGCCGATAAGGACATCCTCGACGTGTGGTGGGACTCCGGCGTTTCCTGGAAGGCCGTCTGCGAGTACCGCCCCGAGCTGGAGTACCCGGCGGACGTGTATCTCGAGGGCTCCGACCAGCATCGTGGTTGGTTCCAGAGCTCGCTGCTCACCTCGGTGGGTGCCAACGGCCATGCTCCGTACAAGGCGGTCGTCTCGCAGGGCTTCACGCTCGACGGCCAGGGTCGCAAGATGTCCAAGTCGCTCGGCAACGTCATCGACCCCAATAAGGTCTGCGACGAGATGGGCGCCGACATCATCCGTCTGTGGGTCGCCTCGGTCGACACCAGCTCCGACGTCTCCATCGACCACGAGATCCTTGCCCGTACGTCCGATGCCTACCGTCGTTTCCGCAACACGCTGCGCTTCCTGCTCTCCGAGCTCGAGGGTCAGTTTGAGCCCGAGACTGACGGCGTCGCCTTTGCCGACCTGCTGCCGCTCGACAAGCTCATGGTTGCCCGCCTGACCCAGGTCCAGGCCGAGGTCGACGACGCTTACTCTTGCTACGAGTTCCCGCGCGCCTACCGCGCGCTCTACGACTTCGTGGTTACCGAGCTTTCCAACGTGTACCTCGACGCCCTGAAGGATCGTCTGTACTGCGACAAGCCCGGCTCGCTTGAGCGTCGCAGCGCCCAGACCGTGCTGGCCGAGCTCTTCTCGATGCTCATGCGCGACCTGCAGCCGATCCTGTCCTACACGGTCGACGAGGCCATGGCCTATGCGCCCGCCGGCTGCGTCGATCACCAGAAGTACGCCGCGCTGCTCGATTGGTACAAGTCGCCCATCACGGTTGACGAGGCCAATGAGTTTGAGGGCGTGCTCGAGGCTTCGCTCGAGCTCCGTAGCGCCGTGACCAAGGCCCTTGAGGATGCCCGTTCCGCTGGCACCTTCACCAAGAGCCAGCAGGTCCGCGTCAAGGCGGTCGTTCCCGCCGAGATGTACGCGCTGCTGACCGGTGACAAAGCCGTCGACCTGGCCGAGTTCTACATCGTCTCCGATGTTGAGCTGACCCAGGGCGACGAGCTTTCCGTTGCTATTGAGGCTGCCGAGGGCGAGTGCTGCGACCGTTGCTGGAACTATCGCACCACCGTCGGCGAGTACAACGGCCACGCGCATATTTGCAAGCGCTGCGCTGATGCGCTGTAGGTTACGGCGTTCGTAGAACGCCGTAACCTACCGACGCTGTAAACGCCCCTAAGCGGCAACCTGACGTTCAATCGTCGGTCGCGTACCAAAGTACGCTTCCCTCCTCTTTCACGTCACCTTGCTCGCTTAGGGACGTTTTCGCTGTTGACGACGGTAATGCGGCGTTTCTATTGTTGGAACTAGAGCCTTTTCTTTCTAGTCGTTGGGGACGTTCTTAAGCGACTAGTCACACAAGAACGTCCCCAACGACTATCTGTGTCACATTCAAGCGGCATTCTGTTTTTCGGAATGCCGCTTTCGTTTTTAGCTGGTTATTTCGCTAGCGTTGGTGAATATGCTGCGCGTTTGGCGTTTGTCACTATAAGATGATTACTTGCGTTAAACGTATTTCGATGTTCTTGAGGGTAGGGGATTTCTTTGGGTCGTGGTGCGGATATGACGCCGCCTTTGCGTTGGCGGTTGGGTGTTGCTGGTGGCGTGGCGCTCGTTGTGTTGCTCGTTGACCAGCTGACCAAGCTTGCGGTTCGTGCCGTGGGCGATGCTCTGCATGTGACCGTTATCCCCGGCGTGATCGATTTTCTGTTTGTCCGCAATATCGGAGCCGCCTTTAGCATGGGCGAGGGGCATGGCATAGCGTTTGCCGTGCTGGCGCTTGCGGTCATTGTCGCCATTGCCTTGTACTTGCTCCGTGCGCCTCGGCTCGCTCGTCTTGAGGTTGTGGGCATGGCTATGGTTGCGGGCGGTGCTATTGGTAATGCTATCGATCGCCTTGTCTTTGGCTTCGTGACCGATTTTATCGCCACCACGTTCATCGACTTCCCCGTTTTTAATGTGGCCGATATCGGCATTACGGTCGGCGTCGTGCTGGCGCTCATCGGTTACATGTTCTTGAGCCCCGCCGCTCGCGAGGTCGATGCGACCGCCGAACTCAACGCTCGTGACGAGGCCCGCGCCAAACGCAAAGCCAAGCAGCGTGGGGAGCGTGCCCGCAAGATTCGCGAAAGGAATGAGCGTTAATGGCCGACATCCATATTCTTGTTGCCGACGATTCCACTGGTCAGCGTCTTGACGCCTATCTGGGCGCCAACGATGGCTGCCCCACGCGCTCTGCCTGCGCGCACTTGATCGAGGGCGGCGCCGTTGCCGTCAACGGCGAGACCTGCCTGTCAAAAAAGTATGCCGTGCGCTCCGGTGACCGCATCTCGGTCGACCTGCCCGAGCCGCACGATCCCACTGATGTGATTCCCGAGGCCATTCCCCTCGATATCCGTTACGAGGACGACTACCTCATCGTGCTCTCCAAGCAGCGCGGCCTGGTGTGCCACCCCGCCCATGGCCACGAGAGCGGCACCCTTGCAAACGCTCTGGTCTACCATTGCGGTATCGATCATCTTGGTACCGTGCAGGGTGAGGACCGCCCCGGCATCGTGCATCGCCTGGATCGCGATACCTCGGGCCTTATGCTCGCGGCAAAAGACGACGACACCCAGCGTGCGCTTCAAAATCTTATCCGCACGCGCACGCTCGACCGTCGCTATATCACGCTCGTTCACGGTCACATCGCCATGGACGAGGGCACTATCAACACCGGTATCGCCCGATCGACGCGCGACCGCGTCAAGATGGCGGTTTCCGATGACCCCTTTGCGCGTCAGGCCATCACGACCTTCAAGGTGCTCGAGCGCTTTGATTCCACGCGTTTCGACGACGGCTACACGCTCGTCGAGTGCCACCTGTTTACCGGCCGCACGCATCAGATTCGTGTGCACATGCGCCATATCAACCATGCCTGCGTGGGCGACCCGCTCTACGGCAAGTGTGATACGCGTGCCGATCAGGGTCTGACCAGGCAGTTCCTCCATTCCTGGCGCGTGGCGTTCGACCATCCCGTGACGGGCGAGCGCATCGAGTGCCGCGACGAGCTACCGTGGGATCTTGCGGCGGTTTTGGATGACCTGGCCCCGCGTTCGCTCGGTCTCACTGCCGCCGGTGACGAAATCGTCCCGCAGCTCGGTCTGTTCGAAGCCTAGCTAGTATTAGGTGGTTTCTTGAACTCGGTAAGCCTGCGGTAAGATATACGGTTGTTTACGTAACGCGTTGCTGGGAGCCTGCATGCTCGCCTTTTTACAAACCAACACACCCATCGTGGTCTTCAATCAGATTGTCGTCACGCTGCTCACGGTCTGCTTTCTGTACCAGGTGGTCTTCTTTGTCATTGGCGCTCTTCGTGGCGAGGTCGCGCCTCCCAAGGCCAAAAAACTTCACCGCTATGCCTTCTTTATCGCGGCGCATAACGAGGAGGCCGTGATCGCCAACCTCGTTCGCTCTATCAAGGACCAGGATTATCCGTCTGAGCTTATCGAGGTCTTTGTGGTCGCCGATGCCTGCACCGACAACACGGCTCAGCTCGCGCGCGAGGCGGGCGCCATTGTCTATGAGCGCAACGACCTGGCCCGTAAGGGTAAGAGCTGGGTCATGGACTTTGGTTTCGACCGTATCCTTAACGAGTATCCCGATACGTTTGAAGGCTACTTTATTTTCGATGCCGATAACGTCATCTCCCGCGATTACGTGTCCAAGATGAACGATGCCTTTGACCAGGGCTTCCATGTAGTTACGAGCTATCGCAACTCCAAGAACTTCGGCAGCTCGTGGATCTCGGCGGCTAATGCTACGTGGTACCTGCGCGAGGCGCGCTTTCTCAACAACGCGCGCAACATCTGCAAGACGTCTTGCGCCGTCTCGGGTTCGGGCTACCTCATCTCCGCCAGTGTTATCGAGGGCATGCACGGTTGGCAGTTCCACACGCTGACCGAGGATATTCAGTTCACCACGTTCTGCGCCATTCACGGCATTCGTATTGGCTATGCGCCGGCGGAGTTCTTTGACGAACAGCCCGTGACGTTTAAAGCTTCCTGGAAGCAGCGTATGCGTTGGACTAAGGGCTTCTACCAGGTGTTCTTTACGTATGGAAAGCACCTGGTCAAATCGACCTTTCGCTACCATCGCTTTGCCGCCTACGACATGTTTATGACGATCGCCCCGGGTATGTTGCTATCGCTGATCTCGATGCTCGCCAATGCCACGTTCCTGATTGTGGGCGGTCTTTCGCACGGCTTCCTGGCCACCGAGGTTGAGATGCAGGCGTGCGCCGCTTCTCTCATTATGACCTTCGCCATGATGTATCAGACGTTCTTTATCCTGGCGCTGCTCACGACCATCTTTGAGTACAAGCACATTCACTGCGCGCAAAAGTGGCGTCTGGTGACCAACCTGTTTACCTTCCCGATCTTTATGTTCAGCTATATTCCCATTACGGTGGCAGCACTGTTCTTGAAGGTCGACTGGGTGCCGACGCAGCACGCCGTGAGCGTTACCCTTGACGAGGTCATGCAAGGCGCCAAATAACCACGATCAAAACCACCACAAAGGGAACAGGCACCTTTGTGGTGGTTTTTGCGTTTGAGCTGCTGCCCAAGGAGGTTTTCGATGGTCTATATCCCGTTTTGGATTTGCATCTTTGCCGGCGCGGCGATTGATGTCCGTGAGCGGCGGTTTCCCAACGAGCTTGCCGGTGCGTGTGCCGTGGCGGCGTTTGCAGGCGTTTGGCTCGACAGGGGCGTTAACACTGCGCTTGACCACGTCGGTCTTGCGATCATCGTCTACCTTGCCCTTATGCTTACTGAGTCGCTTTGGCGTCGTGTTCGCCACGCTCCCGGCATTGGTATGGGGGACGCCAAGGCGCTCTTTGCCCTTTGTACCTTCGATCCCTTGGGTGGTATCGTCGCGTTTGCGGCTGCGCTCCTGGCCCTTGCTGGCGCCTGCCTCATCGCAAAATCGCGCTCCCTGCCATTGCTGCCGTTTTTGGTGCCGATATTTGCCATAATCGAGGTTGTGGGTAGTACGCTGTAATCGTTTGCGCGCCCTTTTTAAGGAGCATGCCATGGCAATCAATCAACAGACAGCCGCCATCAAGGCGCGTATGGATCGCATTCCCGCGGCGTTGTCGCCCGAGCTGGTCGAGCGTATCGCCGCCGACCGCGCCTCGGGTGTCGTTAATCCCTATCGATGCGGTGACGACCAGGTCATCCGACGTGTCGATCGGGCTGCAGACGAGGGCACGCTCATGCGTCCGGCCTTCATGCGCGATACCGAAAAGATTCTGCATCTGCCCGCATACACGCGTTATGCAGGCAAAACGCAGGTCTTCAGTTTTCGCAGCAACGATGACCTGTCGCGTCGCGGCCTGCACGTGCAGCTTGTCTCGCGCATCGCGCGCGATATCGGACGTGCTCTGGGGCTCAACTGCGATCTGATCGAGGCGATTGGCTTAGGCCACGACTTGGGTCACACGCCCTTTGGCCATGCGGGTGAGCGATTCCTCAACGATATCTATCACGATCGCACGGGCCGCTATTTTTTCCATAACGTACAGTCGGTCCGCGTGCTCGACGCGCTGTACGGCCGCAACGTGTCGCTCCAGACGCTCGACGGCGTGCTATGCCACAACGGTGAGTACGAACAGCGTGTGTTTGAGCTTTCGGACATGAGCTCCTTTGACCAGTTCGACCTTACGGTTGAGGATTGCATTGCCACAGGTTACAGCGCAATTGAGCACCTGCGCCCCATGACGCTCGAGGGCTGCGTGGTTCGCATCTCGGATATCCTTGCCTACGTGGGGCGCGATCGCCAAGACGCCATTGCGGCGGGTCTGCTGCCACCCGACGCCTTTGACGATGACCTGGGCGGGGCATACAACAGCTGGATCCTTACGCATGCCTCCATCGATATCGTCGAGCACAGCTATGGCAAGCCACGCATCGAGATGAGCGAGGACCTGTTTGAGGAAATCCGCCGAGCCAAGCGCGAGAACTACGAGAAGATCTATAGCAAGGGCGGCATCGAAGGCGACTCCGAAGTGGAGCTGCGCGAGGCCTTCGAAAAGCTCTACGACCGTTGCCTGCAGGATATAAACGAAGGCGACGAGTCTTCGTATATCTTTAAGCACCACATTTCTCGCATTGAGCGGCAGCTTTCCTACTACGATCGCACCTATCCCTGGCAAGATGATAAGGACCAGGCGGTCGTGGATTACATTGCGAGCATGACGGACGGCTATTTCTGCGAGCTGACGAGCAAGCTGTTCCCGGGATTGAAGTTTCCGCACCGTACCTATATTAACGAACGGTAGTTCGTATTTATTCGGTATACTGTAGGTGGAAAACGTTTTTGATTGATGCACGGGATGGCTATGGACGACCTTTTTTCTGCTTCGACGCGTGAGCGTTCCTTTCAGAATGCGCCGCTTGCGGTGCGCATGCGGCCCAATTCGCTCGACGAGTATGTGGGCCAGCAAAAGGCCGTCGGTAAAGGCTCGTGGTTGCGTGCCGCAATTGAGCACGACGTGCTGTCGAGTGTGATTCTGTACGGGCCGGCCGGTACGGGCAAGACGACGCTGGCCCACATTATCGCCAACCATACCAAGAGTGAGTTTGTCGAGGTCAGCGCCGTGACGGGCACCGTAAAGGACTTGCGCCGCGTGATTGACGAGGCCAAGACGCGCCTGAATACCTACGACCGCCGTACCATTCTTTTCATCGATGAGATTCACCGCTTTTCCAAGTCGCAGCAGGATGCCCTGCTGCATGCAGTTGAGAACCGTACCGTCATTATGATTGGCGCCACGACGGAGAATCCGTACTTCGAGGTCAACTCGGCATTGCTCTCGCGCGGTCGCGTGGTGGAACTTGAGCATCTTAAAGACGAGGATATCGCCACGCTTATTGAGCGTGCGCTCGAGGCGCCGCAGGGTTTGAACGGTAAGTTCTCGGCCGATGAGGATACGGTTAAGACCATTTGCACGCTGGCAGCGGGTGACGCTCGCTCGGCGCTCACGACGCTTGAGCTTGCGAGCGAGATTGCCGTCACGCGCCCCGATACCGAGGGAACGCCCGCGCCGGCGGCGGGGGAGCGCTATCCCATCACTGTTGACGACGTGAAGATTGCCAATCCGCGCCGTGGCTTTTCGTACGACAAAAACGGTGACATGCACTACGACATCATCAGTGCGTTTATTAAGTCTATGCGCGGTAGCGACCCCGATGCCACGATCTATTGGCTCGCGCGCATGATCGATGCGGGGGAGGATCCTAAGTTTATCGCTCGTCGTATTATGATTCAGGCTTCTGAGGATGTTGGCAACGCCGACCCACAGGCGCTTTTGGTGGCACATGCCGCGTTTAAGTCTGCCGAGGTCATTGGCTATCCCGAGTGCCGTATTAATCTGGCTCAGGCTGCTCTCTATGTGTGCTTGGCGCCTAAATCCAACGCGTGCGAGGCTTCGATCGATGCGGCGTTGGCCGATATCCATTCAAGTGGGCTGCGCGAGGTGCCGAGTTATCTGCGCGATCGTCATCGCCCGGGCAGCGACGAATACGGTGTGTATAAGTATCCGCATGATTATCCCGAAGGCTGGGTCGATCAGCGTTATTTGCCCGAGGGGTTGGAGCGCGGTGCGTTTTGGCAGCCTGCCGGCCGCGGCTGGGAAGAGTGGCGCGTAGAGCAAAGCGAGCGCGACCGTAGCGGCAATGCGCCCAAGTAGGTCATTGGCACCTCGCACATCCCCTTTGGGTATCTTTCCCCTTCTTTGGGGTACCATGAACAGCGTCTGTATTTCGATTCCTTCGGGAGGCTTGTATGAGTCCCATTCAAATCGCCCTGCTGCTGCTCGCCGTTGCCGGTGTGTGGGCTGTTATCGAGCTCGCGCTCACACTGCGCAAGACCCGCGACGTCGTTGATTCGCTCGACAAGACCGTAAACGATCTCAATAACACCATCGCCGAGGCTCAGCCTGTGGTGGCAAAGCTTGATGGCGCTGTCGATGAGCTCACCCCCGCGCTGGCGCAGGTTGAGCCGCTCCTCAAGTCGAGCAAGACCGCCGTCGACGCGCTTACCTCCAATCTCGTAGAGGTCGAAGCTGTGGTTCGCGACATTTCCGAGGTTACGGGCAGCGTGGCCGAGGCCAGCAATGCCGTATCGAGCGTGACTGATTCTGCTGCTGGTGCCGTGCAGAAACTCTTTAACAAGGTGAAGGCTCCCGCGGCCGACGCCGAGCGCAAGCTTTCCGCTGCCGCTGAAGCCGAGCAGCCGACCGAGCGTGTCCTGATTGACGAAGCCGGGGACGATGCCGCTGCTGGTGACGATGATGCGCAGAAGCCCGCAGCCAAGCCGGCTCAGTATTACACCTATACGCCCGCCGAGACCTCTGAGGAGTCCTGCGATGAGTAGCGAAGCAACCTGCCCTATCACGCTGACCGTTGCCGGTGACCCGCGTCTCGCTCGCCTTGTGCGCATGACGGCAGCCAACGTTGGTGCCCTGTGCTCTATGTCTGTCGATCGCATCGAGGACATCCGCATGGCTGCTGAGGAGGCTTTCATCTTTGGTTGCACCGCGGTCGACTGCGATGACATCACCATCAAATTCGATGTCGATGAGACCCACGTTGGCTTGACTATTACCTTTGGCGACCAGGCTACGGTCGATGAAGACGACCAGGCTGCGGTGTATGCCGAGCTCATCCTCGCGAGCGTGTGCGATTCCTACGAAAAGACTGCGGCGCCCCTGACGCTTTCCCTCGACCTCAAGGCGGATATCTAATATGACCGAACGTTCCCGGAGCGGTAAGACCGCTTGGGACAAGGAGAAAACCCGCGAGCTGTTTCGTCGCTACAAAGAGACCGGTGATCCGGACGCACGTGAGCAGCTCGTCATGTCCCATATGAACCTGGTAAGGTTTCTTGCCAACAAATTTAAGAACCGCGGCGAGCCGCTCGACGACCTTATGCAGGTCGGCTATCTGGGTTTGCTCAAAGCTATCGACCGCTTTGACCCCGAGCGCGGACTCGAGTTCACGACGTTTGCCACGCCTACCATCCTGGGCGAGATCAAGCGTCACTTCCGTGATAAGGGCTGGAGCGTGCGCGTGCCGCGCCGTTTGCAGGAGCTTTCTGCCAAGGTCAACCAGGCCACCGACAAGCTCACCAATGAGTTGCAGCGCTCGCCTAAGGTTGAAGAAATCGCTGAGTACCTGGGTGTGACCGTCGACGAGGTGCTGGAGGCCATGGAATCGTCTTCGGCCTATACCTCGGTGCCCATCGAGGCTCCTGGCGCGTCCGATTCCGATGATGCCCCCTCGATTCTCGACCGCTATGCCGATGACGACAACGAGCTCGATTTTACCGATGACCGCCTGGTGATCGAGGAAGCCATTCGCGATTTCTCGCCGCGTGAGCGTGAGGTTATCGAGCTGCGCTTTGTGAAGGGCATGACTCAGATCGAGATCGCCAAGAAGCTGGGTATCTCGCAGGTGCAGGTTTCGCGCCTGCTGCGCCGTACCCTTAAGAAGATACAGGACAAGATCGACCCCGACGGAGTGATGGTTCGTTCATGATTGAGCACCCCCAACAAACCGACCGCACGCTGCGCGATACTCGTATTCTGACGCTTCGCATTTGGGCTGTCGTTGGCTGCATTGTCATCGCAGCCGTCATCTTTAACCTTATGGGTATCCTGGCGCCTGTTATCGAGTTTCTCGCTGTCGGTTCCATCATCGCTTTTGTGATGTCGCCGATCACTAACTGGCTCGAGCATCACGGCGTCGGTCGTGGCATCGGTTCGCTCATCGCGCTGATCGTGGTTGTGGCAGTGCTCGTCGGCGTCGTCTGCATCCTGTCGCCTATTTTGCTCGGTCAGATTATGGAAGTCCTGAGCCGTCTGCCTGAGCAGCTTCGCGTTGCGGGCGGTGATCTCAACGAGATGATTTCGCACGCTAAGACGCTCAACAACACGCCGCTCAAGGAGTACCTGGACGATAATCTGTCCTCGCTGGTTACTGTGGCGTCCAAGTACGTATCGCAAATCGCCGCTGAGCTCGGTCGCGGCGTGTTCCCGCTGATCACCAACACGGCCTCGCAGCTGTTCGTAATCTTCCTGGGTTTGGTGCTTGCCTACTGGCTTGCCTGCGATTATCCCCGTATGCACCACGAGGTCTGTACCATCATCGGACAGGAAAAAGAGACCTCGTACCGCTTTATGGTCGCGATTCTTTCGCGCTCGGTCGGCGGTTATATGCGCGGCATGGTCGTGACGTCCATCTGCGGTGGCATCCTCGCCTTTATCGGCTTTACGCTCATTGGCCATCCCTACGCGGCACTCATGGCCATCTTTACCGGCATCATGCACTTGGTCCCGGTTGTCGGTCCCTGGGTAAGCGCGGCTATCGCCACGGTGCTTGGCTTTATGTTCAGCCCCATGCTGGCGTTGTGGACGCTCGTTGTGACCATGGTGGCTCAAAACGTCACCGATAACGTCATTTCCCCCAAGGTCATGCAGAGTTCGGTGCAGGTGCATCCCATCATGAGCCTGACGGCCCTCGTTATTGGTTCGGCACTTATGGGTCCCATCGGCATGGTCATCGCCATTCCGCTGTGCGCGGCCCTCAAGGGCATTTTCGTCTACTACTTTGAGAACGAGACCGGTCGCCAGCTCGTGGCATACGACGGCGCTGTATTTAAGGGCACGCCATATCGCGATGCCGAGGGCAACCCGGTCGCCGCCTACGACGCGCTTGGAGACGATACGTTCATTTACGAGTCCGAGCTCATCGGCAACGAGACCGCGCCCGAGGCCCAGGCGATGCCCAAGCCCGAGCTCGAGAATCCCTGGATCAAGCTCTCGGGCCTGCAGCCCGATGCGACGAGCTTTTTCAAGAATCCCTTCGCCAAGGACGATGACTCCAACTCGGACGACGATACCAAAACCGGCTTCGACGGCTCCATGGACGATTCGGATTCCAAATAGGCACCGCTAGCGTTTCTTGAAGTTGTAAATGACAAGAAACGCGAGCAAAGCGATTGATAAGGGGCCGGCTACATAGAAAAAGAGAACGTCAATTGCGCGTAGAGTGTAATAGGCTTTATCGCCGGACATTACTGCATACAATACGTAGCCAAATGCTGGTTGGTTTGCGTACCAGCAGGAGAAAGCCAAAAGCGCTAAAAGTGCTACAACCAGAAGTGCATTCAGGACAAATCGTTTGCTTTTCATCGATCGCTCCTTCCGGGTGAATCTTATATGTAATTCTATAGTAGCCTTTTTCAATGCATCGCATACTCCTAAATAACGTGCACTTTCGCTGTAGGGTCGGCTTTATGTCGGCCCTCTTTTTTGCACTTGCGCGGCGGGATGGTAATATCGTTACGTTTGAACTGTTTCGATGTGAAACCGAGGAGATTCCCTCTATGAGTGCTGACTACCCGTCAATGACTACGGCCGAGATCCGCTCCAAGTTCCTCAACTTCTTTGAGGAG
>CABRNM010000015.1 GCA_902472315.1 uncultured Collinsella sp.
CCGATCTGCCGGCTCCACTAAACGGCAAATGCACAGCGCACCCAGGCCAAACGCGCAGGCCCAGTACAGACAGATGCGTCCATGCAAATTAAACGGCAGGTGCGAGTAATCCCAAAAGCGAGCGCCTGTTGTCTTTTCCAATAGGAGGCCCACACTGTACTCGATTACGCTGCATACAAGCGCCGCCGCGACAAACTGGCCCGAGGCATCCGGAATCCCGCGCAGCAAAAGCCAGCAGGCTATGCCGCCCACACCATAGATAGGACAACACGGCCCCAGCAAGAATCCGCTGTTGGCGAAGCGTCCTTGGTTAAGCATGGCGCATACTGTCGACTCCCATGCCCAGCCGAAAAACCCGTAAAAGGCAAACGAGAGTACCAGTGCCGAGAGTGGACAGGCGGCAAGCGTCGCGCCGCCAAACGCCATATCAATCGCGGTTTCCACCGTCTACCCTCTCCTCTTTTCGCTCGATGCTTTACTCATGCCATCGTCAGCCTCGTCCTTGCGCGGCAGACGGCCGGCGACCGTCTCGCACAGTGCGCACCACTTATCAGCCAGGCACACAATCCATGCCTCGCGACACGTCGGCGGCACTGGCACCAGCGGAAACATATGTCGCGCGATAATATTCCGTTCGCGCGGCGTCAGCTCAAAATCCTCTTCGGCACGTGCCAGGGCAAAAAATGGATGCCGAAATCCGTGCAGTCGATGGCTCGGATCGGGGTCATGCCAATCGTAGAGAAAGTAATCGTGTAACAAGGCTCCGCGCAGCAGCGAGGCACGGTCGACCGAAATGCCAACACGGCCCAAGCGCTCGGCAAAGGACAGGCTCGCCCGCGCTACCGAAGTCACATGTGCATAGACCGTCACGTCGCCATGCTGGATAAACTCGTGCGTCAGGTCCAAGCGGCCCGCCTGGGCCAGCTGGTGGGCGGCATAGTCGACCTCGTGCGCGATTTTCTCGGCACGAACGGCATCAGACATGCTGCCTCCTTCCAGCGGCTCACGGCGGCAAGCCACGGCCTGCACGCATTGAATAAAAACATCATCGAATCTACCAGTATGGCATCGGACAAAACGTTTTGCCCCGCCAGTTGGCGAATTACCGCGCCGCCGTCACATATCAAACGCCAAAATGTGCGAGACTGTTCTGTGCAATTGTGCCGGCCGAGGGAGCGCCGGCGCTCGATTCGCATGGAGTAACCCACAACGATGCTGCTTACGCAAACGACAACGCCCGAGGACGTCAAGGCTCTTAATCGCGCCGAGCTCCCGCAGCTCTGCGACGAGATTCGCCACGCCATCCTCGAAAGCTCCGCCGCTGTCGGCGGACACGTTGCCCCCAACCTAGGCGTCGTTGAACTCACGGTCGCACTCCATCGCGTGTTTAACTCCCCCATCGACAAGCTTGTCTTTGACGTTTCGCACCAGACCTACGCCCACAAGGCGCTGACCGGGCGCGCGTACACCTATATCGATCCGGAGCGTTATGGCGAGGCCTCTGGCTTTGCCAATCCCGACGAGTCCGAGCATGACCTGTTTGCCATGGGTCACACCTCGACCTCGGTGAGCTTGGGCTGCGGTCTTGCCCACGCGCGCGACCTGGCGGGTGACACGTATAACGTCATTACCGTTATTGGCGACGGCTCGCTTTCGGGCGGTCTGGCGTTTGAGGGCTTTAACAATGCCGCCGATCTCGACAGCAACTTGATCATTATCGTCAACGATAACGACCAGTCCATTGCCGAAAACCACGGTGGTCTGTATCGCAATCTGGCCGAGCTGCGCGCCAGCAACGGCACCTGCGAGCGCAACGTTTTCCGCGCGCTGGGGCTCGACTATCGCTACCTGGACGCCGGTAACGATGTCCAAGCGCTGGTCGATACGCTGCAGGAGCTGCGCGATATCGATCATCCCATCGTGCTGCACGTCTCCACCGCCAAGGGCAAGGGCTTTGAGCCAGCCCAGAGCGACCCCGAGCACTGGCATCATGTGGGACCCTTCGATATGGCAACCGGTCGCAAACTTTGCCCGGGCCACCCGAGCGAGCCCGCACCGCGCACCTATGCCGATATTACGAGCGAGGCACTCAACGCCGCTATCGCGAACGACCCGCAGGTTGTCGCTATCACGGCTGCCACGCCCTATATCATGGGCTTTACGCCCGAGCTTCGCGCCGCGGCAGGCAAGCAGTTTGTCGACGTGGGCATTGCCGAAGAGCACGCCGTCACCTTTGCCACCGCGCTCGCCAGCGCCGGCGCCAAGCCGGTCTTTGGCGCATACGGCACGTTTTTGCAGCGCGCCTACGATGAACTGTGGCACGACCTGTGCCTCAACGACGCCCCCGCAACCATCCTGGTGTTTGGCGCTTCGGTCTTTGGCACAACGTCCGAGACGCACCTCTCGTTCTTTGATATTTCCATGCTGGGCGGACTTCCCAACATGCGCTACCTGGCACCGGCCTGCATGGAAGAATACCTGTCCATGCTGAGCTGGTCGCTCGACCACCGCGAGCATCCCGTGGCAATCCGCGTACCGGGCATCGGCCTGGTAAGCCGTCCCGATCTGGCGCCCGCCGAGGGCGCCGATTATGGCATCGTGCGCTACGACGTCGCGCGTCAGGGCCGCGATGTAGCCGTGCTTGCGCTTGGCGACTTCTTTGAACTGGGCGAGCGCGTGGCAAACCGCTTGGCTGCCGAGTACGGCATCGAGGCCACGCTCGTCAACCCGCGCTTTGCAACCGAGCTTGACCGCAAGTTTCTCGACAGCCTTGCCGCCGAGCATCGCGTTGTCGTCACCCTCGAGGACGGCATCTTGGACGGTGGGTGGGGCGAGCGTGTCGCGTGCTACTTGGCCTGCACGCCTGTGCGCACGCGCACCTTTGGCATCGCCAAGGGCTTCCCCGACCGCTACGACCCCAACGAGCTGCTCGCGCAGAACGGCATGACGGTCGAGAACATGGCCGCCGAAGCCGTAAGGCTACTCAACGAGTAAAAAACCTCCGCAAGGGAAGCACCCCTGCGGAGGTTTTTATTTTCGCGACGCGATTATCTCAATCTGTAACATCTAGGGTCCGAATTCCCGTCTACCTGTTACAGATCTAGACAAGACGTCTTAGTCCCTGGCCTTTGTCTCAATCTGTAACAGATAGAGACCTTTTGTCCGTCCAGATGTTACAGATCGAGACATTCGAATTCCCCTGAAAAGAAAAACTCAATCTGTAACAGTTAGAACCCATTTCCTCGTCTACCTGTTACTGATTGAGACAAAACAGCGAGGCGGGCCGTCCGAAAAGCACTATCTCGGCTGTAATAATCAACGTTTACCCAGATAAAACCTGCCAAAATAAACCTGTCCCTTTTTGGTAGGTAGAATTACCCATAAGACAAGTATGTTTCTGAGTTATTTCGTGTTGACCCATTTGAGCGGGATAGGGTATAACTCTACTCAACCGCTAGGGATTTTATTGAGAAAGGTGTTCTACCATGAGCAAGAACCTCTCCCAGCAGGTCGTTCTCGACCGCCGCGGCTTCGTTGCCGCCACCTTCGCAACCGTCGCCGGCCTTGGTCTTGCCGGCTGCTCTGACACCAGCGCCGAGGCCGACAAGGGTTCCGCCACCGGCTCCTCCAAGGACTCCGAGGATACCGAGGTTTCCGCCACGCTCGATGCCAAGGCATTCGACAAGCTCGTCAACGACGGCCCCAAGGCCGATGACGACGCCATCGCCGCCAGCACCTGGGCCACGGCCGTTAAGGACGCCGGCGTCTTTAAGATCGGTGGCGTTCAGACCTCCACGCTCTTCTCCCTCCTCAACGAGAAGGACGGTCAGACCCGCGGCTTCGATGCCGGCATCGCACAGCTCCTGTCCAACTACATTCTGGGCGAGAACAAGGTCGAGATCACCCAGGTGACCTCGGACACGCGCGAGTCCGTCCTGCAGAACGGCCAGGTCGACGCTGTCTTTGCCACCTACACCATTACCGACGAGCGCAAGAAACTCGTTTCCTTTGCCGGTCCCTATTACTACACGCAGCAGGCTATCCTGGTGCTCGCCGACAACGACGACATCAAGAGCGTCGACGACCTGGTCGACAAGAACGTCGCCGTCCAGTCCGGCTCCAACGGCCCCGCCATCCTGGAGGAGTTCGCCCCCAAGGCCAGCCAGCAGGAGTTCAAGACCGACGAGGAGGCCCGCCAGGCACTCCAGCAGGGCCGCGTTGACGCCTACGTCATCGATAACAACATGCAGCAGAGCGCCCTGGTCCGCGAGCCCGGTAAGTACAAGATCGCCGGCAAGCCCTTCGGCAGCAAGGAGCCCTATGGCATCGGTCTGCCGCTCGATTCCGACGGCGTCGCCTTCGTTAACGACTTCCTTAAGAAGATCGAGGACGACGGCACCTGGACCGAGCTGTGGCAGATCTGCATCGGCGACCGTACGGGCGACACCAATGTTCCCGAGCTGCCCGAGATCGGCGCCTAGGCAGCGAGCCTGGTAACGGCCGCAACGAAACCATACGGAAACGCATGATGCGCTTTATTGCGGTAAACTGTTTCCTCACTGAGTTGTCGGGGCTTCCGTACACACGGGAGCCCCTTTCCTTATCGGCGGGAGGTCCGCATGAGTCTCTCCGAGCTCTGGTCGCTCTATGGCCAGAACTATATCGACGCGCTGCTAGCAACCTGGGGCATGACGCTTGAGTCGTTTGCCATCGCCATGGTGCTGGCCGTCGCCGTCACCGTGATGCGTGTGTCGCCGCTCAAGCCGCTGCGCGTCTTTGGCGACCTGTATGTTCAGGTCTTCCGTAACATCCCCGGCATCGCGCTGCTCATCATCGTCGTCTATGCACTGCCGCCGCTCAAGGTCGTCCTACCCTACCGCACCTGCGTTATCGTCGCCACGGTCCTTTTGGGCTCGGCCTTTGGCTCCGAGAACTTTATGAGCGGCATCAACACCGTCGGCGTCGGCCAGGTGGAAGCCGCCCGCTCGCTGGGCATGAGCTTCAGCCGTATCCTCGCCAAGATCGTGATTCCGCAGGCGCTGCGCTCGAGCGTGCTGCCCATGACCAACCTCTTTATCGCCGTCATGCTCACCACCGCGCTCGGCAGTCAGGTGCCGTTGCAACCGCAGGAGCTCACCGGCGTGGTGAGCTATATCAACACACGCTCGCTCGGCGGCGTCGCCGCGTTCTTTATCTCGGCGCTCGGCTACCTGGGCACGGCCTTTGTGGTGAGCCACATTGGCAACTACATCGATAAGAAGGTGAGGATCCTCCGATGAGCAAGCACTCCACCTCCGCGCTCACCATGCGCGATGCGCTCTACGAGGCTCCCGGCCCCAAGATGCGCGCCAAGATTCGCATCGGCACCGCCATCTCGCTTGTTGCCGTCGCCGTGCTCGTCGCCCTCGTGTTGCAGCGCTTTTATGTGACCGGCCAGCTTTCGGTTCACTATTGGTTTTTCTTTACGCACCTCACCACCTGGAAGTTCCTGCTTGCCGGCTTTGAGGGCACCGTTAAAGTCGCACTCACCGCTGGCGCCATCGCGCTGGTGCTGGGCTTAGCCCTTATGCTCGGCCGTACCAGCGACATTAAGCCGCTGCAGCTGGTCTGCCGCGTGCTCACCGATTTCTTCCGCGGCGTACCGAGCCTGTTGTTCATCTACTTCTTCTTTTTGGTGCTGCCCCAGTACAAGATCGCGCTGCCGTCGTTTTGGATGCTCACGCTTCCCGTCGCGCTCGCTGCAGCTGGCGTACTTGCCGAGATCTTCCGTGCCGGCGTCAACGCCGTGCCGCGCGGCCAGGTCGAGGCCGCCCAGGCACTCGGTCTCTCCAAAGCTAAAATCACCTTTAAAATCGTGTTGCCGCAGGCTATCCGGTTTATCATTCCGTCGTTGATTTCGCAGCTCGTGGTCGTAGTCAAAGACACCACCGTGGCCTACGTGGTGAGCTACCCCGACCTCATGCAAAACGCCCGCGTGCTCATTACCAACTACGACGCCCTCGTGTCGGTCTACCTGGTTATCGCGGTCATCTACATCCTCATCAACGTCGCGATCAACAAGGCCGCTGTCTATGTTTCGCACAAGACCGGCGCGACCATCATCCGCTAACGCTTTACCATTTCGAGTCATAAGGAGCCGAGCACCATGGCACAGAGCACCTCTTCCACCGGCAATCAGCCGCTGATCGAGCTCAGGCACGTCGATAAGCACTACGGCGATCTGCACGTCCTCAACGACATCAATCTGTCGGTCGACCGCGGCGAGGTCGTCGTTGTGATCGGACCCTCGGGCTCGGGCAAGTCGACCATGTGCCGAACCATCAATCGCCTGGAAACCATCGACTCAGGCGAGATCCTCATCGAGGGCGAGCCCCTGCCACAGGAAGGCAAGGATCTTGCCCGCATGCGTGCCGAGCTGGGCATGGTATTTCAGCAGTTCAACCTGTTTGCACATATGACCGTACTGCAGAACGTCATGCTGGGACCGGTCGATGTGCTGGGCGTCTCCAAGGAGGAAGCTCGTGAGCGCGCCATGGACCTGCTGGGCCGCGTGGGCGTTGCCGAGCAGGCCGATAAGGTGCCCGCACAGCTCTCGGGCGGCCAGCAACAGCGTGTAGCCATCGCACGTTCGCTTGCCATGCAACCCAAGGCCATGCTTTTTGACGAGCCCACGAGCGCGCTGGACCCCGAAATGATCAACGAGGTGCTCGAGGTCATGGTCCGTCTGGCCCAGCAGGGCATGACGATGATCGTCATCACGCACGAGATGAACTTCGCCCGCCGCGTGGCCGACCGCGTCGTGTTTATGGCCGACGGCCAGATCGTGGAAACCGGCACACCCGACGAGTTCTTCGACCACCCCCAGACCAAGCGCGCCCAGGACTTCCTCAACTCCATTAAGGGCCACTAGCCCAATTGCCACGCGGGCAAATTCATCAGTAACGTTTGTCCCGCGCCACCCCTGTGCCATCTCCACCCGGATTCGAAAGCCGCACCCATGATCGGAACTCGCACTTCATCGTCATACACCCCGCACGTCGACGTCGATCCCGCTGACCGCCCGCTCATCCTGGTCGCACCACGCTGGGAAGAAGCGAAGCCCTATTTGAGCGAGACGCTCTCCCCTAACGAGGAGATTGCGAGCGTATTTGTCGACGCCATTCTTGCCGCCGGCGGTCTGCCGCTGCAGATGTCCATTACCGAAGACGTCGACGTTATCCGTCATTACGTGGAAATCGCCGACGGCATCGCCATTCCCGGCGGTCCGGACGTCAACCCCAAACGCTGGGGCGACGAGCGTCCTTACGACCCCACGCTGTGCTGCGAGATTCGCGACCGTTTTGAGTTTAAGCTGGTTAACGAGGTGCTCCGCGCCAAAAAGCCGCTCTTTACCACCTGCCGCGGCACGCAGTTGCTCAATGTCGCCACTGGCGGCACCCTGTGCATGGACGTGCCGAGCCTGGGTGCGCGCGAGGGCCGCACGCAGTGGCGCCATACCCACGTGCTCAACGATCCCGTGCATCCCGTCGAGGTTGTGCCGGGCTCGCTGCTCGAACGCGCGGTTGGCGGGCACAGGCTGATCCAGACCAACTCCGCACATCACTGCTGCGTCGATCGTCTGGGTAAGAGCACGCGCTTGGTCGCCAAGGCAACCGACGGCGTTCCCGAGTGCATCGAAGTCGAAGGCCAGCCGTTCTGTCTGGGTGTGCAATGGCATCCCGAGTACACCTGGCAGACGCTCGAGACCGACTTTAACCTGTGGAAGTCGTTTGTCGAGGCGGCGGCCAAGGTAAAGCAGACCCGCTAGTTCGCGAACCGCATAACAGATAAGGGCGCCCCGCCGGCCACATGGTCCGACGGGGCGCCCTGTTACCTATATGCTGCCGGCACACAGTCCAAGGCTCGCAAGCCCTTATTCGGCCGCCTCGCGCAGGGCCGACATCGTAGCCGCATATTGCTGCTGCAGCGCATGCATCCCCTCGCGAGCGCCGTCAACGGCATCGGCACCACGCAGTGCTTCGGTTACCACGACCGCCGGCTCGTACAGATTATCGAATCCCAGGTTCTGGCTCACGCCCTTGAGCGTGTGCGCTGCCATAAACGCACCTTCGGCGTCTCCCGCCGCCATGGCGGCCTCCAGCTTGTCCATGCTCTCGTCATCCAAAAACTTGAGGGCAAAGCGGGCGAGCATTTCCTCGCCCATCAGCCGAGCACACGCGTCATCATAATTGGCGCCGATCTTCTCATACGCCTCACGCATGGAAATCATGGATTAAAAACTCCTTTGGTCAAACTAAATCGTGGGAAACGCGACGACGTCAGCGGGGCGTGCCAACGTCTCGGCAATTTGGTCTTGCACCTCGAGCAGACAATCGAGCAGCAGCGGGTTAAAGGTGCCGCACTTACCGTCCAGGATCATCTGAATTGCCTCCTTGTGCGGGATAGCGTCCTTGTACACGCGCACGCTCGTCAGAGCATCGTACACGTCGGCCACCGAAACCACCTGAGCGGCAATGGGAATTTCGTCGCCCTTAAGGCCATCGGGATAACCCTTGCCGTCCCAGCGCTCGTGATGCCAACGCGCAATCTGGTACGCATATTCCATAAGCGCATTGCCGGCGTGATGGCTACCCAGCTCAAGCAGCATGTCGGCGCCGATCGTGGTATGCGTCTTCATAATCTCGAACTCCTCGGGCGTAAGGCGCCCGGGTTTGTTGAGAATCGCATCGTCAATCGACATCTTGCCGATATCGTGCAGCGCCGAAGCCAGAGCAATCGTGGAGCGCTCCTCATTGTCGAGGGAGATCGCGCCGCTACGCTGGACCAGACAGCCGAGCAGCAGCTCGGTCAGCTTTTCGATGTTCGTAACGTGCCTGCCGCTCTCGCCGTTGCGAAGCTCCATGACGCCGGCCATGATGTCGATGAGCATGCGACTGTTCTTGACACGCTCGTTGTACTGCTGGGACAGCAGGCTCGTCAGGCGGCGCTGTTTGGCGTATAGGCGGATGATGTTGCTTACACGGCGGCGCACGACACGGGAGTCAAACGGGCGGTTGATATAGTCCGAGGCGCCTAGCTCGTACGCGCGCAGAACCATATCATCGGAATCTTCGCTCGAAATCATGATGACAGGCAGATTGTCACTAACCGATCGGCGCGACAGACCGGCCAGCACCTCAAAGCCGCTTATGCCCGGCATGACAATATCCAGCAGCACGAGCGACAACTCATCACCATAGCGGTCGACCATGTCGAGCGCCGTACGACCGTTGTCGGCCTCGAGGATGCAATACTCGTCCTTGAGCATCTCGCTGAGAATGACTCGGTTCATCTCGGAGTCATC
The DNA here is from genome assembly GCA_902472315.1 of uncultured Collinsella sp. Taxonomy (GTDB): domain Bacteria; phylum Actinomycetota; class Coriobacteriia; order Coriobacteriales; family Coriobacteriaceae; genus Collinsella. The sequence continues at coordinate 9,344 of CABRNM010000015.1, forward strand.
GACAATAAGTACCAAAGGCTTTTCGCTTTGGAAGGCCTCGATGGAATCGGCATCGGTCACGACCGTACCGGCTTTTGCCTTAGCGCGGCTCAGTAACTGGACAGCGCGGCCAACGCCCTCATCGACCGTCTCGCCATGAATGCGAACGCCACCAACACATGCCGTCAAGCTCACGTACTCATGGCCCGGAATAATCGTGGAACGAACGGCATCGGACACCTGATGCAGGCGACGGGTGAAGTCATCGGAGGGAATATTGGGCATGACAACCACAAACTTGTCGCAGCCATAGCGCACAAGCTCGTCAGTCGAACGGATTCCGCTGCGCATGGCTGTCGCCACGGCACCGAGCGCAAGGTCGCCGGCATGACGGCCACACGTATCGTTGAAGACCTTAAAATCATCAAGGTCGATCATCGCAACGCCGGCATTCATGCGGGCGCTACGGAGCTTTTCCTCGTAATATCGGCGATTGTGCACGCTCGTCAGCACGTCGGTGTAGACAAGGTCCTCTTTTGCAGCCTCTTGCCCATCGATCGGACGCACCATCAGCAGGACATGAGGCTCGCCCTCGACCTTCAGAGGGCGCAGATGGGCGCGGTACTCAACGCCATCGTTGAGCAGTTGCTCCGACACCTCATCGGAATCTGTCAAGGCCTCAAGACTTGCCTGGCGCAAACAAGGGCAGCGATCACCGGCGAGCAGGCAGTTAGGCTCGCTCTTAATCTGATCGGCCGACAGCAAACGTACCACGGGGTAGGTCTTCGCGACACGGGCGACCTCGGCGGCAGCCTCCTCGTCGGTTAGATTGACCTCGTGATTATTGAGCATATGGGGCCCTTTCGATAGCTTCGCATGGTAGCGGTGGGTTCCAAATGTTACAAGGGTAACACCTTGCCGATGCAAGTAAGCACGTAAATGCTGTTACATTTTTATGAGTTGGCAGACGGCGCGATTGAAGCCGCAGACGTGAGGTTTTGAACACATTTGTTAACAATGCCGAAACGTTTGCGGGTGAAGTCTGCTTTGGCTATTGCGGGTGTTAGAGCCCCAGGATGCCACGGACAGTCTGGGCAGCCGCTCCCGGGCGATCGCGCAGGCCGTTGTGCGCGCCGGGAACCATTACGAGCGGACAGTCCAAAAGCTCAGCCGCCACCCTCGTGCCCGCCTCGCGAGGCGTGCCAATCGAGAGCTCGCCCAGGAGCACGGCGGCCACCGTTTTCGACGCACGGACGCTATCCCAATCGGGAACGCAGGTCATAGTAATCCCGTATTCGTTTGCCATGAAGCTGCGGCCGTTGCGCAGGGCATGCTTGGCTTCTGCCTCGGTTAACTTGGGGGCCTCAGGGTCCGAATCGCCGATGGCGCCCAGGAAGGCCCGTAATGCCCTGGAGACCTTTCCCGCGGCGATCATCTCGAGCAAAACCGGGGCCGCGCCCAGGCCGGCGCCCCCATCCGTCACGGCGGGTTCATGCAGAATCGCACGCGAGATTATGGCGGGGTTTGCACGGAGAAGCTCCAGGGCCACCAACGTACCGGCACTGTGCGCGAGCACGTTTGCCGGAGTGCCAATATGCTCGATAACGGCCTGCAGGTCCGCGGCCTGGACGGCGAGGTCGTAGCGTCCGTCTGCAGCGTCGCCGCTCTCGCCGCAACCGCGCCGGTCGTAGGTAATGACGCGATAGTCACAGGCGAGCTCGCGGGCGATGGCGTCAAAAAAGACGCCGTCGACGCAGGCACCGTGCACGCAAACCAAGGCGGGTGCATCGGACGATACAACCGGGCCGGCATACTCGCGGCAGGCGATCGTAGTGCCCGCATTCTCGACCGTAAAATCCATACTGTGTTCCCATCGTCAACACCACCAGGCCGTGCCGGGATACGGCTTGGCCAGATGGCGTCATTTTGTGCGTACATGAATGCGTTTACTGTACCCGGCTCGCGCCCCTTCATGACAGGGTTTCGAAAACTCACCCGATTGCAAGGTTTCTGCCTAAACAACAGTGCCCAAACCCGCGACCCGCATGAAGGCCGATGCTATGCTTAAGCTCAACTGTCCCAAGGAGCATATGCCTATGTCTACGTTTTTAAATGCCAGCCCCATCTTTGGGCCCGTCCGCAGCCGTCGCCTGGGCCTTTCGCTCGGTGTCAACATGATGCCGGCGAGCGGCAAAATCTGCACGTTCGACTGCATCTACTGCGAGAACGGCCTCAACGCTGAGCGCCCCTGCCACGAGCCGTATAACACGGCTGCCGTGGTGCTCGATGCACTCGAGGCCAAGCTGCACGAGATGGCAATCGAGGGCGAGCTCCCCGATGTAATCACGTTTGCCGGCAACGGCGAACCCACCGCCGCGCCGGAGTTTCCGCAGGCCATCGCCGGTGCCGTCGCGCTGCGCGACCAGCTGGCCCCAAACACCAAGATTGCCGTGCTTTCCAACGGCACGCGCGCCGACCGTCCCCAGGTACACGATGCGCTCATGATGGTCGACGACAACATCCTCAAGCTCGATACGGTCGACCCGGCTTTTATCCAGCTGCTCGACCAGCCCGTTGGCCCCTACGATGTAGAGCACCAGATAGAGACGTTCGCGAGCTTTAACGGCCACGTCATTATCCAGACGATGTTTTTGAGCGGCGAGTACCGAGGCAAGTCTCTCGATAACACCGGCGAGGAGTACGTTGGCCCTTGGCTCGCGGCGCTCGAGCGCATTCGCCCGCAGGAGGCGACTATCTACACGGTGGCGCGCGAGACACCGGTCGCCGGCCTTGCTAAAGCGGCACCCGAGGTGCTCGACGCCATTGCCGCGCGCGTCCAAGCCCTCGGCATCCCCTGCCAGGTGAGCTACTAGCAAAACCACGCAGCAGCTAGTGCCCGCCATCCCGCCCCATCAGTTGCGGTGATATAGTTCCTATTTGTGCTGTTAAACCGCTTAAATCGGAACTATATCACCGCAACTTTTATAGACGCGTGGGTGGGCTATACTAGCTGCGGATGAAAGGAAGTTAGCCATGTTTGACAAAGGACCCGTGCCCGGCCGCAACGACGCTTGCTGGTGCGGCAGCGGCAAAAAATATAAGAAATGCCATAGCACCTTTGATGAGCGCCTCGAGCGCTTGTGGGAAGAGGGCTGGGAGGTTCTGCCCCGCACGCTCTACAAGACGCCCGCCGATATCGAGGGCATCAAGCGCTCGGCCGCCATCAACGTGGGCGTGCTCGATTACGTAGGCGAGCACATCGCCGCGGGCATGACCACCAACCAGATCGACCAGATGATCTACGACTACACCGTCGAGCACGGCGGCACGCCGGCCGACCTCAACTACGAGGGCTACCCCAAGAGCGTATGCACCTCGATCAACGACGTGGTCTGTCACGGTATCCCCTGCGATACGGACGTGCTGCACGAGGGCGACATCATCAACGTCGACTGCTCCACGATCCTGGACGGCTACTTTAGTGATTCGAGCCGCATGTTCTGCATCGGCGAGGTCTCTGCCGAGCGCCAGCGCCTGGTCGACGTCACCCGCGCCAGCGTGGAGGCGGGCCTGGCGGCCGTCAAGCCGTGGCTACCGCTCTCCGTTATGGCCGAGGCCGTTCAAAAGACGGTCGAGGACGCCGGCTTTAGCGTGGTGCGCGAGTACGGCGGACACGGCATTGGCAAGGAGTTCCACGAGGACCCGTTTGTTGGCTTTACCACCGAGGCGCCCGATGTGGACACCATCATGGCCCCGGGCATGGTCTTTACCATCGAGCCCATGGTCAACGCCGGAGCGCCCGACATCAAGATCAGCAAGGGCGACGGTTGGTGCGTGCGCACCAAGGACGGCAGCGATTCGGCCCAATGCGAGGTACAGCTCGTAGTGACCGAGGATGGCTACGAGCTGCTGAGCTGGTAGCTGTGCGGACGCCGGATGCTGACGGGCACGCCCGTCTTGCATCCGGCGTTTTATTTAAACGTTTTGCCTGATACAGCCTGCCAAAAAACCTGTCCCTTTTTGGCAGGCTGAGCGGAGAGGACTGCTTGTGAACATCCTGGTTTTGCTGCCCGTCAACGACCGCCATCGCGCAATTCTTGAGTCGAGTGCTCCGGGCGAGGACTTTATCTACACGAGCTCCGACGCCATCACGCGTGAGCAGGTCGCCAACGCCAACGTGATCTTGGGCAACATAGACCCTGCCTTGCTTACCGCATGCGAGCATCTCCAGCTGTTGCAATTGCAGACCGCCGGCTATGACGATTACTTGGCCGCCGGCACCGTGCCGGCTGAAGCCAAGCTGTCTTGCTCGATCGGCGCCTACGGCCAGGCCGTGAGCGAGCACATGTTTGCCATGGTCCTTTCCATGATGAAGCGCCTGCCCGGCTATCACGACTTGCAGCGCGAGCATCGCTGGGAGGATTTGGGGCCGGTTACCTCGCTCAAAAATGCCAACGTGCTGGTGCTGGGCGCGGGCGACATTGGCGGCCACTTTGCCACGCTCTGCCGCAGCATGGGTGCGCACGTCCGCGGCATCAAGCGCCATCCGCTCGTCTACCCCATTGTGTTTGAGGACATGGACGGCATGGACGCCCTACCTGTGCGCTTGGCGGAGGCCGACATCGTCGCATCCTTTATGCCGAGCACACCCGAGACCCGCGGCCTGGCGAACGCCGAGTTCTTCGCCGCGATGAAGCCGGGCGCCTTCTTTGCCAACGGCGGCCGCGGCGACCTTGTGGTCGCCGACGACTTGGTTGCCGCCTTGGAGTCGGGACATCTCGCCGGCGCCGCGGTCGACGTCACCGACCCCGAGCCCCTGCCCGCGACAAGCCCGCTGTGGGATGCGCCCAACATGCTCATCACACCGCACGTCTCTGGCTGGTTCCATCTAGCCGCCACCCTCAACAACGTCGTCGACATTGCCGCGGAGAATCTGCGTCACCTGCAGGCCGGCGAGACCCTGCGCTGCTGGATCGAGCATTAGGTTGTTCCGGCGTTTTACCAAACGCCGGAACCCCTCGACGCTGCGAGCCCGCCAGAGCGGCAATCTGCCTTTCAATCGTCGGGCATAACCAGAAGGTCAATGCCCTCCTCTTTCAAGGCACCTTGCTCACTCTGGCGGGCTCTCGCTGACTTTTGTTCAACCTATAGGGACTGGCTGGCGCGGCCCCGCCTGGGGACATTCGCTGACTTTTATTCGACCTGCGGGATCTTCAAATTGTTAGAGCGTTGCTAAGTAATTCTTTGCGTCTTCTACGCTCATTGCTGCGACAGGCGCGTGTGAACAGAGTTTGACATCGTTGGTGACCAGTAAATCTGCTTGGGAGCGCATCGCTGCCGCGATGATTAAATCGTCTTCGTAATCGCTATGGAGCTTACGCTGCTTACTCGCCATCCACATGTCGCTCAGGTCGCAGGGCACGGGCGTAGCAAGTTGCGACAACACGTCGAGGCAATCCCATGCAAGTGATGTCGCCGCCACGGCGGCATCTTGGGATAGTGAGCCATGCTCGCGCCGATACCATGCCTTATGTTCGCTTGAAATCAAATAGAACAGATCTTTGGACGATGTCGCCGCATACAGCAAATCCACCTGCGCCGTGCATGCATCGCGTAAAAACTCAATCGCCACCGAACGACCACGTCGTGAGGGAATGAAGTAATCGAGCCACACGTTGGTGTCAACCAAGATACGCCTTGGAGCCTCACTCATAGAGCCAGCTCATCTCCTCGCCATAGCGATCCGCATAGGCATTCCGTTTGAGCTCTTCGTCGTCCGATGGCTGAGCCCTGACCATATCGATTCCCGACTCACGGCAAGCGGCAGCGAACAGCTTCGACCCCTGATCCATGAGCTCGAGCTTACGTTTGGCGGCCTTTTCGCGCTCGCGCTGTTCCGCCCGGGCACGACTGGGCAGCAGGATATCCTCGAGCGCGCCGGGCCGATCAGCCAGAGATGCCGCAAGTTGCCAGAGCGCACGCACCGCTTGGCTCGGCGTCATACCGGCCCTGGAGAGAGCGGCGTCCCCACTCCTTTTAAGATCGGCATCGAGACGCACGTTGATCTGAGCGGCTGTTGTGGTCATGACCCCTCCTTAATACTTCAAAACTATCATAAAACTCTATGGTAAATACGTAAAGCATGTATAGCATTTATAAGCATTAGCCGTACTCTGTACACAAAAAGCCGCCGAGGCACACTGCACCTCGGCGGCCACGTATCACAGATCTAACTCGGTTTCACCCTTTGCATTTGCCCAGATAAAACCTGCCGAAATCAACATCCCTCTTTGGCAGGTTTTAGAGCTCCGCGCTTTCGGCTCCGTTGATATGGAGGTCGCGCTCGTAGAAGGCGGTGAGGGCGCGGATGGCGTACATCACGTCGCGTACGCCGCCGGTCTCGTAGCTTGAGTGCATGGCCAGCTGCGGCAGGCCCACGTCCACGGCATGCATGCTCGCCTGCATATTGGACAGGTTGCCGAGTGTGGAGCCTCCGGCCATATCGCTCTTGTTGGCGAAGGCCTGTGTGGGTACGTCGGCGTCATCGCAGATGGCCTGGAACACCGCGCGGCTAAAGGCATCGGTGCAGTAGTGCTGGTTGGCGGCTTCCTTAATGACGATGCCGCCGTTGAGCACAACCTGGTTGCGGGCATCGCACTTCTCGGCGTGGTTGGGATGCACGGCATGCGCGTTGTCGCAGCTCACAAGCATCGAGGCGGCAAGTGCGCGATGGTACGACTCGTCGTCAAAGCCCAGCGATCCGTTGATGCGGCGCAGCGCGTCGGCCAAGAACGTCGACATGGCGCCCTGCTTGGTCTCGGAGCCAACCTCCTCGTTATCAAAGCAGCAGAAGACCGAGATGTCATGCGCATTCTCGGCACCCAAAAATGCCTGCAGCGAGGTATAGGCGCAGGCCAGGTCGTCAAGCTTGGGCGTCGAGATAAACTCGTCGGCCCAGCCCCAAATGCGCGCATCCTGACGATTGACCAGGAACAGGTCGCGACCCAGAATCTGCTCGGGCTCAACGTCCAGTTCGTCAGCGATCAGTGCGTCAAAATCTCCCTGTTTAAGCTCGCCGACGCTGATGAGCGGGCACAGGTCGACGGCTCGGTTGGGAGCAAAGCCCTCGTTAACGCCGCGGTTCATGTGGATGGCAAGGCTCGGAATGATAGCGACCTCGCGCTCGGTAGCAAGCAGGCGGCTCTCGATACGGTCGCCCTCGCGCACCAGTACGCGGCCCGCGAGCGCCAGCGGGCGATCGAACCAAGTGTAGTCGATCATGCCGCCGTAGGCCTCGATGTTCAGACGCAGCGTCTCGCCCGCACCGTCAAGTTCGGGCACGGCCTTGACCTTAAACGTCGGAGAATCGCTGTGCGACGCCGTGAGCTGAAAATGATAGTCACCGGCAACACCGTCCTCGCCCCACGTCGCGGCCAGGTCCTCGCCCACCTTAAAGGCAACAACGCTCGAGGTGTTGCGCTGCGTGTAATAACGCCCGCCCGGCTCGATGTCCCACGCCGCATTCTCGGGCAGGTAGGTAAAGCCCGCCTCGTCGAGCTCGGCCATAATGGTCGCCGCCGTATGGAACATGCTGGGGCATGCCTCGATAAAGTCGATAAGGTCGTTGGCGGCCTCGATATCATCGGCCGTCACATGCGCGCGCTCGGGCGTTTCCTGATCCGTCATGCTCTCCCCTTTCGCTGGGTTGATGGTCCCCTCCAGCATACCCCGCCACGCCAGCGCCGCACTCTTCATTCCGTGCTTAATTCCGCGCCACTCACCAAGTTGAGCCATCATGCCCGCGCTCCTTTTGCGACAATTGCGCTAACAGGACGAGAGGAGCCGTCATGAAGCCACGTAACATTGCCATCACCTGCGGTGTCGCGGGAGTCGCCGTCGGCCTTGCCGCTGCCACCGGTATCGTTTATCACAAGCAAATCAAGTCCGCCGCGTCGCTCAAACGCTTGACCGGCTACGCGGATGGCTATGACCTGTACGCAATCGACATCGCCTACGACTACGATCTCGATCGCATCATCGCCGCTGGCGTGCGCGACGACCAGGCCTACATCGATGCCGTGGTGGCGCAGGTGCTGCCCGGTGTGCCGGCACATGTCCAGGCGCCCCAGTTTGCCTGCAGCGCTTTTGTCGCCGTAGATGCCGAAGGCCGCGTGCGCACCGGTCGCAATTACGACTTTAAGGACGACACCTCGGCGCTGCTGGTGCGCAATCACCCACGCGGCGGCTATGCTTCCATCGGGCTTGCCGCCCTTAACAACCTGGGCGATAACACTCCACTTGACTCCGTCGCCGGACGCGCCGCGGCACTCATGGGCCCGTTTGCCCAGCTCGACGGTGTTAACGAATGCGGCGTGTTCATTGCCGTACTCACCCTGGATTCCAAGCCCTGTGACCAGGACACGCAACGGCCCGTCATCAACACCTCGCTCGCCATCCGTCTGGTGCTCGACCGTGCCGCCACCACGCAAGAAGCTGTCGACCTGCTTTTCGCCTACGACATGCACGCCATGGCAGGACGCGATTACCACTTCTTTATCAACGACGCCGCCGGTGACGCGCGCGTAGTAGAATGGGACCCGCGCGATCCGGACCGCGCTTTCAAAGCGACTCCTGTACGCCAGGTTACGAACTTCTACGCCTGCTATGACGACGAAGTGCTGTCCAACCAAAAGAATGGCGAGCTGGGCCATGGTAAAGAGCGCGCCGTCGCAATCGCCGATGTTCTTGACGCCCATGTCGGTGCCCAGGACGAAACGATTGTCTGGGAAGCCCTACGCGCTGCGGCGCAAGAGCCCAATCCGGAAGACATCACCAGCAACACGCAGTGGTCGGTCATCTTTGACAATACCGAGCCCGCTGCCGCCATCACGCTGCGCCGTCACTGGAGCGACGTCGACGCCTTCGCACTGTAAGGAGCTGGCACCGTCGTCCTTACGCCCGCCTGACGTTGTTTACATTTCTATACGCTTGAGCTAACACGTTTTACCCCCGCATCAACAGTGTGCGGGGGTAAACTTATGCGCATGTTATAACTTGCCCGGAAGGATTCACCATGCTTAGGATCGGTCTTCTTACTAGTGGCGGCGACTGCCAGGCGCTCAACGCCACCATGCGCGGCATTGTCAAAACGCTTATGACCAATAGCGAAGAACCTATCGAGATTTATGGCTTTGAGGACGGCTATCAGGGCCTTATCTACAGCAGGTTCCGCGTCATGACGCCCGCCGATTTTAGCGGCATCCTCACCCGCGGCGGCACCATCCTGGGCACGAGCCGCACACCGTTCAAGCGTCTGGATACCCCCGAGGCCGATGGTGTCGAGAAGGTGCCGGCGATGGTCCACACCTATCATAAGCTGCAGCTCGACTGCCTGTTTATGCTGGGCGGTAACGGCTCCACCAAGACCGCCAACCGCCTGCGCGAAGAGGGCCTCAACGTTATCGCGCTGCCCAAGACCATCGATAACGACACCTGGGGCACCGAGCTGACGTTTGGCTTTACGAGCGCCATCGACGTCGCCACCAAGTGCATCGACGACATTCACACCACCGCTTCGAGCCACGGCCGCGTGTTCGTTATCGAGATCATGGGCCACAAGGTTGGCTGGATTCCACTGTACGCCGGCGTCGCGGGCGGCGCGGATGTCATCTTGATTCCCGAGATCCCCTACGACATGGATAACGTCATCAAGACCATCGAGCATCGCATGGAAACCGGCAGCCGCTTTACCATCGTGGCCGTCGCCGAGGGCGCCATCTCCAAGGAGGACGCGGCGCTGTCCAAGAAGGAGTACAAGAAGAAGCTCGCCGAGCGCACGAGCCCGTCAATCGTGTACGACATCGCCAAGGAGATCGAGGCCAAGACCGGTCGCGAGACCCGCGTCGCCATCCCCGGCCACACGCAGCGCGGCGGTCAGCCCGATGCCCAGGACCGCATCTTTGCGACCCAGTGCGGCGTCGAGGCGGCGCTCGGCTGCCTGCGCGGCGAGTTTGGCTACATGATTGCCCTGCGTGACGGCAAGATGTGCCACATGCCGCTCGAGGAGGTCGCCGGCAAGCTCAAGTTTGTCGACCCCCAGAGCGATCTGGTGCGCGAGGCCAAGGCATTGGGCATCAGCTTCGGCGACGAATAGCCTCGGCCGAAATCCATCCCATCGGGCCCTCCGACCCCGCCCTACGTATTTCGATTAGGCTCCTCCCTTGACTCCGTCAAAGGTCGCCAATCGAAATCGTCGGGCGGGGTCGGAGGGCCCTGCGTTTACATACTCGCCGAGGCTATTCGTCTTCTTGCTGCGGGTGCCTGGTCTGAAATTAAGTTGCGGTGAAATAGTTCCTGCTTAGCCCGCAAATGGCTGAATCTAGGAACTATTCCACCGCAACTTACTGAGTGGGGCTCTTGGCTGCTACTTGCGCTGACATTTGTCCTGAAATGGCTGGTCGTTAGGGGTTGCTACCGGTAGTTGCGGTAGGGTTGGGGCAGATTCTAACTAGAAATGGTGGTCGCTACCGGTTGTTCTCGGCATACTCGGCTCATTCGATTACGGTCACCATATGAAAGGAACTGTCATGGATCTTGCGATGGCGCAGCGGCTCGTTGATCGCCGCAAGGCTGCCGGGCTTTCTCAGGAGGCGCTTGCCGCCCAGCTGGGTGTGAGTCGTCAGGCTGTCAGTAAATGGGAGCGCAGCGAATCCTCGCCCGATACCGATAACCTTATTGCGCTCGCCGCGCTGTATGGCGTGTCGCTGGATGAGTTGTTGTATGGGGAAGCGGCTAGTGACGCCGATGGCTCAGAGGACGGCAGCACCGAAACGGTGGATGAGGCTAAAGAGGTCGAAGATTCTGCCGAGCACGCCGATTGCGGCGACAAACCACTTGTCGATATTTCCCTCGCGCGCGGCATCCACGTCATTGATCCCAATAAAGGCGAGGAAGTCCATGTTGGCTGGAACGGCATCCATGTGACCAACGAGCGCAAGGGCGAAGAGGTGCATGTGGGGCCGGACGGCGTGCATGTCGATACGCTTGAGGACGATGGACATAGCGTGCATACCAATGACGACGGCACCGTCACCATCGACGGCGAGACGTTCTCCAGCTGGAAGGAAGCGCACGACAAGCTCGACCATCATGGCAAGCATTTCCACACCAAGGTCGGACGTGCATGGAACAAATTCCCCTTCCCCGCACTTGTCACTCTCGCCTATCTGGTGCTCGGCATTGTCTACGGCACATGGGGCATGGGGCTTTTCCTCGTCTTTTTGGTTCCCGTCTACTACGCGATTGGTGACTTTATCGATCGACGCCATTTGTCAAAGCTCACTGAATGCGTCTATCCAGCAGCCGCCATCGCTTGGTTCCTCTACATGTGGCTCTGTTTGGGACAGCCCCATCCTGCATGGATCATCCTCATCACGATTCCCATCGTAAAGGCGCTCATGCGCTGGTGTCGCAAACAATGGAAGTGCCGCAAACAGGCCTAAACCGCCCCAACCAGCCAGCGCCACTCATCCGACACCGCCCGCCCCTTCCAAGTTGCGGTGATATAGGGACTGTTTTGAGGCTCCAAAGCGCCAAACAGTCCCTATATCACCGCAACTTACAAACAACTGGGCCAGTTCCGGCACGGAGATTAGCATTGAGCTGACCACGCGCCAAGAAAAGGGCCTATTTACTACGTTTAACTCGAGAGAGCCGACCATACCTGCCTTTTTTGAAAATCGACAGGCCTTTTACCTGCGGTTTTATTTTTCGTTTTCCTGGCATGATTGAGAGTATCCAATTAAACGTAGTAGATAGGCCCGTTTTGTGGCATACGACCCATTCAAGCCCAATCTCGAAGGCTAAAGAGAGCCTCTCATCCACGCCTGCGAGCGAAAACCAAATAGAATGAAAGGCAAATGGAAAGCCCGTTTGACGAGCGGAGGACATATGCGCGACGTAGCCGAAAGCGACTGGAAGCTGTTTAAGAAAATGCTTCCTCAATGGCAAGAACGTTATATGGAAAAGCTCATCGGCCAGTACGTTGAGATGCTGAACGGCGACAGCGAAGCGTCCAGTAGATTTTGGGCACTAGAAGAGCACCTCAATAGAGACAAGCTGTCCTCAGGCGTAATTGCAAACGACATTCGCCGCAGCACAATGCACCGCGAGATAGCCAATTTGCTTATCGACAGCGTGATCACCCTTGACGACCTTGACGGTTTTACCGAGGACATTAAGAGCTATGCGCAACACTGGATTGGCCAGTAAGAGCACTGAACGACAGACATCCCCAGCAAAACGGGGCAAACGCCGGATCGCCCGTAGGTGTCCGGCGTTTGCCCAGATAAAACCTGCCAAAATAAACCTGTCCCTTTTTGGCAGGTTACTCGGCACTCTTGAGGGCGCCGACCATGTCGATCTTGTTGAGGATACGATTGGTAGCGAGGTTGACGATAAACGTAAAGCCAAAGGAAAGCACCACGGCGAGCACGTAGCTTAGCGGCTCGACCTCGACATCAAAGTACAGCGACGGCATCTGCAAAATGTACGTAAAACTCTCGGCCAGCAAGCCGCCCAGCGGCACGCCCAGCGCAGCGCCAATCGCCGTGAGGATCAACGTCTCCTTGTTGACGTAATGGTGCACCTCACCACGGCGGAAGCCCAGCACCTTGATGGTCGCCAGCTCGCGTTCGCGCTCGGAGATATTCGTGTTGGACAGCGTAAACACCACCACAAACGACAGGCACGCCGCCATAAAGGTCACGAGCACCACGACCGAATTGATAATCGTAAAGTTCGCTTCATAGTTCTCCCAATGCTCGGCCGTACTCGAAATCGTAAGCCAACCGTCACTCTTAAGATTCTTGCTAAACGCAATCTGGTCGGCCGGCGAGCCCTTAAGCAGCACAAAGATACCGTTAAGGCGTGCGCTTCGACCGAACGCACGCTCATAGGTGCCCTGCGTCATGTAAAGCGTGTTGCCCAGATAGTTAAGCGAAATGTCGCTGACTTTGACCTTGGCAACATTGAGCGACGAATCCTGGACGTGAGCCGTATCGCCCGGCTGAATCCCCAGCACCAGCTGTGAACTTTTACTCAGATACACGTCTCCGTCACGCAAAGGCAGCGGTTCTTTGGACTCATCCTCCAGACGCACGTAATCGCCCAAGTCACTCGTGCGGTCATCGGGCACCACGATCAGCTGCACGGTCTCGCTCTTGCCGCCAAACGTAAAGGTGACGTTGTCGGTCATAATCGGCAGGGTCGAGGTCACGGTCACGTTGAAATCATTGGCCGCGCTGCGCTCATCCAATGCCGCGCACGTCTGCGAAAAATCGTCGGGATTGGCGACCGCCAGCAGGTCGTAGCGCGTGATATGCCCGTACTGTTTGGGCGAAAGCGCCACCGACGTATCGCGAATGCCCATACCGCAGATCACGAGCGCCGTGCAGCCGGCGATACCGAAGATGGTCATAAAAGCGCGCTTTTTGTAGCGGAACAGGTTACGTGCTGCCACCTTGTTCAAAAAGCCCATGCGGCGCCAGATAAAGCCGATGCGCTCAAGCAAGATGCGAGAGCCGGCGCGTGGGGCCTTGGGACGCATGAGCGAGGCCGGGGTCTCGGCCATCTCGTGGCGGCAGGCGATAATCGTAGCGCCCACCACGCCCACGGCAAACAGCGCCACCGAGACGATTGAGGACACGATGTCGTACGAGAGCAGCATCTGGGGCAGCGAGTACATGTCGTCGAACACCGTAAACAGGAACAGCGGCAGGCCCACAAATCCGATGATGTTGCCGAGCACGCCGCCGATCAGACATGCCCACAGCGCATAGTCCACGTATTTGGACAGGATGCGCTCGCGTGAATAGCCAAGCGCCTTGTACAGGCCAATAAGCGTGCGCTCCTCCTCGACCATGCGCGTGGCGGTGGTAAGACTGATGAGCACAGCGACGACAAAGAAGATAAATGGGAAAACCGTGGCGATGGCCTCGATCGAAGAACTGTCGCTCTCGACGCTCGAGTAGCTTGCGATGTTACCGCGGTCCTGAATGTACCAGGTGCATTCGCCCAGATCGGAAAGCTCGGCGCGGGCATCGGCAAAATGCTGGTCGGCGGCGGCGCGGCGCTGGTCCAACTCGGCCTGAGCCTGGACGCGCTCCTCGCTGCCCTCGGCCATACGGTTGATGTTATCCTGCTCGATCCCAAAGAGCATGGCGGCCTGACGCTCGGCCGTATCCAAGCTTGTCGGCGTGTCAACCGTCAACTCCTGGACGCGCGCCTTCTCACGCTCCTCGCGGATCTTCTCGATGTTGCCTTTGACCTCGTTGATCTTTGTCGTGTAGGCATCTGAATAGGAGTTAAGACTCTTGGCTCCCTCGACGATCACGTGGACTGCGGAGTAGGAAGAAGATGTCGCGGCATCTTCGCTCACATAGAACTTATAGTCCGCAGCCGAAGCAGCGCGAAAGGCGTTGACTGTCGAGTCGGAGCTCACATCAGTGGGGTCGAGGACCTCGGCCGTAATGGTGTAATCGCCCGCGGCAAACTGATCCTTGGCACTTTGGTTGGACGAGCTCGCGTCATTGGCGGCAAAACTCACCGTATCGCCGAGCTTTTTGCCCGAAGCCTTCAGGAACTTCGAAGTCACCGCGACCTCATCGGCGCTCTCGGGCAAATCGCCGCTCACCAGCACCGGCTGATCGATGTTCTCCTTGGAGAGACTTTGCACGACCACGCGCTCGCGCGTTGTGCCCACGGCGGTGTAGGCGGTCTCGGTGTAGATGCCCTCGACCGTCTCGACGCCGTCGACCTCTTGGATAGCCGCGAGATCGTCGCGCGTAAGGCCATAGGTCGACTGCACGTTAATGTCATAGACATTCTGCTGGTCAAAATAGGCGTCGACCGAATCGCACAAATCCTCGCAGCCCGCCTTAAGGCCGCACATCACGCTCACGCCAAGCGCAGTGATGACCACGATAGATAGGAAGCGCTTAAGACTGCCCCGAATCGTGCGGTAGATGCCACGGCGAAAAACCGTCGGCACCATATCGTTTGAGCTTTGAGCGGTACGGTAGGTCGCGAACTCCCGGTCGCGGCCCGCGTGCTCCGTATCGTGGTTTTGGCTGTTTTGGCAATCTTGGTCCATGGGCGCTACCACTCGATCGTCTCGATAGGCACGGGATTTTGCTGGACCGTCTCGCTCTCCACGCGGCCGCTCTTAAAGCGGATCAGGCGATCGGCCATGGGCGCCAGCGCGGAGTTGTGGGTGATGATAATGACCGTGATGTCCTGCTTGCGGCAGGTGTCCTGTAGCAACTGCAAGATCTGCTTGCCGGTTTTGTAGTCGAGTGCACCCGTGGGCTCGTCGCACAAAAGCAGCTTGGGATTCTTGGCCAGTGCGCGGGCAATGGACACGCGCTGCTGCTCGCCGCCCGAAAGCTGTGCCGGAAAGTTGCCCAGGCGCTCGCCCAGGCCAACCTGACGAAGCGTCTGTTCGGCATCGAGCGAATCGGGGCAAATCTGTGCCGCGAGCTCAACGTTTTCAAGCGCCGTCAAGTTGGGGACCAAATTGTAGAACTGGAAGACAAAGCCGACGTCGGCGCGGCGGTATTCCACGAGCTGCGCCTCGTTGGCAGAGCTCACGTCGCGCCCGTCCACCGTCACGGTGCCGGAGGTCGCCGTATCCATGCCGCCCAGAATGTTGAGCGCCGTGGTCTTGCCGGCACCCGAAGCACCCAGAATGATGGCGAGCTCGCCGCGCTCGACCGTAAAGCTCGCGCCGTCGAGCGCATGAATGCGGGCATCGCCCTCGCCGTATGCTTTGACGACGTCTTTGAATTCGATATAGGCCATCAATCGGCTCCCATCTGGTCGGATAACTCTTTAGTATTACCCATTTCGCACCGACCAAAAAGGGACAGGTTTATTTTGGCAGGTTTTATATGGGGAAACGGCAGCTATAGATGAGGCGCCGGGGAGGCAGAGACATCATCGGCGGGGTCAGGCCGACCGCCAAACACAACGCACGCATCTCAATCTGTCAGCCAAATCATTCGAGCAGCTGTTCGTTTCTATAATATGATTCCGCTATCTAAGCAGGCCGATACGCAGAAAGACGGCCAACATGGCGTTCGACTTTAAGAAGGAATGCAAGGAGCTCTACAAACCTGCAAGCAAGCCGGGCATCGTAACTGTCCCGCCATTCAATCTCAGGACGGGATTCAGTCGGGATTCAATTTCAACAAACGGCATCATCCGGCAACCGATATGTAAGGCTGTATAAATCGTTTCCGTTTGCCTAACAAAATGACCGCTCGGCTAACAAGCTCGGCCCATGTCCCCACGCGATGGTACTGTTCTCTAGAGTTCTTATTAGAGAGGGGTGCTCCATGGAGATCACCATCAATCGCGAAATTGGGAAGCTCGGACTTCCCAGGCATCTTGTGCTTGGCATGGATCCAGGAATTGCAAGCTGCGGATTCGCACTTATCGACACAGCCAATCATGAAATCCTGGATTTGGGCGTCAGATTATTTGACTCTCCAACTCATCCTAAAACGGGCCAAAGTCTTGCGGTTATTCGCAGGGGCTTCCGCTCTACCCGTCGAAACATTGACCGTACCCAGGCGCGCTTGAAGCACTGTCTCCAAATCCTCAAGGCTTATGGCCTCATCCCCCAAGACGCCACCAAAGAGTACTTCCACACCACAAAAGGCGACAAGCAGCCGCTCAAGCTTCGCGTTGATGGGCTTGACCGCCTGCTCAACGATCGCGAGTGGGCACTAGTCCTATACTCCCTCTGCAAGCGCCGTGGATACATCCCCCACGGAGAAGGCAATCAGGATAAATCAAGCGAAGGCGGCAAGGTACTATCTGCCCTTGCGGCCAACAAGGAAGCAATTGCGGAGACCTCGTGCCGCACCGTTGGCGAATGGCTCGCTCAGCAGCCTCAAAGTCGCAATCGTGGCGGCAATTACGACAAGTGTGTAACGCACGCCCAGCTTATCGAAGAAACTCATATCCTATTTGATGCTCAACGCTCCTTTGGCTCCAAATACGCTTCGCCGGAATTTGAGGCCGCATATATCGAAGTTTGCGATTGGGAGCGTTCGCGCAAAGACTTCGACCGCCGCACGTATGACCTCGTTGGCCACTGCTCATACTTCCCAACAGAAAAACGAGCTGCACGCTGCACGCTTACGAGCGAACTCGTTTCAGCCTATGGCGCACTCGGCAACATCACCATCATCCACGAAAACGGGACCTCTCGCGCCCTGAGCGCAACGGAGCGCGATGAGTGCATTGCAATCCTGTTCTCGTGCGAGCCAATTCGAGGCAACAAAGATTGTGCTGTTAAATTCGGCGCCCTCAGAAAAGCGCTCGACCTTAGTTCCGGCGATTACTTTAAGGGAGTTCCAGCTGCCGACGAAAAAACGCGCGAGGTGTACAAGCCCAAGGGATGGCGCGTGCTCCGCAATACCCTCAATGCGGCCAACCCCATTCTCCTGCAGCGTTTGCGCGATGACCGCAATCTCGCCGATGCCGTTATGGAGGCGGTGGCATACTCTTCAGCCCTCCCCGTACTCCAAGAGCAGCTTCAGGGGCTACCGCTTTCGGAAGCGGAGATCGAGGCGCTTTGCAGGCTTCCCTATTCATCCAAAGCTCTTAACGGCTATGGCAACCGTTCCAAAAAAGCACTCGACATGCTGCTCGATTGCCTCGAGGAGCCCGAGGTCCTCAACCTTACGCAGGCCGAAAATGACTGCGGTCTGCTGGGACTTCGCATCGCTGGCGCCCAGCTCGAGCGCTCCGATCGCCTGATGCCCTATGAGACCTGGATCGAACGTACCGGTCGGACAAATAACAATCCCGTCGTCATTCGCGCCATGTCGCAAATGCGAAAAGTGGTCAACGCCATCTGCCGCAAGTGGGGCGTGCCAAACGAAATCCACGTTGAGCTTGATCGAGAGCTCAGGTTGCCTCAGCGCGCAAAAGACGAGATTGCCAAGGCCAATAAGAAGAACGAGAAAAATCGCGAGCGCATTGCCGGGCAAATCGCTGAACTGCGTGGCTGCACGGCAGATGAGGTCACGGGCAAACAGATAGAGAAGTACCGCCTGTGGGAAGAGCAGGAATGCTTCGACCTTTACACGGGCGCTAAAATCGAAGTCGATCGCCTAATTAGCGACGACACCTACACGCAGATTGACCACATCCTGCCGTTCTCTCGCACGGGAGAAAACTCACGCAACAACAAAGTCCTGGTCCTCGCCAAAAGCAATCAGGATAAACGCGAACAGACACCTTACGAATGGATGTCCCACGACGGTGCGCCTTCATGGGATGCTTTTGAACGTCGCGTTCAGGAAAACCAGAAACTCAGCCGTCGCAAAAAGAACTTCCTGCTGGAAAAAGACCTTGATACCAAGGAAGGCGAATTCTTAGCACGCAGCTTCACCGACACCGCCTATATGTCGCGAGAAGTATGCGCTTACCTCGCCGACTGTCTGCTGTTCCCCGATGATGGCGCAAAGGCACATGTTGTTCCTACCACTGGCAGAGCGACCGCATGGCTGCGTCGCAGGTGGGGGCTTAACTTTGGTTCGAATGGCGAAAAAGACCGCTCGGACGATCGTCACCATGCCACCGATGCTTGTGTGATTGCAGCATGTAGTCGAAGCCTCGTGATTAAAACCGCTCGAATCAACCAAGAGACACATTGGAGCATAACCAGAGGTATGAACGAGACCCAACGCCGCGATGCCATCATGAAGGCTCTCGAAAGTGTCATGCCCTGGGAAACCTTTGCGAACGAAGTACGCGCGGCGCACGATTTCGTCGTACCCACCCGCTTTGTTCCGCGTAAGGGAAAGGGCGAGTTGTTCGAGCAGACGGTCTATCGTTATGCCGGCGTCAACGCACAGGGTAAAGACCTCGCTCGCAAGGCGAGCTCCGATAAGAACATCGTCATGGGCAACGCCGTTGTGTCGGCAGACGAGAAGTCGGTCATCAAGGTGAGCGAAATGCTGTGTTTGAGGCTCTGGCATGACCCAGAGGCCAAGAAGGGACAGGGCGCTTGGTACGCAGACCCGGTCTACAAGGCGGATATTCCTGCACTTAAGGATGGGACGTATGTACCCAGGATTGCGAAGGCGCATACTGGCCGAAAAGCCTGGAAACCCGTGCCCGAAAGTGCCATGAAGAAACCGCCGCTGGAGATATATCTGGGCGATCTGGTGCAAATCGGCGATTTTGTGGGGCGGTTTAGTGGCTACAACATCGATAACGCCAACTGGTCCTTTGTAGACAGGCTTACTCGAATTAAAATAAGTTGTCCTACCGTTGGAAAACTAAGCAACGATATGTCACCCTTTGTTGTTCGAGAATCACCCATCAAGTAAAGCAGCTGCTTGCCCCGCACATTTCTTGCTTAATCGTGTGGGGCTTTTGCTTATTCCTTGTTGCCCTTTATAACGCATAGACCCATAAATGCAATCGGTTGAGAACCTTCGCCTCTATGCCATATACGCTCC
Source organism: uncultured Collinsella sp. (assembly GCA_902472315.1). GTDB lineage: Bacteria > Actinomycetota > Coriobacteriia > Coriobacteriales > Coriobacteriaceae > Collinsella. The sequence continues at coordinate 28,861 of CABRNM010000015.1, forward strand.
CCATGGCGATACGTTAACGGGCATAATTGCAAGCTGCATCGCGCAGTCTTGAGCACGCGCCCTTCCCCAAGGTGATACGCTGGAGTTCCTTTCTTTCGTTTGTTCCCTTTCGTCTTGAGCACGCGCCCTTCCCCAAGGTGATACGCTTGGCACGTGGTGGACGAGTACCGCTACTCGGTCTTGAGCACGCGCCCTTCCCCAAGGTGATACGCTGTGCGCCGCATTGGCTACGCCGACAGCGTCGTCTTGAGCACGCGCCCTTCCCCAAGGTGATACGCTGCTATCGCGTCACGTTTGGTCAATGAGTTGGTCTTGAGCACGCGCCCTTCCCCAAGGTGATACGCTCAATAGCACGTGCCCGCGTGGACATGTTACGTCTTGAGCACGCGCCCTTCCCCAAGGTGATACGCTGACGGTTCCGATGATAATTAAAATTGCTCCGTCTTGAGCACGCGCCCTTCCCCAAGGTGATACGCTCTGCGTAAAGCACTTGCAAGCGATGGCACCGTCTTGAGCACGCGCCCTTCCCCAAGGTGATACGCTTCCCATTTCTCGTCGGAAAATGGGAACAGTTGGTCTTGAGCACGCGCCCTTCCCCAAGGTGATACGCTAAATCCCATCGTTAACGACTAGCGTTAGTAGTCTTGAGCACGCGCCCTTCCCCAAGGTGATACGCTCACCTCGTCACCCATGATGGCGGCTCCGGTGTCTTGAGCACGCGCCCTTCCCCAAGGTGATACGCAACGGCGTTGAGCACGTCTACGGCATTAACAAGTCTTGAGCACGCGCCCTTCCCCAAGGTGATACGCTCACCCGTGGCACGCGACCCTCTACGAGCAGGTCTTGAGCACGCGCCCTTCCCCAAGGTGATACGCTCAAGTTCGCCCCGCTTCCCTTGTCGAAAAGGTCTTGAGCACGCGCCCTTCCCCAAGGTGATACGCTCCGCCCACCCGACACGACCAAACGGAAAAAGTCTTGAGCACGCGCCCTTCCCCAAGGTGATACGCTCACCTGCCGTACATGCGCCCGAACTTGGAGTCTTGAGCACGCGCCCTTCCCCAAGGTGATACGCTTATCACCAACAGAATCTACAAGTGTCTGAGTCTTGAGCACGCGCCCTTCCCCAAGGTGATACGCAACGTGCCACAGTGCAACATTGGTTGTCGCAGTCTTGAGCACGCGCCCTTCCCCAAGGTGATACGCCTGTTCAAGATCGGCAATCGCCGTGCACAGGTCTTGAGCACGCGCCCTTCCCCAAGGTGATACGCTAAGAATTGGCGCGGTTGCGAAAACATTGACGTCTTGAGCACGCGCCCTTCCCCAAGGTGATACGCTTGGAAGCTCCCTGATGACGCAATACTACTGTCTTGAGCACGCGCCCTTCCCCAAGGTGATACGCAGAGTGCAGGCTGCGCAAGGCCGGGCTTCGAGTCTTGAGCACGCGCCCTTCCCCAAGGTGATACGCACGGCATGCAGAGCGGCACGGTGAACGTGGAGTCTTGAGCACGCGCCCTTCCCCAAGGTGATACGCTGCCCCGTGTGGGGAACCAAGGGCTACTCCGTCTTGAGCACGCGCCCTTCCCCAAGGTGATACGCATGTGCGCACAGAAAAGCCCCTTTAACAGGGGCTTTTCTGTTTCAAGCCTCAAAAAAAGAAGACTGATTCGACCTCAGATCTACATCTGCGATTCATTTTTTTCGAGACAAAATGCGTCGACACGTCGCGCTTCACGCAAGAAAAGAGCCGTATTCGGCACAGCGATTTATGTACTTTTCTTCACAATCGAATCAATCCTTAGGCGAAAAAACGCTCAAAAGGACCCGCCCAAATGCTATTCATAGCTACCGTTTACGGAATACTGGCTAACACTCGCCCAAAAAAGTTCGCCCCGCCCAATCCGAAGATTGAACGGTGGTTACTTTACGGGTAAGCCACTTAAGTGGCTCCCCTTGTCTGGAGCCGCGCCCTTCCCCAAGGTGAGCTGCTTTCGACTTAGCTGTATTGTAACGCTAATGCGGGGAAGGTCGTCGACAAAATGGCTCAACGGACAATACTTATCCAGAGCAAGGCCCACCTCTGCATCAAGAACGGCCTATTGATGATCACCGTGGACGACCGCAGCTCCACCATTCCCCTCGAGGACATTTGGGTCGTCATCCTCGAATCCCATCAAACCACGATGACGGTCGCCTGCATGTCGCAGCTTAACGACGCGGGAATAGGCGTCATGATCTGCGGGCGCGATCATATGCCCAATGGTCTTATGCTCCCCATGGGCGCCCATTCGCGCCATGCGCGCATCGTCGAGGATCAGCTTGCCATGAGCCTTCCGTTTAAAAAGCAGCTTTGGAAACGAATCGTTCAGGCAAAGATACTCAACCAAGCGGCGGTTCTCACAGAAATGGGGTTGTCTGCAGGCCCTCTCCCCTCTTATGCCAAAACCGTTCTTTCGGGCGACACAGACAATCGAGAAGGCGCAGCTGCCTCCGCGTACTTTAAAGCCCTCATTACCGATGGAACAAGACGCAACAGTATGCAGAGCTCCGCCCTCGATTATGGTTACAGCGTCCTGCGTGCAGGCATCGGAAGAGCAGCCGTTGGCGGTGGATGGCTCGTATCCCAGGGGCTTCACCATCACAGCGTTTACAACGCATTCAATCTCGTCGACGATCTTATTGAACCGTTCCGCCCTCTCGTCGATCTAATTGTTATGAGCTACGGCGTTGCAGAGCCTTTGGGCCAGCGCGACAAAGCGTTGCTCGCCCGCGTGTTTGAGCACGTCATGACTATCGACGGAAAACGTTGCGGCTGTCAGCAGTGCATAGAGACAACGCTCTCTTCACTCAGAACTGCCGTTCTCGAAAAGGATCCTAAGAGGCTGTTGTTGCCCGAGCTAAAAGGGCTCGAGATGGTAACTGTTGAATAGGGAGGAGCCATGAGGGTTATGAGGTTATTGGTTCTGTTCGATCTTCCAACGGGAAGCAAAGCCGAGCGTCGACAGTATAGCGACTTTCGAAAGTTTCTGATTAACGACGGATACCATATGGAGCAGTTTTCGGTGTATTCGCGCCTGTTGGTGACTCGCGAATCCGCAGCGGCGCATATCGCTCGCCTTAAGCTGAATCTTCCAAGCGCTGGAGAGGTCACCGTTATCGAAATGACCGAAAAGCAATACGAAGACCGAATGGTCCTTCTGAGCGAGCACAAGGAGCAGCCCGTTGAGCAGGGCGCGCAGTTAACGCTTGTGTTTTGACGTGACCGTGCAGATCGGTGCAACCGTCTCACATTGGATCGGGCGGCGTCTACCTTTCCGAAACCCCGACAACACGTTTTTGCTTATCGGCATGGGTGCCGGCTTTGCCGGGCTCTTTATTGTCTGAGTCGTGGCTTATCTGTTCAACATGGACAAATCTATCAACGCCATGCAGGAGCGAGCGTAGATAGATATCCAAAGCAAGTGGTCTCAACCGGAAACAGCGTCCCACTCTGAGGCTGTATTCCGGGACACGGTTTCCGCTTGGGACGCCATTCGGAAAGCGCGTCCCGTTCTTTCACGGCGTCTTGGCTATGCAAAGTGCTCTGGCGTTACTCCTCGTACGCACCCTCGAGCCGCAGCAGCCACTCCTTGCGGTCAAGGCCGCCGGCATATCCGTTGAGCGATCCGTCGGCCGCCACCACGCGATGGCACGGCACGATAATCGAAATGGGATTACGTGCGACCGCAGCCCCCACCGCACGAGGAGACACAACGGGTGCCTCGTTTCCCGGTACACGATGTCGAGCGGCAACACGCTGGGCGATCTCGCCATACGTAGTGACCTCGCCACGCGGAATAGAAAGCAGCTCAAACCAAACCTCGCGCTGAAACGCCGTACCAATCATATGCAACGGCGGCGTAAACCGAGGTTCCTGCCCTGCAAAATAAGCATTCAGCCAAGCCCAGGAACGCTCAAGCACCGAAGAGGCCGCACCATTTACCGGACTCACCGGCGACATGCCACCAATACCGGAAACCGCATCGACACCTTCAACGTGCTCCGCATCTTCTTTGAGCAGCGTAGAGCCAAAGTGCTCCTGCCCCTCAAACCAAAGTCCCGTCAGACCGCGGCCATCAGCGGCAAGCAAGATTTCGCCCAAAGGCGAGGCAAACGTCGTCGTGACCACCAGCGGCTCCTTTCAAAACTCCGCAACATAATACCGCGAATTGTGCAGACAACCCCCGCAGATACGTCTGGGCGGGCTCGCAATTACTTAGGCGAGGCTGTTTTCCCCAATCAAGCGAAGAAGACGCGGGGCATCGACGCCAGAGCGGTACCTCCATCAGCTGAGCTCTAATACTTTCCCGAGAAGTGAACGAGTAAAAACGAAGCCCCGGAGCATCCACACCTTTAGTCCACAAAACCGCAGGATTCGCGCAGCAAAACCTCAGGAAATAGCGGTCAAAATATGCCAATGCTTCGGGGGTCCAAATAAGGTCGTTCACTTCTCGGGAAAGTATTAGACCTCGATTCACCCCAACCCCAAAGTCACCCCAGGCAGCAGGCGCAACGCGCCGCAGCTGCCGGCCGCGCTCCGCAGTCCCCCAAGGCGGCAGGCGCGAAGCGCCGAGGCCGCCGCCGGGACCAGAGCCCGCAACGGCCACGTGCCCCCACATCAGCCCAGCGGCCCCAACCAACAACGGCCCCATCGCAGGCCGCTCGCAACAGCGTCACCGCAGGCGGGGGCCGGGCTTGGTTTTCAGAACACTCCGCAGACCAGTGTGGCGCCTTGTCCGCGGCTCCGAAGGAGCAGGACAAGGCGCCACACATGGTCGAGGACGTTCTGAAAACCAAGCCCGGCCCCCGCCGGACAGGTCAACCGCTACTCGCAGAGCAGCTTAGCGATCTGGACGGCGTTGGTTGCCGCACCCTTACGGATTTGATCGCCGCAGCACCAGAAGGTGATGCCGCGCGCGGCCTCGGGGTTCGAGATGTCGCGACGCACGCGGCCGACCCAGATCAGGTCCTGGTCGGACGTATCCATCGGCATAGGGAAGCGGTCGTGCGCATCCTCGGCAGCCATATCGTCAACCAGCTTGACGCCGGGAGCGGCAGCAAGCACAGCACGGGCCCCGTCAACCGTAATGTCGCGCTCAAACTCAAGCGTAATGCTCTCGGAGTGCGAGCGCAGCACGGGCACGCGCACGCAGGTGCAGTTCACGCGCAGCTCGGGCAGGTGCATGATCTTGCGGCCCTCGTTTTGCAACTTCATCTCCTCGGAGGTAAAGCCCTCTTCCTTGACGCCGCCAATCTGCGGAATCAGGTTGCTCGCGAGCTGGGCGGCAAATGCACGCGGCTCGGGAATCTCCTCGCCACGGCCTAGGGCGGCCAGTTGAGCCTCGAGCTCGGCCATACCGGGAGCGCCAGCACCCGAAGCCGCCTGATACGTCGAGACGATCATGCGCTTCACGCCGGCGAGCTGATGCAGCGGCCACGTGGGAACCAGGCCGATGATGGTCGCGCAGTTGGGATTGGCGATAAGGCCGTGATGCCACTTGATGTCGTCGGCATTGATCTCGGGCACGACCAGCGGCACCTCAGGATCCATGCGGAAGGCGTGGCTGTTGTCGACCACGACGGCGCCGCGCTTGACGGCCTCGGGCAGTAGCTCCTTCGCGATGTCGTCGCCGGCGGCTCCAAGCACAATGTCACAGCCCTCAAAGGCCTCGGGACAAGCCTCTTCGATCACGATCTGCTCGCCGCGGAACTCGACGGTCTTGCCCGCAGAACGCGCGCTCGCCAGCAGCTTGAGCTTGCCAACCGGGAACTCCTGCTCGTTTAGGCACTCGAGCATCTGGGTGCCCACGGCTCCCGTCGCGCCCAAAATAGCAACCGTGTACTGTTTCATGCTTCCCCCTTTAAAGGTTATGGCTTTTGCCCGCACGCCGAGCAGGCCGATTATTGTTGCCAGTGTATACAAGAACGAGGCGGGCACGAAACCCGCCCCGTCGAAACGAAACCGAAACGAAACGCCCCGCCGTAGATTTTTGAGACATGACCCAAAAAATCTACCGAGCAGTCGCTACTTTTTGAGCGCAGCCAGGGTGGGATCGACCGGCGTGGGAGCCTCCAAGTCGGAGACCTTCACAATGCCGTTCTCGTCGGAGAAGGCACGGTAAATGGTCTGAATCGCCAGGTCGAAGTCTTTCTCCTCAACACCGATAATGATGTTGATCTCGTCGCAGCTCTGCGAAATCATGCGCACGCTCACGCCGGCCTGGCCAAGCATGCCAAACAGGTGGCCCGAGATACCCGCGCGGCCGCGCAGGTTACGACCGACGGTAGCGATGAGCGCCAAGCCCTCGACAACCTCGATCTCGAGCGGCTCGACCTCCTGCTGAATGTCGCTCACAAGCGAGTACAGCGAATCGTGAACGTCCTGCTCCTGCACCACAGCGCCAAAACGGTCGACACCGGTGGGCATGTGCTCGACGGAAACGTCATAGCGTTCGAACACCGAAAGCGCGCGGCGCATAAAGCCAACACGGGGCTTGGTGCGGTCGCGGGCAACGTTGATGGCGACAAAGCCGCGCTTGCCGGTCACGCCGGTAATGATGGGCTCCGCCTCGCCCTCATCAGCCGTCTCGCTAATGATGGTGCCGGGGTCCTGCGGCGCATTGGTGTTCTTGATGACCAGCGGAATGCCTGCCTCGCGCACGGGGAAAACGGCCTCCTCGTGCAGGACGCTTGCGCCCATGTACGAAAGCTCGCGCAGCTCCTCGTAGGTAACGCGTGCAATGGGCTGAGCCTCGGGAACAATACGCGGATCGGCAGAATAGAAGCCCGAAACGTCGGTCCAGTTCTCGTACAGATCGGCGCCAAGGCACTTGGCCAGAATCGAGCCCGAGATATCGCCACCGCCTCGATCGAGCAGCTTGATCTGGCCCTCACGCGTCGCGCCGTAGAAACCGGGCATAACAAAGCCGCCCTGCTGGCCGTACTCCTGCACCAACTCGGAGGTGCGGTTCATGCTGAGCGTACCATCGTGATGGAACGCCACAACCGTCGCGGCGTCCAGGAACGGCAGGCCCAGGTACTCGGACATCAGGCGAGCGGTGAAGTACTCGCCGCGGCTCACGAGCTCCTCGGTAGAGTAGCCGCCCGAGCGGGCGCGCTCGGCAAAGGCCGCGAACTCCTCGCGTATGGGATAGGTGAGCTCCAGCTCGTCAGCGATATCAAAATAGCGCTGACCGATGTCCTCGAGCAGCTCCTCGCACGACACGTGATACTTAACGTGCGCGTTAACCAGGTAGAGCAGGTCGGTCACCTTGGTGTCGCCCTTAAAGCGGCGACCGCAGGCGGAAACCACCACAAAACGGCGGGCAGGGTCGGCATCGACGATGGCCTTGATCTTCTTGAAGTGTTCGGCGTCGGCGACCGACGAGCCGCCAAACTTGGCAATTTTTATCATGGCGTGGAGGTTACCTTTCTAAAAGCCTCTGCAAACCTGTTTTGCGCGCTCTGATACCATGGTTTCACCGATTGGGACCAAGGTATCCGAGGAGCACTGTTATATGGGAACTTATCATAGTACACGAGGACGCACTTTATCATGCTCAAGTAAGGTGGCAATCCGTACCGGCATCGCTCCCGACGGGGGTTTGTTTGTCTCGGACGAGCTTGGCACCCAGCAGGTCGATATCAGCTCGCTTGCTGATAAATCGTACTTTGAAATCGCTCAAAATGTGTTGGGAATGTTACTGAACGATTACACGGACGAAGAAATTTCGGCGTGTGTCGACGAGGCATACCGCGGCACGTTCGCGAGTGAAGAGGTCACGCCTCTCGTCAAGCTCGACGCAGCACCGGGCACCGACGCCCCTCAGACCTATGTGATGGAGCTCTTTGGCGGCCCCACGAGCGCCTTCAAGGACGTCGCCCTGCAGATGCTCCCCCGCCTCATGGCCCGCACCTCCGCCCAGGACGGCGGCGCCGAGCGCATCATGATCGTCACCGCCACGTCGGGCGACACGGGCAAGGCAGCACTCGCCGGCTTTGCCGACGCCCCGGGCACGGGCATCACCGTCTTTTATCCCGAGGGCAAAGTCAGCCGCGTACAGAATCTGCAGATGTCCACTCAGGAGGGCGATAACGTCGCCGTCTGCGGCATCCGCGGCAACTTTGACGACGCCCAGAGCGCCGTCAAGCGCATCTTTGCCGATAAGGAGCTTGCCGAGCGTCTGGAGGCCGCAGGCACGGTGCTTTCGAGTGCCAACTCCATCAACGTCGGCCGTCTGGTACCGCAGGTCGTCTACTACTTTGCCGCCTATGCGCAGCTGTTGCGCGCCGGCGCCATCGAGGCCGGCGACGCCGTGGAGTTCTGCGTACCGACCGGCAACTTTGGCGATATCCTGGCCGGTTACTATGCCAAGCGCATGGGTCTGCCCGTCGCCAAGCTCATCGTCGCGAGCGACAAGAACAACGTGCTGGCTGACTTCCTGACCACCGGCGTCTACGACCGCAACCGCCCGTTCTTCACGACCATCTCGCCTTCGATGGACATCCTCATCAGCTCTAACCTGGAGCGCATGCTCTACTTCCTGTCCGATGGCGACTGCGAGCTCGTTGCCGGCCTTATGGAGCAGCTGGCACAGACTGGTCGCTACGAGGTTCCCACCGACCTGCTGGCAAAGATTCAGAGCGTCTTTGGCTGCGGCTGGGCCAGCGAGGACGAGGTCCGCGCCGCCATCAAGAGCTGCTGGGATGCAAACGGCTACGTGATCGACCCGCACACCGCTTGCGGCTATCACGTCTTTGAAAAGGTCGCTCCCGCCGAGGGCGCCAAGGCCCGCGTGCTGCTTTCGACCGCCAGCCCCTACAAGTTCCCGCGCGCCTGCTGCGACGCCCTGGGCCTCGACGTTCCCGAGGACGACTTTGAGGCTATGCGCGTGCTCGAGCAGGCAACCAACACGGTTGCCCCGGTCCAGCTCGCCGAGCTCGAGTCCAAGCCCGTCCGCTTCGAAGACGTCTGCGACGTTAATGAGATGGCAAGCTACGTCGAGTCTGCAGCAAAAAAGATGGCTTCCAACTAAAACCCCTTATTATGCGCCGGCGAAAGCCGGCGCACCTTCTTTCATCAGATAACCCCCGGGATGATGACGAACTGACATGCGGGTCTGCCTGTTTAGTTCGTCGCGAGTTCCGCACGAGCCGGAAAGCACTTAATGTGCTTTCCGAGCGAGCCAGGACTGCCCGAGCAGCGAACTAAACAGGCAGACCGCCCAGGAGATTCCCATGATCAAAATCACCGTCCCCGCCACCAGCGCGAACCTAGGCATTGGCTACGACACCCTCGGCATGGCCGTCAGCCTCTACTCGCACTTCACCTTCGAGCGCGCCGACAAGCTCACCATCACGGGCTGCCCCGAGGAATTCCAAAACGAGAACAACCTGGTCTACGTTAGCTTTGTCGATGCACTGGCCGCATGGGGCGAGCCGGCTTTTCCCGTTGCCATCGACATTCAAACCGACGTGCCCGTCGCTCGCGGCCTGGGTTCCAGCTCCACCTGCGTCGTCGCCAGCATTATGGCCGCCGCCGCGCTGACAGGCCACACCGTCGACCGTGCCGAGCTCGTCCGCATTGCCACCGAGGTCGAGGGCCATCCCGATAACGTCGCCCCCGCTATCCTGGGCGGCGCCGTCTGCTCCTTTACGCCGACCGATTCGCTCCCCCAGTGCCTGCGCTACGAGGTGAGCGATCGCCTGCGTTTTATTACCGTGATTCCTCCCTACGAGGTGCATACGAGCGAGGCGCGCAAGGTCGTGCCGCAGGAGGTTCCGCTCTCCACCGCCGTATGGCAGATGGGCCGCATCGCCGGCATGACGCGCGGTCTTGAGTCCGGCAACCTCGACCTGATTGCCGCCGCCAATGACGACCGCATCCAGGAACCCTATCGTCGTCGTCTGATTCCCGACTACAACGCCGTGCGCGACACCTGCCTTAACGGCGGCGCCAAGACCATCTGGATCAGCGGATCGGGCTCGACCCTTATGGCTGTGACCGACGACACCATCGTGGCAAAGTTCCTGCAGGTCAAGCTGCGCGAGCAGTTCCCTAAGTGTGATACGCATATTCTGACGTGCGACACGGAAGGCGCCCAGATCGAATACCTGTAGTCGCCGTCCCGTATACCCGCCGGGGAGGCCAGGGGCTTTGCCCCCAAATCGTCCTCGGACATGGCAGGACCCCCGCTGCGCACTTCGTGCGGCGGGGGTCCTGCCGT
>CABRNM010000016.1 GCA_902472315.1 uncultured Collinsella sp.
CTACACGACGCTCTTCCGATCTGCTCGCACTTGCACAGATCGATATGCGCCTGGGTGACATCGAGGGCATTTGCGGCCGCATCGAGGACCAGGCTCGCCTGGCTCATGAGCGCGGCGCGCGCGTGCTGTGCGTTCCGGCCCCGCTCTTTATGGGCGCCATGCCGGGCAGCCTGGTGGGCGCTGCCGATTTTGAGCACGATATGCTGACGGGCTTGACGTGCGTTGCCGAGCGCATCCAAGAGCTCGACATGATCTGCATCGTGCCCTCTGCGGTTTCGTTTGAGGGCCAGCCTCTGCTCGACTACATGATGCTTAAGGATGGTCGCGTGGTGCCCGCGCGCGCAAGCATCGCCCTGCAGCGTGGCGAGAGCAACGACGCGCGTTGGGCACCGCCGGTGTTTGACGTGGACGGCGTGCGCATCGCCGTGGTGTTTGACCTAGATCGCGAGCTCGAGATGCTGCCGACCGGCGTCGACCTCATCGCCTATTTCCAGTTCAACGCGTTTGACATGACCGATCGCGAGACAGCCGCCATTGCCGCCGTGCGCAGCGGTGTCTACCGCAAGATCGCGTCCAAGCGCAGCGTATGGTTTGCCTGCATGGCGCCGATTGGTGCCTATGACGAGTCGGTGTATACCGGCGGATCGTTTGTGCTCGACGATTGCGGCCGCGTGGTGGCCCAGGCGCCGTGCTTTGAGGAGAGCCTGCTGGTTCAGGAGATTCAGCGCGGCGTGATGCTCGATGCCCTGGAGGACCACGAGCTGCCCGAGTTTCGTTCCGAGGAGTGGCTGTGGCAGGCGCTGGTGCTTGCCGTACGCGACAATGCCCGCGCTCGCGGCGCCTCGCGTGCCGTGGTGGCGCTCGAGGGCGATTTGCCGTCGTCCCTGTTGGCGGCGCTTGCCGTCGATGCCTTGGGTCCGCGTAACGTAATTGGCTTAGTGCTGGGGCGCAACCGCATCTTTACGCCGGCGCAGGAGGAGGCCGAGGCCGCCCGCTGTTCTGCTGTTCGCTCAATCGCTGAGCGCCTGCACATTCGCACCGTCGAGCGCGATGCGCCGGATGCGGCGCGCGTGCTCGACCGCGACGCGTCGGCGGGCGATGCCGAGCGCCTGCGTTCGCGCGCGCTGGGCCTGATGCTCGAGGATACGGCGCTCGAGCTGGGCGCCATGGCGTTGAGCCCGCTTTCCAAGACTGAGTATGCACTGGCGGCGCCCGCGCTGTCCGGCGGCTACCAGGGCGACTTTGCGCCCTTTGGCGACGTGTATCTGTCGACGCTCGAGTTTGTGGCACGCGTGCGCAACCGCGTCTCGGCCGTGGTGCCCCAAGAGCTCGTGACGCTCAACGCGGTGGAGGATTGCATGGAGCGCGTGCTGGCACAGGCGCTTTCGACGCTCGACGGTCCGGTCGACATGCTCGACCGCGCGGCGCAGCTGCTCGGTGGGCTCGAGCCGGGCGAGGTCGATGGCGCGCTCGAGGCACACGTGGACCGCAATCGACCTTTCGACGACATCCCGATGGCCGCCGCCAAGCCCGAGGCCTGCTCGCTGCTGCTGATGCTCGTGCGCCAGGGTGAGGCTGCTCGTCGCATGTTACCGACGGTGCCGATCGTTTCGGCCCGTTCGTTTGTCGAGCGCGCCTGGCCGTACATGCTTGCGTGGTCCGATCTGGGGCTCAACGGTAAGGAGCGCATGACGGTTGATTCTCTGGCACGCGCCGAGGTGCGCCGCTTTGCCGACGACGATACGAGTGACCGTATGCGCGGCGAGATGATGGGCTTATTGGGCGAGCTGTTGGGTATTTCACCCGAGCAGATGGAAGAGCTGCGCTCCGAGGACGGTCAGCGTCGTCTGCACGAGGGTATGAAGCGGTTTGAGGGCGAGGTCCAGGACGCCATCGACAAGATGATGGGCAGCCAGGGCGGACCGCAGGGTGGGCCCCAGGGAGGTCCGATGCCGCATCCGCCGGTGGATCCGAGGCAATTCCCATTCTTCTCTCAAAACTAGGTCGCTGCGCGCCCGCCAGAGTGGCAATCTGCCTTTCAATCGTCGGGCATGACCGCCAGGTCAATGCCCTCCTCTTTCAAGGCACCTTGCTCGCTCTGGCGGGCGCTCGCTTGCGTATGCTCAGCCTACAATTCAATCTCGGCTGACGTATGGGGCTGGCGTTGTGTTATTCTAGAACAGACGTTCGTGAATGATGTGCGAGGCCTTGCCTTGCGCTTGGCAAAAGACGAGGGGAGGCTGGCTTGGTCATTTTGGGTATCGACCCCGGTTTGGCCCATACGGGTTGGGGGATTATTGAGGAACGGCGCGGAGAGGTTCGCTGTCGTGCCTACGGCTGTATTGAGACCAGTGCCGGAAGCCCGCTCGCGGTGCGCCTGTCGCATATCGCCCGCGACCTCAAGGGTGTCGTAGAGCGCTACCGCCCCGATACCGCTGCTATCGAGAGCATTTACTTTGGCGCCAACGTTCGCTCGGCTATCCCTACGGCGCATGCCCGCGGTGCTGCACTCGTGGCGCTTTCGGAATGCGCGCTCGAGATTGGCGAGTACACGCCCATGCAGATCAAGCAGGCTGTTGTGGGCACCGGCGCCGCGGACAAACGACAGGTCGCGTATATGGTCCGTACGCTCACGCAACTCGATCACGACCCGCATCCCGACCATGCCGCCGATGCCCTGGCTTGCGCCATCTGCCACGTAAACCTCAGCCGCACCCGCGCCCTCACCGGTGGCGAGTTCTATCAACAGAGAGGAACCGGATACTGATGATCTCCCAGCTCCATGGAACGCTCGTCGAGGCCACGATGAGCTCGGCCGTCGTCGATGTGTCGGGCGTGGGCTTTGAGCTCGGCATCTCGGGCAGCACCGCCGCTACGCTGCCTACGCCCGGCGGCGAGGTTCGCCTCTACACGCGCATGCAGGTGCGTGAGGACGCCATGACGCTCTTTGGTTTTGCCTCCAAGGACGAGCGCACGATGTTCGATCGGCTCGTGTCCGTCTCGGGCGTCGGTCCGCGCCTGGCGCTCGCTGTGCTCTCCACCTATACCGTGGGGCAACTGTATTCCCTGGTAATGGCCGAGGATGACAAGGGCATGGCCAAGGTTCCCGGCGTGGGTAAAAAGACCGCGCAGCGTCTGATCCTGGAGCTCAAGAGCACCTTTGCCAAGGATAAGGGCTTTGTGCCGGTCGACGTGATTCCCGGACAGGTTGCGATGCCGGTTCCCGCCGCCGCTCCCTCGGCGATCGATGACGCTCGTGCGGCGCTCCTTTCCATGGGCTTTAGCCCGCAGGAGACCGATGTTGCCCTGAGCGGGTATGATGGGCAGAATATGCGTGTCGAGGATCTGCTCGGCGCGGCGCTTAAGCGACTCGGAATGGATGCGTGATGTGGGAAGCCGATGACTCTCAGGACCTGTGGGCGACGCCCGGCAACTCGCCGGCGGCATCCATGGCGCATGGCGAGCGCATGGTGGGCTCGGAGCTGACGCCCGAGGACCTCGATGTCGACCGTACCCTGCGCCCCCAGCGCCTGGACGACTACTGCGGTCAGGAGCACATCAAACAGAGTCTGCGCGTGCTGATCGAGGCGGCGCAGAGCCGCGGTGAGACACTCGACCACGTGATCTTTTCGGGCCCTCCGGGTCTGGGCAAGACCACGCTGGCCACGGTTATCGCCAACGAGCTGGGCGCTCAGATCAAGACGACGAGCGGTCCGGCCATCGCGCGCACCGGCGACCTGGCTGCCATCCTTACCAACCTGCAGCCGGGCGACGTGCTGTTTATCGACGAGATCCACCGCCTCAACCGCTCGGTCGAGGAGGTCCTGTATCCTGCGATGGAGGACTTTGCCCTCGATATTGTGATCGGCAAGGGTCCGGCTGCACGCTCGATTCGCCTGGATATCCCCAAGTTCACGCTGGTGGCGGCAACGACTCGCTCGGGCATGTTGACCGGCCCGCTACGCGACCGTTTTGGCATTTCGTATCGTCTGGATTACTACACCGTCGAGGAACTCGCCCAGATTGTGACACGCTCGGCGACCATCCTGGGCGTGACGATTGACCATCCCAGCGCGCTCGAGATCGGCTCGCGTTCGCGCGGCACGCCGCGTCTTGCCAACCGTCTGCTCAAGCGCGTGCGCGACTATGCGCAGGTGCGCGGCAACGGTCCCATCGAGCTCGATATCTGCCGTCAGGCACTCGAGTTCTTTGAGATCGATGAGCTTGGTCTGGACTGGATGGACATTCGAATCTTGGAGACGCTTGCCAAGACGTTCTCCGGCCGTGCCGTTGGCTTGACGACCCTTGCCAGCGCGGTGGGCGAGGACCCGGGTACGCTCGAGGATGTCTATGAGCCCTATCTGCTGCAGTGCGGCTTGATGATTCGCACGCCCCAGGGCCGCCAGGCAACGCTTCGCACCTTTGAGCACTTGGGTATCGAGCCAGCCGTTTAGAGTCGGGTTTGTTTTGGCTAGTCTGTAGGCTATCGCTGAGCATTGGATAAACATATCGCCATTCATCGGTTACGGGTGTTTTACTATTGCGCGCCCGTGCTATGCTGAATTGGTCTTTTTCTCATCCGGTAACGAAAGGACCGCCCATGCCTACTGACATCGAAATCGCACGTTCCGTCACGCCGCTGCCCATTACCGAGGTGGCTAAGAACGCCGGCGTCGACGTAAAGCACCTGATTCCGTACGGCTTCGACAAGGCTAAGGTCGACTATTCGCTGCTCAACGAGCCGACCGATCACCAGGCCAAGCTCGTCCTCGTGACCGCCATCAACCCCACGCCCGCTGGCGAGGGCAAGACCACCACGACCATCGGTCTGGCCGATGGCCTGCGCCGTCGCGGTGTCAAGAGCGCTGTGGCCCTGCGCGAGCCCTCGCTCGGCCCCGTCTTTGGCGTCAAGGGCGGCGCCGCCGGCGGCGGTTGGGCCCAGGTCATCCCCATGGAAGACATCAACCTGCACTTTACCGGCGACTTCCACGCTATCGGTGCCGCCAATAACCTGCTGGCCGCCATGCTCGACAACCATATTCAGCAGGGCAACCAGCTCGGTATCGACGTCAAGCGCATCACCTGGAAGCGCGTCGTCGACATGAACGACCGCCAGCTGCGCCACGTTATCGACGGCATTGGCGGCAAGGCTCAGGGCGTGCCGCGCGAGGACGGCTTCGATATCACCGTTGCCTCCGAGGTCATGGCGATCCTGTGCCTGTCCACGAGTATCAATGACCTCAAGGAGCGCCTGGGCGAGATCGTCGTCGGCTACAGCTTTGCCGGCGAGCCCGTCCGCGCCCGCGACCTCAAGGCTCAGGGCGCCATGGCTGCGCTGCTTAAGGATGCGCTCAAGCCCAACCTGGTGCAGACGCTTGAGGGTACGCCCGCGTTTGTCCACGGCGGCCCCTTCGCCAACATCGCCCACGGCTGCAACTCCATCATGGCTACGCGCATGGCTATGCGCTTTGGCGATGTCGCCATTACCGAGGCCGGTTTCGGCGCCGATTTGGGTGCCGAGAAGTTCCTCGACATCAAGTGCCGCATGACGGGCGTCCGCCCCAGCGCCGTCGTGATTGTCGCCACCGCCCGCGCGCTTAAGTACAACGGCGGCGTTGCCAAGGCCAACCTTAACGACGAGAACCTCGAGGCCCTCAAGGCCGGCATGCCCAACCTGCTGCGTCACGTTGACAATATCCAGAACGTCTATGGTCTTCCCTGCGTGGTCGCCATCAACCGCTTCCCGACGGACACCGAGGCAGAGCTTGCGCTCATCGAGTCCGAGTGCCAGAAGCTCGGCGTCAATGTTAAGCTTTCCGAGGTCTGGGCCAAGGGCGGCGAGGGCGCGCTCGAGCTGGCCGATGAGGTCATGCGCCTGATTGAGCAGCCGAGCGAGCTCAAGTTTGCCTACGAGGACGGCGCCGATGTTGCCGATGCCCTCGAGGCCGTTGCAACCAAGATCTACCGCGCCGACGGCGTCGACTTTACGCCGGCTGCCAAGCGTCAGCTTGCCGAGCTGCGCGAGAACGGCTTTGGTAACCTGCCGGTGTGCGTCGCCAAGACGCAGTACAGCTTTAGCGATAACGCCAAGGCTCTGGGCGCTCCCGAGGGCTTCCGCATCACCGTGCGCGAGCTCAAGGTTTCCGCCGGCGCCCACTTTGTGGTCGCGTTGACCGGCAGCGTTCTGACCATGCCGGGCCTGCCCAAGGTGCCCGCGGCCGAGAA
Source organism: uncultured Collinsella sp. (assembly GCA_902472315.1). Classification (GTDB taxonomy): domain Bacteria; phylum Actinomycetota; class Coriobacteriia; order Coriobacteriales; family Coriobacteriaceae; genus Collinsella. The sequence goes on from CABRNM010000016.1 coordinate 6,226, forward strand.
CATCGACGTCGACAACGACGGCAACATCACCGGCCTGTTCTAAGCCTGCCGCTCATAGCCGCTTGCCCGCCCCGCCGCGCCTACCAAGGCCCGGCGGGGCTTTTTGATCCTTAGGCACGCGCATGTCTTGTAGATACCGGCGGGCTTTGCCCATCATAGGCTTTTGCGCGGGTAGAATGCATGGATAACTTGATGCTTACAGGCGACGGAGAGGAAACGTTGCATGGACCAGGACAAGACGACCGTGATGGGCGGATATGGTTCCGCGCAGGCTGGCGGCAGCGCCGATGCGACCCGCATTGTGTCGAACCCCGGCAATGCTGCCCCCGATGCGACGCAGGCGTCCGCCGAACCCACACGAGTTATGGGCTATGGCGATACACCGCGGGATCCGTTTGATTATGCACCGCAGGACCCGTATGGCAATGCGACGCCGGACCCGTATGGCAATGCGGCGGCAGGCGCTTATAATAACCTGCCGCAAAATCCCATTCCGCAGCCTCAGCAGACGACGTATATGCCGCGCACGGCACAGTCCCAGCCTCGTTATGAGTCGCGCGATCCGTATGCGCGCCAGCCTTATCGTGAGTACCCCAAGTCGATTCCGCAGTATGGTGAGGACGAGGAAGAGGCGCCGTCGCGTTCGTCGAGTGTGATCAAGAAGATCCTCATTGTGCTGGCGATCTTTTTTGCGCTGTCGGTTGTATTCGCCATTGTGTCGGGCATGCTCAACAAACGGGGGAGTTCAACGGCCGATACCACTGCCGAGCAAACCGAGTCCGCCTCATCTAACACCGTCGATCTGAGCGATATCCCGGGGCAGTACTGGTCCAACGCCAAGAAGCTCCTCAAGTCGCGCGGGGCCGATCTTTCGAATGCTGTGATTCTGACTGACGACGGCTCGACGCCTGTTGTCGATGCCAACTGGGTTGTTACTTCTGCCTACTATAACGACAACGGTAACCTCGAAATTCAGCTCACGCACAAGGACGGCTCGTCGGGCAATGCGTCCGGCGATCAAGGCACCACGGACAGCTCGAGCTCTAACACGCTGGAGGACTTGAGCAACAAGGCGCAGGAGCTGGGAGACAAGGCGCAAGAGCTGGGCGATACGGCACAAAACCTGGGCGATACCGCGCAGAACTTGGGAGACATGGCTACGGATGCCTGGAACGCCCTACAAAACGGCATTTCGGGCGCACAGGGAAACTAGCGGCCGAGCGGCTAGAGCCTTAGCGGTGCAAACAAAAACGGGACGCAGGATCGCGTGACCGGGCGCATAGGCGCGCTGGTCGGCGGTCCTGCGTCCCGTTTTGCTGTCGATTACAACTGCTCTGCCGGACGCTCGGGCGAGCTAAAGCCGGAGTCAAACGTGACGACGCATGATGCATCGGGCCTGCGCTCGTGCACGATGCGCGTGACGAGCCCTAGCAGCTCCTCGTCGGATATGTCAAAGCCGTCGGGACGCACCAGGTCAAACGAAACAAAGCCGTCGTGCTCGTGCAAGTCGTGGATGGAAAGCGCGGGGTCGATCTGCGCTACGCCGCGCTTGACCCAGCCGCGCAAGTCATCGCCGGTTGTTGCAATGGGGTCGCAGTGCAACGTGATGGCGATGCCCATCTGGCGTTTGATGTCGTGTTCGATGGTGTCCAGAATCTCGTGGTGCTCAAAGGCATCGCCCTCGCCGGGCATTTCCACGTGTGCGCTGGCAAACTGACGGCCGGGGCCGTAGTCGTGCACCATGAGGTCGTGCGTGCCCAGGACCTGGGGGTACGACATAATCCTATCGCGGATTTCCTGGACGAGCTTGGGGTCGGGCGCTTGCCCAAGCAACGGGCTGATGGCGTCGCGCACTAGGCCCAGACCGCTGATGCAGATGAAGATGCCCACGCCCAGGCCCGCCCAGCCATCGAGGTCAAAGCCGGTCGTCTGCGAAATAAGCGCCGCCACCAAGACCGAGCCCGAGGTGATGACGTCGTTTTTGGAGTCCTGCGCCGTGGCGACGAGCGTCTCCGAGTCGATGCGATCGCCCAGCGTGCGGTTGAACGCGGCCATCCAGAGCTTAACGAGCATGGACAGGACAAGGGCTGCCATGGAGAGCGCCGAATACGCGGTGGGGGAGGGCTTGATGATCTTGGTAACCGACTCGAGCACCAGGTTGATGCCGACGGCACAAACGAGGACGGCGACAAACAGGCCGGCGAGGTATTCGTAGCGGCCGTGGCCATAGGGGTGACCTTCGTCAGCCGGGCGACTGGCAAGTCGGAATCCGAGCAGGCTCACAATGTTGCTCGACGCATCGGAGAGGTTGTTGAAGGCGTCGGCGATAAGCGAGACGGAGCCGGCGAGCAGACCCGCGATGCCCTTGGCTAGGCACAGGGTAATGTTGAGGCCAATGCAAATGAGGCCTGCGGCAAAGCCCGCGTTGGTGCGACAAGTTGTATCGACCGGCTCGTCCTCGCTGCCGGGAACAAGCGTATGTACCAGCCGATTTACAAATAGCATGGCGTATCTCCTCGCATCCTCGTTTAAGGGGATAGTGTAGCTCGCATGGGCGCACCGTGCGCCGATGCTCAGAAAATGCAGCAATGGTCTGCTGGAGCTAACGAGCGGCCCTTCTTGTCCGACCGGGTGCTGCATTTTGGGCCACATGGGTATGGGCATGTGCCTGCCTGCCCGACATACTTAATGTCGACAGCCCCTGTGCAAAGGAGGATGTATCCATGGACGAGATGTTTGCCATTAAATGCCAAAACTGCGGCGGCCCTATGTACTCACACCAGGCTAAACGCAGCTTTGAGTGCGCCTATTGCGGCACGGTCGTTCCGTGGCGGGCCGATGCGGGGGAGCCCAAGAGCGCCCTGGGCATTCGTCATGCGCCGCTGACGGTTGTCGATGGACTGCTTAAGCTCACCCATGTGGCGCAGCTCGAGCGCCCGGAGGACCCCGACTGGTATTTCTTCAATGCGTACTGGCGCAACCAGTCGGTTCTGGAGCATTTGCTGTGGGAAGATCGCGGAACGGCGCAGGAGTTTCAAGAGGCAGCGCACGTGAGCATTCCGTGCCCCTTCTGCGGTGCGTCCTTTGAGGGGTCATCGACCCAGCGCGTGTTTGAGTGCCCGTCCTGCGGTAATAAGATTGGCGTTGCCGACCTGCTCAAGCCCGGCACGTTTAGCAAGCGCCTGACTATGGGCGTGGGTGCGGAGTATGTACCTGAGCAGGGCATTCCCTGTGAAATCTCGCCGCAGCAGGCGCGCGCCAACGCGCTGCAGCTGGTGCGCCAGTACCCCGACGCCTTTGCCGGGCACGACGTGGAAGATGCGATCCAAAACGACATGATGCTCTTCTACTTCCCCATGGCGCTCGCGGATTTGCGCATGATGGCGTCCTTCCCGGGCAAGGGGCTGAGCAAGGAGACCCTGGTGTACTACGAGGTGCTCGACTGGGTGTATCCGCGGGCAAACTACCTGGACGTTCGCCTTATGGGCATTTTGGAGCCGTGGGACTTTGCCAAGGTTGGGCCGTTTGACCCGGCCATGCAGGAAGGCGACTTCCGCGTTGTCTCCGTCGATGCGTCTACCAAGGACCAGGTGGTCATTGATAAGCTGGCGCTCGACATTGCCGGCAACGATGCCGAGGCGGTGCTGGGGCTCAATAAAAAGAGCATCCGCACCTGGGCGCGCAAGGCTCGCAAGCATAAGGACGGCCTGGTGATGGTACCGGTCTACTTTGTCGATCGCCCAGCGACGGACAGCCGCGATGGCGAGCAGGTGCGCATTGCCGTAAACGGCCAGACGGGCCGCGCGGCCGCGGTGGTGTTTAGCGACAAGCGTGAGACGCATGTGGTGGCGCCGCTCAACCCGAGCCTGCATCTATCGAACGAAAGTACCGTGCACGCCACGCCCATCGAGGTCAAATACGTTAAATCGCCCTTCCTATACCAGATCGTGCGCCGTGGAGACGGCGAACAGCCGCGTCAGGTGGCAGCGGTTGCCGAGGGTTCCTACCGAGAAGAAAAGCCCAAACGTCGCGGCCTGCTGGGTGCGCTATTTGGTAAGTAGGGGAGTGGTGTCAGTTGGCGCCGTAACGTGAAAGCCAGAGGTATGGGGCGGCTCGCATGAGTGCGGGCTGCCCCGTTTTTGTGCGGCGACAGGACCGGCTTTTACTTCAGCGTCTAAGTTGTTTCGTATTTACAGGACGCAGTCCTCAGGCACTTCGTCCTTGTACGGCTCTCCGTCTTTGAGCGCCTTCTCGACAGCGGCGACAATGTGATCGTCATCCATTGTCGAAAGCCCCCACGGGATGAAGCCGAACCGCTCCATATGGGCCTCGAGCGCATCCTCGGCGGTCATTTTCTCGGAATCCCTCATCGTGCCAGCCTCTCTACAAGCTCGTCAAACTTTGCAAGCGACTCACCGTTGGTGTCTAGTAGACCGCTTCGGGTTCAGGCTTGAGCTTGGATGGCTTGCCGGTCTTCAGGCACTTCTCTATTTCGGCGATAGGGTCGCGCATGCAGTAGGCGTGGCATCTCTCATGGAAGGTCTGCTTGTATTCACGCATGAGGCGGTCCAGCTTCTCGCTGTCCTCCTTGCTTAGGTAGATGTACATGTCAGCCCCTTCCCAACTCGTCGAGCATCTCATCGAATATCTTACCCGATTCCGGGAAATAGCGTCTCAACCGCTCGGCTGATTCCGGGCTTGTGAAGTGGGCGCTGAAAAAATCGGCGAACGCCTCCCTCGCGATGAGGTCCTCGTTCCAATCGTAATCAGGATGCCACACTCCGTCCTTGCAGTGGCTGTCGGTGACGCCGGAGAAGATGTCCGATACGTCGGCGCCGGCCCTTACACCAAGTGCCGCGATCTCGCCGTTGACCCTCTTGCAAACGAGGTCGTCGCTGTTCCTCGCGCATGCGGGGATGATCTCGCGTGGCCGGCGGTGAGCTCGTCCCACTTAGCGCTCTTCACGGGGTCGGCGGCTACGGCGGCGGGTTTCTCGAGGGGCATCCGCCGCCTCCTATTGGCATAAAAAGCCGCCCCGAAGGACGGCTTGCGCGGCGGTAGGATTTGCACCTACGTCTCCTCAATCAAGGGCACTCCTCGTACTGTGCTACTTTCCGCGATTTCTATTTTCCCTTACGCTGGCAACCTTATCAAGTTTTGGATCAGTGCCGATCTAACTGGTAATCAAACATCGAGCGCAATATAAGAAAGGCAGTGCGGCAGTTCGAAAAGGTGGAAGGTGGGCCGGTAAGCCCCTCTATTGTCGTGCTTAACTGCGAGGAAGTCCCTGTGACAAGAGAGGACGCGCTGAAGCGCGTGCGGCTTGAGATGTCGAGGCATGACATCGACCGCGTTATCTTGTTGACCAGGGCGGGGCCATAGACGACATAAAGAAATGAGCCCCAGGTTAGCTATCCAGCACGCCCAGGGCTTTTCAAATCAGATTATACACACCTGGGTAGCGCAATGTCAGTGCGGCGGTCTCCAAAACTGCTTACCGGGGTTCGATTCCTCGGCCAGGTGCCATCGGGGCGTGGCGGAATTGATAGACGCGCGTGCCTCAGGAGCACGTGGGCTTCGCCCGTGCGGGTTCGAGTCCAGCCGGCCTGACCAAACGTTGAACCAGGCCATCCGCACGGGTGGCCTGGTTCATGCCGAAAAGCGCCCCGCACGGGACAAGACGATGCCTCACACGGGGCAGAAATGGAGGGAGCATGGCCCAGGAGACCACGCCCGCCGAGACCGAGCCGACCGAACCTGCACAGGGCGGAGACACCGGCCAGGACCCCGACTACAAGGCGCTCTACGAGAGCGCGCTGAAGGAATCGCGAAAAGACCCTCGCAGCCGCGCGCAGCGTCGACCTCTCCACGATGCCTCCCGGCCTGTTTCTGCTGTCAGCGCGCCCTAAAACAAGCAGCCCTCAATCAACTCTTTGCCTCGCAAGGCGTTGACCCACTTCTGCGGAATTGCGTCCATGCCGTATGCTGTGCCGGCAAGGGCGCCTGCGACGGCTGCGGTGGTGTCGGTGTCGTCGCCCAGATTGACGGCGGCAAGGACGCAATCTTCGTAGCTGTTAGTGTTGACGAAGCACCAGGTGGCTGCCTTAAGCGTGTCGCGCACGAAGCCGCCGGACCTGATTTCCTGCTCAGGCACACCTTTCAGATGAAGCGCCCACGAGGGAAGCGTGCCGTTCATCACGCCCCTCATCAGCTCGACAAATATGACGCATGCATCGGTCGACGTTCTGTGGGCGTGCGTTATCGCGGAGACCTCGCAGATCTCGTCGTCAGTCGCGTCGACAAACGCCAGGGGCGCGATGCGCATGAGTGAACCGTTGCCGTTGTCGCGTTCGCCGGAGCCGCCTTTGCCGGTGTGCAGGGCGCGGGCGGTCGTGCCGCCATAATCGAAAACGCCGTCGATCGTATACTCGCCACGGGCAATCCAGCTTACGAACTTGTCGCGCATGTCCGCGGTGTCGATGTGCCCGAGCTCCCTAATCGAGTCACAGGTAGCAAGCGTCATGGACGTGTCGTCGCTCCAGGTGCCGTCGGGCTGCCCATGCGTGCCGTAGCCGGTCATGTCCGTGCATTTGAACGTGCCGCGGGGCCTAAACTCGTAAGGAACGCCCAGCGCGTCGCCGACGGCAAGCCCATAGATGCAGTCGCGCAGTGTCGTTTTCGGTCTGTCTGTCATGGAGCGCTCCTCTTATGTCGGGGGATATGAAACGCCGTCGGGGGTATCGGTCGCAACGTGCTGCTACCCTTGCGCTTCGCCATTAGTCGCTTCGTTGATGGCGCGGTACTCGGCACTCAGCTCGCGCGCCAGCTCTTCCTTGCTTGGAAGATACGGCAAGTATTTGGCGGCAAACACTTGGTCGTTGTCTTCGGGCAGCGTGTACTCGACAATCGAGTCGCTTTTGTCCGCGCAGAGCACGATGCCTATAGGCGGATTGTCGCCTTCGTTCATGAGTTCGCGCGTGTAGTAGTTCACGTACATTTGCATCTGGCCCAGGTCCTGATGCGTAAGGTCATCGGTCTTAAGGTCGATGAGCACGAAGCAGCGCATCAGATAGTTGTAAAACACAAGGTCAATATAGAAATGGCGCCCATCAAAGGTGATGCGCTTTTGGCGCGCCTCGAAAGCGAAACCACGGCCAAGCTCCAGCAGGAACTTCTGAAGATGCGTGATGAGCGCCTGCTCTAGATCGCTCTCGCGAAACGCAGTATCGTCCGAGAAACCTAAAAACTCCAGTACATATGGGTCACGGATGATATCCTCGGGGCGACGAGCCGGGGCGCTCTTTTGGATTTCCTGGGTGACGGCCTCCTTGTCCTTGCTGGCAAGCAGGCGCTCGCGGAACATGGTGTTGATCTGGCGCTCGAGCTGACGCGTGCTCCAACGAGAATCGGCGCATTCGTTCATGTACCAGGCGCGAGCATCAGGGTCGGGAATGCGCATCAACCTGCGGTAATGAGTCCAGCTCAATTCGCTACGCAGTGCGTCGCGAATTGGAAACGCAAGAAAGAACTGACGCATATTGCGAAGGTTTGCGATGCCAAAGCCTCTTCCGAAATCCGCGGTAAGCCTTCTGGAGAGGCCTGCAATCAATGCCTCTCCATATGCTGCGCGCTCCTCTCCGCCCTGTTCATCAACAATGCTCTTGCCGATCTCCCAATACGCCTCAACCATCGCAAAGTTAACGGCGGTATAGGCCTTGTCGCGAGCGGCGTTGAGAATCGAGGAAACCTGCTTGTAAAAAACTTCTGGCACGATTGCCGATTCTCCACGGTTTACCAGTTCGCCCATCATTGTCGCCCCACTTTCATCTTGTGGAATGCATCTTTATCGCATTTAGTTTAAAGCCTCGCGCGGACACGAATTGCTGTGCTGTCTGGCACCTTCGCATGGGAGCCTTTCGGTGACTAAAATGTGACCATAGAGACAGTTTTATCGAACCTCATAGGGGTGGCGCTTATGGACAACAACACTTTGCTGTTCCAGGACAAAGGTTCGGGCAGGTTTAAAGACGTCAAGATCTACCCTAACCGCATCGAGGTGCTCAAGAAGGGCACTTTCGGCGGCAAGCATATCGAGATTGTCTACCTTAAGGACATCACGGGCGTTAACAGGATCAAGGGCCGCAATGTTTTTCTGCGCAACAGGTTGTTGACTGCCTGTGTCTTTTGCCTGAGCAGCCGCTCCCGGGCTCTGGAATTCGTCAACGTGCTCAATATGGTGATGTGACCGGGCGCTTTCGAACACAAAAAGCCGGGATGCAAGGAGTCACACCTTGCATCCCGGCTGAGCTAAAACGGCGCTGCTGCATGCCGTTGGAGCTTTAGCGCTTGATCTCGATATCCTCGAGCTTAACGTCCATGGCCTCGGTCTTGGCTTTGGCGATGTCGTCGGCAAATTCCAGAGACTCCATCATGGTCTCGACGGCGTCCTTGTGTTCCTCGACGTTGTCGATGCGCACGTACACGCTGCCGCCGTCAACGTCGGTGAAGTACTCGGTCGTCACGCCGCCCGAGTGCGTAAAGTAGGCGCTGCGCCAGGTCTTGCCGTTGTACTTAACGGGATCGCTCTCGGTCCATCCGGAGTTGGCCTTCCACTTTGCCTCGTAGTCAAACAGTTCATCGGCCTTCTTGTCAGGATCGAAGACGGGGATGAAGCGGTCGCTGGCGTGTTCGCTCTCGGTGAACTTAAACTGGGCCCTGTCGGCCGTGTCGCCGGCAACGTCGGTAATCTCGACGCCCTCGGGAACCTCGACCTTAAACCAAATGAAGTCGGTCCTCATATCCACGGCTGGCTTTTCAGCTCCGCCGCCACCGCCACTTCCGGTAGCGCCGCCGCTGCCACCGCAGCCCACCAGGGCAACTGCGGCAAAGAGGCTGATGCAGAGGGTGAGAATCGCAAAGGCCTTCTTTTTCATGGTCGTGTCCTCCTCGATCTGTAACCGCCTATGGATTACCTGTCTTTACTGTACGCGCGAGCGGCTCGTTCGGGGGGGCCATGTGTCCCATTCTGAGGGCCGGATTTGCGCCGACAAGTGGCAATATGCCCGAGCGTAAAAGAGGGGAGGGCCGGCCGATCCGATCCTCCCCTGGCTGGGCGTCCGATCATTTAATGACTGCGCATGCGATGCTGCGTGCGATCCCCTAATGCTTGATCTCGATGCTCGAAATCTCGACTTCGCGTGCCTCGGCAACTGCCTTCGCCATGTCATCGGGAAACTCGATGGAGTTGAGGAGCGCCTCGGCTTCTTTCTTATGCAGATCGAAGTTCGAGATGAGGACGTATACGCTTCCCGGCTCAACGTCGGTAAAGAGGAGGGTTGAGACGCCGCTGTTGTCCTCGTACGTTCCGACGAGCCACGTCCTGCCGTTATACTCGACGGACCCGCCATCCTTCCACTGGAACGTATCACCTTTCTTTTCTGCCTGGTCGGCGTGGGATTCCTCTGCCGTCAGCGCTTTTTTCCAAACGGGGATAAAGCGATCGGCCGAACCGTTCTCGTCTTCGGGGAAGGTGAGCTGGACCCTGTCGGCGTTCTTGCCGGCGGAGTCGCTTACGCCAACGCTCTCGGGCATCTCGATCTTAAACCAGATAAAGTCGGTCTTCTTGGCGACGGGAGCTTTTTCCTTGCCCTCGCTCTTGGATGCGCTGCTGCCCCCGCCCGATCCGCTCTCGCCGCAGCCGACAAGGGCGAGTGCGGCAAAGAGGGCGATGCACAGGGAAAGGATCGATAGGGTCTTTTTCTTCATGGTGGCGTCCTCCTTGTCTGCCGATGACATCACGGCGCCGCATGCTGTTGGGGTACTGATTGCGCTGGCGGCGGATGTCTCTGTGTACTGTGCGGCTTATGCCTCCGTTCATCGCTTGTGGCCGTTGCGCGGCCGTGCCCCAACGGGTTCCTTACTTATAGATATGCCCCAGTCTGTGACGTCCGGAAGTCTCGAAAGGTGGGCCATGTGTCCCATGTTTGCGGCGCCGACGCCTATCGTTCGTCATAGAAATCCGCGATGGCCAGGTGTGCTGACGCTCATGTGCTTATGGGCTAGACTTAGCATCATTACGTGTTTGATGCGGTTGGTCGGCGGTTGCCGCCCGACCGATCTATATGACTTGAAGGTGCATGCGTATGAGCCAAGAGATGATGGACAAGACCTGCCGTGGGTTTGCCGAGGCGCTGGCCGCGCGCGAGCCGGTTCCCGGCGGCGGTAGCGCGAGCGCCTTTGTGGGCGCGCTGGGCGCCTCGCTTTGCGGGATGGTCGCTCGCTACGGGGCGACCAATCCCGCGCTTAGCGATCGGGCGGACGATCTGACGCGTGCATTTGCCCAGGCAGACGAGTTGGCGCAGGAACTAGTGGGTCTGGTTGCCGAGGATGTTCGTGCATACGGCCAGGTGTCCGCATCGTATGGCATTCCGCGCGAGGACCCGGCTCGACCCGCGGCGATTCAGGACGCGTTGCGCGTGGCGGCCATGCCGCCGTACCGGATCATGGATGCCTGCGGGCGCGCGCTGGCGCTGCTCGAGGACATGGCCGACAAGGGTTCGCGCCAGTTGCTGTCCGACGTGGCATGCGGCGCCGTGTTCTGCCGCGCCGCCATGCAGGGTGCGAGCCTGACGCTCTTTGCCAACACCACATCTATGAAAGACCGGGCGCGCGCCGAGGAACTCGAGGCGGCGTGCGATGAGCTGCTGGATACGTGGCTGCCGCGCGCCGATGCACTGGCGCGCCGCGCTGCCGACGCCGCAAGGAAGAGGAGATAGCCATGGCCGAGCTGCTCAAGGGTGCTCCCGTTGCCCGTGCTTTGACCGAGGAACTTGCCGCTCGTTGCGTCGCCCTGCGCGAACAGGGCATCGTGCCGACGCTGGCCATCGTTCGCGTGGGCGAGCGCGAGGACGATCTATCCTACGAGCGCGGCGCCCTCAAGCGCTGTGAGAAGGTTGGCGTTGAGGCTCGCCGCGTTTTACTCCCTGTCGATGTTTCGCAGGATGAGCTACTGGCGGCTATTAAGGACATCAATGCCGACCCCGCTGTTCATGGCTGCCTGATGTTTCGTCCGTTGCCCGCTGGGCTTGACGAGGATGCGGTTGCCGCGGCACTCGATCCCGCCAAGGATGTTGACTCCATGACACCGGCCTCGCTGCTCACCACGCTTTCGGGTCGTGGCGAGGGCTTTGCTCCCTGCACGGCCGAGGCCGTGTTTGCGTTGCTGGACCATTACGGTGTTGAGCTGGATGGGGCAAAGGTCACGGTTGTTGGTCGGTCGCTGGTAATTGGTCGTCCCGTTGCCGCCATGCTTACGGCTCGCAATGCCACGGTGACGATGTGCCATACGCATACGCGCGACTTGGCTGCCGAGTGCCGTGCGGCTGATATTGTGGTTGCGGCCGTTGGACGCGCACGCACGATTGGCGCGGATGCGGTTCGCGAGGGCCAGACGATCATCGATGTCGGCATTAACTGGGACGAGGCCGCTGGCAAGCTGGTCGGCGATGTCGATTTTGATGCTGCGGAACCGATCGCTGGCGCAATTACTCCGGTGCCGGGCGGCGTGGGGGCTGTGACCACCGCGATTCTCGCCAAGCACGTGATCGAGGCGGCGGAGCGCGCATCGAAATAGTCGTTTTTGACCACAGGGGTTGCCGGGGCGGCTGTTTCGCCCTTTTTGCGCCGAAGCGATACACTGTTGCCGTTTGATTTCTTCGCTCAAGGAGGATGCGCATGCCGTGCACAACGATTTTGGTTGGTAAGAACGCGAGCTACGACGGGTCGACGCTGGTTGCCCGCAACGAGGACTCGTCCAACGGGGTGTTTGAGCCCAAGCGCATGCGTGTTGTGCACCCCGACGAGCAGCCGCGTGTCTACACGAGCGTTTTGAGCCACCTGACCGTTGAGCTGCCCGATAATCCCATGCGTTATACAAGCGTCCCCGACGTTGTCCCGGGTCATGGCATTTGGGCCGAGGCCGGCTTCAACGAGCTCAACGTTGGCATGTCCGCAACCGAGACGCTTACCACCAACGAGCGCGTCCGCGGCGCCGATCCGCTCGTGGACTACGTGCCCGCCAAGGGTAACGAGGGCGAGGACGGCTATGTTCCGGCGCAGCCCGGTGGCCTGGGCGAGGAGGATATGGTGACCCTGGTGCTGCCGTACGCCAAGTCTGCCCGCGATGGCGTGCGTATCCTGGGTGACCTGCTCGAGCGCTACGGCACCTACGAGAACAACGGCATCGCCTTTAGTGACGTGGACGAGATCTGGTGGCTCGAGACCATCGGCGGCCACCACTGGATCGCCAAGCGCGTGCCCGATGACGCCTATGTGACCATGCCTAACCAGCTGGGTATCGATAGCTTTGACCTGGACGATGCCGAGGGCGCCCAGGTCGACCATATGTGCTCCGCCGACCTGCGCTCCTGGATGGCCGAGTGGCATCTGGACCTGACGCTGGGCGTCGAGGGCGACGGTCCCGCTGCGGTCTTTAACCCGCGCGAGGCCTTTGGCTCGCACAGCGACAGCGACCACGTCTACAACACGCCGCGCGCCTGGTATATGCAGCGCTGCCTCAACCCCAGCGATGTGTGGGACGGTCCCGAGGCCGACTACACGCCCGAGAGCGACGATATCCCCTGGAGCCGCGTGCCCGAGCGCAAGGTGACCATCGAGGATATCAAGTACGTGCTTTCGAGCCACTACCAGGGTACGGAGTACGACTGCTACGGCAGCAAGGGCACGCCCGCCACGCGCGGCGCCTATCGTCCCATCGGCATCAACCGCAACGGTCAGCTCGCCGTGCTGCAACTGCGCCCCTATGCACAGCCGGCGTATCGCGCCGTACAGTGGATGGCCTTTGGCTCTAACTCGTTTAACGCGCTCGTGCCGCTGTACGCCAATGTCGAGACCATGCCCGAGTACTATGCCGACACGCAGGCCCGCGTGACGTCGGAGAATTTCTATTGGGCAAATCGCCTGATCGGTGCCTTGGCCGATGTTCGCTTCCACGAGTGTGGTCGCGCGGTCGAGGATTATCAGGAGAAGGTCGGCGGCATGGGCCACAAGCAGATTCACGACGTTGACGCTGTCGTAGCCGCACTGCCCGAGACTGAGGTGCCTGCCGAGCTCGCCCGCGCCAACGAGGCCTTTGCCGAGCTCGTGCGCGTGGAGACCGATGCTCTGTTGGGCAAGGTGCTCTACACCACGAGCTGTGCCATGAAGAATTCCTTCGCGATGAACGATAACGTAAGGTAAAGACGGCCTTGCAGCGAGCGAGCGGGGCAAACGCCGTCAAAGGCTTTGCCCCGCTCGATTTCTATCTTGGCGGCAAAACGATTTTGTGTCGTTCGCTCAATCTTGGGTACAAGAAGGCCAATGCAGTTGTTCACGATTGGAGCCAACCATGGTTATGAAATTCGATCAGCTTGTTAACGGTGCCATCAACGTGGGCTTCGGCGCCGCCGCCGTTGCCGTCGAGGGCGGCAAGAAGGTCCTCGACGACCTCAATACCAAAGGCGAGCAGGTTCGCAAGGACGCCGGCACTCCCGATATCGCCCGCAGCGTGTCCGACATGTTCGAGCAGGCCGGTGGCACCATTTCCGACCTGACCGAGCGTCTGGGCATGCAGGGTGAGACTGCGGCGCAGCGCGTGCTCGACGAGCTCATCCTGGCCCGCGTCCGCGTTATGACCGCCCCCGAGCGCACGGCCTTTTTGGCCCATGTGCGCGACATCGTCGATTCGGTCGAGGACAACGTGACTTCGGTGCCCGTCGAGTCCGTTGAGCCCGACGATGCAGAGGACACCGAAGAGGCCGAGTAGCAGCGCAGATGGCAGATTCCACCACCGATTACAACAATCTAGATCCCTTGGGTGACGAGGCGGCGGTTGTCGATGAGGTCGATGCCGCCGTCTCGGGCGCTCGCAAGAAGCCGCGTGCTGTCGATATGGTTCCCGAAGAGCCCGACGCGATGGCGCCGGACGAGGAATACCAGCTCACGCCGGCAGGCCGCCGCGAACGCATTGGGCAGATCGTTCGCCTGATCAAAAAGTACCGCGTATGGGATAACCTCACGCCGGTGCGCCTGCGTCGTCTGCTCGAAGAGCTCGGCCCCATGTTCGTCAAGATGGGGCAGATCCTGGCCAACCGGTCCGAGATTTTGCCGCAGCGGTTTTGCGACGAGCTGCGCCGCCTGCGCTCCGACGTAGACCCGGTGCCGTATGAGATAGTGCTCCGCTGTCTGGAAGAGGAGTACGGCCAGCGCCTGGGGCAGATGTTCGACGCGATCGACCCCAACCCGCTCGGAAGCGCGTCGCTCGCGCAGGTACACCGTGCCCGCCTGGTGACGGGCGAGGACGTGGCCGTTAAGGTGCAGCGCCCCGGCGCGCAACAGGTCATGGCACAGGACATCGACATCATCCGTTCGGTGGTGCGCATCGTTTCCAAGTTCGTCAACACCGACCAGTTTGTTGACTTACACGGCGTGGTCGAAGAGCTGTGGACCTCGTTTCGCGAGGAGACCAACTTTTTGGCCGAGGCAAAAAATCTCAACGATTTCTATGACTTCCACAAAAGCGTGCATGGCGTGTCGTGCCCCAAGTCCTACCTAGATCTTTGCACCGAGCACGTGGTGGTCATGGACTACATTGACGGCATCTCCATTGCCGATCCCAAACGACTGGCAGCCGAGGGTTATGACTTGGAAAAGATTGGCGCCGCGATCGTCGAGGACTACTCGACGCAGGTGCTCGACGATGGCTTTTTCCATGCCGACTCGCATGCGGGAAACATCATCCTCAAGGACGGCATCGTTTACTTTATTGACCTGGGCATGGTCGGGCGCATGTCGAGCCACGACCGCGGTATCGTCAAGGACATGATCTTTGCCGTGGCCGAGGGCGACGTGCCCAAGCTCAAGGATTCGCTCATGCGCTTTGCCGTGACGCGCGGCGATTCGGCCGAGCTCGACCATTCGGCCTTTTTGTCCGACTTGGACTTTATCGTGGCTGACTTTGCGGGCCTTGACCTGAAGGATCTGGATATCGGCGAGTTTTTGACCTCGCTGTTAAACCTCGCGCGTAAGAATGACGTTGAGCTGCCGAGCGTGGTGACGATGTTCGCGCGTGGCATGGTGACGCTCGAGGGTTTGCTGACCGAGTATATGCCCAACGTCAACATGATCCAGATTATCCAGACGCACATCAAAAACGAGAAAAGCACCTATGCACGCGTGCGCGATATGGGGCGCGATCTTGCCGCGAGCAGCTATCGAGCGGCAAAAGGATCGCTCGAGGCGGCCGAGTATCTGGGCTTGGCGTCGCGCATGCTCACACGCGGCCAGCTTAAGGTGAACACGCAGATCATGAGCAGCGATAAGGCGCTGCGACAGCTGGGTGGAATTATCGACCGCATGTCGATGGCAATTGTGATTGCCGGCCTGTTTATCGGCTCGTCGGTGGTGTACTACGCGCGCATCGAGCCGGTTGTGTTCGGTATCCCGGTCATTGGTTTTATGGGCTACGTGAGTGCGCTGGTGCTGGCGCTGATGCTGGGCCGCGAGATCTGGCGCAACAGCCACGGCGGCAAGCGTTAATGACCCCTGGGGGACGGAGGAAAACGGATCATTTTGCTCAGCGATCCATCCATGCCCTAATCTATCGCAAACAATAGCTTTTACCTTGGGCTTCGCCTGTGTGCGGGGCCCTTTTGCGTGCTACCATACTGACAGTAATAATCGATGGCCTAGATGGTGGTGCGGAGACGCACGAATGCGCGGTTTTCCTGCGCGTTTGGGAGAATCGGGGTGCAAATCCCCGGCTGTACCAGTAACCGTAATTCCTCTTGGCCCGGGATGCTCGTGTCGCAGATCGGACGGCGCGCCCGGGTCGGTAAGGTTAAGTCGGATCGCCTCCCATCTTGCACGCGACCGCGGCGCATGCCGCCGGTACGCGTTGGGCTCTGGAGGAAAGGGGGACCCCGATGGGGGTGCTCAAGCGCAATATGCGCGATGACGTGGGGCAGCCGCTGGGCAATGCTCCAAGTGCAGACAGTAGGAGACAAATGGATATGTTTGAGGACGAGTGCCAGCGCGCCTCGTGGCGTCGTCATGGAGCGATTGTCCGCGGCGTGGCCAAGCGCGGTCTGGTGGCGTTCCTGGCTTTTGCCATGGCTTTTGGTACCACGCCGGCGCAACTTTGGGCCGAGGGCGCTGAGGGCATTGCCGATGCCGTGGCTCAGGCCACGACGCCGAGCGAGGGCGCGCAGGCCACGGATGACGCTGCCGATAATACCGCGCCTGCTGCTGGCGCAAACGATTCGGCTACCGACAAATCCTCCGAAACTGGGGATACGAGTTCGGATGCGCCTGACAACGCGAGCAATGACGCGCTAGGCGACCCCGCTGCGTCAGACCCCGCTTCGGCCTCTCCGGCGAACGAGGCGTCCGACACCACCGCCGAGACCGGCGATGCGCCCGCGGTGGTCAGCGAGCCCAATGCAGCTAAGGCCGCACCCCGTGCCGCTGCCACGCTTTCCTCTAAAAATGGTGTCAGCGTCGGAAAGAGCCAGTCGCCTTCTCGCTGGACTGGCTCTAACGTCACTGGCTTTATCCAGAGCAATACTACGCTCTATGCGAATGTCTGGACTTCGTCCAGCAAGCGCGCCAGTGTTTCGGGTTGCACCTATCAGTGGCTTGCTGCCGATATCGCCAACAAGAGCGATGCGGACAACTCTGCGTTTGTTGCTGTCGAGGGCCAGACGAGCTCATCGATCGTTCTGGACGATGCCCTGCGCACTCAGCTTAACGGCAAGTGCCTGCGCGTTCGCATTACCGATGCAAGCGGTAACGTTATCTACGGCCCGACTAGGGGCGCCAACAACCAAAAGCTGACGGCAACGACCGCCGTCAAGGCACCCGTTCCTACCAAGACGGCCCTGGATGCAAAGTCTTATGTCCTCATCCAGTCTTCGGCAGACGATTCGAGTTCGATTTCGTCCGTTAAGGCAGAGACACTGAACCCTGGCACTACGCTTTGGGCGAATGCCTATGACGGCGAAGCGGTTCCCAACAAGCGTATTGCGGCACAGGCCGGCTGGACCTATCAGTGGCTTGCGTCTGACGTGCGCGATGCCGAGGATTCCGCCTATCAGGCAATTCCGGGCCAGACCGACCAGTCGCTGACGATCACGGATGAACTCGCATCGCAGCTTGCGGGCAAGTACATTCGCGTTAAGGTTGTCGGTGACGGTCAAGAGCTGTTCGGCCCGAGCGGATCTTTCGACACGCCCTCGTCTGTTGGCTACAATACCCCGGGCCCCGTTGCCGCGAGCGGCCAAATCGCGTTGGGCCATATCGTTCTCGCCTATAACGGCGCCGAATTTGGCGACGATTACGAGAACGTCCCCAACGCCAACGTCGGCGACACGATTAAGGCTGCTGCCTACTACCTCAACTACGACACGCCGGCTGACCTCTACGGTTCCGACAAGGTCGATTTTTCTTGGTGGGTGGCCGATTCCGCCGACGGCTCGTTCGAGCAGGTTGCAACTGGTGACACCTACACGGTTACCAAGGAGTGCGCGAACCGCTACCTCAAGGTTGTCGCTAAGGCCAAGAAGGGTATCCCCGGCTCTGATAGCTGTGAGACCAAGGCGGGCCGCATTCTGCCCAAGGGCGCGACGACGCTCGATTCAGTTGCATTTACCAATGCGAGCAAGGGCGCCAAGGACACTGGCTCTACGATTGAGGCGTGCGCCTACAAGGCGGTCGATTACTCGTCTGAGCCGGTTACCGAGGGCGTTACCTACACGTGGCGTTGGTCCTCTGTCGACCCGTCTTCCTCTGCGTTTGATGCGAAGACCGACTGGCATGTGGTCGAGGGCAAAACCGACAGCAGCTTTACGATTCCCGATGACTACGCCAAGCGCTGGGTGAGCGTGTCGGCCACTGCGGGCGATAACACCGTAGAGGCGACTACTGCTGTGGCCGTTAAGGCCGCAGGCTCGCACGAGCTGTTCCTGACGTATCTCAAAAAGATCGTCGGCGATCAGAGCGATGACGCCAAGTTTGTCTACAAGAGTGGCGAAAAGATCGGTGTTACTGCATTCGAGAAGACGCCTGCAGGAACAAAGGGTGCCGAGCTTACATCTGATCAACTGACCTATACGTGGCAGATTGCCGATAGTTCCCAGGGTCCGTTCACGACGCTGACGGATGAGAACGCCCATAGGCCGTCGTTCGTAATTTCGCAAAAGTACGTCGGCAAGTACCTCAAGTGCATCGTCGACGGTGGCTACAACACCGACTATGCCTCCACACGTTATGCCATCGCTAAGGGTGAAGATGCCAAGGCGTATACCCTGACATCGGTTAATGTCGCTTCGAGCGGCAACCTTGCACAGGTCGGCGGAACGCTTACCCCTACTGCCAATTACATGGCAACGGGCGATTGGGGCGATTACGAGACGGCACTCCCCGAGGGCTCCCTCGTCGATTACCGCTGGTATCTCGCCGATGACGCTGAGGGCACAAATGCCCACGAGCTGTTTGGCGCCGACGAAACGACCGGCGCGATCACGCTTCCCGCCTCGGCTGAGGGCAAATACGCCTATGTCGTGGCAAACGCCGGCAACAACGATGTCAAGAGCACCGCTTGGCTCGTTAATTCTTCCGACGAAAAGTCTCTTTCCGTTAACGTCAGGGTTGTAGGCGTAAGCAAACACGATGTCGGTCAGTCCTATGACCTTGTGGACTGGGTGCCGACGGCCTCGTTTGAGTGGTCGAGTACCCAAAAAATGTCTGCCTGGGACATCTTTGCCAAGGTGCTTGACGACGCCGGCTATAGCTATAGCACGGACGGCGGCGTTCCCTATTCGGTTACGAACCCCGATAAGTCCCAGACGCTCGCGACGGAAAACACGGCGTCCGGCTATAAGTACTGGCGTTTTGATATTAATGGCAAGGCTGCCAACTCTTATGCCACGGGCTACTACCCGAGCGATGGCGACACGCTCGAGCTGGTGTACGAGGATCCCACGGGCGCGGTTTCCACGCAGGTTTCCGCGACGTGTTCGGTCGTCGGCACCGACGCCAAGGGTGCTCAGCAGACCTGGGCTGCCGCTCAGAACATTACGCTGAAGAAAGGCTCGACTGCGGCCGACCTCTCCGAACAGCTTTTCAAGCAGACTGGCCTTAAGGCCGACTACGACCCCGATGGCAGCTGGGGTTGGGCGCTCAACTCGATCACGTCGCCCTTCGACTCCGACCGCACGCTCGCCTACGACTCGGCGACCGGCGCGTACTGGCAGCTGTTCATCAACGGCAAGTCCTCCATGGTCGGCGCCGGCGGCTACACGCTCAAGGCCGGCGACTCCGTCGTCTGGTGCTACTCGAAGTACAACGACCCCGCTCCTGCCGATCAGCTTTCGGTAAGCTGCACCGTTATCGGCCAGGATGCTTCGGGCGCCCAGCAGACGTGGGCACAGCCTACGACAGCTCTCGTGGACGAGGGAACAACCGCTGCTGACCTTTCCGAGCAGATCTTTAAAAAGTCTGGCATTGGCGCCAAAACGGGGGAGAGCTCGTTTGGCTGGTATCTCGAGTCGCTGACCTCGCCGTTCGAAAAGAACGTGACCCTCTCGAGCGAGAAGGTTGACGAAAACACCTGGAAATATTGGCAGTTCTTTGTCAATGGCAAGCCTGTTGATGTTGGTGCGGGCGCCTATACGCTTAAGGCAAGCGACGAGATTGCTTGGGTCTATGGCTCCGACGGCACCATGCCTGGTCAGGTCTCCGTTTCGATGGAGATCATCGGCAAGAAGGACGATAAGGCTCAGCGCTGGACTGATCCTTCGATGCAGGTGTTTGTCGAGGGCACGACGATCAAGGATGCCTCTGCTGCCTACTTCGATGCCGTTGGCGTCAAGTCCAAGATGTACGACCAATTTGGTTATTGGGGCGTTCACACTCTTGTCTCTCCGCTTGATGGCACCGAGCTGTCGGGTGCTTGGTCGTTCTTTGTCAACGGCGTTCCTGGGTCTCAGCTCGATAGCGACTATGTGCTCAAGTCGGGTGACAAGATCGTCTGGGCTTATGCTGCTGGCGATACCGTTCCTAATCCCGATGAAGTCGTAGTTGATCCGAGCGCTTCGCGCCCGACCGATTGGAAAGCCGACTGGAGCGGCAATTCCAATGCGGTGGTCGAGAACGTGTCCACGCCTACGGGCGCGCTGGCAAGCTCTTGGACGTTTGATTGGAAGGCCTATTCGGGCGCCACGTACCCCAACGCGAGCGAGCCGATTGTCGTAAACGGCAATGTGTATCTCGCCGTCAACAAGCGCCTGCTTAAGATCGATGCCGAGTCGGGCAAGGTGCTGGCCGAGTCGAATCTTAAGACTGCGATTGGCTACACGACGCGTCCGATTTATACGAACGGCTTGGTCATCGTCCCGCTCGATGGCGGTGCGGTCCAGGCTCTGACGGCCGATACGCTCACGACGGTTTGGGTTACCGACCCTGTGAGCAAAACTGCTCAGTCGAATTCTCAGCTGACGGTCGATGGCAACTATCTCTATGTCGGCACCGTTGATGTCGACTATGGTAAGGGCGTGTATAACAACGGCCATCTGACGCGCATCAATATCCTGACCGGTGCCGTTTCCTGGCAGCACGTCAACGCCGATGAGGGTTATTACTGGACGGGCGCTACCGTGGGTGACGGCTTTATTCTGGTTCCCACCAGCGCCGGTACCGTTGAGATGCTCAGCAAGTCTTCGGGCGCTGTGCTTGGAAGCGTTTCCGTTGGGGCTATCGTTAACTCCTCCTGTGTGCTCTCCGCCGACGGTAGCCATGCTTATCTGATTTCGCGCGATGGCAAGCTGCACGTTTTGGCGATTTCTGACGGTAGTTCGCGTGATGCGGATGCCGCTTCGCGCATTTCCGAAGAGCGCGTCGTCGACCTGGGTCTTACGGGATGCGCCTGCATGCCTACGCTGTATGGCAACAAGCTGATTGTCGGCGGCGAGGTTTCCGGTGGCTCTGCGCTGGCGATTGTCGACCTTGATAATGACTTTGCTACGACGTTGGTTTCGTCTGCTGATGGCTCCGCGCTTCCCATCGGCGGCATCAAGGGTGCACCGCTCGTGAGCGCCCAGGCAGATGGCACGTATGTCTACTTCACGGTTAACTACGGTGCGACTTCCGACTATGTGAACTACACCTCGGGCGGCGGTGTCTATCGCTACAAGCTGGGTGACGCGCAGGCGACCGGTGCGTTTAGCGCAACGGGACACAACAACTACTGCGACTCGCCGATTGCCTGCGACGCCAAGGGCAACCTCTACTACATCAACGATTCCGGCACGTTGTTCAAGCTGAATGGTGGCGTTAAGGTCTCGTTCGAGACTGGCGAGGGTTCCAAGGTCGATTTCCAGACTACGGCCGACGGCAAGCTGGTTAAGCCTGCCGATCCGACGCGTGAGGGCTACACCTTCGGTGGCTGGTACACCGATGAGGCTTGCACGGAGGCGTATGACTTCAGCACGCCGGTGACGGCCGATATGACGCTGTATGCCAAGTGGACCAAGAACGCCGTTAACCCTGACGGCAATGGCGGTTCTGGCTCTAACGGTGGCAGCGGCTCCGGCACTGGTGCTGGTACCGGCGCGGGCACTGGCTCCGGCTCGAAGGGTGGCGCTGTCGCCCCGGGTCAGAAGCCGGTGACCAAGACGACGGTGTCGACCAAGAGCGGGACCAAGGACAACAAGTCCGACAAGAAGGACTCCGACAAGTCCGACAAGAAGGACGAGAAGAAGTCTGACAAGAAGGACGGCAAGTCCGACAAGGCATCCGCTTCCACGACCACTGCCAAGAAGTCCACTGAGGCTTCCGCGCAGGAGTCTGGCCTCAACCCGCTCGCTATTGTCGGCATCGCGGCCGGCGTGATCGGCCTCGCGCTCATCGCCGTCTTCATGCTGACCAAGCGCGGCAAGGGTGACGGTAATGCCCGATAAGCCCAAGGGGACCAACGGGCAGCAGCCCGACTCCTCGTTTATCCAGCTCGACGATGCAAAGCAAAAGGGCGCCGCTTCGGCGGCGTCCGCCCCGCGGCGCAAGGCACTTGTCGGCGTTTTTACGGCTGCTTGCGTTGCCCTGATTGTCGTCTCGCTGGGGTTTGTCCATCCCTCCACAAGCGGTGCCTGGTCCATCGACTGGATCGTTCAGGCCGTGACGGGGGAGAGCGTCGTTGCCAACGACGCCAGGGGAGCTGGCTCGGCTGCTGCTTCTGGCAAAGCTGACTCTAAGAACTCCAAGGCTTCGGGCGATGCGAAAGATAAGTCCAAGGACTCGGGTGACGCCAAGGGCGATTCCGAGTCTTCGAACAAGAGCTCGGATAAAAACTCGGATGGCAAAAAGTCTGAAGACCAGCGTGGCAAGAAGTCTGGCGATGTATCGGCTGCTCAGAATACCGAAACTGCCGATACTTCTAACACGTCTGGTGGTACCTCTTCGGGCGGCGGCCAATCGTCTGGCGGCGCCTCTGCTTCTAACGGCGGAACCGCCTCCTCGGGCGGCCAGGGCGGCACGCAGGAGCCCAGTTACGTCACGGTGACGGTTGCGGTCACATCGAGCGCCGTGGGCAATCCTGTGTCCGCCGGCGGCACCTATACCTTTAACGAAGGTGCCACCGTCTACGACGCCCTATGCGCGCTCGGGCTTTCCGTCAACGCACACGGCTCATCGTACGGCACGTATGTCGCCGCGATCGGCGGTTTGGCCGAGAAGCAGTATGGCGGCACGAGCGGTTGGATGTACTCTGTCAACGGCTCGACGCCCATGACGGCCTGCAGCAACTACGTTCTCTCCAACGGCGACAACGTCGTCTGGTATTACGTAACAGGCTAGGGATCTCAACATAACGCACGGAACGGGCAGCTCGGACAAACATCCAGGCCGCCCGTTTTTTGATGCGAATGGGACGGAGTTTCCCAATCGAGGCTCAACCGGAAAGCGCGTCCCACTCTGGAGGCGGATTCCGGGATGCAGTTTCCGCTTCGATGGCCATTGGGAAACCGCGTCCCGTTCCGAGGTCGGATTCCGGGATGCACTTTCCGCTTGAGTGGCGTTGCGGAAACTGTGTCCCGCTTTGAGGCCTCAATCTGGGACGCGCTTTCCGGAACGGCGCCCATGGGGAAGGCGCGTCCCATTTCGGCACCGTGGCCCGTCCCGTACGTCTTCCTCGACAGCCTCGTCAAACAAAAAAACCGGCTGGAACGTGAATTCCAACCGGTTATATATTCAAGCAAATGTCGAATCGACTATGACTGCGCGCCTTCGAGGAAGAAGCGGCGGCTGAAGTAGTTGTACCAGGTGACCAGGAACGTGGCGATGGCCTTCATGGCCTGGTAGCCGATGCTCAAAAACGTGACGCCCACAAACATGTACAGATCGTTAAGGCCCAAACCAATCACCGACAGGATGGTGAAGATCGTAAACTCGCGCTTGCGGCTCATGCCCTCGCGATGGTCGAACACGTACTTCATGCTGAGCCAGTAGTTGACCACGACGGACGTGATAAACGAGATCGTGGTGCTCATCAAAAAGTCGAGGTGGAACAGCTCGACGAGTGCAATGAGCATGCCCCAGTCGATGCCAAAGGAGATAAGACCCACGACAGCGAACTTGAGGAACTGCTTGGTATGAGGTTGTGCCAGTGCCTTGCGCACGTAATCACATCCAATGCGTTGACGAATCGAGCAGAGGATACTTTAGAGCTTTTGCATGGGAAACGTAAGGTCTTTGGCAAGAACTATACGAACTCGCCAAATATTCAAGAGCTAATCCGCAAACGTTGAAAATTTGCCCGTAAACGAGCGGCGCCCACGGACGATGCTTCGCTGAGCGCGCGTCGACTGTGGGCGCCGTAAGGCTATCGGGATGTCGAGCTACTTGGTCTCTTCGCCCTCCAGGAAGATCTTGCGGGTCACAAAGTTATAGACCATGACCAGTGCGGTGGCGCAAATCTTGGCGATATTGGCCTCGAGACCCAGGCCGGCGTTGAGGGCCAGCACAATACCGTCGTTGAGTGCCAGGCCGATCACGGATAGCACGACAAAGATAATGAACTCGCGGCGGCGGCTCATGCCTTCCTTGTGCGCGAACACGTACTTCATGCTCGCGACGTAGTTAAAGATGAGCGAGACGATAAAGCCGCTGGTGTTGGCGATCAGGATGTTGAGGCCCAGACCGTAGTGGAGCAGATTCATGATGCCAAAGTCGATGACGGTGGCAATGACGCCGACGACGCCAAACTTCATGATCTGCGCAAGGAGCTTTTGCATGGTACCTGCCTTAGAGTGGCGCCGGAGCGCCGCGGGGATGACAAACTCAGCAAGTTTAGCCAATCCCCGCAGGCGGGGCTAGGCGCGCTCCTCGATAGCACCGTTTCTATATGCATCGAGCAGCTGGCGTAGGTCCTGGATTTGGCTGCGGATCTTGGCGCCAGTGTCGGTATCGCTGACCATGCGGCGGCGGTCGGCCTCGTCAAAGCGGTTGGTCTCGCTTTCGATGTCCACGTTGCGGGTGAGCGCCTCGGCAACCGTCGTAAAGGCCCGGTGCGACTTAAGACGGCATCCGCGCGAGCTCGAGATAAGCGTGTAGCCGGCGATGCCCGTCTTGGGATGGTAGGCGCGACAGAAGCCGCCGTCGATGACCAACAGCTTGCCGTTGGCGCGGATGGGCTGCTCGCCCTTGGTAGTCTTGACGGGCGTATGACCGTTGATGATGTGGCCGGTCGGCGAACATGCCATGGGTGCGACGCCGAACTCGCGCATGATGTCGTCGCAGAGCGAGGGCGACTTGGTAAGCGTAAAGTATGGGTCCATCGGCTCGGCCCAGGTGCTCTTATCGGCGATATAGGCACGCTCAAAGGTACGCACCAGGCGTCCGCTCGCGGGTGAGTTAAAGCCGATCCACAGGTACCACATCCAGTCGAGGGCGTCGCGGTCGCCCACGCGCCAGGCGCGGCGGGCGATGCGGTCGCAAAAATCGAGATAATCGCGACCGGCGTGCCAGGTACCCAGGCAGTTCATGCTGCTAAAGGTACCATCCTCGTTGAGCGGCACACAGCCATGGAACAGCAGGTTGCCGTTGGTGACCTTGTACATCGAGCCGTGGGTGTAGAGGAAATCGATATGGCGATGCAGATGATCGGCGGTGACAAACTCGGACACGAGCTTGTCGATGATGTGTTGCTCCTGGGGCGTGAGCGTGTAGGGGTCCGTCGGGTCGACGGTGGGGAAGTCGTTGGTCGCGAGCGGCCACACGCTGCCGTCGGCGAGCGTGACCGTGCCGGTGTCGTGGTCGATCTTGTCGAGCAGCAGGCGGTCGGTCATGTCGAACTCGGGGTGGCGCTGGATAATCTGGCCCTCGAGTTTAAAGAGCAGCACGTTGATGGCCTTGATCAGCGGGGTGATGGACTCGCCGGCGGTATAGGTGGCGTCGGCGAAGGCGACAAGCTCGCGCAGCGAGATGCCGTAGTCGTTCTCGAGGATCTCGTAATTGTCGTAGCGCAGGTTGTTGCGCAGCACCGTGGCGATGCAGGCGGGCTCACCGGCCGCAGCGCCCATCCACAGCAGATCGTGGTTACCCCACTGAATATCGAGCGAATGATAGGTGAGCAGGCGGTCCATAATCTTGGCAGCGCCGCCGCCACGGTCGAAGATGTCGCCCACCAAGTGCAGGTGGTCGACGGCGAGGCGCTTGATGAGCGAGGCAAGCGACTCGATAAAGTCATCGGCGCTGGCGGTCTCCAGAATGGATTCGATAATGCGCTCGTGATACCGCACGCGGTAGTTGTTCTCATCCGGATGCGTGTGCAGCAACTCGTCGATGATGTAGGCGTAATCGCGCGGGATGGCCTTACGCACCTTGGAGCGCGTATAGCGGCTCGAAAGCGAGCGGGCAACCACAATGAGCTGGTCGAGCATGGTCTTGTACCAGGTGGGGGAGTCCTCGCGCCGGCTGCGGACCAGCTCGATCTTCTCGCGCGGGTAGTAGATGAGCGTGCACAGCTCGCCCTTTTCGTCAAAGGAGAGCGTGTCGCCAAAGATCTCGTCGACATGCTCGCGCACGACACCCGAGCAGTTGTTGAGGATGTGCATAAAGGCTTCGTACTCGCCGTGCACGTCGCTCATAAAATGCTCGGTGCCCTTGGGCAGGTTGAGGATGGCTGAGAGGTTGATGATTTCGGTGAATGCGGATTGCTCGGTGGGGAACTGTCTCGACAGCAGGCGCAGATACTTGAAGTCTTGCGGATTGCGATCGAATGCGACCATGAAGCACCTTCCGATGTGGTTGGTAAAACTGACAAACAGCGTCAAACGTTTATCAGTATGCGCCGCTTTTGTTTCGATTGGAGATGGGAGGTCAAATTGTTGGCCGAACGGTTTGGTAAATCGATTTAGTTGAGGTAGATATGGCGGTTGAATGGAGACGCGGGGTCGTTTTTGCAGGCGCATACCTCCGGGATCGATAGGGATGATAACGGTAAAGATGTTCACTACCTTTGGTTCAATTTGGTAAATAGTGGACATTTGTACCGTATTCACGATTGCTGTGCGATAATTTGCGCAGTAATGAGTAAGGAGCCTCATATGAGTGATTTTGTCCTGACCTGTGAATCCGCCGCCGACCGAACCCGCGAGTTCTTTGAATCGCGCAATATCCCTGTCGTGTGTTTTCATTACGAGATCGACGATGTTGTCTATACGGACGATCTGTATCAGTCGATTGCGCCGGACGAGTTTTTTGCCCAGATTGCCGCGGGCGCCATGCCCAAGACGTCTCAGGTGAGCGTGGGTGAGTACGAGGAGTTTTGGGAGCCGTTTGTTGCCGAGGGTAAAGACGTGCTGCACCTGGCGTTGTCGTCGGGTATTTCGGGCACGTATGGATCGGCCTGCGTTGCGGCGCAGATGCTTGCGGATCGCTATCCCCAGGGCGGCAAGGTACGCGTCATCGACTCGCTGGCGGCGTCTTCGGGCTTTGGCCTGCTGGCGGAATGTGCCGCCGACGTTCGCGATAGCGGCGCTTCGCTCGACGAGACGGCCGCTTGGATTGAGGAGCATAAACTCAACCTGCACCACTGGTTCTTCTCGACCGATTTGTCGAGTTACCTGCGCGGCGGTCGCATTTCGGCCGCGAGCGCGATCATCGGCACGGCGCTCAAGATTTGCCCGCTTATGACGGTCGATTGCGAAGGTGAGCTGGCGCCACGCGAGAAGATTCGCACCAAGAAGCGCGCGATCTCCGAGATGGCCAAGACCGTGATGGCGCATGTGCAGGACGGCGCGAACTATTCGGGCAAGTGCATCATGTCGCACTCGGCGTGCCGCGAGGACGCCGAGGCCGTTGCGGCACTGATAGAGGAACAGGTTCCGCAGCTCAAAGGTAAGATTGAGATCAATAGCATCGGTGCTCTGATTGGCTCGCATACCGGCCCTGGCACGGTGGCCGTCTTCTTTATGGGCGACAAGCGCGTGGACTAACGTTCGTGGGCTGGCTGACGGTTTTAACGGCTGCGCCTGTCCCTCCCGACATTCGATAACAGAAAAAGGCCCGTCCCGTTGTTTGCGGGACGGGCCTTGCTGCTGCGGCTAGCGTTTCTTTCCGCGGAAGAAGAAGCCGTGCAGCGAGGGTTTGAGTCCGCGGCTGGCGCGACGCTCCTCGATATGATCGTGGATCGAAGCGACGCGTTCGATGACTTCGTCGGGGATCGGCACGTCGGGATTCATGTTCTCGACCTGGCTAACCTCGGCGGCGGCGACCTG
Organism: uncultured Collinsella sp.; assembly: GCA_902472315.1. Lineage (GTDB taxonomy): Bacteria > Actinomycetota > Coriobacteriia > Coriobacteriales > Coriobacteriaceae > Collinsella. The sequence continues at coordinate 34,050 of CABRNM010000016.1, forward strand.
GTCGATAATGGGCACATCGTCGCGCGAGATGACGGGCGTGGCGTCTTCTTTCATCTTGCGGTATCGCTGCATCATGTCGGTCTGAAGCTGCTGGGCCGAAGGCGGCGTCCAGATGATGGCGTTGGCGCCAGCGGCGATGGTTTCACGGATGCTCTCGGGCGTCTTGCCGCCCGGTGCGATGAGCGGCAGGTTGGGATAGTGCTCGCGCAGCTCGCGCAGGACCTGGGGCGTGTTTTTGCCGGCGGCGATGTTGAGAATCTTGGCTCCGGCGCGCACCTTGGCGTGAGCATCGTCGTCGCAGCGAACGACCGTGGCGATGACGGGGATGTCGGCGATGTTGGTGATGTGCTCGACCATCTCGGCAGTAGCGGGGGAGTTGACCACTCAGCCCGCCGCGCCCTGCATCTCGGAGACGGCCGCCATCTGCACGGAGCGCTTACCGGTGGTGGTGCCGCCGCCAACGCCCACAAAGACCGGGCACTCGGCAACGGTCAGCAGCGCCTGCGTAATGGCAGGCTGAGGCGTGAAGGGGTAGACGGCAAACACAGCGTCGGCATTGGAGTTGCGGATGACCGCCACGTCGGTGGTGTAGATGAGCGATTTGATGCGGCGGCCAAAGAGCGTAAAGCCGCTGGCCTCCTCGATCTCATCGGGCATGCGGAGGGCCGCCTTGCGCAGGCGCCCGTCGATGGGCAGCGGCTCCATGGGCAAAAGGCCGTTGGGAGTTACGGCCACCTGGGGCTCGGTAAATTCGTCTGCAAGCTCGACCTCGGAGAAGTCGACCGAGGCGACGACGTCTTCGTGAACCTCGGCGGGCACATCGATGGGGGCTTGATCGTCGGTCGCGGCGGGCGTATCGAAGGAGCTGGTGCCGACAAAGGCGTCGACGCGCTCGTTCAAATCGTTGAGAGAATCCATGGCGGTCCGTTTCTATGTTGTGCGCCCGTCAGCGTGCGACCGGCGCTACGATTGCTAAATCGTTTGACGAGTTGATTTTTCCCCGCCGCGCCATCCGTTAGACTGAAGGGCTGGCGAACGTGAAGGAGCTGTGGTGGCGGGAATCGAGGTGCTATCTTGAATGTCCCGTATACAAAAGAGAGGTGACGCGGTATGGAATTCTCGGCAATGTTAGGCTCGATTGGCCTATGCGTGGGCGCAATCGTTGCCGCCGCGGTCATCTACTTTGCGGTCACGGCCATTAAGGGCAAAAAGGCCGAGCGCAAGGAGCGCGAGGCACTTAAGCAGTGCCGTGACCAGCAGGACAAGCGCGCACGGAGATAGTTTGTTGAGTTTTGAATCCGTGCGCTAGCTGCGTTTTCGGACCAGGGCGATATAGAAGCCCTCAAAGTCGCGGCTGGGCGGAATGGTCAGCGTGCCGGGCATGCCGTTGGCAATGGCCGAGACGTGGCCCGCGGCAATGGCCTCGGTAAGGGCGTTGCACTCGATGCGCGGTTCCTCACCGGCTTCGCGGGCGCGGCGTGCTTCGCTTTCACTCGGCGTGCTGTCGAGGGGGATGAGCTCGCAGTCCATGTGCTTGTCGAGGGCCTCTTGCAGGGCATCCTCGTTTTCCTGCGGCAAGATCGAACATGTCGAATAGACGAGCGTGCCGCTCGGTTTGAGGGCCCCCATGGCGCGATCCAGAAGTGCTCGCTGCGATCGGGCGCACTTGCTCAGCAACTGCTCGGTGAGGCCGCGCAGGCTTTTCTCGTTGCCGCTGATGACGGTGCCCGTGCCGGTGCAGGGAGCGTCGAGCAGGATGCGGTCGAAGCGGAAGAACTCGTCGAGCTCGCGTGCGTCGATGCGCATGACGGGCACGTTTTTGGAACCCTGGCGATGGAGGTTTGACTCGAGCTTTTCGGCGCGGGGAATGCTCATCTCGCAGGCCGTGAGGTGTGCCTGGCCCTGGGTGAGGGCGGCGATCTGCGTTGTCTTGCCGCCAGGGGCTGCGCACATGTCGAGGATGTCCTCGCCGGCCTGAGCGCCCAGGACCAACGGCGGCATCATGGACGACAGACTTTGCAAGTAGATCTTGCCGTCGCGGTAGATGTCGAGGTCCCACAGATCAGAAACCTGGGCCTCGGGCAGGATAAAGGCGTCTGGGTACCAGGCGACGGGGTTGTGGGCGATTCCGGCGGCATCGAGCGCCGCAGCGATGTCCTCGGCGGTCGCCTTGAGCGTATTGGCGCGCAGCGTGACCGGGCGTGTGGCCGCGGCGCCGAAGCCCTCGATCATGAGCTCGGCATCGGCGGGCGCATAGGCGCCGGCGACCGTGTCGACCATAAAGCGCGGCAGGTCGGCGGCGCAGGGAAGGGCGGCAAGCTGGTCGGAAAGCTCGGTGGAGGCAAACTGCCTAAGCTTGAGCTCGGGCTTAACCTGCTTTTTCTGCTTACGACGACGCGGCTTGGACATCCGTTTTTCCTTCCCGTCCCAAATTGACTACTTTCCGGGTACGCCGTTGCTGGCGTGCTTTAGTACTGGCTCTCGTGCTTGCTAAAGAAGTCGAAGCGCGGGGGCAGCGGCTTCACTCGGTGCTCGCCGGGCTTCTCGCCCAAGCTCTCCACAAACTCATCCGTGGAGGCGAAGATGTTATCCCAGCTAAAGAAGGCGACCGGGTCAACGTCGAAGTACTCGCAGATGAGCTCGCAGCCGGCCGGCACGATGCCGTGCATGAGCACGGTCGCCACGCGCAGCTCGGTGAAGGCGTCGACGAGGGCCTGCGTCATCGCGGTATTGGCTTGCTCGCCCTCAAGCTTGTTGGCAGCCTTGGAGGCGTCGCTCCAGCGCTTGTTGGCGGCGCGCAGGTAGTCGTCGCACACGGCGAGCGCTCGGTGCGTCTCGAACTTGTACATGGCCTGCTCAAACGCGAGGGCGGCCTGCTCGGCGGCCTCCACCACGGTGGCCGAGGCGGCGCCGGCGGGGATGCAACCGTTGCGATAGGGGCTCTCGTCGCCCTCCTTGACGGCGACGCCGTAGAAGCAGCTGCGGGCCAGGCGGTTGAAGACGCCGGTCAAAAGGGCGCTTTCCTTAAGGGCCGGATCGATGACGCGCTTGTCGTCGCAGGCGTGCACCTCGTTGCCGTCCTTGTCCTTGCCGGTCACGCGCGTGTCATATGCCTTGGGACTAAAGCTCACCGGCTTCTCGGACAGACCGAGCGACAGCCAATGCGCGCGCATCTGCTCGCAGGTGTAGTGGTTGAGCAGGTCGTCTGCCGGCGGCGGAGGCGTCTGCGAGGACGAGCTGGCCTTTTTGCCCATGTAGAGCAGGTGGTAGCAGGCACTGACGGTGCTCTGCGTGAGGTTCCAGCCCAGGGCCTCCCACATGGCGGTCTGCGCGATGCAGTAGAAGTAGATGTTGTCCTGACCGATGAACTGGTAAATCTGAGCGTCAT
>CABRNM010000017.1 GCA_902472315.1 uncultured Collinsella sp.
AGTTCCGCACGAACAGGAGGCCACTTAATGTGGCCTCCGTCGTGAGCAGGACTGTAGAGCAGGAAACTTAGCCCGTGCCGGGGCCGCTGAGACCAGACCGGCGGGATAGACCAGTTCAGATGGGGCTTTGATGCATGGGTGGTCTGTTGGTGGGCAAATGGGTATGATGCTGTAGTTACTACATCGACTCTGTGATGCATGTTTGTACGTTCCCGGCGGTCGGTTTGCCAGAAGCGCCCCGTCGGTTGTTCCAGACCCGTTTCGAAGAAAGGAAACCACACGAACCTATGGCAGCTAAAAAATCATCTCCCTTGAAGATCATTCCGCTCGGCGGCCTTGACGGCATCGGCAAGAACATGACGGTCTTCGAGTGCGGCGACGACATGGTGCTCGTCGACGCCGGTCTCATGTTCCCCGACGACTCCCAGCCCGGTATCGACTTGGTACTTCCCGACTACACCTATGTCCTGGAGAACGAGGAGAAGCTCCGCGGCATCGTTGTCACCCACGGCCACGAGGACCACACCGGTTCGCTTCCGTACCTGCTGCAGGACCTCAACAACAAGGTGCCCATCTTCTCGAGCAAGCTGACGCTCGGTTTTATCGAGGGTAAGCTCTCCGAGTTCCGCATTCGCGCGCCCAAGTTCCGTGAGGTCAAGGGCGGCAGCCACGTCAATCTCGGTGGCATCTCGCTCGATTTCTTCTCCATGACGCACTCCATTCCGGGCGCTTTGGGCGTATTCATTCGCACCAACCAGGGCACCGTTATGCACACGGGCGACTTTAAGCTCGACCAGACGCCCATCGACGGCGTCACGCCTGACTATGCCGCCATCAGCCGCTTTGCCAAGCAGGGCATCGATCTGCTGCTTTCCGACTCCACCAACGCCACGGTTCCTGGCTTTACCAAGTCCGAGGCCGAGGTCGGCCCCAACCTGCTGCACGCCATCAAGAACGCGCCGGGCCGCGTGTTCGTCGCGTCGTTCTCGAGCCACATCCATCGCCTGCAGCAGATCTGCGATGCCGCCCGCAAGTGTGGCCGCAAGGTCGTCGTGACCGGACGTTCCATGCTCACCAACACCCGCGTGGCGCGTGAGCTTGGCTATCTCAACATCGACGATGCCGATATCATCGATGCCTTCGACATTGATAACCTGCCCGACGATAAGATCGTCGTCATGTGCACCGGTTCTCAGGGCGAGCCGCTGTCGGCCCTGTCCCGCATGGCCAACGGCGAGCACAAGACGCTCTCCATCCACGAGGGCGATACCGTCATCCTCTCGGCAACTCCCGTTCCCGGCAACGAGAAGGCCGTCCAGCAGGTCGTCAACAGCCTGGCCAAGCTTGGCTGCGACGTCTGGGATAAGTCCCGTGCCCTCGTTCATGTCTCGGGTCACGGCAGCCAGGAGGAGCTCAAGCTCATGATGGCCATGGCCAAGCCCACCTACTTTATGCCGGTTCACGGCGAGGCCGTTCACCTGCGCGCCCATGCCCAGCTCGCCCGCAAGATGGGTCTTAAGGACGATCACATCTTTATCCTCGACAATGGTGACACGCTCGAGATGCGCGGCGGTATCGTCAAACGCGGTGCGCCCGTCGAGTCCGGCGTCGTCTATGTCGACGGTCTGCGCATCGGCGATACCGACCCCATCGTCCTTCGCGATCGCCAAAAGCTCGCCAACGACGGTATGGTCACGGCTGTTGCCATCGTCTCTCTCAAGCACAAGAAGATCGAGGCTATCGAGTTCTCGGGCCGCGGTGTTTCGTTTGCCATCGACGACCAGTTCTCCGAGGATGCCTCCGCAGCCATCATGAAGACGATCGAGAAGGGCAAGTTTAGCTTTACCAGCAGCGGCTCCGATGCCATTCGCAAGGCCGTGCGCGATTCGCTCTCCAACTTTATCTGGAGCCGCACGCGCACCCGTCCGATGATCATCCCGGTCGTCATGGAGGTTTAGTTTGGCGCGCGGATCTGCACAAAACGCCAAAGGCAATAAGGCCAGCAACCAACCGGCATCTGCTAAGGGTGCCGGTTCCCATCTTCGTGCCAATAAGGGCCACGAGTCCGAGTTTGATGAGTTCGATCCCCTGGTCGAGCCTTCGGCTAATCGCGATATCGCCGGCGTGGTCATTGCCGTTTTGGCGATTGCGTCCTTCATTGCCGTGATTTCTCCGGCAACGGCACCCGTGACAGCTGCGGTTGCCGGTTTCTATCACCTCGGCTTTGGCCTGGGCGCCTACGTGCTGCCGATCGTCATCTTGCTGTTTGCCGCCACGCTCTTTTTGGGTGAGGACTCGCCGCTCAACATTCGCTCGGTCGCGGGCGGTGCCGTGGTCTTTGTGGCCATTGTTTCTATCCTGTCGCTGATGGTGCCGGGCACGAGCGATTCGTGCGACCTCATGTTTGCGCCGCAGAACCTTTCCGCCTCGGGCGGCTACATTGGCGCCTTTATCGCAAGTGCCTTGCAAAACGCCCTGGGTAAACCTATTGCTATGGTTGTCTTGCTGGGCCTTGTCGTCGTTGGCCTGGTCATCATCGGCTTTTCGGTGGGTGGCGTTTTGCGCTCCGCACGTGATCGCGCTGCCGATTTTGCCGAGCGCCGTCGTGCCGATGTCAACGCGAGCCCGTGGGGCGATGAAGAGGCCCTGTCGGTTCCCGGCGTTGCCCGTCCGCACCTGAGCATTCTGCGCCAGAAGGGGACTGACGCCGCGGTGACCACGTTCATGGGTGGCGATGCCGACCCGGTTTTGGATGACGACGAGGACGATGACCCGTTTGTCGACGTGTCCGAGGCCGTGGAGGCCGAGCGCGCCAAGACCACGCTGCTGCCGCGCCGCCATACCAAGAAGGGCAAGGCCACACCCAAGCTCAACACGAGCGAGCCCGACCCGTCTTGGTCCGATAGCGAAATCGAACTCACTGAGGGCGATGACGAGGACGACGAGACTCCGCTCGAGACCGCCAAGACCACCTTGCTGCCGCGTCGCCGCACCAAGGCAGGACAGGTCACCGGACAGTTTTCGATGGAAGACGACCCGGACAAGGCTGACGAGTCAGAGCCGCCATTTGCCGTGAATCCCGTTTCGGCAGCTCCGCAGATCCCTGACTTCCTAAAGCATCCCAAGGTTTCCGATGCCTCCTCTACGGCTTCCGCAGCTCCTGTTGCAGCCGGTGATGGGGGAGCGGACGGTACCGTTGCCGATGCCGAGGGCGAACAAGAGGACGGCCTCAAGCTTCCGCCGCTCGAAATCCTGCACGCCAATCCGCAGTCGGCGTCCTCCGCGTCTTCTGACAAGGAGCTGGAACAGACTGCCGAGTCGTTGCAGTCCACCTTGCTTGAGTTTGGCCGTAGCGCCCGCGTTGTCGGCTGGATTGCCGGTCCCACGGTCACGACCTTTAAGCTGCAGCCCGGTGAGGGCGAGCGCGTGAGCAAGATCTCGAGCCTCGAGGACGATATCGCGCTTTCGCTTGCCGCCCAGTCGGTGCGCATTTTTGCGCCGATTCCCGGCACCTCGCTTGTGGGTATCGAGATCCCCAATCGCAAGCGTCAGAACGTCAACCTGGGCGACGTGCTTCCCTATGTGAAGGGCGGTCCGCTCGAGCTTGCCATCGGTCGCGATGCCGAGGGCACGCCGGTTGTCGCCGACCTCGCCAAGATGCCCCACCTGCTTATCGCCGGTACCACCGGTTCCGGTAAGTCGGTCATGATCAACTCCATCATCACGACCTTGCTCATGCGCGCCCTTCCCGAGGACGTTCGCCTGATCATGGTCGACCCCAAACGCGTCGAGCTTGCAGGCTATAACGGTCTGCCGCATCTCTATGTGCCCGTGGTGACCGAGCCCAAGCAGGCTGCCAGTGCGCTGCAGTGGGCCGTGTCCGAGATGGAGCGTCGCCTGAAGGTCTTCGAGCGCCTCAACGTTCGCAAGATCTCGACCTATAACGAAAAGCAGGCCGCCGGCGAGTTTGAGCATTACGATAACCCGCCGCAAAAGATGCCCTATCTGGTCATCATCATCGACGAGCTTTCGGACCTGATGATGGTCGCCGGCAAGGATGTCGAGGCCTCGATCGTCCGTATCGCCCAGCTGGGTCGTGCCGCCGGTATTCACCTTATCGTGGCTACGCAGCGCCCCAGCTCCAATGTGGTGACGGGCCTTATCAAGGCCAACATCACCAACCGTATCGCCTTTAACGTGGCTACGGGTATCGATTCCCGCGTCATCATCGATCAGATGGGCGCCGAAAAGCTCACCGGTTTAGGCGACATGCTGTTCTCCAAGGTCGACTGGGGCAAACCCCGCCGTATCCAGGGCTGTTTTGTCTCGGACGACGAGATCAACGAGATCGTCGAGTTCGTTAAGTCGCAAAGCGAGCCCGACTACCACGAGGAGATCCTGTCTGCCGTGGCGCCCGCTTCCATGTCCATGGCTGGTGGCGGCGGCATTGTTCGCACGGGTGTTGCCGAGCCGCAGGATGACGACCCGCTTATCTGGGAGGCCGCCCATATTGTGGTGGAATCGCAGCTGGGCTCCACATCTGGGCTGCAACGCCGCCTCAAGGTTGGCTATGCGCGCGCCGGGCGTATTATGGACATGCTGGAAGAAAAGGGTGTCGTCGGCCCGCCCGATGGTTCTAAGCCGCGCGAGGTCCTGCTGGACGAGGAGGGGCTTGCCGCGCTGGAGTCTGTCGACGCCGAGATGGCACGTGAAGATCGTGAGTTTGGAGGATTCTGATGGCTGCACGCTTTGGTGACATGCTGCTCGAGCAGCGTCGCCGGATGGGCCTTTCCATCCAGCAGGTCGCCAACACCATCAAAATCAGGCCGCAGATCATCGAGTTTTTCGAGACCGGTAACTTTGCATCGATGCCCCCGCGCGGCTATGCGCAGGGCATGATTTCGAGCTATGCTCGCTTTTTGGGGCTTAACCCGCGCGAGGTCGTCAACGCTTATTTTGATGACCTCATGGCATATGAACGCGAGACCTCGCAGCAGGGCGGTCGTTTTCAGGATGCTGCCGGCTACGTTAACTCGCGTTCGTCGGTCGATAACGGACGCTTTCTGATGGTTCAGGGTGGTCGCTCGACGCGGTACGGCCAGCGCCCTCCGCAGGCGGGCTATATCACCGAGACGGGCTCCAGCGAGGAGATTCGTTCTCAGCGAGATCGCTTTCGCAGTACGCCCATGCCGGATGACCGTGCGCTTCCCGCCGCTCGCGGGTTGAGTCGCGATCCCCGCGCCGGTTACGGCGACGGTGGCTACTCCGGTCGTGGTTATCGCGGAGTTTCTGCCGGGCGTTCCCACGGTGGATATGCCGACGCCGATACCACGCAGGTGACGCCGCGCCTCCGTTCGCAATCGCAGTCTTACGGGCAGCGCTCTTCGGCGCCTCGCTCTGACCAGCGTGGCTATCAGAACCGTGGTGAGCTTGCGCCGCGTTCGGGCCAGCGCGGCTCGCAGAGCCAAGGCGGCTATCGTGGTCGTCCCGATAGCGGTCGCGGCCGTATGCCGCAGGGGAATGGCCGTGGCGGCTCCAGTCGCGCACGCAGCGGCGGGCGCGACTCCCAGAACAACGGACTCGATCCGCGTGTCGTTTACGCTGGCATCGGTGCTGTTGCGCTGCTGCTGATTTTGCTCATCGTGGTTCTCTTGCGTGGCTGCGGCTCTTCTGCACCCGAGTCGACGCCCGAGACGCCCGCGGCCACCAAGACGACGACCAAGAAGTCTTCCAAGAAGACCGAATCTGTTGACGAGGATGAAGGCACCGACGAGGCGACGGATTCTGCCGATTCCGATGCCGCCAAGGCGAACGCGAAAAAGAAAGAGGACGAGGTCATCAAGGTCAAGGTCTCCGTTGCCAAGGGCAAGACCGCCTGGATCGAGGTTAAGGTCGACGGTAAATCGGTCTTTGGCGCCCAGGCAACCGGTCCCTTTGAGCAGGAGTACACGCCCGAGTCCTCGATCGAGATCACCACGTCCAAGCCCTCCGATGTTACGGTTACCAAGAACGGTGAAAAGGTTCGCTACGACACCAAGACATCGGGCGTGGCGCGCGTGACCATTACCGTTCCCAAGAAGGAGACCACTGACTCCGAAGACGGCGAGAGTGCCGACGGCACCGATACTGCAGACGGCACCGACGCCCAGTCTACCGACGGCACCGACCCTCAGTCTACCGACGGTACCGACACGGCATCCGACGGCCAGACAGCGAACGATTCAGATGGCTATTCGTACGACAGCTACTAAGGCTCCCCGTACCGAAAGGAAGAACCATGGCTAAAGATTCCAGCTTCGACGTTGTGTCCGAGGTCAATATGCAGGAGGTCGATAACGCCTTCCAGCAGACCACCCGAGAGATCTCTCAGCGCTATGACCTTAAGGACTCCGGCGCCACCATCGAGCTTTCGAAGGGCGACAAGCTCTTTACGATCAATGCCCCGGCCGATTTTGTCTCCAAGCAGATTATTGACGTGCTGAGCTCTAAGCTCATCAAGCGCGGCATCGACCTTAAGGCTGTCTCTTGGGACGCGCCGCAGGCGGCTTCGGGCGGTACCGTGCGCGTGCTCGGCCATATCGTCGAGGGCATCGACCAGGCGACCGCCAAGAAGATCAATAAGGACATCAAGGATCAAAAGCTCAAGGTCAAGGTGACCATCGAGGCCGATAAACTGCGCGTTACCTCGGCCTCGAAGGATGCGCTTCAGACGGTGATCCAGTTCCTGCGCGACCAGGACTACGGCCAGCCGCTGCAGTTTACCAACTACCGCTAACTTACTCGAAAGGACCGCTCTCCAACATGGATACTCCGTTGGGCTCCGTACTCTACATCACGCTTGGCTGTGCCAAGAACGAGGTCGATACCGACCGCATGCGTTCTCTTTTGACCGCTGCGGGCTACGAAGAGGCATTCGAACCGCAGGATGCCGATATCGCTATCGTCAACACCTGCTCGTTTCTCGCCTCGGCGACGTCCGAGAGCATCGAGACCACGCTCGAGCTCGCTAACGAGGTGCAGGACGGCGTTCGCGCCTGCCCCATCGTCATGTGCGGTTGCGTGCCGTCTCGTTACGGCGATGACCTGCCCGACGAGCTTCCCGAGGTCGCGGCCTTTGTGAAGGCCGATGAGGAAGACGGTATCGTCTCAGTCATCGATGACGTTCTTGGCGTGGAGCGCGAGATCGCGGCCTATATCCCGCAGGTCAAGCGTACTGTCGAGGGTGCCGTTGCCTACGTCAAGATTTCCGATGGCTGCAATCGTTTTTGCAGCTTCTGCATGATCCCCTACATTCGCGGTCGCTATCATTCGCGCAATGCTGAGAGCATTATCTCCGAGGTGCGCGACCTGGTTGCCGGCGGTGTGCGCGAGATCGTGCTGATCGGCCAGGACACGGGCATTTGGGGCACCGACTTTGCCGACGAGGACTTCGCCGAGGGCTCGCCGCGCAATCTGGCGCAGCTGCTGCGTGCCGTCGCCGAGGCTGTGCGCCCGCATAACGTCTGGGTCCGCGTGCTCTATCTGCAGCCCGAGGGCATGACCGACGAGCTTATCGAGACGATTCGCGATACGCCCGAGGTGCTGCCCTATATCGATATCCCCGTACAGCACTGCGATGCGCGCATCCTCAAGGCCATGCGTCGCTCCGGTTCGCGCCAGGAGCTCGAGGATCTGTTCCGCGACCTTCGCGAGCGCATCCCCGGTATTGTGATTCGCTCCACGGCCATGGTTGGCTTCCCGACCGAGACCGACGACGAGTTTCGCGATCTTATCGACTTTATGGACACCGTCGGCTTTGACTACACGAGCGTTTTCGCCTACTCGCGTGAGGAGGGCAGCCTGGCCGCCAAGATGGAGGGCCAGGTCGATGAGGAGGTCAAGCTCGAGCGTGCCCAGGAGGCCATGGATCTGGCCGAGTCGCTCGGTTTTGCCGCCACGGCGGCCCATGTGGGCGAGCGCGCCCAGGTGATCGTCGATGGCATCGAAGAGACTGAGGACGGCGCCGAGCTGATCGGTCACGCCTGGTTCCAGGCGCCCGATTCCGATGGCGCGGTGCATCTGGACGCCAGCGAGGCGTCCGTGGGCGATATTCTGACCGTCGAGTTTACCGATAGCTTCTGCTATGAGCTTATCGGTCATGTTGTGGAGTAGGAGAGCGTCGTGGCAAACGAGAGCAATAAGGAACTGACGAGTGTTTGGACGCCCGCCAACATCGTGACGTGCGTTCGCATCGCCTTTATCCCGGTGTTCATGATCGTCTCGGCCCTGTCTCACGCGAGCGTTGCCGGTACGGACTGGAGCACCTTCGACGGCCCGCTCGCCGCCGCTGCCTTCATTCTATATGTGATCCTGTCGTGCACCGATAAGGTCGACGGCTATCTGGCGCGCTCGCGCAACGAGATCACCGATTTTGGCAAGTTCTTGGACCCCATCGCCGATAAGCTGCTCGTGTTTTCGGCCCTGCTGCTGTTCCTTGATTTTGGCGCGGTGACCGTGTGGTCCGTGTTCATCATTCTGTTCCGTGAGCTGCTGGTGAGCGCCCTTCGCATGGTCGCGAGTGCTGCCGGTGTAGTCGTTGCCGCCGATAAGCTCGGCAAGTACAAGACGGCGACCACGATGGTCTCTATCTGCGGCTATCTGTGCGTCTTTGCGATGGCCGGCCTTCAGCTGGGGCCGGTGTCGCTGCTGCTCGGTGTCTATTCGGTGTCGCGCTTCCTGTACGTCATCGCCGTGATTTTGACCATTGTCTCGGGTGCCCAGTACTTCTGGAACTGCCGTAAGATCGTCTTTTCGGTCTAGGTCCTGGTGGATATGACGGAGTCTTATTTGCAGATCGCCGCAAACAACGAGGAGTTGGCGCGCGATATTGTCGAGCACGCGAGTGCCCATGGTGTGACGGTGTCGACGGCGGAGTCGCTGACGGCGGGCATGATCGCCTCGACGATTGCCGATATCCCGGGTGCCTCGGCGGTGCTTCGTGGAGGTGCGGTGACCTACTGCGATGAGATCAAACATCGCGTGCTTGGCGTCGAGCAGGAAACGCTCGATCGGTTTAGCGCAGTGTCGCACCAGACGGCGCGTGAGATGGCCGCGGGCTCGCTGGACCTTTATCAGAGCGATATAGCCGTAAGCGCAACGGGCTATGCTGGGCCCGGTGGCGGCACCGAGCAAGACCCCGCCGGTACGTTCTATATTGGCTGGGCGTATCGCGCGGCCGATGGGGGAGCGCCGGTTGTCGAGTCTGCGCGCTGTCATTACGAGGGCGATCGGTCGTGCGTTCGTGCCCATGCGGTCGCGGAGGCCTTGGAGCGCATTGTCCGCGTGCTCAATTCTATGGAATAGACGTGGTTTAAGGGGCCTTAGGGCCCCTTAATTGTGGAGATAGGGACCTTTGACGGTATTAGTGTTTGCGCTGGTATAAGGCCTAAATTTATTTGAGCACCTCTATTTGTGGTTGGCGTGGTCAAGTGTTTGGTCGGTGATTGGTCGGCGTTTGGTCGGGTTTTGGAATGGTCGGGTGCATATGATGAATCTGAACGGTTGACCACGAACAGCCGTTCGTTTATTATCGTTTCAGGTTGTTAAGAGGAGGGCTATTCATGGCCAAGAATTCAGGTCCCGTACGTACCGTTCATGCACGCACGACGGGTAAAGAGCGCGACGAGATGATCGCCACCACCAAGGCCGAGATCGAGAAGAAGTTCGGCCAGGGCTCTATTATGAGGTATGGCGACGGCGGTCCCGAGCTCGAGGTCGAGGCTATTCCGACGGGCTCTCTGGCGCTCGATGCCGCCTTGGGTATCGGCGGCGTGCCGCGCGGCCGTATCGTCGAGATTTATGGCCCCGAGTCCTCCGGTAAGACGACGCTTTCGCTCGAGATCCTTGCAGAGGCGCAGGCCATGGGCGGTGTTGTTGCATTTATCGATGCCGAGCACGCGCTTGATCCCACCTATGCCGCGCGCATCGGTGTTGATATCGATGAGGTCTTGATTTCCCAGCCCGATACGGGCGAGCAGGCGCTCGAGATCGTCGATATGCTTGTGCGCTCCGGTGCCATCGACGCCATCGTCGTCGACTCTGTTGCCGCCTTGACTCCGCGTGCCGAGATCGAGGGCGAGATCGGTGACACGACGGTGGGTCTGCAGGCTCGCTTGATGAGCCAGGCACTCCGCAAGCTCGCCGGCTCGCTTGCCAAGTCCAACACGACCTGCATCTTCATTAACCAACTGCGCGAGAAGATCGGCGTCATGTTCGGTAACCCCGAGACCACAACGGGCGGCCGTGCGCTCAAGTTCTTCTCTTCCGTGCGAATCGATATTCGCAAAATCGATACCATCAAGCTCAAGGACGAGGTTATCGGCAATCGCGTGCGTGCCAAGGTCGTTAAGAACAAGGTGGCCGCTCCGTTCCGCTCGGCCGAATTTGACATCATGTATGGCACCGGCATCTCCAAGGAGGGCTCGATTCTGGATATGGCCGTTGAGTGCGGCATCTGCAAAAAGATGGGGTCCTGGTTTGCCTATGGCGAGGACAAGCTCGGCAATGGTCGCGAGGCCGCCAAGACGTTCCTGCGCGAACACCCCGATTGCGCCGACGAGATCGAGCACAAGGTTCGCCTTGCCTGCGGTCTTGAGTATGACGATGATGCCCCCTCCGAGGTTGAGTTGACCGATCAGCCCGCCCCCGAGGAGTTTGATGAGCTGTACGCCATCGATGGCTCCGCGATGCTCGACGATGACGACGAGTAGCGGATGCCGACATGTCGTATACGGTGTCCGAGGCTACGGTCGTCTTTCCCGATAAGAAGGCGGCCTCCTCGTTCTCGAGCGGTTATGCGTCTAAAAAGCCCTGCGCGCATATCGATTGCGATCTTGAGGGCGGTTTCGAACGTTCCATTTGGATTCCCGTGCGCGTGGCGCGCCTGTACGTTAAGAACCGCCCCGATCTTCCCTGTGATTGGGATGACTTTCGCGAGGCGGTGCAGCTTATCGAACGCAAATGTGCACTCACCATGGTGACCGAGATGCTTTCGCGCCGCGATCATGCCACGGGCGAGGTGCGCGATAAGTTGGCGCGCTATGGCTTTCGACAGCCCGCGATTGATTTTGCGGTTGCTCGAGCGACCGAGTATCGGTTTTTGGACGAGAACCGTTTTTGCTCGTACTTTATCGAAGAGCGCAAACGTCGCGGCTGGGGACAGCGCAAGATCGAGGTTGAGCTCAAGCGTCGTCATGTCGTGCTTGAAGATATCCCCGGGTATCCCGAGGCATATTTTGCCGTGGATGACGACTTGGCCCGCGCTTCGGCCTTGCTCGCTAAACGTCGCGTCCCCGAGGTTCGTGCATTCGAAAAGCTCGTCAGGTTTTTGATGGGTAAGGGTTTTTCGTATCACATCGCCGCCGATGCCGTTAAGGCACGTCTCGATGCCTTAAGCGAGGAGTGCGCCGTGTAAGCATAGCACACGTTACGCCCCTGCCGTTCACCGCTCGATTGGCGCCGTGCCGGGTGCGTTTATTTGACAGTTGTTGCGGTTCAACGTAGGATAAATACTGTCATTTGCTTTGTGATATGTGCTCATCTGTGATGAGTTTGTTTATATGTTTATCTGTATCCGACCCGCATAAGCTGCGCCCATATTACTCAAATGTCGCGAGCCGTTCGTAAGGACGGTTCGCTTTGCTGTGTAACGAATCCATAAAAAGGAGTGAGCATGCCTATCATTGCAGCGCTCGTTGGCCTCGTTTTGGGTGCCATCGCCGCCATTGCCTACATGCGCACCGCCAAGCAGGGTAGTCTTCACGAGGCCGACGAAAAGATTCAGTCGGCACACGCGCAGGCAGAGTCCCTGATCGGTGATGCAAAGCGTCAGGCCGAGACCCTCAAAAAAGAGGCTCTGCTCGAGGCTAAGGAAGAGATCATCAAGAACAAGCAGGCCGCCGAGGCCGAGGACAAGCAGCGTAAGAGCGAGATTCGCACGCTCGAAAACCGCGTGATGCAGCGCGAGGAATCGCTCGATCGTCGCAACGATGCGCTCGATAAACGCGAGCACCAGCTGTCCAGCCAGGCCGGTCAGGTCGAGAAGCGCTCTCGCGAGCTTGAGGAGCTCTGCGCCAAGCAGACCTCCGAGCTCGAGCGCATTGCCGACCTTACGCGCGAGGACGCTCACAAGGAGCTGCTCGACAAGGTCCGCGGCGAGGTTACCCACGAGGCGGCCACCATCATCCGTGAGTCCGAGCAGCAGGTCCGCGCCGAGTGCCACAAGACCGCCCAGGAGATTCTCTCCCTGGCGATTCAGCGTTGCGCCGCCGACCATACCGCCGAGGTCACCGTCACTTCCGTGCATATTCCCTCCGATGACCTCAAGGGTCGCATCATCGGTCGCGAGGGTCGCAACATCCGCACCTTTGAGCAGGTGTCCGGCGTCAACCTCGTGATTGACGACACCCCCGAGACCGTTGTGCTTTCGAGCTTCGATCCAGTCCGTCGTGAGACTGCCCGCGTGGCGCTCGAGAACCTCATTGCAGACGGCCGCATTCACCCCGCCCGCATCGAGGAGATGTATCACAAGGCCGCCGACCTGGTTCAGCAGCGTGTGCGCGAGGCTGGCGAGCAGGCCGCCTTCGATACCGGTATCCACGACCTGCATCCCGAGATCGTCAAGACCCTGGGCGCTTTGCGCTACCGCACCTCGTTTGGCCAGAACGTTCTGCAGCACTCGCTTGAGGTCTCCGACCTGTGCGGCGTTATGGCCTCCGAGCTTGGTCTGGACGTTGTGACCGCCAAGCGTGCCGGTCTTCTGCACGACCTGGGCAAGGCCATCGACCACGACGTTGAGGGACCGCATGCTGTCATTGGCGCCGAGCTTGCCCGCCGTTATGGCGAGAAGCCCGTTATCGTCCACGCGATCGAAGCCCATCATGCCGATGTCGACCCCAACACGGTGCTCGACGTTCTGGTCCAGGCTGCCGATGCCGTTTCTGCTTCTCGTCCCGGTGCCCGCCGCGAGTCGGCCGAGAACTACATCAAGCGTCTTGAGAAGCTCGAGGAGATTGCCAACTCTCACGACGGCGTCGAGCGTACCTATGCCATGCAGGCCGGTCGCGAGGTTCATGTCATGGTTCAGCCTGACAAGATCTCCGATGCCCAGTCCACGGTGCTTGCGCACGATATTGCCCATCAGATCGAGGAAGAGATGGAGTATCCCGGTCAGGTTCGCGTTGTCGTGATTCGCGAGAGCCGTGCCGTCGATATCGCTAAATAACATGAACGACGCGAACGAGCTCATCTCATTTATCGCGTCGATGTCGGGGGAGGGCAACCTTCGCGTCGAGGAAAACCTTGGCGAGGGGTATGTCCGCCTCCGAGTTTCGGAGGCCGAGCGCCGTCAGGCCAAGCATGACATTCAGCATGTAGAGGACATTGTCATCGAGATGCTGCGTAATGCTCGCGATGCCGGAGCCGATAAGGTCTATCTTGCCACGACCAAGGAGGAGGGTGTTCGCACCCTCCTCTTCCTGGATAACGGTTCTGGTGTGCCGCAGGATATGCAGGAGCGTATCTTCGATGCTCGTGTCACTTCCAAGCTCGAGAGCATGAAAATGGACCGTTGGGGTGTTCACGGTCGTGGTATGGCGCTGTTCTCTATCAAGCAGAACACGGATGAGGCGCGCGTTGTTTCATCGGGCGTCGATTTGGGCTCTTCGTTTAAGGTGCGCGTTGCCACCGAACGCTTGGGTGAGCGCGCCGACCAGTCGAGCTGGCCTCAGGCGGTTAAAGACGAAGACGGCCGCTATGTATGTGCTCGCGGCCCCCACAACATCATTCGCGCGGCCTGTGAGTTTGCCCTTGAGGAGCTGCGTTGCTGCGATGTGTATCTGGGCTCTCCGTCCGAGATCGCTGCGACCCTGTACGCTCAGGCTTCGAGTCGTCTCGATACGTCGCGCCTGCTCTTTATCGATGACGAGTGCGAGCTTCCAGTTATCGATCGCTTGGGCCTTGCCTCGGATGCCGAGGACTTTATCCGGATCTGCTCCGGTCTGGGCCTTGAGATGTCCGAGCGCACTGCCCACCGAATTCTGTCGGGTCAGATTAAGCCCGTTCGCGGCGTGACTGCGCGTCTGCTGCGCGAGCGCGACTCCACCTCTCATGCGCCGGCTCCCATCGATCTTGCCAAGGACCGTCGAGGCCTTCGTATCGCCAAGGATGATATGGCGCAGTTTTCGCGTGCGGTCGAGCGTGACTTTAACGACCTCGCTGCCCGGTATTACCTCAATCTGTGCGGCGACCCTAAGATTCGCGTTTCGCGTGATCGCATCACGGTGACGTTCGATCTTGCCAAAGAGGAATAAAATCTTTACCGAGTCCGCTCGGTACGATACAGTTATTGCAGTTAAAACGTACTTTTAAACGCAGGAGTTTCTTCATGGATTGCCTGAAGGTATCAAGCAAATCATCGCCCGCGTCCGTTGCCGGCGCCATTGCCGGCATGGTCAAAGATGGCGTCCCCGTCAACATTCAATGCGTCGGTGCCGGTGCCGTCAACCAGGCCATCAAGGCCGTTGCCATTGCGCGCGGCTTTCTGATTCCGACCGGCTTTGATGTCTCCTGCGCGCCGGTGTTTTCCGACATTCTTATTAACGGAGAGTCGCGCACGGCAATTCGTCTCTCTATCTACGTTCACCAGATTAATCGGGCTGCTATGGATAACGTTGTCATGGATGACGTTAAGCCCGTTGCGTAAGCGAGCCATCTGCACGCTTGTAGCACCTATGCGCCCCGTCGATACCATCGTTAGGATGTAAGCTCATGGACCAGCGTTCCGTACGCGATATTCTTGCCGGTAAAACCTACTTTATCCGCACATTCGGCTGCCAGATGAACCAGCACGACTCCGAGCGCGTGAGTGGCTTGCTCGATTCGTATGGCTGTCTTATGGCGCTCGATCCCGAGCATGCCGATATTGTCGTGTTCATGACGTGCTGTGTGCGCGAGGCTGCCGATACGCGCCTGTATGGTCAGTGCAATTCCTGCAAGAGCCTTCCTCCTTCGCCTTCGGGTAAGCGTGTTGTCGCCGTGGGCGGCTGCATCGCCCAGCGTGATGGTGAGGGCTTGCTTTCCAACGTCGATAACGTCAACGTCATTTTTGGCACCCATTCTATTGCTCACGTGGCCGAGCTTATCGCCGAGGCGTTTTTGGATGGCAAGCGCCATATCCGCACGAATGAGCATGAGGATACCGACGCCATGAGTATGCCGTGGCATCGCGAGACGCAGTATCACGCATGGGTGCCCATTATGACGGGCTGCAACAACTTCTGTACGTACTGCATCGTGCCCTACGTCCGTGGTCGTGAGAAGAGCCGTCCCTTCGAGGAGATTGTCGATGAGGTGACCGGGCTCGTGCGCCAGGGCGTGCGCGAGATTACGCTTCTGGGCCAAAACGTTAACTCCTACGGTCGCGATCTCTTTGGTAAGCCGCGTTTTGCCGATCTGCTGCGCGCCGTGGGCGATACGGGCGTAGAGCGTATCTTCTTTACCTCTTCTCATCCTAAGGATCTGCTGCCCGAGACCATTGATGCTATGGCCGAGACGCCTGCCGTCATGCCGCAGCTTCACCTGGCCGTTCAGTCGGGCTCCACGCGCATTCTTAAAGAGATGAATCGTCGTTATACGCGCGAGGATTATTTGGGCCTGGTCGATCGTATTCGTAAGCGTATGCCCGATATTGCGCTTTCGACCGATATCATCGTGGGTTTCCCGGGCGAGACCGAGGAAGACTTTGAGCAGACGCTGTCGCTTGCCGAGACTGTGCGCTATGCCCAAGCCTACACGTTTATTTACTCCAAGCGCGCCGGTACCCCGGCAGCTGAGATTTATGATCCCACCCCGCATGAGGTTATCCTTGAGCGCTTTAACCGTCTGGTCAAGGTTATCGAGACGACGGCACACGAGTATAACCAGGGCGAACTTCACACCGTGGTGCCTGCACTTATTGAGGGTACGAGCAAGAAGAACGACGCTGTCCTTCTGGGCAAGAGCCCTAAGAACCAGACGGTGCATGCGCCGATTCCTGCTGGCTATAGCATCGATCAGCTTATCGGCAAGATCGTCGATGTTGATATTGATGTCGCCAAGACGTGGTATCTGTCTGGCTCCGTCGTGGGCGAGCCTCGCTAATGATTTCCCCCGGTGCAAGCCTTTCTGCCGTAGCGATTGTCGGTCCGACGGCGGTCGGCAAAAGCGATGTTGCCGACCGCCTGGCCGCTCGTCTTTCGTCCGAAGTGTTGTCGTGTGACGCGATGCAAATCTATCGCGGCATGGACATCGGTACGGCCAAAATGATGCCTGAGGAGTGCTCGGCACCTCTGCGCCTTATCGATATCGTGGATCCCGGCGTCGCGTATTCTGCTGCGCTCTACCAGTCGGACGCCCGAGCACATGTCGAGCGTTTGCTTGGCGAGCAGCGTCTTCCGGTCTTTTGCGGCGGTACGGGCTTGTATCTCAAGGCCGCTCTCGATGAAATGGATTTTCCTTCGGGAGAACTCGAGGACGAACGCCGCGTAGGCTATCAGGAGCTTGCCGAGCGCATTGGCGAGGAAGCATTGCATGCCCTGCTTGCCGAGCGCGACCCCGAATCAGCTGCCGTGATTCATCCCCATAACGTGCGTCGTGTGATTCGTGCGCTCGAGATGCACGATGATGGCGTGTCATATGCCCAGCAGAAGTCGAAATTCAGTGTTCCGCGTGAGCGTTATCATGCCTTGTGGTTTGGTCTGACGCGTAGTCGTGAAGTGCTCTATGAGCGCATTAACCTGCGTGTCGACCTTATGTTTGAGCAGGGACTGGTTGATGAGGTCCGTGGCCTTATGGACCAGGGCCTGGGCGATGCGCTCACGTCGATGCAGGCAATTGGTTACAAAGAGATTATTGATGCCTTGCGTGGCGCTATTACCATGGATGAGGCCCGTGATCTTATCAAGATGCGTTCACGTCGCTATGCCAAGCGCCAGCTTTCCTGGTTTAAGCGTGACGATCGCATCGTGTGGTTCGATATGGATGAGTTTACGATCGATGAGGTCGTTAATGATATTTACCGTCGCATCGAGGCTGCCTAATGGCTCGTTTCCCTTTGGTCCCCACGGCGCCTGAACCTGAGCGCGCCATCTTGGTTGGTGTCGAGTGGCGCGATAACGCCTGGCCGCTCGACCGTTCGCTCGACGAGCTCGAGCGTCTAGCCCACACTGCTGGGGCCCAATGCGTGGCACGCTTGTCTCAGCGCCTGGTCAAACCCTATCCCAAATCGTTTATCGGTTCTGGCAAGGTCGAGGAGCTGTGCGGCTTGGTGCATCGCATGGATGCGGATGTTGTTATCTTCGACGACGACCTGACGCCCTCACAGCAGTCCTATCTTGAGAAAGCCGTGGGCGAACCGGTCAAGATTATTGACCGTACGGCGTTGATTTTGGATATCTTTGGCCTGCATGCCCAGACGCGTGAGGGCCGCTTACAGGTTCAGCTGGCACAGTTGCAGTATCTGCTGCCTCGTCTGCGAGGTATGTGGAGCCATCTTGCCAAGGAACAGACGCGTGGCGGCATTGGATCGCGTTTTGGCCAGGGCGAAAGCCAGCTCGAGGTCGACCGTCGCCTGATTCGCAATAAGATCGCTGCGCTTCGACGCGAACTGAAACAGGTTGAACAACGTCGCGATGTGCAATCGAAAAGCCGTATTGAATCGCCGGCGTTTCGCGTGGCGTTGGCTGGCTACACCAATGCCGGCAAGTCGACGTTGCTTAATCGTTTGACGGGATCCACGGTACTTTCGCAGGATAAGCTGTTTGCCACGCTCGATCCTACAACTCGCTCGTACCGTTTGCCCGGTGGCCGTGGCATGACGATCACCGATACCGTCGGCTTTATTCAAAAGCTGCCCCATGGCCTGGTCGACGCGTTTAAATCTACGCTTTCCGAGGTGCTCGGCGCCGATTTGATTCTTAAAGTTGTAGACGCTTCCGATGAGGATTACGAGCGTCAGCTCGAGGCGGTTGATCGTGTCCTTGACGAGATTGGTGCCGGTGAGCGCCTGACGCTTACTGTGTTCAATAAAATTGATCTGCTCGATAGCGTCGACCGCTTGAGCTTCCGCCGACGCTATCCCGAGGCGGTGCTGTTCTCGGCTCAGACGGGTGAGGGTCTTGATGACTTAGTCGACCGCATCGCTCGTGAAGCGGCCGCTACAGACGTGTTGCTCTCGGCCGATATCCCGTATCGAGAGGGCGCTTTAATCACGCTCGTGCACGAACAGGGAACCCTTCTGCACGAGGAATATCTTGAGGGCGGCGTTCGTATTGTGGCAAAGCTGCCGGCCCGTATCGCACCACGTCTTGAGCGTTACCGAACGGAATAAATCAGCTCCAGTACGCCCAATATAACGGGCTGATGAAGCAGATAGAACGGTAGTGCATGGCGTCCGAGGCTTGCGAGCACGGGGATGGGATTCTCATAGGCCCATACTGGTGCCTCGCAGTTTGATTCCTGTGCCGTTCGAGCGGCAAAGAAGCCTGCGAGGTACATAAAATAGAATGGGATGAGCGGATAGTAATCACCGGAGACAAAGTCTGGATCTGGGAAACCCAGCCAAGCTAGATAGGGGATAGGGTAGACCGCTTTAGGAATGCTCCAGGTAAGTGCAAAAAGTGTGAGGCAAATTGCTATAGCCCATACCGACGGCACTTTAACGAGAACCGGGCGCGCGAGTGCAACAATGGCAGTGCACGCCGCCATGCAGAAAATGATGCCGAAGTTCACCGAGTCATCGACTGAGACGAGCGTCGTTGCGATCCATACGACCAAAGCGGCGGCAGCATATTTGGCGGAACGCTTGATGTTGTTGCGCGAGAGGGTGCACATCCAGCCGGCAATAAACAAAAATACCCAACTGATGCTGGCACGCCAGATGTCCTGGAAGATGGTCTGGGTAAACCAGGGCATCTTCCACCCATATAGGTAGGCAAGGTCGTAGCAGGTATGAAACCCCGCCATCGACAGCATGGTAAACCTGCGAATGGTATCAAAGACCGTGATGCGTTTTTGCATTACGAAAACCGGCGCATCAAGCCGACGACCTTGCCCAGAATCGTGGGATTTGTCGCGTAGATAGGCTCCATGGTGTCGTTTTCGGGCTGCAGGCGAACGCGACCCTGCTCCTTATAGAACGTTTTGACTGTTGCGGAACCATCGATCATGGCCACGACAATCTCGCCATTCATGGCACTCTTCTGCTCACGAACGATGATGTAGTCGCCGTTATAGATACCGACGTTAATCATCGAATTTCCGTGGACCTCGAGGATAAAGGACCCCTGGTCCGTTGCGATCTCGGTTGGGATGGTAAAGGTGTCCTCGATATTCTGCTCGGCAAGGATGGGAATCCCTGCAGCGACACGGCCTACGAGAGGCAGCGATACCGTGCCGCGGGGCGCCGTGGGCTCATCGGACTTTGAGATGGATACGGAAGATCCGTCCTCGTCAAAGAGCTCGAGAGCGCGAGGCTTTGTGGCGTCACGCTTGAGCAGGCCGCGTGCTTCGAGTGCGGAGAGATGCGCATGTACGGTGCTAGGGGAGGAAAGGCCCACGGCCGAAGCCATCTCGCGCACACTGGGCGGATAGCCCTTCTCCTGCTGATATTCCTTGATGAAGTCGTAAATTTGCTGCTGACGCTTGGTAATTTTGCGAGCCATCAGGGATTCCTCTCTACCGATACCAAACAAATGTTCTATTTTTTCTTGACAGGAACAACTGTTCGAAGATAATAATAACCGAACACTCGTTCCCGCGCTAGACTTTTTTTGTCCCCGCGGCTTGATAAAACAGTTCTCGTCAAAACAAACGAGAGGAGAACAGAATGAATGCAGCGGATATGGTCCAGGGAAACCTCGCCCTTAAGCTCGAGGCGCCCGCCTCGCCTGCCTTCACGGTCGTGAAGGGTGGACGCTCCCATTTTCAGGCCGTGGCCACTAAACCCGTTCGCACCCAGCGTGCGGCCGCTGCTTCGGCTCCTGTTGCCCTGAAGGTCTCGACGATTGTTGCTGTTGCTGTAGCGTTCACCCTGTTCTTCGTGCTCGTCACGTCAGTTTTTTCTGCTCGTCACGCTGCATATGCCGATTCCGTAGCCAACGTTACCTACGAGACGGTTCGTGTGCAGTCCGGTGATTCCCTGTGGTCGCTTGCCCAGGAGCATCCCATCGATGGCCTTTCCACGCAGGAGACTTCCGACATGATTCGTAGTGTCAATCACCTCGATCGCGGCTCTCTTGATGCTGGTGCAGTTCTGAAAGTTCCGGCTCGTTCGTAAGATTTCCACTCGGTCGCATGGTACCCTTGTTATCGTTTAAGAGGAGGTACCATGCGCTGTCCCAAATGCGGCAAGGCACATACCCGTGTTGTCGATTCCCGTATGCAGGAGTCGAATAACACTATCAAGCGTCGTCGCGAATGCTGTTCTTGCAATTATCGTTTTACGACGTTCGAGCGCTGCGAAGATCCCATCGAGGTTATCAAATCCGACGGGTCAAAGCAGCGGTTCGATCGCAACAAGCTGCTGGTTGGCCTGATGCGTGCCACGATTAAGCGCGATATCGATACGAAAAAGCTCAACGAGATCATCGATGATATCGAGGTGGAGCTGCGTTCCCGTACGCTGACGGCTGTTACATCCCACGAACTGGGCGATATGGTGCTTAAGCGCCTGGCCAAGATCGACAAGGTGGCCTACATTCGTTTTGCCTCGGTCTATCGCGATTTCAAAGACGTCGACGAGTTTTTGCAAGAGCTCGACAAGCTAAGGTGATTTCATGTCCAACATTACCGTTAACATTAAGCGTCTCGATCCCACGGTCGAGCTTCCCAAATACGCTCATCCCACAGATGCCGGCCTTGACCTCCGTGCCAACGAAGACTGCACCCTCAAGCCCTTTGAGCGCCGCTTGGTCTCCACTGGCTTGGCCATTGCGCTGCCCGATGGCTACGCCGGCTTTGTCCAGCCCCGTAGCGGCCTAGCCATTAAGCAAGGCCTGTCTATAGTCAACACGCCCGGTCTCATCGACGCCCACTATCGAGGTGAGCTTAAGGTCATCCTCATCAACCTGGATCCCACCAACAATATCCAGATCAACAAAGGCGACCGCATCGCCCAGCTTGTCATCCAAGAAGTCCCCACGGTCAACCTCATAGAAGTAGACGAACTAGACAATACCGACCGAGGAGCCGGCGGTTTCGGTTCTAGCGGCGTATTGTAATGTCCGCTTACCCGTGAGAGGCCCCTATATATCATTCCATGCTCAAACATTCTCGCGGGGCACTCGTATCCCTCCCGCCCGCCTCTCACACATATCATTCCATGCTCAAACATTCTCGCTTCGCAGGGGCGCATGGATCCCGTTTTCGCCTGAGCCCCATACATATCATCCCGTGCTCAAACATTCTCGCTGCGCTGCGAAACTGCGCGCGGGACGATATGTATGGGGCTCAGGCGAAAGGGCTACATGCTTGAGATAAAACAATCTTTCTGGTTAGCCGACGCGATAAAGGGACGCCCCCTTTGTCGCGTCGGCTAACTGTATTTATATTTTCCGGTTTCGCCTTTGCAGGTTCTTGTGGAGGGGAATCTGGTGTAGCTGCTAGTGCGTAAACGCAGCTGGCCCGCGGGGGCCTATATATCGTCCCACGCGCAGTTTCGCAGCGAAGCGAGAATGTTTGAGCATGGGATGATATATAGGCGGGTCGGGCCGGTCAGCGGACAGTAAATCACTACCTGATATGGGCAGGCTTCCCGCCCCAGTAGAAGCGGCAGAAGGCTCGTTTACGTTTTTGGGGCTTGCCTGCAAGCTCCATGGTTGCGATGGCGATGTCCTCGGCTGCGCGTGGACGGCGTAGAACTTCGCCGTTGATGAGCAGTGCCTTGAGCGATTCGGGATGATCGTGGAGATGGCGCAGTGTCACGATGAGCTCGCGTGCGGTCGTGACATGCATGCTGGCGCCCATGCCGGTGAGCATGGTGGTGTTGGCCTTTTCCTGGCCATATGACTTGCCCAGCAGAATCATAGGCAGGTGTGCGCACAGGCATTCGGTAACAGTGAGTCCGCCAGATTTGAGGATTGCCAGGTCACAGCCGTGCATAAGCGCTGCCATGTCATCGACGTAGTCAAGAACCGTGACGTTCTCGAGTTTCATGGCATCGAAAAGCGTTTTGAGACGGGTGGCATATTCGGCATCCTTGCCCGGCAAAAAGACAAAGTGCATGTCCTCGAAGCTGCGCAGGAAGGGGAGGGTGCGGTCCATCTCCGCGCGAAAGCGAACGTACGGTTGAGGCAAACTGGCGCCGGCCATCACCAGCACAACGAGCTTGTCTGTGGGGAGATTGAACTTCTCGAGTTCTTCCTCGCGGTTGTAGTCCGTATCAAACCCGGCGCGAATGGGGATGCCCGTAATGCGGATCTTTGCCTCGGGAACCTTACGGGGTCGGAGTGTTTCGGCCATAAACTCGTTTGCCACGCAGAACAGGTCGGTGTCCTTATGGGGCCACCAACCCTCGACCTCGTAATCGGTCGGTACGCAAATGACAGGATAGTCGATGCCCGTAATGACGCGCGCGCCGACGGCGACGTTGGCTGCCGTGATATGTGTGGCTACCACGGCAATGGGCCTGCGAGTTCGAACGTATTCGTTAAATGCGGGGAACATGATGCGCGACCATGCCGTGCCACCGCCCCAAAGCAGGTGTCCGGTAAGGGTATAACGCCAGGTCAAGTCATAAATTGGGCGCGTGGCGCCGGTAAACGAGGCGGCCGTTTTGTTGCCGTCGAATTTTATGCGTCCAAAATCAAGGATATCGAGCACTTCAATCTCAACATCCTCGGGGATGCCATTGGTGCCGCGGATGTGGTCGAATGCCTGCGCAATCGCATTTGCGGCGGCCTTGTGGCCCGAGCCGACCGAGGCGTGCACGATAGTCACGAGAGGTTTTTGCTGAGCCAAGAGCGTGGTTTGTCCCGATTGGGGAGTGCTGTGCGTGAGCAGGGGAGCGTCATCGCTCGTCTGCGTCTGATCCATCGATATCTCCCCTTCATCTTTGTTTCACAGAGAATCATTGTAGTGCATGAGTGTCACGTTCGCATAAATTTGGGTATGAGCGCAAAGAACGCCAATCTTTCGACAGGAGGTCTCTTCATGACTACTCATCAGCCGATCGATGTTGCTATTATCGGCGGCGGCCCCGCGGGCTATGCCGCAGCCATTTATGCGGCGCGTGCCAATCTCACGACGACTGTGATCGAACAGGGCATGTCGGGAGGACAGATCGCCACAACCAATGAGGTCGAGAACTATCCGGGCATTCCGCTCTTGAGCGGTGCCGAGCTTGGCGAGCGTTTTCAGCAACATGCAGAGGGCCTGGGAGCGCAGGTTACATGGAGCATGGTGACGGGTATCGATTACGATGCGGATGCGGCGCTGTTTACGGTGCATCATGATACGGGCGATACGTTGGCCTCGAGTGTTATCGCTTGCATGGGTGCCACGCCGCGATTTGCGGGTTTTGTTGGCGAGGATACGTATCGCGGTCGCGGCGTTTCGTATTGCGCGACGTGCGACGGCATGTTCTTTCGCGGCAAGCAGGTTTTTGTCATCGGCGGCGGCAATGCTGCCTGCGAGGAAGCCCTGTTCTTGTCGGAAATCGCCAGCAACGTGACCATCGTCTTGCGCCGCGATCAGTTCCGTGCCCCCGATGGCGTGGTTCAAAAGGTGCTCGCAAAAGATACTATTTCAGTTAGGTACCAAACTAGTATTGTGGAACTATCAGGCGAGACCATGCCCACGACTATCACGTTTAAGGACAACGCTACCGGTGGCACCTATTCCGAGTCCTTCGATCCTGGTTCGTTTGGCATATTTGTCTTTGCTGGCACGCAGCCCCATACCGAGCTTGTAGAGCATCTGGTGGATCTGGCGCCCGACGGCGGTATTGTGACCGACGAATCGATGGCCACCCGCACGCCTGGCTTATTTGCTGCCGGCGATATCCGTTCCAAGCGTTTACGCCAAGTTGTGACCGCCGTTTCGGACGGAGCCATAGCGGCTACCAGCGCATACGCTTTCCTACACGGATAAGTACGATAATATATCTTATGTAAGGTTGTTATTTTACTTAAACCTCCGGCGGTAACGAGCTTGAGGCAACGTTGCCGCCGGAGGTTTTGTTGTGCAAAAACAAGCCAGTTATCCTGCGGCCGGACCCGAGGCAAAGCCGAAGATCATACCGTTCATTGTGGTATGCAAAACTAGATAATCTAGAATACAATATTGAAAACGAACGGAGGCACCATATGAATCACGTTAAACATGTCATTCCTATGTCCGATACGTCGGTTAGCATTAGCCCAGAGGATATTCAGCCTACGGTGCTACCTGATGCATTTATCCAGTCTGATATAGTCCGCAAACTCAATACACTCAGCTTGCCGCGCTATAACCAGTTGCCGAATGTAACGCTCTACCGTGACCAGGTCATTGAGTACATCGAGCTGTGGATGGAGCCGCTTTCGATTTGTGTGGAGCAGCCCGTCATTACGCCATCGATGATCAATAATTACGTAAAGGTCGGCCTCGTTCCCGCTCCGGTTAAAAAGCAATATGGTCGCGAGCAGATTGCGCGTCTCATCTCCATTTGTATCTTTAAGCAGGTGCTGCCCATCGCTGCGGTTCAGGCGCTCTTTAACATTCAGCGCCTGAGCTATGATGCACCGACCGCCTTTGATTATGTGATTAATCAGCTTGAGGCATCGATTCGTGCGGCTTTTTCCGTCGAGCAGACTCCCGTGCCCGATACGGCTCATCAGGTCACGCGCGAGTCGCTGCTCGTGCGCAGTGCGGTTTCGTCTTTTGTATCGAAGGCGTATCTGATGAGCTACCTCAAGTTCAATGGGTTTAAATAGCTGGCCGACGTAAAAGACGGGCGGGACAAAGAGCCATCAGACACTTTGTCCCGCCCGTACGTTTGTCTAGTTAGACATTATCGGCCCGAAGCAACGCCCATGCCGTAGCCGATAATGAGCCCGTGCATCTCGGCATAGTATGAATCCAGTCCGTTGCAAGGCATGATGATGGTCTTGGAGCCGGGCCAATGCTCCACAATGCGGCTCGCAAGTGCCTGGGCGCCCGCCTCATTCTCGACATGATCGATAACGACCTCGCCGCCGGTAAAGCCCTCGGCCTCCATGGTGTCGACAATCTTGCCAAGCATCTTCTTTGCGCCACGGGTGTGACCGACGAGCTTGATCTCCCCCGCTTCGCTTGCTGTGCCTAAAATTCGAATGTTGAGTTTATTGGCGATGACGCCGGCCGCCTTGGGGATACGTCCGGCCTTGGAGAGATTTTCGTAATTGCATAGACTAAAGAGGATCTTGCTGTTCTGTTCCAGCTCATCAAAATAGCCGCAGGCTTCCTCAAAAGAGACGTTGGGATTGCTTGCGAGATAGCGGTCGAACAGCAGGAAGATCAGGTCCATTTTGCCGCCGGCTGCGCGAGAATTGACCAGATGAATCTTTCGGTTCGGATCCTCGGCAAGAACCAAGTCGCGTGCCGTGACGGCGGCATTGTAGCTTCCCGAGACGCCCTCGGAGATGGGCATGCAAATTGTCTTGTCGGCAAGCCTAAAGAGTTCGGTCCACTCACCTACGCTCGGACAGGCGCTCGAAGAAGCGCTTGACTCCGCCTGCACGGCGCAATTGAGTTCGTGAACGTCGAGCGTGAGGTCATCGACGAACTCGCGCTCCCCCACTCGAATTTTGAGGGGTGCAAATGCAAAGGTGGTTTGGGGCGCGGTCGGTTGCCAATCGCGGAGGTTGCAGCTCGAATCGGAGATAAGTGCCCAGCTCATAGAGAGTCCTTTCTAAATGTTCCTTATTTATTATAGCCATCTTGCTTACCTATGAAACGTGCATCTAGTATTGAAAACTAGCTCATTGGGATCATGTATGGAGCATGGTCACAAATAAATGAAAAATGAACCTCGCAGCCTAAAGACCACGAGGTTCACATTCGTTTGCTATACAGAGCGACTTAGTAGCGCACGAAAATGTAGTTGTTGTTCATGCCGGCTGCGACAGAGCTGATGATAACGCCCGTATTGTAATCGGAGGCATGGATCATCTGGCCGCCACCAATATAGATGCCGGTGTGGCAAGAGTTGACCACAACGTCACCCGGCTGAGGATCGGAAACGCGCGTCCAACCCATAAACGTGCCGGTGGTGCCCAGACGGCAGTAGCGACCCGTGAGGCAGTAGCTCACAAAGCCGGAGCAGTCAAAGCTGTTCGGACCAATGCCGCCCCAGGAATAAGCGCAACCCAGTTTGCTGTAGGCACGCGAAACAACGGAGCCGCCGTCAACGGACTGGCTCGGCGCAGAAGGGGCCGGAGTCGGAGCCGGAGCCGGAGCGGGCTGCGGCGTAGGGGCAGGAGCGGGCGTGGGCGCGGGCGTGTTGCCGCCGTTGTTGGTCGTACCGCCACCGTTGTTGGTGTTCTCAGTCGTACCGGCGGTCTCGGTGTTCACCGTGGCCTTCTCGGCGGTGCTTGCGTTAATGCCGGCCTGCAGTGCGGCATTGGCCTCGGCCTCGGCGGCAAGTTCGGCCTGCAGTTGCGAGTCCAGGGAACTGACGACGCTCTGAGCCTCGGCCTGCTGAGCGTTGAGCTCGTCGACCTTCTTTTGCGTGGCGGCGACGTTCTTCTCCTGCTCGGTCTGCTTGTCGGTAAGCTCCTGCTTAAGCTCCTTGACCTCTTGGATGGTCTGGGCCTGCTTGTCGGAAACCTTGCCGTAGTAGAACAGGCGGTTGAGCATATCGCCCAGGTCATCGACGCCCGTCAGAACCTGGAGTAGGCTCAGGCCGCCGGTCTTGTACTCACCGGCAACGTAGTTGGAAAGCTTGGCCTGGCCATCGGCGATCTCCTGCTGCTTTTGCGTGATCTCGCCAGCGGTCTGGTCGAGCGCCTGAGTTTGAGTGGCGAGCTCGTCGTAGATCTGCTGGGTTTGCGTGCCGATCTGCTCGAGTTTGGTACGAGCGGCGGCAAGGTCGGATGCGGTATCGGCATAGGCAGGAGCCGCGAGGCCCAGGCCCAAAACACAAGCGAGGGTTGCCGTAGCAGCGCAGCGTGCCATGTTTTTATGCGTGTTTGCTGTGCGCATGGAGCTTCCTTTCCGGTATCTAAGGGTAACGTCTAGTCCACCGTTACCAGGCTAAAGAGCTCAACGTCCTCGTTGGAAGGCGTGAGCTTCTCGCGCGGGTTGAGAAACGCAAGCTCGAGGATACAACCGTAACCCACAAGCTTTGCGCCCATATCTCGCACCAGTTTACCTGTTGCCTCGACGGTTCCGCCCGTCGCGACCAAGTCATCCAGAATCAACACGGTATCTTTAGAGGTAATGGCATCGGCGTGGATCTCGATAGAGTCGGTGCCATATTCGAGCTCGTAGCTCTCGCTTACCGTCTTGCGTGGCAGCTTGCCCGGCTTGCGTGCGGGCACAAAGCCAGCGCCCAGGGCGACGGCCACGGGCACGCCGACCATAAAGCCGCGAGCCTCGGGACCCACGACCTTGGTGATGCCCATGCCGGCAAAATGCTCGGCCAGGGCATCAACCATGGCCTTTAGCGCCTCGGGATTACCAAAGAGCGGCGTGATGTCCTTAAAGACGACTCCGGGCTCGGGATAGTCGGGGATGTCGACGATGTGAGATTCGAAGTCGTACATGGCATGACCTTTCAGGGGAGGATTGTTTGCGGCAGCGTCTATTTGTTCGCGCTGGCGGTGGCGGCGTGCGAGGGGGCAATAACTTTGAGCGGCTGCACGAGGGATTCCTCACGCACGGGGACCGCGGAGGTAGATGCCTCTTCGCTTTTGGCCTTGGTTGACTCGGAGCGTGCGATCTCCTCGTCGAGGGCATCGATATCGGCATCCTCCACCACGGCGTTGAGTGACTCAAATACGCGGTTCTTGAGCAGAGCGGTATGGACGCCCTCGGTGAGGTCATGCAGCTTCTTAAATGCACGCTCGAGCTTGGCATCGCGCTCGTCGTCGGAAGTATCCATACCGAGCATGCTTACGAGCACCTGCTCAAACATCGAGGACTCGCGGTTTGCGGACGATACGTACTGGCGCAGGTTGCGCGGCTCGATATGAAAGCGCGAAAGCTCGGAGCAATAGCGGATGATCGGGAAATCGCGGCCATCGACAAGCTCGCGATTCTGCGGGCTCTTGATGATGCGAATAAGGTCGTTTTCGGCCAGGGAGCGGATAAACGAGATCTCGACGCCGAGCATATCGGGGATGGTCTCGATGGGATGCAGCTTTTGCTTAGTCTCCTTGGGTTCCGTCTTGAGCGGAACATCGGACAGCAGGCCCACCTCGTAGGCGAGCGTAGACAGGTCCGTGGCGTTTTCCAGGCGCTGCTTGATCACGTTGAGCGGCATGTAGCGAGTTTTCTGCAGATGCAGAATGACCTCCAGGCGGTCAACGTCCTCTTTGGAGTACTGACGATAGCCCTTAGGCGTGCGATGAGGGGTGATGAGCCCCTCATCTTCGAGAAATCTAATTTTTGAGTTCGAAAGATCGGGGTATGCGCCTCGAAGTAGATTGACGACCTGGCCGATACTCAGATAGTTGCGTTCGGCCATGCCCTACTCACCGGTTTCGATGCGCTCCGGCGTGCTCTCGTGATAGATGAGCGTAAACGTACCGATCTGGACGGAAGAGCCGTCGTGCAGCGGTGCGCCGTTGACGATAGCGCCGTCAACCCACGTACCGTTGAGCGAGCCCAGGTCCTCGATGCGGGCACCCAGACCCTCGCGAATAATACGCGCGTGGCTACGCGACACGGTCATGTCGTTGAGGAAGATGCCGTTGGCAGGATCGCGGCCGATGGTGGTCACATTATCCTCGAGCTCAAAGGCGGCCCCGGTTTGCGGGCCCTTGACGATAGACAACACGGGCGCGGTGATGTGCACGTTGGCCATGAGGTCGGGAACGGTGACATCGCTCGAAGGAACGCGGAAAACGCAGGTGGCGTCTGAGGCCTTATTGTTCTGAGGCATATTGTTAACCATGTTGTCCATGACAACCCCTAACTTAACGCGGACATGCCGCAAAGAATGAACTGTACGTAATCATACCCCAACGACTTAGTCTTCGATTTCGGGGTTAAGAAAGTCGATGTCTTCGTCCTCGGGATGTGCGACAGCCTGTTTAATGGCCGCTCCACCCTTAATGGAATAGATGACAGCGGTGAGCATGGAGAAGATGACGCCGCCATACACGAAGAAGATGCCAAGCGGTACCGGGCTGCCGTTGAGGCCCGGGAAGGCCGTGAACGTGGCGGGCAGCAGATGCCAGCCGTCCACGGTGGGAAATCCCAACAGCATGAGCGAGAAGCCGGTCATGAGCAGCGCCGTGGCAATCTTGCCGGGAAACACCACATCGATGGGACGGCGGTGATAGTGGCGCACGATGAGCGTGCCGATACCAAGGTAGATATCGCGACCAATGATGAGCACGCAGACCCAGATGGGAAGCTCGCCGCGGACCACCAGGCCCAGTACGCCGGTAAATAGCAGTGCACGGTCGCAGATGGGATCCATAACCTTGCCGAGCCACGAAACCGTTTTGGTCATGCGGGCAATCTGGCCGTCCATCCAGTCGGTGGAGGCCGCGATGGCATAGATGACGATGGCGACGACACGGTTGTTGTCCGTCACAAACAGGTACAGGAAGACCAGCGTGAGGATCAGGCGCGTGAAGGTAATGAAATTGGAGATCGTGAAGATCTTATTCGACGGGTAATCGGAAGTGCCGATAAGCTCCTTTTTGATCTTCTTTTTGATGCCCACAGGACTCCCCCGCTGGTAAACGACAAAACTTTCGATACTATACCCGTTCTGGCGATGTCTATCCAGCGCGAGCATAGAGAGTCCAGACATGTGGAGAGTGGTTCTGGGCTACGCGGGATTCTGCATTTATGTACATCAGCCTCCAAAAACGACATTTTTCGGCATCTTTGGTGGCTGGTGTACACGTTTTGATTCAGTGATTACATCGACCCCTAGGTTGCGGAACATCAGGTCATAGTTGAGCAGCTGTCTGGTCGACCTCGACAGCCGTTCCCAGCTTTCGACCACCACTTCATCACCGCGCTTCATTTTCTTGAACAACTTTTTTGCTGTGCGCGGTCGCCCTCGCGAGCGCCGGTCTCCTTGTCTTTGTAGATGCGTTCGTAAGCAATGCCGGCGTTCACCAACGCTTCGATTTGGCGGTCAAGTTTCTGGTCTTTCGTACTTCCACGGGCATAACCGTATCGTGTCATTTTTCAGCCTCCTGCCTTGTCTTTTGATTTTCTCATGGGAATGCAAGAGGAGGTTTTGGCACTCGATTTGCATGGCATCGATGACTTGATTTCCGAGTGTCTGGCGGCATACGTTTTGAGACCGGCAAGCTGTTGCCGGCTCGAGGACAGCGGCCCGGTGCACCGGGCCGATCGATAGAGGACTCAGGTTC
This sequence comes from uncultured Collinsella sp., assembly GCA_902472315.1. Lineage (GTDB taxonomy): Bacteria > Actinomycetota > Coriobacteriia > Coriobacteriales > Coriobacteriaceae > Collinsella. The sequence continues at coordinate 30,594 of CABRNM010000017.1, forward strand.
ACAGCGCAGTTTCTTGGGGCTCGCATATATAGGAAGACTTGATCGGCAATCGATTTTAATGAAGTCGACAGCGCATGTCAGAGCTTTCAACAAACCGCAGGTAAATCCGTGTACCAAAAATTGGTACACGGATTTACCTGCGATGTTCATGCTTGGTCAAAAGCCAATCAAGCGATATATCCATTATTTTAATGCGCGCGCCTGAGCTTTTGGCTGAAGTGGCAGTCCGACCGCCGGCAGGCGGCCACGCTATGTCCAAAGGCCACGCCTACTCCCAGTGCCCGGCTGCGTCGACGACCCAGTGCTGCCAGTCGAGTTCCTGCCGCAGAGCTACATCAGGGACGTCTTATTGGGGGACGACCACATGGAATCCCGGGAGATCAAGCTGTACGGCTGATCCATCCGTCAACAACATGTCAAAGCCCCAAAGCCCAACAGGATCGCGAACGAGGGGATGAATTGACCGCCCGGGTATTTGCGCCCGGGCGGTCAATTTTATCAACCATGGGTGCGATTCTGTGAGGCCATTTTTCTGGCATCCGCCGTTTGCTCCGGTCTCAACGCACCCATCTACCGTTCAGTAATCTTTGCGAACGCGACCACGTGCGCATTTGTCGAACAATCAAATGTCCGACAATGTCTGACGGAGCTGTCAGACATTCACGCACGAACAGGCGAGCTTCGCGAGCGATTGTAGGCAACTAGTAGCCCCAGCTGCGTCTTTGGCGCAGGTTCGACGTCTGACATCTTGAATGTCTGACGTTGAACGAAGCTGGTTGATAACAAGCAGGTGGAATAAACATGGAGCCCGACACCTCTCGCGCAATCGGCGCGCGGCAAGGGTCTGGCCCATCTCATATGTTGCCAACGCTAACGGTGAACCTGAGCGCCCGGGCACATTCTTTGTTGGCTGAAACCGGCATAGCAACTAGCGGAAGGCATCATCGAAGGAGTCTGCTGGAAAGCACCCGTCTCCTTAACTGTTAGAAATGCTAGTTAATAATCTATGTAGTCAATATAATACCGTTGAACCCGCATATCGATACCGCTCAGCCATTCGCCTCGCCCCCGTCGCACGTATCTTCATCCGGTCTGTTACTTTTAATCTAACAATTCTTTGATGAACGTAGGTGCTTTTAAATGTACTGTCGACTTCTTCTCAAACTAATCCTAAGAGACAAGGCCGTATGGATTTGTACGCTCGTTCTCGCTGCAGCCTTTTCCGTCCCCATTGCGTTCAATTCACCCATCTACGGGCCCTTCTTTATGAAACAGGGCATGCAGGGCTTTGTCGACGCATTCAATACGCGCGCGCCCCAGGCCAGCGGCACAGACCTATCTCCAGAGCAGCAAGATGACGCGGAGCTTGCAAGATACGCGAACGCCGCCCTTGCCGCTCAAACCGACGCCGCCTTTCTCGATTCTGCCGAGAGCTACTACGCGCTCATGGACGAGGGCTTCCAATCCGGGTCCATCGTGGGAGACCAGGAGACCAATGACGCAGCGCTCGCATATTGCCGTGCCCTGAGCAGCTCCGGCATCGCGGATATCCCGGCCTCCGCAAACGACCTGCCGTTCCTCTCCTTCCTGCCCTACGCCATTGCCCAGGCGCCGTCCTTCCTTCCCTTCATCCCCTTCCTTCTCTCGTCGATACTCATGCTCGGCGCCACAAGGCCCGGGACCCTGGCGGCAAAGGCGCCCGTGCCCAAATTCCGGCGCCTTATCCAAACCGTGTTTTCGATAATCGCCGCGGGGACCGCGATGCTCCTCGCCGGCCTCGCACCCGGGGGCATTTACGCCTTGGCCCTAAACGGCTTCGGGCAGATCGGGTACCCGATCGCCTTCTTCCATGACGGCGCGCTTACCACCACGACCGCGGGAAACGTCTTCACAGCCCTGCTTCTCGCGCTGCTTGCGGGCGGAACCTTGATATCCGTTTGCTCCGCCGTCCTATCGACCGCAACGAGGCGCGTCCTCGCGGGCCCCCTTACCTCCGCGCTGCTTGTCGCGGCCCCGGCATTCCCGTTATTGTCCGATTCGGCACTAGGGCATAATGCCGTGCTCGGGCTCCTGCCGCTGGCCGTATTCTCGCCTATCGAGGCAACGGGTTACGTAGGATGCTTCCCGACAGAATTCATTGGCTCCGGTTCAGGCAGCGCATCGATGCTTGCCGTGGCCCTGGCATACGTCGCGGTCCTTTTTGCGGTCGGCGCCGTTGCGACACGTTCCCCCAAACAGTCTGGACCCGCGAAAAAGCACCATGGGCTCGAGCTTCTGGACGTGAGCGTGGGATACGGAAGCACGACGATACTTTCAATCGGATCGCTTTTCCTGAGCCCGGGAACGGCGGCGGGCCTCATTGCTCCCAACGGCTCGGGGAAAACCACCCTTCTTGAAGCGCTGTCGGGCCAATTTCCCACCCGCATCCGCTCGGGAAGCCTGGCGGCAGACGGAATCTGCCAACGTCGATCAGCCGAATTTGCAGAACTCGTCTACCTGAGCTCTTCGGGCGGCGCGGATCTCTACCCCACGCTATCGGCCCTCGAGCACCTTGCTTTCGTTAGGGAGGCGTGGAAATCGGCCGCCGACATCGACTCGCTCTGCAGCTCCCTCGGAATCTCCCCATATCTCGACAAGCCGACCCGTAAACTCTCGACAGGAATGAAGCAGCAGGTAAAGCTTGCCATGGCGATATCGACCGATTGCCCGTACCTTATCCTCGATGAACCGCTGAACGGCCTCGATCCGGGAAAGCGGAAAACCTCCTGCGACGCGATGCGCAGCGAGGTGGCGCGGGGACGAAGCGTGCTCATTTCAAGCCATCTGCTCGACGACCTGGCAGACCTCACCGACTCGTTCTACTTCATCGAAGCCGGCACGCTCGTGGAAAAGATCAAGTCGTCCTCGCAGACGCTCAAGCAGGAATACCTCGATACATACGAGGGAGGTGAATGACATGATAGGCAAGAGCTATGCAAAGATAGCGATTGTTGGCTTTGTACTTTGTCTTGCAATGGTGCTATGTGCATCATTTGCGAGGTATAGGTCCGAGCAGTCGTTCATCGATGGCGCTGAAAATGGGTTTGGCATAGACGGGATGTATGTCAACGATGGCGCGACCAGGCCGTCTATGGCGATTCTTGCAGGCGAAGACATGGAATGGCAAATCTGTAATGACGATGGCTCTTGTATGAGTGGTCGTTTGGCCGCAACGAGCGATCCGAATTCGTTTGATCTTCTCGACAATGATGGATCGGATTGCGGTTCAGTTCACCTGTCGTATGCATCACGAGACGGGATGGACGGCATTCTCTACGTCTCCCACGAGACTGGCGATTTCAAGATGCGCAGGACTAACCGAGTGCCGGCTTTTATCGAGGAGTGAGAATTCCCGGCGGTCTGCCGATCAGGCCGCCGGGGTATCGAACCCCGCATTCATCCGTACACACACGGATGAATGCGGGAAGTGTCCGGATGAAGTTGATAATCAAGGAAACAATGCCGTTCTGCCTGGGACGGCTTTGGTCTGGACTTTAACTACAACATCGCAATCGACACTTATCAGCTCGCGCGACGCGCATGGCCAAATCTCGGACGCTGGTGCATGGAGGACCTTCGAGATTTACTGTACATCCAAAACGACGACGCACACCGCGTGCTCGCCGACTGCGAAGACGAGATGGCTGTCTACAATGCGATCAGAAACGGCGTGAAGTCCGGAGAGCTTTCTGTCGAACCGCCGCGCCGTCGCGCGAGCCGACCGGGCAACCCGGGCAATCTGGTCCCGGCTCTCCCGGTCGTATTCCTACGATATCGCCCCTAGATCACCAATGTGTCAGATAAAGAATGAGGCAATGGCTGTGATCACGCCTACGGCGGACGCAACGACTGCGCCTTTTTTCCTCTCCTTTAGTCCGATGATTAGGGTTGCCGTAAAGTAAAGGGCGGAAATGCAGTCTATGGCAAGCAAAACGAGTTCCTTGGGCGGTTTCAGCAAAAGGTCGCTAGCAAAGAGTAATGCAAGCAGGGCAAAGCCGATTGTGGTCAAGTATCTCGATTGATTTTGCGACAACATGGCAACTTCCTTTCAGAACATGCAAATGAAAAGTCGGTACGATGTCATTGCGGTTGCAAAAAAGCCGCCGCCAGGACCGGTTGTCACGAGACCGGCGATAACTTCAGCGGTGCCAACAAGCTAGAGATCGCGCAGGCAAGCCTCCTCCTTCGCGTTCAGCTTGACCTTGTGAGGGACGGGGCGGTTATTTGCAGATCCGTGAGAATCGCACCACGCCTTGGAATATGAATCCGCGCAGCGCCCGCGCTCAAAAAAGGGATATATCGTAATTTTCGTCGTAATTGACTCCGACGTAGATATCGCTGCTCTCGGCGGGAGATCCCTCGTCGGCATGGGCTGCCGCAACGGGTACAAATGGTGTCATGACAAGGGAGTGGCAAAGAGCTGCTGAGACGATGGAGGGCAGGCATTTCTTCATGGCTGGCTCCTTAAACTGGTCTTTGATAGTTACTCGATGTCGCCTCCTTCCGCTTTATATCCGTTGTATTCGGCGTATTTCTTTAATAAGGCAAGAGGTTCTTCCTCTCCTTCGGATGAGCCGATGATGTTTCCTTGGTCATCCAGTATGAATACGGACGGAATATGCTCAAGTTCATATTGGTCATTCACGACCTTATCTTAATCTATGTAAATGGGAAAGTCTCCTTCATGGACCGAGGCTTCTTCAATCGTGCTGTCCTCAGAAACAGTGAAAAGGTTCTTCCTTAAGGCTGCGAAATTATCAAGTTGTTGCATATCTTCTATGAGAGATTCGCAGTGCTGACACCACGATGCCCAGATACCGCATCATCGGTATCAACCATGACGACCTCGCCGACGGTAGCGGCAAGGCGGGGCTGACGTTTGAGACGACCAACGATGTCCTATACAAACACATCTCTCTGGGCGCTCCTGCCGGCCGAGCTCCAGTCCAAGGCGAAGGCTGTCACGAAGATGACGGACAACGAGGGCGGCGGTAGCGCCGGCACTCCGACGGCAACGAATGACAAGGTCTTCATCCTCTCTACGACCGAGATTTACGGATACCTCCAGTCTGACGGTACCCAGTACGAGTACTATGCGGCGTCGAGGTATTCTGGACCTGAGATTGTGTGCTATTTCAATACTCGTTCCGTGTCTCCGAGTGACTCAACGGACTTTTTCTATGTTGACCCTTTCGGTCGCTGCAAAAGCGGTAGTGCCAACAGTGCCGGCAACGTGTTTCCCGCTTGGTGCTTCTAGATTTTCTAGTGCAAGGCCCGCGCGACTCCGCGCGGGCCTTTCTTTTGGCAACCTAACGGACGGTTTGAGGTTCGTGCCGCAAGGTAATCAGGTTGAAGAGAAATGGGGTCATAAAGCGGCTCTCAGAGCGTCTGCCGCACTCCCCCGCACCTATCTTTGCGGCGCCCTCGTATGGGGTCCATCCCGCTTGGCGTTTCGTTGCAACAGCCCACTTGTCCACCGATCAAGTGAACTACTGGAATAAATACAGCGACACGCTTGTTCGTTACAGTCGCTATACCTATGTAAATCGCCGCGATAAATACAGCCTGTACTCGGCTGTATACCAGCTACGCGTATGTAGATTCACATCGCGTTAATAAATCGGCTCAAGCTAGTGCAACACGCGCAATTAGCCGCAAAAGGCGATTATCGCGTAGGTAGATTATTGGCACCCTGTTGCTTAATCAAAATTAAGC